>JBLWYD010000081.1:0-10909 GCA_048267165.1 Bacteroidota bacterium
TAACCCAGTTACACTATAGATTATCGGTTTATTAAAAAATAATCTATTTAACAAACCCGCATATATATTAGGTTTAATTGTCACACAGTGTATCAATTCAGGCTCAATTTCATCTAATATTCTTTTAAGGCGAAAAAGACTGCCGATCTCTCGAAAAACATTAACACTTTTTCTCTTAACAGATAGCTGATGACAAATAAAACCTTTAGATGCCAATTCATTTTTAATATCATCATTTGAAAAACTGGTAACAATATGTATATCAAAACCTAAAGACTTAAAATGCTCCGCTCGTTCTAGCCAATGAAGGCGAAAATACCAATCTACGTTAATTACATAAACAACTTTCGTCAAAACAACCTCTGCAAGTCCGAACTACTATGACTATTCTAATATGCTATCTATAACTTTTTGGTTATGTTGAATAATATTATCGAAAACACTTATAACTTCATAAACTGGAATAAGTAGCCCAGAAACAAAAACAACCCCACTATCCTGAAGTTCGATATTTCCGCTCTCATCAACAACTGAAGACCAAAAATCATTAACAACGTATGATTTTAAATCTCTCTTCTTCAAAAAAGCGACCTGCTCTTGAAGGTATGTGATTTGCTCTTTGAGAAATTCAGTCGGGCTACCAGTTTCAATCGGTGCCGTCTCCACTCGCCTAGGTAATGGTTTTACTGGTTTCAACAAATAGGAAATCTGATCAACAACATTAAGCCTGCTATTTCTAGCTTCAGATTTTTCACTATCACTCAAGCTAGCGAATTCGGAGAAATAGTGAAAGTGGATATATTCAGTTGAAAATTCCACATTAAGTTCAGAGTTTGCAGAATAACGCAATCCCCACTGAGGACAAGATGGTGTTTCGTAATCTTTAGGTGGAAGGGCAGTTGTTTTTGCATCAGATGAAAAGAACCTAAATGTGTGCTCATTGAAACAAATTTGATTATTGTGAAAAGTATTAGCTAAATTAGCAGTGGTCAAAAAGTAGGGAACTGTCAAAAAAAACGTACCTGTAGGCTTCAATACTCTATACACTTCAGAGATAACACTTAAAAACCCGTCTTTAGTTAAATGCTCCATACAATGAGATGAATATATATAGTCTATTTCGTTATCATCAAAGGGAAGCATTTCCTCGTTCAAATTCAATACAATGTCAGCATCCGACATTGGAGAGAAGTCAATACCAATTGATCCTGGAAGTTTTTTTTGACCACACCCCACGTCTAGTATTTTCATACGAATTATATCCTATTTTTATTTTCTAAAAAATCATTGTATTTTATTAAAATAATTTCAATCTATCCAAAGGGTCTTTCTTAAAGATAAAGTCAATAAACGCTAAAGGAAACGCCTTAAAATTTGGCAACTTGTCTTTGGAGAAGACAGTGTAAATAAGCCATTGAAGAGTAATTTTTAATGTCTGTTTAACCTTCCATAGCAATGGCGTGTAACCTCTCGAAATTAAAGATAACGAATTTTTATAATATAGATAATGTCTAAATGGAGAATGAAGCGAGAATTTAATCCCAAACAAAATTAAACAATCATCACCAATTGAGTGTTCCATAACAGCGTTCTTATTGACATAAATTGGAATTTTGTAATAATTCAACCTAAAACAATATTCGATATCAACACAATCTAAAAAAAACTTCCCTTCAAAAAGACCACAGATATTAATAACACCTCGTGAAAGTAACATTCCTGAGCCGATAACAAATTTCGTACTCTCAAAACCTTCAATAGGTTGAAACTTACTCTTGTTATAATTCGAAGGCCTTGACCTCTCTTTATCATAAAACTGAGGAGCTACAACAGTCAAACTATTTACGATATGAGGCAGAGAATCAGAAATGTAGTTTTTTGGTAATAAACTGTCCTGATCCTGTATTACAACGTAATCAGCCCCATCATCAAGAGCCCAACTTATAGCAGCATTCATACCAGATACGCCATCATTGTTACAACATCCAATAAACTCCACTCTATCAGAATTAACAACATTATCTTCATCTATATAGGAATTCATATAGATAATGACCTTATCGACTTGTTCAAGCGCTCCTAATACAGATTTTTTCAAGCGAGAAAGATCAGGGTTAAAAACAATGTAGACGGCGTAGACTGTATTCATTTTACTCTTTACTTATATTTATCTAAACGTACTTTTTTAAAGCGCTCATTGATACCCATATTATCCTCAAATTTTATCTTTGTAGGAGTCTTATAACTATCTAATTTTGCTTTACAGTGCTTCCTTATTTCCTTTTTAGCTTCCTTCTCTTCTATTGAATCTGAATTCAAAACAATATTGACGACAACTGTCTGACCAGTGATTGCGTTCGGTGCAGCATAAGCGACACAATCTTTAACACAAGGAACTTCTAATACTACAGATTCAACCTCTGCTGGTAATACCTTCTCGCCACCAACATTAATTACTTCTTTAGCTCTGCCTATAATTTTGAAAAAGCCATCACCAGACTCTTCAACTAAGTCACCTGTTTTAAACCAACCGTCATCAGAAAAAGATTCCATATCCGAATTCAAATAACCAAGAATTTTCGTTTTACTGCGAATCCAAAGCTCACCATTAACAACTTTGATTTCTTGGTTTGGATCGTCAAACTTAATATCTAAACTGCTTGATGAACGACTAGAAGTTTGAGCGATTCCAGTTTCGCTGGTTCCAAAAGTCTGCAAAAGTTTGACTTTAGGCATAAACTTTTGAATTCTCGCCAAAAGGCTCTTGGGCATAGCTTCTGTACCATATGTAATCATTCTTAAACTTTTTAAGTCGAAGTTGTTTGGAACATTAGCCATAAGCATCATATTTAAAAAAGTCGGAGAAGCTGGCAAAAGGTTGACTTTCTGATCTTCAATCAGTTTTCCAACATACTCAGGTTCACGTTTAGAAGGTATAACTAACTTAGCCCCCATAGCCAACGAATTCAAAAGAGTGTTTAGCCCACCTATATGATCAAACATCAAAAAAACCATAATTGATAACTTCTTCCTTCTTTTTCCCATAAAGGTTGCTAGTAAGTTATCGAGATCATGTAACATGGCTTTCGGCTTCCCAGTACTACCGCTACTGAATAAAACCAAGCCAGATTTATTCGATTTTCTAATATCATCAATCAGCTCAAATTGAGTCAACTCATTAGAAATCAATTCAGTATCTGGGGCGCCTTTTCGAATATTTATAATATAATTAGGCTTTAATACTGAAATTCTTTTCTCTATCTCTTCTTCATTTTCGGATACAACAGGGATAACAATAGCTTTTATTTTTGCCAAACTAAAGAATAATGAAATAGCATTAAAGGAATAATCTCCTATAATATAAACAATACTACCAGGGTTTATATTAGAAACCTTACCATCCCAATAATCGATATTATTCAATAAATCGCGATAACTGTAAGTCTCATGGCCAAACACTAACGCGGGCTCTGACTCATATAATGATAAATTATCTAGATACTCCATTATTTAAATACTCCTCCCAAGTATATAACCTGCCCAGTTATAAAGTCGCTATCTGGCGAAATGAAAAAGTCAATCACATTTGAAACATCTGACTCTTTACCCATACGCTTTATTGCTTGCTCATTTATCAACTCGTCTATTTTGTTCTTAGGTACAGCTTTGATAAGATCAGTAGGGATAGGAGTCGGACCAATAGCATTTACTCGAATACCATATGGGGCTAATTCTTTGGATGATACTCTCGTCAATGACTCAACAGCAGATTTACTTGCAGCATAGACTGCTTCGCCCTCTAAGTCTAAAGGCACCGCTACGGTTGAATAGTTTACTATAGAACCCTTTTTGCTTTTCATCATAATTTTTGAAGCTTCTCTCGAAACTAAAAACGTACCCACAACATTTGTATTCAATAATCGAACAACTGCTTCTTTGGGAGTAGTCAATAAGTGGTTCATTGATGCCATTCCTGCATTATTGATCAAAACATCTAGCGTTCTAAATTGCTTCCGAATCGCACGCATCATTTTAATCACACCGTCTTCATCACTAATATCTAGAGAGAAATGAGTGTAGCAAGGATGATTTATGGAGCTTTCACCTCGACTACAACCGATTACATTCATGCCTTTTTCTAGGTAATAATTCGCTAAGTAATAGCCTAAACCTTTTCTAGTCCCTGTAATCAAAATATTCATCAGTATTAACCTCAGTCTATTAATGAATCAATATACTTTGCTAGAGATTCAACATTACGAAAAGGAGAAGTAACTCCACTCATAGCCTTATCATCAGCTAACATAATTTGAACGTCAAACTCATCTTCAATCTTTTCTTCCAATTCAGAAATAAGAAAAACGATGCCAACGCTATCTAGAGCACCATTCGCTCCAAATAATTTGGTTTTTGCATTTGCATTTTTTAACATTTCGTTGTCATCTTCTTCAGAGATCTCTTTAAGAGTTGACAAAATAATATCTAGATACTTTTCCATTTTTTAAACCTTAATAATTAAAAATTAAATCACCAAAAATGTTAGATAATGTCACATTATCCAATACTCCAATAAAAGATTTAGGGATCTTTCTAACAATATCCTTTCTATTCTTTTCCCAATCTAACTTTGCATATTCAAATACTAATAATTCTTTTCCATCAACAACATTGCGCTCTTCCAAACATTTGTACTTGAACATATTATGTAAACGAATAGCGACTTTATTATGAGGTAAAACTTCAGCCTTTAGACGTGATATATTAAAAAATTCGAATGCGAAGTCTAAAGCAATAACTTCTAGAAGTACAGCAGTACCAGGCCAGGAGTTATCCTCTGATAAAAAAAGCCCCCACTCTCCACAACCTTCCGATGAATGACTAAATGACAGGCACCCTATAGGATTATTGTCCATAATAACAACAAAATAAATCCGGCTTTTATCATTAATTAGCTTATCAAACCAAATCTTTTGCATTTCTTTTGTAATGACATTATTAGAAATAAGATTCTTTGATACATAATCTGAATTTCTTAAGTTTCTCAAAAACTCTAAATGCTCTTCATTCAATTCGACTAACTTCATTATCATAATTACCCCACTACATTCTTTTAAAATAATTAAATTTGTAATAAAACCAAGTGGATATTAATCGATACTTTAAAGAAGAAGAAACACTTATAAAAACCCCACCGAGCTTCCTTATAAGTTTCATCAAAAAATAGAGTATCCGATCAGTAAAAACCTTTAACTTGGCGTTAACATTTAACTTACCTAGAACGCCATACTCATCGGCAAGATGATAACAAAAGTAGATTAACTCGTTCCCAAAATTTTGATTAGGATTCAACTCAAAAAGCCATTTCCTTTTGAGTTTTGAGCATAAAGAATATACATTATTACTCTGAAATTCAATAATCAAAAAATCATTAAATCTGAGAAATTCTTCACTATTTCTAGTCATATCTTCAGTAAGAAAAACAATACGATCATCACAATTTCCATGTAAAACAAGATCGTATTCAGTTGCTGTAAAACCCAGTCCAACTAGCTCTTCATAGACCTTATTTATAGAGAAATTATCATTAGAAAGGCTACATACTTTAACATCCCTAAAGTTGTCATCAGAAACCAAAACTTTCGGATTGCTTTCACAATTCAATGTATCAAGCTGCAACATTTTGCTATCACAAATAGCATTAAAATTATAGTTTTCGTTTATATCAGACTTTGCATTTTGAGCTACATGGTCTCTAAGCTTCTGGCTTTCGATTAGTTTCTTTATTCCAGAATACCAACTAACTTCATCATTTCTAACCAAAACGCCGTTAAAACCATCTTTTACACAGGTATTATATAATGGCATATCGCTATAAACCCCAGCTACAGAGCAACCACCATACTCACGATACTTGTTATTAGTTTTTGAATTAAAAAACTCACCACAACCTATTGGAGCTAGTCCAATGTCAAACCCTTTTCGATAAAAGCCACGTATAAACTCTTCATAGTTTGGGGTAGCAGAGTTCCATTTAACATTCTCAAATTTCTTTATTAGTGGGTAAGGCTCTCTCCAGAAATGAAGCTCCAACCTGTCCTTAGGATACTCAACAAGTAGCTTTTGCAACGCCAACTCTAAAGGTTTTTCAAAAGAGGGGTCTGCTGCCCGCCCCGTCGCTAATGCAATTTTTATTACATCACTCTTTTCGGTTGTTAGGCCAGATAACAACGTTTTGTCAAAATATGTTTTAGAAAGCACTACATTTCTATTATATTTTAATGCCTTTTTATACATTATGTCCGAATAAACACAAACCAAACTAGATTCAGATAAAAATTTTTCTAATATATAAATCCGCCCTGGGTGTCGATGGTACTTACCTATAGGATTATCATCAGGTATACTAAAAAAGTTATCATCGATATCATAAATGACTTTTTTACCGGATTTTATGTATTTACGAGCTAGAGATAAATTAATTGCACATTGACTACGGCAGAATATCACAACATCTGCAGATTCGTTAACCTTGGTCTTACTTGTAACCTTAGAGATTTTAACATCTATGAGGCCTTGATTTTGTAAGTGTAACAAGGGCTTCATTAATCCAATTGCTACAGATGGAATAATTAAATTTGAATATATAATAACATTCATGAACCTTTTCCTTAATGGCTAAGGTGGTATGCGTTTAATACATCTTCTACTGGACCATCTAATGTAATCCTTCCATTATCAATCCATATTCCTCTATTACAAAACTTTCGAGCCAACTCATCCGAGTGCGTTGCCATAACGATGATCTTACCTTTCTCTAACATAACCTCCATTCTTCGGTTAGCCTTTTCGGTAAATGATGCATCACCAGCCCCTACAATTTCATCAATAACAAGGATGTCTGGTTCAATACTCGTCGCTACCGCAAATGCTAAACGCACAAACATACCTGATGAGTAGGTTTTAAGAGGCTGGTTAATAAAGTCACCGAGGTCAGCAAATTGGGCAATCTCTTCTCTTTTAGAGAGAACCTCCTCATAAGTCATTCCCAGAAGTAGGCCTCGTATAATAATATTATCATATCCTGTCATTTCCATCTCAAAGCCTGTCGCAAAATCTAAGAGAGTTGATAGCTTTCCTTGTATATCAATTTTTCCAACTACAGGACTATAAATTCCAGCGATAGTTTTAAGTAGAGTTGACTTACCAGCTCCATTCCTCCCAATCAAACATACTCTCTCTCCCTCATTTATAGTGATATTAATATCATCTAATGCCAAGTGCTCGGAATTATGCTTAGGCCTGTTAATGTTGGTTATTATTGACTTTATACTAGTTGAATGTGCATCTATCAAAGGATAATACACGGTCAATTCATTAATTCTTATGAACTTTTCACTAGACATAATAAGCAACCTTATTTTCAAATTTTTTAGAAACTTTATAGCTCAAAATAACAAAAACAATTAAAGTGACACTTAATACTATATAATCAATTGCGCTTGCGAAAGTACCATCAACCAAAGGAACTCGAATCACCTGAATAAAAGAACTCAACGGGTTAAAATATACAGCGAACCATAGACCTTTTTTTATTAACATTTCTGGAGGGTAGATAACTGGTGTTAACACAAATAGTAACTGAAAGACATTAGATAACGCATGGCCGATATCTTTATATATTGCACCTAGATAACTAAATGTCATCGATATAAAAAATCCACAAAAAAGTACTAGAACAACCCCTGGAATTAGAGTAAATAAGTTATAAAATCCAAAGTCGCCAAAAAGTCCCACAACAGACATTGCTACAGTCAGTCCGATACTAAGCCTAACAATATTAGACACAACTATTCTTGCGCAATATATAGGTAATGGTAAGTTGACTTGTTTAATGTACCCTTGAGATATATTTAAAGCAGCCGAACCATCAACAAAACAAGCGGCAATAAAACCCCAAACAGCGAATCCGGTTGCTATAAATGGTATGAACTCTATGGGATCTATACCGAAAACTACAGCCCAAATAAGACCAGCTCCGAAAGCGAAACTCAGCTGATTGATCACAAGCCATAGAGATCCTAGTTTAGAGCGTCGAAACTGACTATTTAAATCTTGCTTGCTTAAGAACCACCAAATATCTTTATGCTCTCGGAGCACCTTGAATAAATCATTAATGTACATAATTCTACTTTACTAAATTAATATAGGGCAGAATAAACAGCCCTATAAATATGAAAATTCAATATATTGCACGATCGCAGACAAGCGATTAGATATTAGCGATAACTAATTTACAAATATTCTCTACATCTATCTTACTAACACCCATATGCATTGGAAGTGATATTATTTCATCACTCGCTTTCAGAGCTCTTTCACAACGACCACAATGTTCGTACATCTTATATTCCGAGTTGTCCGTATAATGTACTCCAGGATAAACATCATTTTCATTTAGCGTAACTAATAGTTCATCACGATTTTTAACTCGAATTTGCAATAAGTGTGTAGAAGATTCACAACGCGGTGCAATCGGAACGACTTCAAGTCCTTCGATATTTGACAATTCAGCTCGGTACCAAGAAGCCAATTGTCGACGATATGCATTATCGTTATCAAGATATTTTAATGCAACTAAAGCCATACCAGCCATAATTGAATTACCATGGTATTTAAAGCCTAGGTCTTCAACATCATATTTCCATTTATATGCACCTTGTGCCGCTGTTCGTGCATAAGTATCCTTGTTGATCCCGAGCCATGTCAACTTACGAGCCAATGCATCATCTTCAGGATCTTGGAAACAAATCATTCCTGAATCAGCTGTTGGCATATTTTTCACGGCTTGATAGCTGAATACAGTTACATCAGCATTATAACCTACATGCTTACCTTCAAATCTTGAGCCTGCCATATGAGCAGCATCCAAAACTAGAGCCAATCCTTTATCTTTACACAATTTAGCTACAGCTTCTAATTGGCCAGTATTTCCTCCAAGACCAACAAATACCACAGCCTTTGTTTTATCTGTAATTTTCTCTTCAATGCTTTGTGGGTCCAAACATAAATATTGGTCAACATCTGCAAAAACAGGCTCAAGACCAGCATATTTAATCGCATGGTTTGTGGAAATAAATGTCAAAGAAGCAGAAATAACTTCATCACCATCGTTCCAATTATGCTTACGCTTTAAAACTTCAAAAGCAAGATGAAGACCAGCTGTAGCCGAACTCAAGAAATGAGCATGTGGCAAGTCAGTATACTTTTTCCACTCTTCTTCAATCTCTACCGTTTTAAAGCCCATTCCTGTCCAGCCTTTTTCTAGACATTCTTTGACGTGTTCTAGACATTCATCAACACGAAACTTTGGAACAAATAATTGCGTTGTCATTTTATATAACCTTATTTTTAGAAATGCTCTGCATTTTTAAGTTGCAAGCCATTTTGATCTTTGTCTGAAACGATCAAGCTTTTTGAATCGAGTTGCCAGTCGATTTTTAATTCTGGATCATTCCAGACAATAGAACGTTCATTTTCTGGCGAATAGTAATCAGTCGTTTTATACAAAAATTCGACATTATCGGTCAATGTTAAGAAGCCATGGGCAAAGCCTTCTGGAATCCATAGTTGCCTCTTATTTTCAGAGCTCAACTCAAATGATTGCCATTGTCTAAACGTTGAAGAATCACTTCGTAAATCTACCACCACGTCAAGTACTTTCCCTTGGGTAACTCGGACGAGTTTACCTTGTGGCTTTTGTACCTGATAATGCAGCCCCCTAAGTACACCCTTAGCTGATTTAGAGTGATTATCTTGAACAAATTGAACCCTTCTTCCAATCAATTTTTCAAAATCTAGATGATTGAAGCTTTCCATAAAAAAGCCTCTCTCATCCTCGAAAACTTTGGGTTCAATAATCAGAACGTCGTTTAGTTTAGTCTTATTTGCTTTCACTTCTTACAAGCCTCTCTAGATACTGACCATACTCATTTTTTAACATAGGCTTTGCTAAACCGGAAACATCTTTGTTGCTCAACCAACCATTACGCCACGCAATCTCTTCTAAACAAGCCACTTTTAAGCCTTGGACATTTTCGATGGTTTGTACAAAAGAAGAGGCTTCGTGCAGGCTTTCATGCGTTCCGGTATCTAACCAAGCAAAACCACGGCCCAACAGCTCCACGTTCAGCGAACCATCATTGAGGTACATTTCATTAAGTGTCGTGATTTCTAATTCACCACGATGAGATGGCTTCACCAGCTTCGCCAGTTCCACCACGCGATTATCGTAAAAATACAAGCCTGTTACCGCATAGTTAGACTTTGGTACCTGCGGCTTTTCTTCAATTGAAATTGCCTTCATTTCATCGTCAAATTCGACCACACCAAAACGTTCTGGGTCTTTGACTTGGTAACCAAACACAGTCGCGCCTGATTCTCTTGAAGCAGCACTTTGTAGTGTTTTAGAAAAAGATTGACCATAGAAGATGTTATCACCCAGCACCAAACACACGCTGTCATCACCAATGAACTCTTCACCGATAATAAACGCCTGAGCTAAGCCATCTGGGCTTGGCTGAATCGCGTACTCAAGGTTGATACCAAAATCAGAACCATCGCCGAGCAAGCGCTGAAAGCCCGCATTATCTTCAGGTGTCGTGATAATCAAGATATCTTTAATGCCAGCAAGCATTAATGTCGAGATTGGGTAAAACACCATTGGCTTATCGTAAATAGGCAATAGTTGCTTTGATACGCCGCGAGTCAATGGGTATAAACGCGTGCCAGAGCCACCGGCTAATACAATCCCTTTCATTATTTGCTTTCCTTAGTTTCCGTTGACTCTACACCTAGGCGTTCACGCTGATAGCTACCATCTTGAACGTTTTGACACCATGCTGAGTTATCT
>JBLWYD010000082.1:0-10887 GCA_048267165.1 Bacteroidota bacterium
CCACCAAAACCCAAAAGAATTGAAAACCAATTTTTTAAACAGGAGAACTGGAAAGAATTACCAGATAATAATGATACTACTAGAACCTTTTTATTAAAAGAAAAAGAAATAAAAGACTGTGTACATAACACAGGGTTTCAAAAGGAAGAATTTACATGTCCTGCGGACGGCTTCTACAAGAACACCACAGTGATAAGTAAGAAAACAACCACTCGCCCGCGCCAAACTTCCGAAGCAGTCAAAGCCCTGTTGCCTGATTTTTTAAAACAAGAAAAACCAAGCCAAGGCACAAACAGCCCGCTTACACATAATTTTTTAGCTCGATTGCAAGACGATAGAGAGTTAGCGCAAGAACTCGCAGACGGTGTGTATGACAACTACAAAGGGTTGCGTTATGACTATTTGCAAAAAATAGAACTCTACGCCAATGTAACGACTGAAGAATTTAAGGCAATTTTACTACAAGATTGTATCAAAACATCTGCAAAACTTTGGAAACAGCACAATGTCTATGTAGGCGAATGGAAAAAAGCTATTAATTACCTAAACAACGAACTATTTACAAACATCACTCAAAAGACAACCCTAATTCAAAAGCTCAAAGAATACCGTTGGAAACTAGAATTTGCTCGCAAATGGTTTATCAAATCACAAGTAACCGCATTGTATCCCTCGTTGTATTTTGATAAAACACGTACCCAAACCCATGAGATAGGCTTTTTCGGACTACACAAAGTTTGGAAAACCCATGTGAAGTATCAGGAACAAAAGGCAATAGAAAAAGCGCAACAACAAACGCAACAAAACGCAAGAAAGCGCAAAGCGACCTATCAAAAGAAAGTTACAACAGCCATCAAGAAATATGAAAAAGGCAATTATACGGCAAAACAGCTATATACCTATGTACAAACCAACCTACCACATAGCTATCTGTCCGTATTACCAACTATAATACACTATAACAATCAATGAAAGAATCTCTAAAAAGAAAGAATTACATAGTTGCTGTAAACTTATTTTAAGACAACACACACTATTTTAGAATATACATCCTAAAAAAAAGCGCAATGACAAACGCAAAAAACGCAAAAACGCTTTTGGGTATCTATACAAGCATTTAAAGTGTTTAAAATCAATACGCAAACATCTATTTAATAAATGTGTGCCTTTTAAAACAAGATAAACGCAAGAAAGCGCAATTTCACGCAAAATTGCAAATAACATCTCCTTAAATAGTTGCAACTAATTTGTTAGTAGTTTTTTAGAAGTAAGAATAAGATGTTTTTGATGATTTTTATGGAGAACGCATGACATACACACGCAAAAAACGCAATAACTAATTTATTAATGGTAGTAACACTATTATAAACAGCATATAAAGCATAACTAATGAACGTAATTTACAGTAAAAAGAAGCTTTTCGAGAAATATTATTACTTACCTGAAAGAGAAATGCGAATAACTATTAATGAGATAATAGCAAATACTCGTAATTTACCTATTGAGGTTGCTAAACATAAAAAGAAGTTACGCCCTAGTGAGGTTAAACAGTTTTTAGAGGTGTATGATTTAGTGTAAAAAGAGATAAAAAATTACCCCTTTATCATCCTAACATAGTCAAAATAAAATTAATAAACATTTATTAAGTAACTAATTACCAGATGCTAGAATTAATGTTTTTCACGATGTTATAAATCAAGAAACAATAAATTTCAGTAACTTTACGTTAATAACCACTAGCCAAGATGTACAGACGATTGCGGGGGGCGTAGATTGCTGTGCGTGAAGAGAATTGGGCATTCATGTTTTGGATGCTCTTTTTTGTTTCCAAACTACTTTATCCATCAAAATAATAAAAATAATCATGAGTATATAGTATTGTAAGTCTATTTGTATTTTTACTTGAGCAATCACAAGAAAGCTGCTTGTAGTTTAATTTGCCATTATGTTGTGAATTGATTTCAAATTGTATTTTTACGTGAGCAATCACAAGATTCTTGAAGCTGGTAAAGACTTAGTTTCTGTTGTGAATTGATTTCAAATTGTATTTTTACGTGAGCAATCACAAGATAAGAAGACAAATAAGCATCGTAGTATGTGTTGTGAATTGATTTCAAATTGTATTTTTACGTGAGCAATCACAAGACAAGCTATTGAAAGGCACATAAATGGGTTGTTGTGAATTGATTTCAAATTGTATTTTTACGTGAGCAATCACAAGACAGTTTTGGTTATGAAACTGTAACGTTCTGTTGTGAATTGATTTCAAATTGTATTTTTACGTGAGCAATCACAAGAATGACTTAGGTGATAGTGTAATGTAATGGGTTGTGAATTGATTTCAAATTGTATTTTTACGTGAGCAATCACAAGAAAGGGTTCAAAGTAAAAAGCTTTGATAAAGTTGTGAATTGATTTCAAATTGTATTTTTACGTGAGCAATCACAAGTTACAGAAAATGCAGGCGAATAGAAGTTTTGTTGTGAATTGATTTCAAATTGTATTTTTACGTGAGCAATCACAAGTAAAATGATTTTGTGGATAGAAGTTTTCTAGTTGTGAATTGATTTCAAATTGTATTTTTACGTGAGCAATCACAAGCCTTTAGATGCTAATATGAGTGAGCTTTGTGTTGTGAATTGATTTCAAATTGTATTTTTACGTGAGCAATCACAAGTAAGTATTGCTGTAACCCCTTGCAATGGGTGTTGTGAATTGATTTCAAATTGTATTTTTACGTGAGCAATCACAAGCGCTGCAAAAAAATCCATAATCGTTACTTCGTTGTGAATTGATTTCAAATTGTATTTTTACGTGAGCAATCACAAGCTTTTCCATGTGTTTGTTGCAACACATACAGTTGTGAATTGATTTCAAATTGTATTTTTACGTGAGCAATCACAAGTGCCCTATAATTTTTCCAAAATCCTCAGTTGTTGTGAATTGATTTCAAATTGTATTTTTACGTGAGCAATCACAAGAAACTAAAGAAGATGTTTTTAAAGAGTTATGTTGTGAATTGATTTCAAATTGTATTTTTACGTGAGCAATCACAAGTCCCGATAAATCTAAAGTTATATCAGTTAAGTTGTGAATTGATTTCAAATTGTATTTTTACGTGAGCAATCACAAGCCACCGCTTGAACTTATTATTGGATTTAAAGTTGTGAATTGATTTCAAATTGTATTTTTACGTGAGCAATCACAAGATTGCGTTTTTAGGCTTACCAGAAGAACCCGTTGTGAATTGATTTCAAATTGTATTTTTACGTGAGCAATCACAAGTTGTAGAGGTTTTTTCTTCAATTTCATCTTGTTGTGAATTGATTTCAAATTGTATTTTTACGTGAGCAATCACAAGAATTAGAATAGACCACATAAACCTAACCGAGTTGTGAATTGATTTCAAATTGTATTTTTACGTGAGCAATCACAAGCTATTTGCTCTTTTTTTATGGTGGATATTAGTTGTGAATTGATTTCAAATTGTATTTTTACGTGAGCAATCACAAGGTCCCGTCCGTTGTTTCGTTGTTGTTTAACGTTGTGAATTGATTTCAAATTGTATTTTTACGTGAGCAATCACAAGTGCTGCTTTTATTGACGCTGAACATGCCTTTGTTGTGAATTGATTTCAAATTGTATTTTTACGTGAGCAATCACAAGAATAGAGAAGTGTTGAATAATTTCAAAATTGTTGTGAATTGATTTCAAATTGTATTTTTACGTGAGCAATCACAAGATATAAACTTTAAAACAAAAACCAATGGGAGTTGTGAATTGATTTCAAATTGTATTTTTACGTGAGCAATCACAAGCCATCCCATCTGTCTACGACGAAGACATGCGTTGTGAATTGATTTCAAATTGTATTTTTACGTGAGCAATCACAAGTATCTAAGTTTTTTAATGGGTCTTGTTTAGTTGTGAATTGATTTCAAATTGTATTTTTACGTGAGCAATCACAAGACTAAAGAAAGATTGACGCAAACGAACGTAGTTGTGAATTGATTTCAAATTGTATTTTTACGTGAGCAATCACAAGTTGAGTTTTGATTAGACGATAACACATCTTGTTGTGAATTGATTTCAAATTGTATTTTTACGTGAGCAATCACAAGACCATTCAGTTTTTGGTTCAAGAAACAATGGTTGTGAATTGATTTCAAATTGTATTTTTACGTGAGCAATCACAAGTTGACTTGATTTAATGATTGAAGATACTGTGTTGTGAATTGATTTCAAATTGTATTTTTACGTGAGCAATCACAAGCAACGCTAATTAAACCGTAATTGACTAGCGGTTGTGAATTGATTTCAAATTGTATTTTTACGTGAGCAATCACAAGTTTTTACATGTTCGTATTGTTTAAGTGGTTGTTGTGAATTGATTTCAAATTGTATTTTTACGTGAGCAATCACAAGTTTATTGCTGTTGGTGTTAATTTAATTTCTGTTGTGAATTGATTTCAAATTGTATTTTTACGTGAGCAATCACAAGAATGTCCTTTTGTAGAACTATCTGTTGGGTGTTGTGAATTGATTTCAAATTGTATTTTTACGTGAGCAATCACAAGTACTCGTAATTAACTCTGAATTGCTTGTATGTTGTGAATTGATTTCAAATTGTATTTTTACGTGAGCAATCACAAGGTAAATGTTTAAAACCTCCTATTTTAGGGAGGTTTTTGCATTCAACAGAATTTTAAACTTAGAACAATTCTAATTGCTGTACAGGAATTGGCTTTGGAATTTCTTTTCTACCATGAAAAATCTCCATCATTCCAAATTGCTTATCGGTTATTTCAAAGACACATACTTTACCATACTTTGGTAGTGAACTTTTTACCCTTCTTATATGTACTTTACTATTTTCTCTACTGGGGCAATGGCGCATATAAATAGAAAATTGAAACATCGTAAACCCGTCATTTAACAACTTTTTTCTAAATACATTGGCAGCCTTTCTTTCTACTTTGGTTTCGGTTGGCAAATCAAACAAGACTAGTATCCACATAACTCTATAGGCATTATAACGGTTCTGACTCACGATAAACTAGGGTATAAAATAGTGCGCCTTTCTCCTATAAAGCATTTATACAAGCTAGCTGTAGTGGTTGTTACAGCCACCATAAGAGGGCGTATTTTTGCATCAATCAAAACATCTTCAGTAGCTATTTGCAATAGGTGTGCTTTGGCTTGTTTACTTAAAGCATCTTCTGTTGGATGTTTTGTAATATATTCTAATACAAGTTTATCTACAAAAGGGCGGTAAGGTTCCATTATATCATCAGCTAAACAATACGGATTATATTTATTCTTATGAAAAATGCCTTGTGCTGGTAACATACCGCTACTTACAATAGCACGTGCTACAATACTACGTAAAATAGCATATCCAAAATTTAAAAAATTATTTGGAACATCTCCAAAGCGCTCTCGTTGAAAATCGGTTAGTATGTATTTCCAATAATGGTTAGCTGCTTTTCCTTCCATATTCGTTTCATCTCCTGAGATAACTTTTTTTAAATAGCTATCCATTGCCTCAAATGGACTATTATTTTGTTGTAAAAGCAGCTTTTGATTTTCTATTTTAGAAATTACAGTTTGTTTCCAAAGTTGTTTTTTTAAGGGTATGGAACTTTTTAATTGGTATCGCCAACGTTCGGTAAGTTCAGAATGTCCTACCATGGGTTGCATGAGTCCGTTTGGCAAATGATGACTATCGCAATGAATTAATGCAACACCATTCCCCATTAACTGATTAATAAGTTGAGTAGATATAGTAATCTGATGATGGTCTAACATTAGCAAAGCCATATCTTCAATAGATACTGTACCTATTGGTTGTTTGGTTTCTGGGCACGCGACAACTAACTGATTATGTTTTAGCTTTAAATACGCCGGATTGCCTATGTAAATGGTTCTTTTTAGCATAACGGTTTGATTTTAATAAAAAAGCCCATATACATATATATATGGGCTTTTACAGTAATTAATATTCTCCTACTTGAACAATTTGACCAAGGTGATTTAATCTTACTTTTTTAATATCTTTGATATGATTTAGACCTAGCCTTTTCCATGCGATTTCTTTTGTGCTTTTATTATCTTCTACTGTTGTTTCTAAATGATGTCTGAAGAAATAGTCTTTAGTAGCAATTTTCTGTACTCTAAATAGGTATGGACTAATACGCGATGCTTTTTTTGCGTCCGTTAAATCAATTTCATTTATATCAAAATCTTCATTAGGAAAAACAAACATTTCGTTTTGTTTCATGGTAAATAAAAACTGCCAGCCTTCTTTTTCTTTATACGTTTTATCAATTATAGGCAAGTTTTTATTTACCCTTGCAACAGCTTCGTAAAAAGAAACTACCATTTCTTGTAGATTTCCTTTGTTATCTTTATAAATAGCTATATGGTGGTTGTTTCCTGTGCTAACAAAATCAACCGCTTGCTTATTACCTTGTTCATTTAAAATTTCTCTTCCTAAATGGTCTTTTTTTGTATGCAATGCTTCAGCGTTGCTAACACCTGTAATACGAACTCTTCTTATACAAATACCTTTTTCTTTATGTAACCATATAGGGTTTTCCTTAAGGTTAGAGAAAGCTTTTATCGCATTGTTATCGTGGGCTTTTAAACGTTGGCTTAAAAGCTGTCTTGTTTTTGTATCGATTACTTTTTCTATATTTTTTTGTGTTTTAAAATTCTCTGAATTTACTTCTTTTCTAATAGTATAAATATCTTCAAAACAAACAACCTCTTTAAAAGGTTTATTTTTACATAAAAGCGGATTTGTTTTAAGTGTTTTGCTATCAAAAGCAATTGTTGGGTTGTTATCAAATGTTTTTAAGTGTTCTAAAACTATTTTTTTATGTACAGGATTTACAATTTGCTGTGCAGTGCTTGCCTCAAAGTTTTTATTGAGTTTTATCGTTTTTTTAGAGGGACGTTTAATCTTTCCATAAACAGTTTCTTTATGTAATTGTCCTCTAGGAGTTAATTGTTTTTTTTGTAAGGTATTATTTTTAGTTTTCGTAATATTTATGTTACGAGTTACTACTTTATTTTTGTTTTTAAATGAAATAAGTATTGCTTCAATATGTTTTTTTGCTTCAGTTCTAAAGTTAGATATGGGTGCTTTAAACTTGCGTTTGCCATTTTTGTTTTCGGTAATTAAATTTTCAATATTTAGTATAATTTTGTGCTTCTTGTGATTTGTAAGCTTTCTAGCACTTAAATTGTTGATGTATTGAATATGGTTGTGTGTGGTAAAAGCAACTGTTAAAGCGTCCATTGCATGATGACGATGGTCGTTTCTTTTTGTCCAATCTTTTATTACTTCATGTTTCCTTATTTTTCCAGTCCCTTTATTTAAGCGTTCTTCATATTCCGTGAGTCCTAAAGCACGATATTTTGGTAAATTAAGTTCTTTCATTACATTGATTAAATCCCAATCTTCTCTTAATTTATCAGTAACACTTCCTGTGGTAGAAACTACTTTAGGAAATACCTCGAACAACATTGCCTTTGCTTTTTTAGCGATGTACTGACTGTTTCGTAGGTCTCTTTCAATAAAATCATCTGAAATATCTTCTTTAGAGGTTAACAATTTCTTCCTTTTTGCAGGCGATATTTTTCCGTCTTTATACAAACTCTCAACCCTTAATTTATAGTCCTCTATTCCTGAATGATTGCTGTTGTTAATAAAGTCGAAAGCTGTAGTATTACTCTTTTCTAAATTTACTTCTCTATATGCGAGTGTTTTGTTTGAAAAGGAATCATCAAATACTAAAGCTTTAGGAATAATGTGTTCAATATCTATTTTTTTTGAAAAAATATCTTCTTTATTTATTTTTCTGTTTGTAAACAGTGTTTTATACCCGTTACTTGATAGTTCTTCATAAAGACGATAACGAACTACATCATTTTTGGTTGGGTTTGGAATACCAAAATCTTTAATAATTAGCTTTTTTATATCTTGGTTTCTTTTGGTTGCTTCAGCAATATTCCTAGTCATTTTACTACGTTCATCAGCTGATTTTTTAAGCTCTCTAGCTAATTCTATACGTACTTCATCAGGTTTTCCGTAGGTTTCTATAATTTGATTTACTACGTTAACAGTTTGGTTTAAAATTTTTTCTACAACAGGGTTTCTTAAACTATTTTTTTTAATGAGTTCAAGTTTGTCTTTGAGTTCTCTATTTTCAAGTTCTTCTTTTGTGAAACTATTAGAGTGGTTATAACCCACATTTTTACAGGCTTCGGAAAAAGTATATCCTTTTTGAAGTTCGGGTAAAATCTTTTTTGACGCTTTGCTTGATAAATTTCCATAGTCTTGGGGAAAAGAAATACTGGCTAACATTTTTGCATGTTCAGGTTTAAAACCAAATTTTGAAACTAACTTTTTCTTTAAACTTACAGCATTATTCCCATAAATCATTTGGTCTTCTTTACTAACTTTGTTAAAATCTTCTTCAGATGCATAAAGCAAATGCCATAACTGATAACTTACCTGATTTTCAAATTTTTTACCCTGTAGTATTCCGTTAAATTCTAAAATATCCTGATTTATTCCTATTTCAGAAAAAACAGCTTTTAACTCTTCTTTAATAGCTGTTGCTGTTTTCTTTTCCCAATCAAAACCATACCCTTCTAACTCCGCAATTTTTTGATAAACATCATATAGTGCTTTATTAGTAGTATTTCCTTCAATTTTTTCGTGGTTAGCTTTCCAATCACTTTGCTTTCCTAGCACTATATGCTTTTTAAGAATCTTAAGTACACTGGCTGCTTTATGTTCACCTCTAAGGTTTAATTCTTGAAAAATTTCATCAATTATGTTTTTATCTAAATCGTTAATCGCAATATGGTCGCCTGTGTTTTTATTAGAAAAAATAAGATTGTTCAGTATCTGCCAAATTTTAACCTCTTGGAATAACGGAGATGATTTAGATACAACACGACGACCAATGCGCCTCTTCATTTTTTTATTGGTTGTATCGTTCACATACTCTTGCTCCCAACTTTCAAACTGACAAAAGTCTAATTGTCCTTTTTGTGATTTTAATTTTCGTTGATAAAAAATAATAATATCTCGAATTTTTTCTTTTAAAGGCAGCGTTAGTTCTTTATGAAATTGTGTTTGTATAGACCATATTTTTTCAAATTCATCCATATAATCTTGCCTGTAAAAAACTTGATTTTTTAGTGAGTTATGTGGGTTTTCTTGAATTTGTTGGTGCAGATATTCTCCTACGGTTATATTTTTAAAATGCAACTCTTTACTTCTGTCAGAAATTGCGCCTAAATAATCGCTCGATTTGTTCAAGTCATTATTAATTTCTTGAAGGACAATAGCTAAATGTTCAAGTTCTAATTTTTCAATCAATCCCTTTGTACGCCACTGATAACGTTCTAACCTTTTTTCATTTGCTGTTCCTTTTTGTGTGATTCCAACTAAGTTAAAAGGAGTTTTACAAATAGCCCATGTTTGTTTTTTGTTTTTTTCTTGCAGTTCTTTATATAAGGGCTCGCTAAGAGTTTCTGAATAATACTTCTGTTGATTTTTCCATATTTTATTGAACTCATTATGTAAATCAGATCTATAAAAATCAGGAATGTATTTTTTATTTTGTTCTAATAAATTTAGCACATATTCCCCTGGTGTTAAGTTGTTTTCGTAAAGCTCTTTTGCTATTGACATTCCATCAATAGCTACCCCTTCTTCTTCATTCCTTGCTTTTCTACTACTTTTATAACCTCTTTTTTTATTGATACTTAATAATATTCTTGCAAAGTCCTCTAGTTCAACCCTTTCTTTTGCTGCCTTAGCTCTTAGATATAAAGTTTGATGCGTTGTATTTTTTCCTATTTCTGTTAATGGAGTTTCTTTTGAGATAATATTATGATTGATTAACTCATTAATTAAAGCTTCTCTTCTTAGCTTATACCGTTGTAAGTTTCTTCTTGCTCCACGCTTTAAGGTTCTTTCAGTATTAGTACTTGAAGGGCGTCCTTTTTCAAAGTCGGTTTTTTCATCAACAGTCAAAGGGGTTACTCTAACTCCTAACTTTATAATTTTTGATTCTTCCGAGTTATTTTCAGCTTCTTCTACCAATGCCCAACCGATTGAGGTGATACCTAAATCTAGACCTAAAATTTTTTTAGTCATTTTATTTTTTTTAGATACGAGTGTATTACACAAAATGAAATTTTGCGATATTTTTTACTTTTTTAAGAGGAATAGCAGCAATTTTAAAATAAGTTGCCTTGGACAATAAAAGTAAGTTTTTTTTTATTCTTAAAAAAAAGGAAAGCCGTAATCTACTAATTTAAAAAGATGTATATTAGCTCTACAATTTTGAAATCAATTCACAATAAGGATTATTCCGTTGTGAAAACATTTAAAGCGGCAAGGTATTACTTTGTCGCTTTTTTTGTTACCACAATTAGAACTAGCAAACATTAAGAGATAAAATCTTACATTTGTTTCTATGGATATAAAATTGACAGAACAAGAGAAGATAAAGATTCTAAATTCCGATGATATTTACGGAATTATGCAACGTATTTTATTAAGAGATAATAAAATAGACCAAAATCGTGAGCATTTTTGGGTGATAGGTTTAGCTAATAACAACCGTATCCTTTTTATTGAACTAATAAGTTTAGGAACTGTCAATGCAACCTTGGTAGAACCTATGGAGGTATTTAGCTTTGCGTTGCAAAAAAGAGCTGTTAAAATCATATTATGCCATAACCATCCAAGTGGTGAATTAAAACCTTCTGAGGCAGACAAAGATATTTCTGACCGTTTAATACAGGTAGGTATTATTGTAGATACCGAAGTGGTAGACCATCTTATAATATCCGACAAGA
>JBLWYD010000083.1:0-10876 GCA_048267165.1 Bacteroidota bacterium
GTAACATTTGCCGATTTCACAACACCTACCTCAGATGACTTTAACTTTCCGAATATAGGAATTCGGAAATTATCTATCCCAGGATCTACTTCATTCACGTCTTTCGTATATATAAGTAATGTATCACCAGCTAAAGTAGTACCCCTGATTGCTACTGGAACAAAGTACTCACAACCATCTATAGTTACTTTCAGATTCAAAGTATCATCATAATTCTGAACTAGAGTAGGAGTAAACCCTATATTGAAGCTTTTCGGTTGATTATCACCAGCATTTAAGAATAATGAATCTGGTGAAGTGAATTGATATTCGTTAAGTCCGAACTTCATATTCGAGCGGATTATATCAGCTCTGAATGAAGTAGTATTCGCAAACTGAGCGGAGGGGTCTTTCGTAACCGATACACTTATATTTTTAAATTGACCAGACCCCACAGTACCAAAGTCAACTGGCTGGGGAGTTATAATCAATCCAGATTTAATCTCAATATCTATTGGATGAGGATAAGGTGTTGTTTCACCATTAATATATACATTCAAGAAGAATGTGTACTTACCAAATGGAACTTCATTATCTATAAACGTAAGATCAATTATTTGTGCATTTGTACCATCATATTCTGGTAAATTAAATGGAGCAAAATTTATTTTTTGAACTACACCTTCAATATTATTTATTGAAGCACTGTCAATTCTTATATCAGCATCACCACTATTTCTTAATTCGTACTGTTCAGTTAAATCGAAACAAGGCGGGTGAATACCTAAATCATCTTTACCAATAATTTCTAACTCCCCTTTGACTCCCTTCGCAACTATTGTAACTGGTAGCTGATTTCCACATTTCTCAAAGTTAAAAGTAATATCTTCACTGAAAGGTCCCTCATCAGCTGCTAACAAATCTATATCAATATCGAATTGTTCAGAGCCACCATTAGGTGCTATAGTCACAAATGGCAATAAAGGATGGGTAACAGTAAGTTTACTACCCGCTTGTAATGTTACACTTGTCACAGTTCTAGGAAGTTTACCATTATTAGTAAGTGTAAATTTCTGAGGAGCTACATTAAACCCAACTGGAATATCACCCAAATCGAAATCTAATGGTTTACCCGGTGCATAATCAACTAAGAAGGTATCTACTTCTGCTTTTACTACAATTTTGAATATCTCACCAGTCGATGGGTCTAACTCAAATTCAATTGTAGTTTGCTTTATTCCAGCTGTAGCAGGTATAGTCGGAGGTTCATATTTTATTCTGAACTGATTCTGTACATTTATCGTTCTTGGCTTTGCTAAGAATTTGAAAAAAGCTAAATCACCTCCATTGAACCTAGCATTTGCTGTATCGATTGAAATTGTGAAAGCAGATTCATTTGTAATAAATCTGTCTGCAGTACTATCCTGACATTCATACATTAAACCAAAATCTAGAGTGTCAGTAAAGCTAATCTCTGCTAAAGTAGATGTCCCTGTTAAGTTCATCTTAATTTCGTAATCACAGCTATTTGTCTGAAAATCTACAATCGAAATGAAGAAAGTGCTATCTATAAAATTACCTCCAACAGTAGGGCTAAATCTATACGTAAAATCAATCTTAGCCGTTGGGTCAGTTTTAATTGGTTGGAGTACAGAAGGGAAAGTCCCAATTGCAGGAGAAATCAATGTAAATGGAGCTGGGACTGTTGGTGCTTGAATCCAAGCTGGTTTGTCTCCAACATTTGTAAGACTTACAGTCATATCTTTAGTTTGCCCAATAGGAACACTTCCGAAATCTAGACTCTTATCAACTTCACTCAAAGCGAGTTCACTAGTTACCACTTTCACAAATATTATTAATGAATCTATAGGGTCGGGGCATTCCGCTGAGTAAACTAATAATTTGATACTAACACCATTAATGAATGCATTATTATCCAAATCTTGGAAAGATACATCTATCATAGTTCTAGAACCGGCAGCTAATTTAGGCCAAGTATTTGGGATAATTGTGAAGTCCGTTTCTTGTCCGTTACCACTTTTTACTAATTGAATAGTAGACAATTCGAATTCTGAATCATTTATTAAATTGAACTTACCATTTGCCATATTACCAATACAAATCGAGCCCAAGTCAAGCGTATCAATCTCTGTTGTATTTGCTTGATTAAAGAATGACACCTTCGGATTTTGCAAATTGATATTTACAGCTATACGGCAGCTATCCTTAGTTGGTGAGTTGTTGTATAGAATTAGTGTATCTGTTATAATACCAGTTTGCCCTGCTATCTTAGTGTATCTGAATTTAATATAGAACAAACTATCTGGGTCTTGAGGACTAATATCGAAGTCACCAAGATTAAGAATCTCGAAACCTTTATTACCAAAAACCCATTTATTCTCTACAAAAATGTTTAGGAAATCCCCACCAATCGATTGTATTTGTATGGAATCTTCGTAAACAACATTAGCACAACTCAAAACATCAAAGCTAGTATCTTTCGGGCAGTAAATCTCTGGCTCACCAAATCGAAGTATATTAGTAGCAGCTTGAGAGAGTACAAAGCTAGGTTGATAAGTATAGTCATCAACTAATAGCGATTCTTCTTGAATAGCAACTATGTAATATTCATCTTCGTGATTAACATCAAAGTTTAATGTATGTTTCCATCCCGGAGAAATTGAACTTATACTACTCGATTTCCAATCTGTAAGTTTGGATTTTCGATATATTCTTAAATTCCCATTAAGTTTATGAGTACCATTTAGTACATGTAACGGAGGTTTTATAATATTTGAGGTATCAGTACTTACACCTCTATATTTTGACGCATCAGCAGGTATAAAACTAGGGTCGCTAATACCCTCATACCCGTCATATCGAATTCTTCCAGAACCGCCATTTCTACCACTTCTTGAACCACCACTAGCAGAAAGATCAAAGTTACTTAAACCAATTTTAGCCATAAGTGAAATAGCCCCACCAGAACCGGGGCCACCATCTGAAGAACCATCACCATCAGTTCCATTGTGTCCATTCGCGTCTATTTTAACATTCGTAACTTCACTTCCAAATAACTTGATAGCACCGCCACCGCCACCACCTTCACCTGATTCAGCTATGGAATTGATAATAATAGTTGCTCTTGGGTTACCACCAGCCCCTCCTGAGCCACCAGCTAGAGGTATTGACATTATGTTACTATGTACCTTACCTCCAGTTGTTCCTCCAGTTACATTATTTCCGCCACCTGCAGTTGCAAAACCACCAGCTCCACCTTGAGTATTGTCGATATAACCAGATCCACCACCATAACCCCCTTGATTATTAGAAGTCGTTCCACTCCTACTTTGAACACCAATTCTACCAAATGGATGTCCTGTACCACCGTAAGACGCTTGATAATCTGTTTGAACATCATCAATCGGAATTCCATTATAGCTTATTCCAACTCCCCCAGTACCATTACCTATTTCATCAATATCACCTGATGCTGCTAAATACCAATTTTCTCCACCTTTTCCGCCACCAGTAAATCCATCTCCACCATCAGTACCTCCATTAGAGCTACCTAAGTTATCCTCAAATCTACCACCACCACCACCACCACCTGGGCCAGCCATTTTGCTTTGTGCCGATACAGAAATAGTCGAGCCATTACCCTTTATAGGGCCTTTGCTTAGTATTATAACTGGAAAGAATCCTTGATTTCCATTAGATATATTTCCATCTGGGTCTTTTACTGACACTGCGTAGATTGTTCCGGGTTTTAAAGTAAGTGAATCAACTATCATCGCTCCTCTTGGTGAACGGAAACCTAGACTTCCGTCTCCCAATACGTTTTCGTTTATTGCAGAAATATCGCCATTGACACCCAATGATTGGGGCTTTACTATGTTGTAGCTAAACGTACGAGTAGCTGGGACTGTCGTGCCGGTTACTTCTATTACAACTTCGAAAGCAGGGTCTGCAGTTGTCAAAGTTGGGTTTGCGGCTCTATCTATGAATATATGAGTCGATATTAATCGCCCATTCCAAGAAACCACCATTGGCCCAAAGGTAACGAATTGAGAATTCTTTGTAGCGGCTATCTGTACTTTGGTATCTATGCCGGGGAGATACAATCCATCTTCACCGAAATATCCTTTCTGGTCGTGAGGAGCAATCATCTCTACATAGACTGCCATATCGGGTGCACCGATGTCTGGTATGATATAGTGACTTTGCGAAAATGCTATAAATGGAAGTATAAAAACTAAAGCGAGTATTATTTTTTTCATATTTTTATATAAAATCAATTATTGATTAATATTATTGCACACTAATATAGGTAAATATAAGGAAGTAATAAAGATTAAATTAATGTATTCTTAAATTATTTCTGTTTTTAGGCATACAAATTGCACTACTTGTGTATGAATTTGAACACAGCCATAGAAAAATTTATTGCTTACCTACAAGTAGAAAAAGGGTATTCGAACAACACAATAGACACTTATATCACTGCTTTGAACCAGTTTGATGAGTTCCTAACCGAAGCTTTCGGTACGGAAATAGATATATCGATGCTCGATGCAGACGATATTACTCCATATCTGGGATATATGCACGATAGAGGTCTGAAAAAGACATCTTTACGATTGAAAATATCGGCTGTAAAGTCCCTATTCAAATTCTTGTATAAAAAAGGACTAATCGATTCAAACCCTGCTAGTAGTGTAATCTCTCCCAAAAAAGAGAAGAAATTACCGAACTATATGCAAATAAAAGAAGTAGAAACACTACTCGATTATTTCGATAGTGATACATTTGAAGGGATTAGGGATAGAGCATTAGTTGACCTAATCTATTGCTGTGGATTAAGGATTAGTGAGGCATTGCAACTGCAGATAAATCAGATAGATTTCAGTGGTAAAATGCTAAAAGTACTCGGTAAGGGTAACAAAGAAAGGTACATACCAATCGGCTCTAAGACTATGGAAACTATAAGGATGTACGAACAAGTTCGCGAGCATATCCCAAATAGAGAAAAAGCACTTTTCATAAAATCAGACGGTACTCGGCTAGATAGATTCACCGCATACAAACAAATAAACAACGCTATGGGTATGGTTACTGACATAAAACAGAAAAGCCCACACACATTGCGTCACAGTTTCGCCACACATTTACTTGACAATGGTGCAGATATTCGCTCAGTCAGCGAGATGCTGGGGCATAGTTCCCTATCCACCACCCAGGTCTATACTCACTTATCTATAGAAAGATTGAAAAACGCTTATAAGAATGCACACCCGAAGGCGTGATAAAAAAACTCCCACAAAAATTTGTGAGAGTTTTTAAGTTTAATAATATAATTTCTATTTAATTATTTGGTTCGAAAAAGTAGATATATTCCTCATTATTAGCTGAAGAATAATATTTTAAACCAACAATCTTTGATCTGTCTATATCGATAATTTTTTTAAGATAATCAGTTGAAGAATTGTAGTAAATATTAACTTCGTTTGTATCTGTGCTTGAATAAGTAGAACCATTTACATCTACGTAATCTACTTGCATAAAAAATGATTTATAATATTTGTAGGTAGAGTCAGTAGGTAAAGTGGAATGAAATACGTTGGATGCAAAATCAATAGCAACAACTGAATCGGCGCTATTTCTAAATTCAAATACATATTCATTAAGTGCCAAAACTGAATCGTATTGGTTATATGTCATAAATATTTCTAAATTTGATAAATAATACTCTTGGTTATTAAAAATAAATTTATCGAATGTTTTAACCAGTTTTCTATTTTCAATCTCAGGATATTCTGTTCCACATGGAGAAACAATTGATAGTTTAAATAACGAGTCATAGACAGAATATGGATATGAAACTAATCTATAATGTTGCTCAGTATCTGATGTATCACAATCCCCAATAAAAGCAGCATAATTACTCGGTTGTGAGTTCAAATTTGAAATTGTAAATACTATTAATGCTATTAATAAAAAATAGTTTTTCATCGTAACCCCCTTAGTTCTTAAATATTTTAAATGTTTCAAAATAACCATTATTTTCTAGACGAACTATTAGTAATTTTTCATTAATTTTTGAAATATCAATAGTATTTGCTATTGTTATTTTTGAATCAAAAAGTAGTTCACCATTTATACTATAAATCTTAATATTTTTTACTTTATCCGAATTAAATATTAGTTGATTCTCAATCAATTCAAGATGTACATTTAAGTTTAGTGAATCATCATTTGCTATTTTACCTCCATGCCAAGGCGGAAAAATCTCCAATGCAGGATCTTCTGGCAAACCATTCAACAATCTAAATGTGTAAATCCATGTCTGTCCATAAATGTCTTCAATATAAAACACATGGCGCTCATGTACGCCTTCACTAGTAAAAAATTTAATATAATTATATGGGACAGTTGGTTTAGCATCTAGCTCTTTTGCACCACCAATGAAAGCCGCAACTATAACTAAAGATGCAACTAAATTTTTAATCTTCATAACAACACCTCATAAATAAATTTATAAAAAATATCAATTATGGGTGTTAAGTTAAGTTAAGTTAAGTTAAGTTAAGTTAAGTTAAGTTAAGTTAAGTTAAGTTAAGATGCAAGAAATATTTTCACTTCTACGAATTTATTTTCAATATTTGAAATAATTAACTCAGTTCATTATTCTGTTACTATTTCAACAAATATCCACACCAAAAAGCGTAGCTCCATTATTTTTCTTATTTTAGTTTTTTACTAAATCACAAAGAAAATAACAATGAGCAAATTAAAAGTATCGGTAATAGGCACAGGTCATCTTGGGTCTGTTCACCTTAAGCTATTAAAGCAAAGCGAAAACGTTGAAGTAGTTGGTATATATGACGCTAGCACTGATAGAGCTAACGAATTAGCAGCTGAGTATAGCGTTAAGGCATTCCCAACAGTTGAAGAAGCAATCAATAATAGCGATGCACTTATCATAGCTGCACCGACCGTAAACCACTTCGAAATAGCTGATAAATGCCTTGATGCGGGCAAACACATATTCATCGAAAAACCAATAGCTCAGACTCACGAACAAGGGCTAGCCCTATGCGAAAAAGCTGACAAGAACGGCTTGAAATTGCAAGTTGGCCACGTAGAGAGGTTCAACCCAGCTCTTGCGGCACTTAGCTCATATAGCTTGAACCCGATGTTCATAGAGGCACACAGATTAGCTCAGTTCAAAACTAGAGCGACTGATGTATCGGTAATCCACGATCTGATGATTCACGATATTGACATAGTTCTTCATCTAGTGAAATCAAAAGTGAAGAGCATAGATGCTAATGGAGTAGCTGTTATCACTGACACTACGGATATTTGCAACGCTCGTTTGACTTTCGAGAATGGAGCAGTAGCCAACCTAACTGCATCTAGAATTTCGGCAAGACCAATGAGAAAGATGCGATTTTTCCAACAGGATACATATATTTCTTGCGATTTCGGGAAGCCAGAAGTTGAGATATTCGAGATAGTAGATGGCGAAATGCCTAAGTCGGACAATGTAGTACCAGCGACAATGCTAGGCAGTATAGAAGCAGGCACAAAGAACAGAAATATTTACTTCAAAAAGCCAGTTGTACCAGAGATAAACGCTATCAAAGAAGAGCACAGTTCATTTGTAGATGCGATACAGAACAACAAAGATGTATCTGTAACCGGTAAAGAAGCAACAGAAGCCCTAAGAATTGCTGAGTACATAAGCGGAAAGATTAACTAGAAATAAAAATAGCCCTTGAATATTTTCAAGGGCTATTAAGAGCGGAGGATGAGGGACTCGAACCCCCATGAGCTTGCGCTCGGCAGTTTTCAAGACTGCTGCAATACCAATTATGCGAATCCTCCGTTGGTATTGAATGACGATTACAAATATCGGAAGTATATTTTTAAAATACAAAATTATTTTTGAGTTATTTTATGAAAAAAGTGCTAAAACTTTTAAAAATCATAGGTAAGCTAATACTACTTTTTTTACTGTCATCAGTATTAGTAGTTGGTATCTTCAGATTTGTGCCAATTCCTATCACTCCCTATCAGATATTGAACGCATTATCAGGTGATGGACTGACAAAAAGTTGGGCTAGTTATGATGAAGTTTCGCCTTATTTCTACCGTGCTGTAATCGCAGCTGAAGATGCTAGGTTCTATTCTCACTCAGGAATTGATTGGCGAGCAGTAAAAGATGCTCAAAAACACAATGAGCTTTACCCAAAGAAACGTCGCCGTGGAGCTAGTACTATAACTATGCAAACGGCAAAGAACACTTTCCTATGGCATGGGCGGAACTATGTCCGTAAAGGTTTGGAAGCATATTTCAGCTACCTCATAGAATTTTTCTGGGGTAAGAAGCGAATACTAGAAGTATATGGTAACGTAGTGGAAATGGGCGAAGGAATGTACGGAGTAGAAGCTGCATCCCAAAAGTACTTCGGTAAAAGTGCAAGTAAACTAACCAAACGCCAAGCCGCACTACTAGCAGCTATATTACCTAATCCCAAAATGTGGAACCCTGCCAAGCCAACTGCATATCTAAATAGACGCGCCGGCAAAATACAGGCAAGGATGAATTCGATAGGTTTGAAGGATTGATTTGTCAACTAAGAAAGAACTACAAAACAAAGACCTTACTGAGTTAGAAAGAGTATTAATAGACTCCTACAAAGATGGGATGGTGGCTTATGTTAATTCCGGCCCTACTGAATTCGATGAATTGATAGAGCTAACCCTGACTAATAAGCAACCCTTCTCTTGGCGCGCGGCATTCATACTTAGTACAGTTATGAATAGAAATGATACGCGAGTTAGTAAGCATATAGTTGATATTATAGATGCTATAGACGGAAAGCCAGACGGTCACAAACGGGAGCTTCTCAAAATACTTCTGAGATTAGAGCTAGACGAAGAGCAAGAGAGCCGCATGATTGATTTATGTATTAATCTGTGGAAAGAGTTAGACGCTAAACCAACTGTTAGGTTCTATGCTTTTAGAATGCTGATGAACATTGCAGAAAAGTACCCCGATTTGGGAACAGAGATTCGATTGCTGACTAATGATTTGTATATGGACAGTTTATCGCAAGGAATAAGAAGGGTGATAGAGAAGAGGTTGGGGTAGTTATAAAAGAAAAGGAGCCGTAGCTCCTTGTGTTGAAATAGTTCTCAATCAACAAGGGGTTGCAACCCCTTGTTACGAAAATGATTTATTTGCCTGGGCTCTTCTACCACCTACAGTGCCATCAGAAAGATGCGCTTCTTCATTCTACAACCACTTTAACAGCTTTTTCTTCTGTCCCGTGCTTTATGTTGATTAGGTAGATACCAGGCTGAGCTGAGGAGCAATCCCAGATTATGTTACCATAGTGGTTTTCTTGCTTTACTAAATTGATATTGCCAGAGACATCTATTTTCTTTCCGTTAATATCATATATACTAATATCCTCTATTGCCATTGGTAGGTTGATGTCCCAATAAAATTGTACTTTTACCTCTGTTTTTGCGGGGTTGGGGTAAGGATTAGAAAGGTGGAGTGAAGAATTTAGTACATAATTTTGTTCCTCAACAGAAGTAATTTCATCAATCCTGTATTTATAAATTTGTGTGTCCCCCCCCATCAAGAAAATATAATTCTCGCTTATTTCTACTTTCGTAATTAAGCTATTATCTTTGAGATCTGTTATTAATTCTGACCAGGTATTACCAAGATTAGTTGAGTAGAAAACTTGTTGTTTATCAGCAGTAATAATTATGAAATTAGAACCAATATTACTATATTCAAAATCTCGAATACTATTAAACTGGGTGCTACTTATACTAACCCAACTTAAGCCTTGATCAATTGTTTTGATCAAATAATTACTGCTATCATCATCCATAATGAATAAATAAAATGTTCCATTCTTTTCAAAAAAATCTAATACTACTATAACACTATCATCTATTTTAGATATTGGTATAAAAACTTCTCTATCTTTTAGTTCAAATATTTCTAACCACTTAGAACTTGTTTCTAAATCTTTTTTAAAAGGTAAAGTGGCAACAATAAACTCTCTATTGTCATGCTCCACATAACTATTTATAATTGTATCTGTCTTTATTATATTCTTAGTAATTTTTGCATTTGAATCAAATATAGAAATTGAACCATGAAAACTATTAAACATAAAGCCATAAGAGCATATAAAGCCTAAGTTTGTAGAATTTATATGACCATAACCTAAAGTATTAGGGAAACCTATCGAACGACTTAACAGTTCTGAATCATTTTTTTTATGAACAAATAGATTATCATATTGGTAGAATGTATTTTCACTTGGATAATATTCAAATATGCATGTATCCGAAAAGGGAATAATATATCCGTTTTCAAATCTATATCCAAATCCATTATAATCATCAATTCTTTTAGAATATCCTTGCCAATTAATTCCACCATTAGTCGTACTATATGTCAGGCGAATTCTAGAACTCAATACTAGAAAATCGTGTGATATTGCTGAAACTATTACTCTGTCAGTAGAAGAGTTTATATTTCTTATAAAATCTATTTCTTCAAAATCATTGGTGATGGAGATAATATTGCTTTTATTGCCCACTAAATAGATTCTTCCATTACTAATAATATAGGATGAAAAGTTTACATTAATTAGTTTGTCGTTAGTTAAGAAGGAATTTATTTTTTTATTATTACCTTCTACAAAATCTAATTCTACTATTCTGATGGAATCTAATTCTTCTGGGATTGAGTAAGCTTTATTATCTTGCAGTATTACGATATTAGTATTCGAAGGAGATTTAATCCTTTTAAGTTGATTTTCAGAATAATTATACTTAAACACACTATTTAAAGAGTATA
>JBLWYD010000084.1:0-10705 GCA_048267165.1 Bacteroidota bacterium
AATGGAAACGAAATTGAAATGTTTAAGTTTCTAATAACTGAATAATGGTTAACATAAGGATTCTATTTCTCATTCATCACTATAAATACTTTCATTAATATTATTACTATTTTGTCTATTTAACATGTTTTGATTAATCAAAATGTTTTAACTTTTAATTTAATCTGAAATTAACTTTATTACCTACTACTTCTGGTGAAATGAGAATTACTTCACAGTTTTTTGCAAAGGTAATAATGATGGAGTATTAGTCCTAGTATGATACTTCACAGTTTTTTGAACATTCAATCTTTAAATTACTGACTCATTCATTATTTTTTCCAATCATCAGTTTCACTATATTGTAATCTTACATGCTTAGTACTAAAGACCTTAGTGATTCTATACTTTTCAATTGGATATAAATCTGTTTCAGCACCATCTATGAGATGGACATGATCTTTAGTTTTTTTTATTTCTTCTAGGTAGTCAATCAATAAATCTATACCTTCTTCATCTGCAATAATTTCAACTTCCTCTGGGAAATCTACAAATGTTAAAAATGACAGCATCTTATTTTCCTTTAGTTTCATTATTATCGATTTCTAATTTCTTTTTAGTCTTGTTCTTTGGTTTTGGCTTTGGATAATTTACATCAATATGAGCGGGTTCAACTTGTTTTCCTTGACTATTTTTTTGTATCCCAGTATCTACATTATAAGATGCACCACTTTCAGTATTCTTATAGGACGTCGATCCGGTTTCAGGATTCTGATATTTCATCTCTAGTTTACCAGTTTCTACATGTTTTTGCATTGCAGCTTTTACTTCTTGAATACTTTTACTCTTAAACTGATTTCTTAAACCTGGATCATTTAAACTTTTTTTGCTAGCTGCTTTTAATCTTATAGAACTTCCTTGGATAGGTAAATCATCAAATTTAGCTCTTTGTTGCATAAGATTTGCAATCTTTAACCAGTCAACGGTACCATCTTCATTTTTTGCTCTGATTATTGCTTCGCCTTCATCTCTGGCAGCCTTACCGCCAAATATATAATCAACGGTAAAGTTTACCATTGCTTTTAAATGTGGTGTAACATCATTGAAATTATTTTTTTCGGCCAACTCTCGATTAGGAGCATTCATATTCATATCTAAAGAACTTTCAAGCCCTTCTAATTCTCTTGCGTGTATTGGCTGATTAGAAGAGAAATGATATGGAGAATACATTGGGTACTTTGTATTAAGTGGATCAATCGTAAAAAACCTTCCTAATCTGGTATCATCCATTCTATAAGTATAATTTACGCTATTCCCAACACCTTTTATCTCATCATCTTTTTCTTGCCCCTGGAAACCATAGCGGTACCAATCAGTTGACCAGTTTCGCTCTGGCATCAGCATTCCGAAAGGGTAATAGGTATTAGCAGAGGATAGGTCTATTTTATACTTTGTATAATCTGTCAATTTCAAATCTGTTATTGTTGCTCTCACATTTCCCAAGTGGTCTTTTAGTTCATAATCTTTATAACGGATATACCTGCTAAAATTGTTTGTAGGGAATGGGTAGTTAATATAATCATCAAAATAGTGGATAAAAGAGACGTATGCAATACCTCTCTATAGTCCCTGAATCAAATCACCCTAGCCCTCTTAAAATTTAAGAGGGTAACTAATAATCAGAGGTTGTTATTAATCTATCACAGGTAAAAATATAGCTTCTTTAACAGGAGTTTTGTGGTTGAATTCCACACCACTTAGCCATTCGGTTATGTGCTTAGCTATGCCGACTACTATTTGCTCGCGTTTGCTATTGTCTTGTTTTATCTCGCTGCGGAGAACTTTGTATTGAATTGGGTCGAAGTTTGCATCGCGTACAAGTATATCTTCTTTCGCTTTGTGCGAGCATTCCTCAGAGCAGAATCCCATGTGTTTTCTGTATTCTTTTGGCTTAGCTATTATCTGTGCGTTGCAAGGGCCATAGCGGCAATTGTAGTAGTTCTTAGCTTTTTGACCAGTATAGTGGCATTCAGAGATTATTACATTTGTATCTTTATCCCCAACATCTGTACTAACTCTATCATCGAATGTATATAGATTGCCTAACCAGTTGCCGTCATTATACTTGTTTACGTATTTGACAACTCCACCGTCTAACTGTTTTACGTCCTTGAATCCTTGATTATCAAGGTAAACAGCGACTTTCTCGCAACGGATACCACCAGTGCAATACATTATTATTTTCTTGTTGTTGAATTGCTCTTTGTAGTGATCGATTATTGATTGCAAATCACGGAAACTAACAGTACCAGCAGGGATGGCTTTTTTGAAGTGACCTAACTTGTATTCGTAATTATTACGCATATCGAGTATTAGGTAATCGTCGTTCTCTTCGTCCATCACTTGTTTGAACTCTTCTACACTCATTTTGCTTTTGACTTTTTCTATATCAGCGGCAGAGTATATCTCACCTAAAGCTACTATTTCATTCTTGTAGCGGACTATCATTTTTGGGAACTTATGTTCATCTACTCGAGTAGCTTTAGTATCTATATCTGGAATATCTCTGAAATACTCACTGCTATCCAAGTAAAGCAATAAAGCGTGCAATTGACCAATATTACCAGTGATCTGCGCATTTATCCCTTCTTCACCTATGAATATACGACCTCGCAAACCAATATCACGTGTGAAGCGATATAACTTCTCTACTTCGGCCTTCGGATTGGAAATATCTACGAATTTGTAGAATGTCAGTAACGAGTATTTAGTTTCGATTTTCATTGTTTTTCTTTTATTATAAACCAGCAATCTTCAAAAATAAAAAATGTCGGATTAATAATGAAAAAGATTTGAGATTAAAAGGTATTATTTTCCACAAAGTCTTGAGCCAAATCTTTAAGTTGGATTCTAATTTGGTTTAGCTTTTCTTCTAATTCGCTTCTTTCTGCATCGTCTATTTCTTCGTTGCGAAGGCGGTTATCGTGATATTCTATCTCACCTTCAGTACCTATGAACTCCGTCAATTCAGGAGGGTAGCCCAATACAGCCCATATAGAGCCCATAAGTCGTGAGCCGATAATCGGGTCAATCCACTCTTCAGAGACTGCAAACATTATTATATTCGCATAATCGAATAGATACTCAGCATCTTCATAATAGAAATCGACAAATTTGTAAAGAAACTCATAGATTTTATCTTTAGGGTAATGCCCATCATTTGCAATCTGCAAGAAATAACCTACTTCTTCTCGTGCAGAAAGCATAATTTCATATTCTTCTATAAGTTGCTCATTGCACTTATCTATTACAGCAGTGTCCTTTGCGTCTAGCTTTCGTTCTAGCAAATCTATAAAATCTCTCATTCGCTTTTACTTGTATCTGGTGCAAAGTCTAGAGAAACAGAATTAATGCAATAACGCAAACCAGTCGGGTTAGGTCCATCGTCGAATACATGACCCAAATGCCCACCGCAATTAGCACATACAACTTCTGTTCTTATCATACCGTGAGAATTATCTTTTATTTCTTTTATCTTGCTCTTATCATCTATATCATAGAATGAAGGCCAACCGCAATGTGATTCGTACTTGGTGTCCGAACCAAAAAGCAGAGTCCCACAACCAGCGCATTTGTATGTACCGTCTTCGAAGTGGAGATTATATTCGCCAGTGCCAGGTCTTTCTGTACCCTTATCTCTTAGTACTCTATATTGCTCATCTGTTAGTTCTTTTTTCCAATCAGCATCAGACTTTTGGATTGGTGTATTTTCCATTTTCTTATTCTCCTTTGGTTTTGATTGCAGTTGCGAATATACGAATGCTATCAGAATTGCTGATAATGTGATTAAAGTAATAATTTTGAATTGCTTCATTTTCTTCCTCTTTTTTGTATTTATAGACTATGTTTTGCTCTAAATATTATACGTTACTTAATTAGATTTGGTTTATGTCGGATACATTCCACTAATAAAGAGAATAAATATACCTTGATAACGTATTGGGTATTTAAATATAAATAAACATAGTTTGAAACATGAAAAAAATACTTTTAACGATATTACTATTTACTTTACTTGCCTGCGAAAATAAAAAAGGGGATGAAATAATGGAAAATGAAACAATTCAAACTGAAGAATATACTCCTCTACAGAAATCACTTGATGAGAAAAAGTCAAATTTCGAATTAAATGCTGATGATGAAAAAAAGAAAGATTATGCTGCTGGTATTCAAGCTATAATAGATGATGGAGTTTTAGATAAAGCAATGAATAATGGTGATAAAGCACCGAATTTCACTTTGAATAATGCAAAAGGAGAAAGTATAACTTTGTATGATGAGCTTAAAAAAGGGCCAGTTGTTCTAATCTGGTATCGAGGTGGTTGGTGTCCATATTGTAACTTAACATTGAAGCGTTTACAAGAAGAATTGCCAAATTTCAAAAAATATGGTGCTTCATTAGTAGCATTGACTCCCGAGTTACCTGACAGTTCGTTATCAACTATTGAAAAGAATGAGATATCATACCAAGTGTTAAGTGATATTGGTAATAAAGTAGCAAAAGAATACGGTGTAGTTTTTGAGTTGACAGATTTGGTTGCAAAACGCTATCAAGAAGGATTCAATCTTCATGGTTTCAATGGTGACGAAAGCAATACTTTACCACTAGCCGCTACTTATGTTATAGATAAAAGTGGTAAAATAGTCTATGCCTTTTTAGATGCAGACTATAGAAACAGAGCTGAACCTAAAGATATCTTGAATTCATTGAAGAATCTTTAAAGTCAAAAGATGCTTATTCTTGCAAAGTACCGAGGAATGAAATAATTGCTTTCTTATCGGAGCTAGTTAGAGCAAATCCGTTTATTAGTTTGCTCTTATTCCTATGTTGGTTGCCGCCGCTTGCGTAATGCTCTAGAACAGCGTCCAGAGTCGTTATACTCCCGTCGTGCATATAGGGTGCGGTCTTACTTACGTTTCTTAGTGAAGGGGTTTTGAATACTCCATTGTCGCTGTCTTGCCCTGTCAGTCTTTGCCGTCCGTTATCATTATACTTCTTGTATAGTCCATTGTTCGCAAACTCTTGCGACGTGAATAATATCCCCGAATGGCAGCTAGCACAAGCGAGTGAATCCGAGAAGAATAGCACCATCCCTCTTTCTTCTTCAGATGTTAGTTTTGCTTTTTTATTTAGGTATTCGTCGAACTTGGAGTTTCCGCCTATGAGCGTTCTTTCAAACGCTGATATAGACCGAGTAATTACGAATGGGTCTAATTCTCTACTATAAGCTAATTGGGATAGTGCTCGGTATAGACTATCAGTGCTAAGTTTCTTAGCGGCTGCTACTATATTTAGGTCAAATTCATTATGCTCTTGGAAAGGGACTAAGACCTGCATTTCTAGTGAAGGTACTCCACCCTCACGGAGTAATCTTTTTTGGTAAGCTACATTCATCAGCGATATGCTATTTCTAGTGCCGTCTAGTCCATCGACTCCTTTAGTAGCAGGAGTATTATCGGCGAATGCATATTCAGATTTATGACATGAGGCACAAGAAATCTCGTCCGTTCTTGATAGTCGCTTGTCTGAAAATAGGAGTTTCCCCAATCGGATTCTATCTTCATTAGGAAAATTATCCTCGGGATATTCTACTTTTGGTAGCTCCCGAGGAATACTATCTAGGAATCTATATTCTTTAGTCTCGTCATCTGGCTTTGTTATCTTTTCATCAGCGCAAGAAAGAAGAAACAAGAAAAACATGAAACAAAATATGAGTCTAATTTTTAACAAATTTGGCTGTGTTTATATTGCCACTTCTATCACTTATTCTAATAATGTATGTACCAGTACTTAGTTTTTCAAGCATTATCTGATTACTATTGATAGTCCCAGTTTGAGTTACTAACCCTTCTAATGATACTATCTCATATTCTGAATTCAGGTATTGCTGCCCAACATTCAAGTAATTCGTAGTTGGGTTAGGGTATATTTCTATTCTATTATCATCAGATTCAACTGATGTAGTAGTCTTGCTTGTTATAACATTAGACGCAGAGATATTATTGATGAAATCTCTAATCTCAGGAACATTATTATAGAAATCATGATATGCAAGGAACTTAGTCATATCAATAGGTAATAATAGTTTTTGAATATCAAAGTTTACGTTTATATCTATAATTCCATTTTGACTAACAGCGTCAACATCAAGAACTAAAGTTCTAAATGCTTCATCTCCGAGAACGTGATATTGGAAAGATTTATCATATACACCATCATTATCATGATCCACTATACCTTCAACAACCCAAAATCTATATCCAGCTGCCCAACCCCAATGCATAGATGGATCTTTGGGTGCTAATGGATGCGAAAAACCAAATCTATTCGGGTCTTTTTCTATATTATCCTCTTTTTTAACACCAAATGACATTGTGATTTTATTCACTTTATCAATTTTAAATTCGCCGAGGGGATATTTTTCATCAGTTCCATTAGCAAGTAAATAGTTATCTAATACTAAATCATCTAATTTGAACCCACACATATAATACTCAAATCTAGTAATCTTATATTTTATACCTTTGGTGTTTGTATATTCTTCATTCATTTTAAATTCTTTGCCATCTACATTGTAATCTAAATTCAGATTTACTTCAGTGGACATACTAGCACTAGTTGATAATGCTAATACCAAAGCAATTATTATTATTTTCATTTTTAATCTCTTTTAATTTAATTTTCGACTTATTAATTTTCTTTGTAATCTGGATTATTTAGATAAACTTCATCAGTAAGTGTATTCATAAAAGCTACCAAATCTATTTTATCTTGTCTAGTTAATTCCATCCTAAATCTCATACCGTTTATATTAGCATCCATTGTAGGCGAAACTTTAATACCACTATTATAATGGTCTATAACTTCTTCTAAAGTCTCAAATCTACCATCATGCATATATGGCCCGGTGACAGCTATATTCCTTAGAGATGGTGTTTTGAATTTCCCATTGTCTGTTGTTTTGTTAGTAAATTTAGCTCTTCCTAAATCAGTGAATTCGGATTCAATATCAAGACCATTATTCATGTATTCATGATTAGAAAAGTCAGCTGTACCATGACAATGAAAGCAATCTGCTCCTCGAACATCACCATTAGTTTCTAATTCTCTAAAAAATAAGTCTTTACCCCTTTGTTCTGAGTCAGTATAAGTTGCTTCACCTCTTTCTACTTTATCAAATTTCGAATTTCCAGAAACGAATGTAAGCATGAATTGCTCCAATGCCAAACTCATTTTCAAACTATTGACTGTAGAATCACCAAATGCTTTATAAAATAGATTGCGATACTTAGATTGTGATTGTAGTTTATTGACAACATTCTCTAACGTTTCGCCCATTTCTAGTGGGTTTTCTATTGGCTCTAATGATTGCTCTCTTAGTGTCATAGCTCTACCATCCCAAAAGAATCCTTTAGTATGATAAAACAAATTAAAGAGAGGCATAGAGTTTCTGTCACCAACTTTGCCCTCAATTCCTAAGGAAAATTTCTTGTCTTTATCTGTAAATGCACTACTCTGATTATGGCAACTACCACAAGATATTGTACCATCTTTTGACATCATTTTCTCAAAGAAAAGTGCTTTCCCCAAAGCAATACCCTCTACTGTAAGGGGGTTGTCCTCTGGTAATATAGGTGGAGGCATATTACTTGGCATTACAATAGCATATGGGGTAGTTTCAAATACATCTATTGGACCGGTTGCTGGCTCATCTTCCGCACAAGAAGCCAAAACAATTGACATTATTACAAATGTTGATAGTATGAACTTTAATTGAGTTTTCATATACCTACTCTCCTTTTAGCTTAAAAGCGTGGAGTAAATTCTCACTAAGTTTACTGCTTAAACCAAAGTCTGCAGTCTTGTTAGAGTGAGTTATAGGAGCATTCTCTGTTATATTTATAACATTAGGAGATTCGAAATAAGCTGATAAGTCGAATACTAATTCCAATTGCGAATCCTTTGCAACATTGAATTCGTTTTTAATGCTAATCTGCATTAAGTTTTCATCCATGCCTATGTGATAAGCGAATGAACCCATTTCCTGACCGTCTTTGTAGTGGTATCCTTCTACAGAGCAGAATATAAACCCATCTATCCAATCCCAATATAAGTTATTTATAATTGGATTAAGAGGGCTAGATGCAGGGAAAGTATTTTGACTCTGATGATTTGTCGTTGAATCTACTCCGAGTAAGAATTTTATCTCCTTATAGTTTCCAACTGGTACATTAGGCAATACAAAGTCAACTCGTCCTTCTGTCATATTGATATATGCAGCAGATGAATCAAGTATAGTTTCTTCACCCAAACTATTAACTAGAACAAAGTTTGTTAATAGATAGTGAAGCTTAAAAAACTTGATTTCATTACCTGACGAATTAGTATGCACAGATACTTCTGGCTCTACTATATGATTACCGAAATAATGTTCTAGAGATACAGAAAGAGATACATTCTCTACTTGGAGTTCAGTACTAGTACTATTCTCTTCACAACTAAATAAAAGTAGTGAAAAAGAGATAAGAATAATATAAAATATAGATTTCATTTTTAAACTCAATTTTTTAATTTAAAATAATTACTAAAATTCGAATAACTAGTAATTATTTAAATTAGGTAAGCACATTTTAATGGAATTATATCTACAACATAAGGCCTTAGCCGTGTTTTTAAAATATGTGCATTGAGTAAAGTATTAGTTTGTTCTAAATCAAGATTCGAGATACTTCTATTATAGGTTGAAGAGATAGAAATTAGGTTTTGGATAAATGGAGTAATTGTCAAGTAATCGTAACTACTATATTCTAATATGTCTTTGCAACAACCTTTTTCATTTTCGTGTCTATTAGGTTCTTTTTTTATACCATCTTCCTTACTGCTACAACATGATTTAACAACAACTACTTTATGACACTTATCACATTCATCAGGGCTGAGAATTCCAGGGATAACTAAAGACTTAGAGACATCTTCAGTTTGACCACAAATGTGAGTATTAAAATTTATACCAACTGTGGGTACAATAATTAATAGCATCAAAGATATGTATAATATGTTAGTTCTAATTTTCATAAGTCACTAATATAACAAAAGTAGGGCAAATTCAAAAAATTATTTTATTATTAGTTGGCTAGTGATACTATTTGAAGATACTAAATTACAAATGTACACTCGACCAGTTAGTTGACTAATGTTAACTACATAGTCTTTAATTGGTAGAAGTATTTCTTGATCAAATATTACTTTACCCATCAAATCTGATAAAACCAATTTGGTATTATATGCTTCAGTAGTGATTAGAATATTACCTTCATTGTTAGTTCTAATAATAGATTTGTTGTTGATATCCTCTACAGAACTCATAGTACTATTGTACTCGGCAAACCAAATATTATTTTTGTCATGGCCTTCCGAATCATCTTCCCAGTTGAGAAAGACCCGGTCTTGATTATAAATCATTTTCAGATTAAACATTGATAGCTCTGAACTTATAGGTAATAATAACTCAGAACTACTTACTTTATTTGTATTACTTATTTCAACTATTCTAGTTTGTAGGCGATCCGATTCAAATTTTTCGAAGCTGACATAAGCACTTTTTGTAATTTCATTATAAACTATCCCTGGATTTTCGCCAGTTCCGATGAGAGTTTCGTTATTAATTGGATTTTTAGAATCAAATGAACTATAGTAAATATCTGAAATTGTTTTATATGTAGTATGTAAAACGCCAGATTTGTCATATTGGATAGATGGGCCAGAAACTGGACAGAAATCAATTATCCAATCTTTAAAACCAACTCTTTTAGGTAGTTCGAAGTTTAAACCACCATCATAGCTATTAACAAGATAGCTAACTCTGAGATTATTTATATTACTTCTATATAGTACTGAAACAGTAACATTACCATCATTATCAGTGTACGTATCCAACGCAGGCCAGCAACATTCGCATGCTCCAGAATTGGGGTTTAGGTTTGAAATTATTTTATTTGCCGACCAAGTTTCCCCTTCATCAGTTGAATGTGTGTACATCAACTCTGCAAAAGAAACTTTTCCTTGCTCGTGATTTCTATTATCAATTGCAGCTATATGAATACCACCGTTATCATCAACATTCATTATAGGGAAATCTTGATTATATTTAGAGTTATCATCCGATACAATTTTGGGATTGGTAAATGAATCACCATTATTAGTTGATTTACAAAAGAACACATCAATTATACCATTGACAGTTGACATCCAACATATATACAAATTATCCCCATGGCTCTTGATTGTAGCATATCTTTGGAATTTCGAGTTTGGAATATCAGATTTAAAGATGAATTTATTCTCTGACCATGTTTTACCATTATCTACAGATTTAGAAAAGAATATTTCACCCAATTTGTTATTTCTATAATCAATCCATATTGTGTAAATATTTCCATTTTCATCGCTCGTAATAGAAGGAGACTTTTGAGCTGAACTATTTAGGTTATCATTTATTTGAACTGTATTTTTGAGTTCTGCGTTTGTACTTAGTGTTAGAAGCAAAAACATTAAGATTAATTTCATATGACTTACCGACATCTTTTGATTTTAAAATATATATAATCTACAACTATATTGTCACATTTTCAAAGAATAAAGCAAAATGAAACCAGTAATATAATA
>JBLWYD010000085.1:0-10686 GCA_048267165.1 Bacteroidota bacterium
CAAATAAGCGTGATCTTATAAATAGAAATAAAACATAACTCATTGAATACCCCAACAAACACAAGTACCAATAAGGATTTAACACATATAATAATTAATTCTGATAGTTAACACCATCTCTTAAAAAGTTGAGATAGCTGCTTTTTCAAAGAGGAGACCATACCTTATGATTATCATGATTAAAAATATAACGCAATACGTTATATAAATACAAAGTAAATACTATATATTTATTACTTCAAATCAAAATCTTTTATGAACCGTATTAAAGAAGTTTTAGAAGAAAAAGGCATAAAACAAGTATGGTTAGCAGATAAGCTAGGTAAAAGCTTCAATACAGTTAATGGTTATGTACAGAACAGAAACCAACCAAGTTTAGAAGTGCTTTATGAAATAGCCAAGATATTAGATGTTAATCCAAAGGAATTATTGATTTCATAAAATAGTGTTTAATGAACGCAGTAGAAATAGAAGAAGCAGTATCAGAATTAGCATTAAAACCATTTGAGGCAGAGGAATTTCCTTTTTCTTTTTTGGAAGCTTTTGGTAATAAAAGTACTACTATTAAAAAGTTGCGTAGCGGTACATCAAATAAAACAGATGTTGGAGATGCAGTTTTGCAGCGTAATAATATACATATACTTTCAAGTAAAAAAGGAAAGGTTAATGAGTCTTTAGAAACCTTACGCAATAGTCCATCAACTAAAAAAAATAAAGCTGAATTTATTTTAGCTACAGATGGTTTAGCTTTTCAAGCTGAAAATGTAATTACAGGGGAAACCGTAGTATGTGAGTATAAAGATTTTCATAACTATTTTGGATTTTTTCTATCATTAGCAAATATTACTACTGTAAAACAAATACGTGAAAGCGCATTTGATATTAAAGCAACTAGTCGTTTAAATAAGCTGTATGTAGAGTTATTACAGCATAATTCAGATTGGGCGAGTATAGAACGTCGTCCAGATATGAATCACTTTTTAGCAAGATTGATTTTTTGCTTTTTTGCTGAGGATACGGATATTTTCAAAGACGACAATCTGTTTACAGATACTATTCAAAAAATAAGTGACCCTGATGCTTCTAATACACACGAAGTAATAAGTGAGATTTTTAGAGCAATGGATACAAAGCTCGAAAATCGTGAAAAAGAAAATATCAAAGTTTGGGGTAAAAAGTTTCCTTATGTAAACGGTGAGTTATTTTCTGGTTCTACAGAAGTACCGAAGTTTACTAAAATAGCACGTTCTTATTTATTACACGTAGGTAGTTTAGACTGGAAGCAAATTAACCCAGATATATTTGGGTCAATGATACAAGCTGTAGCAGACGAAGATGAACGTGGTTCATTAGGTATGCATTATACATCCGTTCCAAATATTTTAAAGGTACTAAACCCTTTATTTTTAGATGATTTACGAGAGCAACTAGAAAAAGCAGGAGATAACAGTCGTAAATTACTCAATCTACGTAATCGTATGGCACACATACGAGTATTTGACCCAGCTTGTGGTTCAGGTAATTTCTTGGTAATTGCGTATAAAGAAATGCGTAAAATAGAAAATGAGATTAACATTAAACGTGGTGAAATCAATAAAGCAAGTGAAATACCATTAACGAACTTTAGAGGTATTGAATTAAAAGATTTTTCAGCCGAAGTAGCACGTTTAGCCTTAATTATTGCAGAATATCAATGCGATGTGTTGTATAGAGGGCAACGTTTAGCTCTTGCAGAATTTTTACCTTTAGATGCTCAAAATTGGATTGTTAAAGGAAATGCATTAACGATTAATTGGTTATCAGTTTGTCCACCTACAGGAACTGGCGTAAAACTTCAAGGAGACGATTTGTTTTCAACACCGTTAGAACAAGCTCAAATAGATTTTGATAACGAAGGCGGTGAAACCTATATATGTGGTAATCCACCTTATTTAGGAAGTAAAAAGCAACTTGAAAATCACAAAAAAGATTTAAAAGAAATTTTCAACAAATACACTAACTCTTGGAAACCATTAGACTACGTTTCAGGTTGGCTAATGAAAGCAGTAGAGTATGGTAATCAAACTGATAGTGCGACAGCTTTAGTAACAACAAACTCAATTTGTCAAGGTCAACAAGTACCAATTTTATGGCCTTTAGTTTTTAAGTTAAATCACGAATTGTCTTTTGTTCATACATCCTTTGAATGGTCAAATTTAGCTAGTCATAATGCAGGTGTAACAGTTGTAATAGTTGGTGTAAAAAAGAAAAATAATAAAACCTCTAAAAAAATATTTTCTATAGATGAGCTTAAGAATACAATTTCAAGGGAGGTTTCCAATATTAACCCATATTTAGTTTCTGGAGAAAACATAGTCATAAGTCCATCACGCAAACAGTTGAGCAACTTACCTGAGTTTTACAGAGGGAATTCACCAACAGATGGTGGTTTTCTTTTATTGGATAATGATGAAAAGCTTGGTTTAAAACTGGGAGAAGAAATTGAAAATAAATTCATAAAAAGGTTTGTTGGCTCTTTAGAATTAATAAGAAACGTTAGTAGATTTTGTATATGGATAGAAGATGATGAGGTTAATCTAGCCAAAGAAATACCAGTAATCAAATCTCGTATCGAGGAAGTTAAAAACTTTCGTTTAAAGAGTAAAAAGAAATCTACGGTCTTAGCTGCTAAATGGCCTCATAGATTTGACGAAAGAAAACCTATACTAAATGAAAGACAAATTTGTGTTCCTGTAACAAGTTCTCAAAGCAGAAATTATTTACCTGTAGGTTTACTCAAACCTGATACAGTCATTTCAAATTCTTCATTCGGTATGTCCTGTAAAGACCTGTGGGTTTTATCATTAGTTGCATCTAAATTAAATTTAATATGGGTAGCAACTGTTTGTTCAAGAATGCGAAATGATTATCGTTTTACTAACACTCTTGGCTGGAACACTTTTCCTGTTCCAATGTTAACTCAAAAGAATAAAGAAGATTTAACCGCAACAGCAGAAGAAATACTAATTGCAAGAGAACGTCATTTCCCTGCAACAATAGCGGACTTATACGACCCAGAAAAAATGCCTAAAGATTTAAAATTAGCGCACGAACGTAATGATGAAGTTTTAGAGCGTATTTATATTGGTCGTAAATTTAAAAATGATACCGAGCGTTTAGAAAAGCTTTTTGAACTCTACACTAAAATGACTGCCAAAAAATAAAAAAATGCGTAAAGAAAAAAATATACCTACAATAACTGTAAATTATAATAATAATGGTAGCTCTGTCACCTCTAACGAGTTAGGTATGCGAGCTATGCAAGAACTAGCTTATGAAAAAAGAGGTGAGCAATACTTATTAATTAAATCACCACCTGCATCTGGTAAAAGTAGAGCTTTAATGTTTATAGCTTTAGATAAACTGAATAATCAAGGTGTTAAACAGGTAATTATTGCAGTACCAGAACAGTCCATAGGTTCTAGTTTTAACAATGAACCATTATCTAAGTATGGTTATTATTATGATTGGGAAGTTACACCAAAATGGAATTTATGCAACTCACCGGGAGAAGATGGTAGTAAAGTAAATTCTGTAAAAGCATTTTTTGAGAGTGATGATAAGGTTTTAGTTTGTACACACGCTTTATTTCGTCGTGCAGTTGAGCGTTATGGTATAGAAACATTTGATGGTAAATTAATAGCAATAGATGAATTTCATCACGTAAGCTCAAATGAAAACAATGTACTAGGGTCGCAACTTAAAGATTTTATTGAGAGAGATAAGGTTCATATTGTAGCAATGACAGGTTCTTACTTTAGAGGAGATGCAAATCCTGTCTTAATGCCAGACGATGAATTAAAATTTGAGCCAGTTACTTATACTTATTACGAGCAATTAAGTGGTTATGAGCATTTAAAAACACTAAATATTGGTTATTATTTTTATAGTGGTGCTTATGCTGATGACCTTTTAAAAGTTTTAAATCCAGATGAAAAAACAATCATTCATATTCCTAACGTTAATTCAAGAGAAAGTATGGGTGATAAAATTAAAGAAGTTGAACATATAATTGAAGAATTAGGTGAATGGCAAGGGGTTGAAGTATCTACAGGTTTTCATTTAGTCAAAACTAAAACTGGTAAAATAATAAAAATTGCAGACCTTGTTGATGATGATTCATCAAAACGTCCTTTAGTTCAAGCAGCATTAAAAATGCCAGCAATAAAAAAGAACCCAGACCACGTAGATATTATTATTGCTTTAGGTATGGCAAAGGAGGGTTTTGATTGGATATGGTGTGAACACGCTTTAACTATAGGGTATCGTTCTAGTTTAACAGAAATCGTTCAAATAATAGGTAGAGCAACACGTGATGCGCCAAATAAAACACAAGCAAGATTTACAAATTTAATAGCAGAGGTAGATGCTTCTGAAGATTCTGTAACAGATGCTGTAAATGATACGCTAAAAGCTATTTCAGCGAGTTTATTAATGGAACAGGTTTTAGCACCAAAATTCAACTTCACACCTAAAAACCCTCAAAGCAAAGAAAAAGATGGGTTTGATTATGGAGAAGGTGGCTACGACCCTAATAAAGAAAATATTGGTTTTAATGAAGAAAAAGGCGAATTTCAAGTTGAAATTAAAGGTTTAGCAATGCCAGAAAGCGAAGATGCTAAACGTATCTGTAAAGAAGATTTAAACGAAGTAATTGCTGCTTTTGCACAAGATAAAGAAACTATAGGTAGAGGTTTATTTGATGAAGAATTAGTGCCGCAAGAGCTAACGCAAGTTCGATTAGGGAAAATTATTAAAGAAAAATACCCAGATATAGATGATGAAGATATTGAGGCTATTAGACAACACGCTGTAGCAGCACTTAATATTACTCAAATGGCGAAAAAAGCTATAAATGATGAGGGTAACGATAATATAAAAACTAATACAGCTTTAATAGATGGTATTAGAAAATTTGCAATGGATGTTAGGGATTTAGATGTAGATTGGATAGATAGCATAAATCCATTTAGTGAAGCATATTCAATCCTTTCCAAAGCAATGACTGAAAAAAGTTTGAAAGCAATGGCAGAAGTTATATCTGGTAAAAAACCAAATATAAATTTAGAAGAGGCTAGAGAGTTGGCTAAACGTGCTTTAAAGTTCAAAAATGAGCGTGGGAGATTACCAGATATTAAGTCAGCAGATCCTTGGGAGCAACGTATGGCACAAGGTATTGCGTATTTAGCAAGAAAAAAATCAGAAGAACAAAATGGCTAAAAAAGACACATTCACAACAGAAGACGATGAGTTATTAGCAGCTTTAGGTATAGAGGTAGAAGTAAAAAAGAAAACTTCTTTTACGGCTTTAGAAGAGCGTGTTATTGCAGGTTTTGAAGAAATTCAAAAATTTGTTGATGAACATAATCGGCTACCACTTCACGGAGAAGAAAATGATATTTTTGAAAGATTGTATGCTGTTAGATTAGAGAAAATTAAGGAAAAAACAGAGTTTATAGATTTATTAAAAGATATAGATTCTCACAACATATTATCTGGTGAAATTAAAAATTCAGTAGAAGTTTCAGACAATTTAGATGATGATGAATTATTAAATTTATTAGGTGTTGAAGAAGAAGAAAATTCGATAACCAACCTTAAACACGTTAAAACAAGAGCAGAAAAACGAGCTGTTGAAGAATTTGCAAATAGAATTATTTGTGAAGATTTCGAGAATTTTAAACCACTATTTGAAAAAACAAAAAAAGAAATAGAAAATGGTTTTAGAGAAATAGTACGTTTTAGAAAAGATTCAGGTTTTACAAAAACATTAATTCAAGAAAAACTCTTTGTTGTTATAAGAGGTCAGATGGCTTATATAGCACAAAAAGGAGAAATATTTAAAGCACCAAATGGAGAGGAAGATGCTCGTTTAAGAGTTATTTATGATAATGGTACAGAGAATGATTTGTTACAACGTTCACTTATTAGAGCAATGTATAAAGATGAAACAAGTCGTTTTGTTACAACACCAAGTTTAGGTCCTTTATTTTCAGATGAATTAGAAAGTGATGATTTAGAAAGTGGTACTATTTACGTATTACGTTCAGACTCTAAGAATCCTTTAATTCTTCAAAATAGAGAAGTATTTCATAAAATAGGAGTAACAGGTAATGATATTAATAAGCGTATAGTAAATGCAAAGAATGACCCTACTTTTTTAATGGCAGAGGTTGAGGTAGTTGCAACTTATAAATTAGCAAATATCAAACGTCATAAATTAGAAAATCTAATACAATCTTTCTTTAAAAACGCAAAGTTAGATATAGATATTAAAGACCGATTCGGTAAACCAGTAAACCCAAAAGAATGGTTTCTAGTTCCAATATTTATAATCGATGAAGTTGTAGAAAAAATTAAAGATGGTACAATTGAAGATTATTATTATGATGTGAAGTCAGCAAGCCTTAAGCCTTATTAAGTATTATTTGTCTCAATTAACGATTTATAAAATCAAATCAACTTACAACATATTACAATTACAAAGTATAAACAACACTTTTTTTTTAAATAAAAAGCACACTCAACAAATTTTATTACTTAAAAATTTGAGAGTTTCTTTTGTTTTTTGCCATAACCCATAAATGTAATGTTTAAATAATAGTTTAAAAACTTTAAAGCAGCATCTTCGCAACAATTAAAGATCTACATCTGTTGACTCCTTGTTCCTAATCCGTTGATATACAAAATCCAGTACACCAACACATTAAATCTGATATACAACAAGCAACACTATTTCTCTTAATTATATAGCTCAAAGAATAACAACTCTAACTTCAACACGATTCAACTAGGTTGCAACAAGAAAAATCATAGGTTGCAACAAGAACAAACATAGGTTGCAACATGAATAAACTTAGGTTGCAACAAGAAAAATCATAGGTTGCAACAAGAATAAACTTAGGTTGCAACAGAAATAACTAAGGTGAGCTTTTGAGACTCAAATACATGTAGGAATTAACCATACAAAGTTTAAATTTGCAACAGTTTTTTCACCTATTCTTTTCATCATAAAAATGGTCTAAGTGATATTTCAAATATTCCTTATTAATTTTATGATTACTATTTACTCTCAATTTACCTTCCATCCCAATCAATTCAAAATTCTCAAGTATCGAAAACCCACCATAGTCGAACATTACATGATGATTTGGGCATAAACATATTAAATTATCTTCCGAATCAGGCCCATTATGCGGAGCTCCTAATGGTTTAATGTGAGCTGCTTCTGCATACAAACCTGAGGACGTTTCTATTTGAGTGTCGCATACTTGACAAGTATATTTGTATTTTTCTTTAATCTTTTTAGAAAGCACCGTGTCTCGGACAATTCTTTGAACTATTGTTTCTATTCTTTTTGTACTCTTATCATTAGTGGAATTGTATTCGATATCTTCTTGTTGTAAGACATTTGAATGGTTTCTTAAATCTTTTTCGATTTTTCTAAGCCTAAACCTCCATACAATAAAGTCACTTTTCCCTTTTTCTTTCCAGTAATCTTCTACACGAAATAATCCATCATATCTATACCCTTCATTAGGTCCAAAATCAGACTTCTTACGCCCCCCCTTATTACTCTAACAGGTAATCCATTTTTACAGCTTTTAGCAAGCGCTAAATTCCCTCTAACTAATTCTTGATCTGCCACTTGTTTTCCAGATGACAAATCTCTTCCTCCGTGTCCCGTATAAATTATTATATCTCCGTAATCTTCGTCATCCTCATAACCACCTGAAACAATTATTGAGTCAGATCCTTCTTTTTGACTCCCACTGATTCCTGCTTGTGGTGGTCTATGAACACCGCTTTGTGATAGTTCTAACCTATTTCTAAAACTATCACCTTCATAAATTCCTTCTAATTCTCCAAATATTCTCATTTCTCCCCCCCTTCCTTTTTATTTTGTTCAAAACCTTGGTAAATCCAAAGTCCTGAAAATACGATAGCCCAATAAACAGGAATCCCTATATAAATAGTTTCAATTACAAAATCGAAATTGTCAAAGTGACTTGAAGAACCTAATTCAAATAAAGCCCCAATTAAAGAAGCTCCAATAAAAGTTCCAATAATTATTAACCTTTTTATTCCAGGATTAATACTCTTAAAATATTTAATCATTTACTATATTTTTATTCAACGGTTTATACACTAACCCCCTTTTTTGTTTACAATTTCTAAAAGTACATTTGGTCTTAATTGAAGTTTAGTAAGAGTTGATTCTAAATCAACTGTTTTGTCAAACTCTTCTATAAATTCTTTGAATTGATTTTGGTCATTAGAATCAGTAAACTTAATTGAGTTTTTTATGTGCTCTCCTAAAACCCACATTGAAGGAAGTCTAAATGGAACAGAAGCACCACTTCCAAGAATTATGAGTGGAATATTATTTGTCCAAGATTGAAGTTGTTTATATATAGCCTCTTTTTCCATTCAATGTTTTTGGTTTGTTCTAGGTTTTTTCCGCATGAAGCACAACGGCTCTGTATAAGAACAGTAGTGCGGAAAAAACGCAAGTACCATTCGGTTGAACACAAGCCGAATTTTTAAATTTTACTTATTATCTTTTTTCTCAATAAGCCAAATTTAAAAATTTGGCGACCTCGAAAATGTGCCTAAAAAATTGGGTTAAGCACCAATTGACCTATTGTTTTTATACGTTGTTGTGATCAGTTAATTTTGACTAGGTCGACTCTCTATAAGTTGTAATCTATATTTTAACGATTGGTGTGTTCGAAAATCTTTTTCGATATTCATTTTTAAATTAGGTAAACTTGAAACATACTCCCAACGACCTTGTTTTTTCTGTCCAATTATGGAGTTGTTAAATAAAAAATTTAAATCTTTTCTTAAATCTCCTTCTGACGATTTAGAGAATTCAAGTCTATATTTCTCTGAAAAATCATCAAAATCAAAGGTTTCAACACTTATAATTTGAAGAACAGTAAGCAACCTTTCAATATTTGGAAATTGATTTGACCATTCATCTATTATTTCATTGTAAACACTTGTGGAAGCATCAATAGCTGCATCATAAAGTTCTTTTGAAGTATATAGTCCAGATTTATTTGCTGAATGTTGTTCTCTTATTTTATTAAAATATACGATCACATCTCGCGGTCTAAAAAAGGACCTTCTCGTAATGAAATTAAATGGAGGAGTTCCTTGACGTACAAAAACTACTTCAAATAAGGATCCACTTTTCTTACTCATATCTAACACAAGATCTGAAGGTTTATATTTTTTAACTCTCTCAAAAAACATATCGTCTAAAGAATCATTGCTCCAAGATATTACTACGGCTGTGTCTTGAAATAATTTATTTTTATCGTTAAATTTTAATGTGTCGTAAATATCTGTTCTTAGAAAAGGAATTATTTTCAAATTTTTATTTAAGCCTGAATCTATCGATATATTTCTGGCTACATTGATAAGATTTATTAAAACCTTGCTATATTCATCTATTTCGCTACTTAACCAATTCTCATCTAGTTGATCTAGTATTATAAAAAATTTGTACTTGCCAACATTCTTTTTAAATATACTTTCAAAATAATTTAATAATGTAAAAGCATTACTTCGCAAATTTGATTGGAGTTCTTTGTTTTCAGCTACTTCATCGAATGAAACTTCTCCAATATTAAAATCAATATCTTCTAAATCAGCACCAGGGCCTTTTAATTTTCTGATTCTCGCAAGTTTTGAAAATAAAACTTCCATCAAACTCGGATCGGGATTTCCAAAAATTTTATCTATATATTTTTTAGCCCATTTTAGCTCTGAAGAAAGTGAATCTTTTTCGCTTTCTTTTAATTCAATTAACTTTGAAATTAGTTTAACAAAAAATAGAAAACGCCAGCTTTTTTGATATGCACTCAATTCACCAGCAAGTGATTCCTTATAAAGACGGTGAGCTGGCCACGGGTAATCTTTGAAATTTAAGGATATTACGTGATTGTCGTTTAACTCTTCGGGGCTAGAAGATTCTAAATACTTAAAAATAGCCGTTTTTCCTGTTCCTTTACGACCAAGAACTAACCAATATTTTCTTTCGAGAATCTTCTGAACTTCTGGTGTTTGTAAAAAGTATTCTTGCAATTCTGAATCAGTTTCTGCTGAAACTTCAAAGTCTGGCAACCAATTTTTTATATCATTCATTATTTTTTTGTTTTAATTGCTTACAACGTGTTCTATAGCATCCAACATAGGCTTTTACAGATATTAGTATCAGGGCAATAGGAAATTCTGTTCTCCTTTAGAAATAGTCGTAAGGCCATTTCCTTACCGAAATCATCAACCAGACACCTCTTCATTATAGATATCATAGACTATATATTTAAACACACAATATAGAAAATACTTTCCCCTTTTTATTGTAAAAAATCGTAAATGCATATCAATATTTATTAAAAAAAACAGATATCAAGCTAAGCTATTTCAAAACTGATTACAGGGAAGAAAGATTGAAGTAAAAGTTACTTGTACGGAAAATAATTATGAAGCGTAAAAGCTAAAAAAAGAAATCCTCGGAATAATAAAGGATCATTCCTAAATGTTGTGTTTAGGCAAAAATTGTAGTCAGCCTATAAAGGAAGAATTCTACATTTTTCACACCTCTGAACTGAGCTCTAAAAGCTTTTATTTTAGCAT
>JBLWYD010000086.1:0-10462 GCA_048267165.1 Bacteroidota bacterium
AGGTATGCTTAATAAAGCAACAAATGCCTTTCTATTAGAATTAAAAAAGCACAAAATCAAAGACCTTGTGTGAGTATTTTTAAATTTAACAACCAAATTGTCCCATATAGAAATAGTGAACAAACAGTACTTGAAGCTTTAGAAGAAAGTGGTTTCTACATTCCATCATCTTGTCTCTCTGGAAGATGTAATTTTTGCTTGCTCCAACTGGACAATGGAGAAGTAAATGAGTCATCTCAGTATAACTTAAGTGAAAAAATATTAAAGAGAAGCCTATTCAAGTCTTGTGTAGCTAAAGCGAATAATAGTATTCAGTGTAACGATAAATATATCTAAAAATTACTATTAAAAAATTTAAGTTTAAAGCCGTCTTGATCTTCTACGGGCTGGATACCTGCGAGGTATCATAACGATTTGTTGCCTTTGTCTATTCCTTTCCAATTGAAGGAAAAGTGATCTGTAGTCTTGTACGCATTTATCTAGAAAGGTTATAAAGTCCGTGTTTAATTTTCCAAGATGAAAATCTATAAAATTTTGTCTTGAAAATGGAACAACGTAAGACCACCCATCTTCCTTAAGTGGCATAAGGAAAGGGGCTTCCACCACCGGAATCCGATGGTGGAGATTCTGGAGAATCCAGAACCCCCTGTTTTTATTAGTACTATTCTGATAATCATTACAAATTATCACATTTTAGAATTTAAGCACTTTAGCAGTAACCTCAGTTGGATCATGTAAGATATAACTATCCGTCATTCCCTTAATATCTACACCCGAAAGTCCTATGTAATACTGCATAGTTTTCAAGTCTTTCCAACCTCCCATTTTCATAACTAAAATAGGAGCTATTCCTTTTGAAATTAGAATTGTCGCCCATGTTGCTCTTAGCCTGTGAAACGTAATCTGCTGTATCCCCATCCCTTCTAAAAATGTCTTTAACACTTTAGCCTGATCTCCTCTATCCCAATCATCAATTCTTGGTAAAACAAAATGAGAATCGGCAGACTTTAACTTTAATTCTTTGAGAATGTGAAGAAGGGGTGGTGCTATCTCAACATAGCGGTCGTACCACGCCTTAGTATGATCTTTAAAACCATTTACTTTATCCCAAGCACAGTCAATTTTAATTAACCTTTTATCAAAATTTACTTTATCCCAAGTTATTGCATAAAGTTCACCATTACGACATCCCGTATAAAGAGCACAGGCCCAAATCTCATACCACTCTGACTTCATAGCCTTTGCCCGCTCTAACAGTAAACTTGCTTCTTTCTCAGTCAAAACTGGACTTAACTTTTCATTTTTACGAAATGTCATCTTTGGAACAGGATTTTTTGAAAGAATTTGGTTATCAACGGCAAAGATAAATACAGCTCGAATATACTTCAAAATATTTTGCTTTTGACTCTCTGATCTATTTATTGAATCAATATATTCCCGTATCTCACGACTTGTTATTGTGTCACTAAAACGTCTACCCCAGAGGTTTAATGTATGAGCTTCTAAGCACAACTTATAATTCAAATAAGATTTTTTACTGGTACTATGAACATAAAAGTAGTCTAAAAATTCAACAAGTAAATCACACCATCTAGGGATGAGTTTCTCTTTACATTTTTCATGAACTTGAACAACTAGTTCATTAAGTACCCGTCGGGCATCTGCTTTTGTCTTAATAGGCTGCTTAACTCCACCTTTAATAATCGTCTTTCTTCTATTATTGATTGATTTTCTAGTCACGGGATGACGTTTTGAATATGAAACTTCAAAAGTTCCATCTGATAACTTTTTAATACCCATTATGGTCTCCTTGTTTACTAGAAAGAAGGAAATCCCTTAACTCACTTATCAAAAATCTGTTTCTACCCTCTAACTTGTAAGGAATTAAAGTTCCATTACTAGTTAAATTGTACAAACTCTTAAGCGGGAGTCTCAAGTAAGCTGCTGCTTCTTTAGAATCCAGCCATTCATCTGTTATTAAATTGTCAAAGAGCGGGTTATCACCAATAGCTTGAATAGCACTGTCATAATCTTCTCGCAATCTCTTCATTAATAAATCATCACTGTTCTTCATAATACCTCCATAAGGTTGTAGTTAACTTATGTATGGTTTTTACAGGCCGTGATGATTTATAGTTGTTAACAATATGGTGAGAAGACCATTTTTTTGAGTAAATCTGTAGAATTTATGTCTTTTCTAGGGGATAGGCGTATATTTTTTAGTGAAGAGTACCCTCTATTGTTCCAAAATTATCCAATTGGTTATGAAACACTAATGATTCTATATAGAGATAGCTTCTTGATTGTACTTTAACCAATTCTTAGAAGATTCGAGATCATTTACTTGAGAATTTACTAAAGACCAAAATTCTTTACTGTGATTAGGATGAACTAGATGACACAGCTCGTGAACCACGACATAATTAATCACAGAGATCGGGGCCATTATCACACGCCAGTTAATGAAGACCTCTTTATTCTTTGTGCACATTCCCCATGATCTCTTATAGTCTCTTATATCAAATGAGCTTGGTCTTACCCCTAACTTACTTGAGAAACGGTCAACGACTTCTTGAAGTTTAATCTGAGCTTGAGACTTGTAAAATGACAAAATACGAGATTTAACGATGTCTTCGAGGTCTTGCTTATCAATATTTTTGGGAACAGCTACAATAAGATGATTGTCTTTAATACAAGTAGGAGCATTAAGATCACGAACTATCTTTAAACGATACTCTTTCCCCTGAAATGGAAAGGACTCCCCCGCTACGAACTCACGAACTCTCTGGTTTAAAAGAATCTTATTGGCATCTTCAACCTTTTGGTAGATCCATGTAGCACGCTCTCTTATAACCTTATCTAAGTATAGGTCATCAACAGTATCAGGAACTAAAATACGAACGATACTTCCTGGCTTAACTTCAAAACCAATAGTCTTTCTTCTTTTAGTACGTTCAATTTTAGTAGTAATTCCTTCTAACACTATGACATTTTCCTCTTAACTAGGTTCATAAATTCTTCAGTAATACGATTAATAAGAAGTCTATCTTCACCATCAAACTCGGTTGCATCCATAAGAGCGTGTTTAATTTCTCTCTTGGCCTTCTTAACTTCTTTCGTTTTAGTCAAAAAATCTACGATTGTGGAAGCTTCTTTTAAAACTAAGACAAGTTTTGTCGTAATTGAAACAAGCTCGGCCTTTAACTTCACGTTATCTTCCTTTTCAGGATGATTTTTTAAAACCAATTCTTCTAATGCATTATAGAAAGGAAACTCAAGATCGCTAAGTCCCAGATTTTGTGCATCTTTTTTTCTCTCACTTTCAATATTTTCACGAAAGTCAGTTAAAAGATCCACTAAGTCATCCCAATGCCCTCTATGCTTCTCAAGAATTTCATTTAGTTTCTCACTAAGCTTTCTAAAGTATGCTGGATCATCGTCATGATTTACTTTTATATGTGACTTAATAGCGTGCTCAATTTCACAAGCACGAGACTCTGGATCTTTAATATCGTCTAGTTGCTTAATAAACTTATCTGAGAATAACTCAACTGGAGGTATCTTAGGATCAACACCGTCTGAAGTAATATGCTCGTCAATTATCTGCCTTACCTTAGCTCCAGCATCCTTAATACCGAGCTGTGGTGCACGGTATCTATTCCTCGCTGCGTGATTAATCTTACCTAGAAGTTTCATATCTGGAAGAAATGGATTCGCTGAACGATCAGGAAGAATAATGTTCATACTTGTTAGAAAACGTTTAAAGTCTCTTTCAAACTCTGCTCTGAGCTGGTCATCTTTTAGCTTTAGAACACAGCCATCAATATCTTTAAGCTCAACTCCTTCAAAATAGCTCAATACTCTTCTATGTCTTGTCTCAAGCTTAGGAAGCTCTTCTTTAAGCGGAATCATTGCTCCTCTTACGTCTTCACTTGTAAACATTGAGAGAGCTTCTTGAAGATAATCAGAAAGGCCATAATAATCAACGATGTACCCGCAGTCTTTACCTTTTCTAGTTCTGTTTACCCTAGCTATAGCTTGTAAGAGAGTATGCTCTCTGAGTTTTCTATCTATATACATAACTTGCTCAATAGGAGCATCAAAACCTGTAAGAAGCTTGTCCTTAACAATTAAAAAGCAAAGTCCATCTTTATCAACAGGCTTTTTAAATCTTTTAATCTGTTCATCTTGCTTTGATTGATCTGTATAAGGAGTAAAAAAAGAATCATCTTTATGTGCACCTGATATAATAACAGCTGACTCTGGCCCATGAAGCTTATTCATAGCTTCATGGTATAAAACAGCTGCTCTTCTTGAACCAACAACTATTTGTGCCTTGAATCCGTCAGGCATTATCTTAGTCTTGTAATGTTCGATAATATCCTTACAGATTTCTTCAATTCTAGCTGGAGCTTCAAGAACAGACTGCTCTTTCCCATACTTCTTAACAATTTCATTTCTATCTTCAGGACTTCTATCACTAAAATAGTCAGTGAATAGTTTTTCAAGGTTATCACCTGTTACCTTTGTACGGGATTCCCTTCCTTCATAAATAATTTGAACAGTAGCATTATCCTTAACTGCCTGCTCAATAGTATAGGTATCAATATAATCACCCATTACTTTTCTTTGCTTATCTTCTTTTACAAGTGGAGTTCCTGTAAAACCGATAATAGGTGCATTTGGTAAAGCTGTTCTAATGTTTGAGGCAAGGCCTTTGAAGTGTCCCCTATGGGCCTCATCAATAAGAATTAAAATCTTATCTGAAGCATTAAGTTCAGGCATAACCTCTAATTCATTTTCTTGAAACTTCTGAAGCATACCCATAACAATATCAGAAGCGTCTTTTTTAAGCAGCTCTTTCAAATTTGTTACAGACTTAGCTCTAAGAACTGTTTCGTCCTGACATCTCTCCATCGTTCCTGAAAGTTGTTTATCCAGGGAAGTTCTATCGGTAATGAATACCATTTTATATTTTTGTAGTTCTGGATGGCTTCTAAACTTTTGAGTTAGAAAAACCATTGTTAATGACTTTCCTGAACCTTGCGTGTGCCATACAACTCCACCCTTAGCTAGACGGTCTTCTCCACTAAGAACTCTGTTAGCGGCCTTAATTACAGCACGGTATTGTTGATAACGAGGAGTCTTTTTAATAACAGTCCCTTCCTCACGATCAAAGACTGTAAAGTTTTGAATTATATCTAATAGAACTTCAGGTCTAAGTACACAATGGTTAACTATTTTTTGAGCATGAGGATCTCCCCCAAGCTCTTCTTTTGTATATGGAAATGTATCCTTCCAAGGAAGAAAGTGCTTAGGAGAGCTTGTGATCGTTCCTAAGTAACAATGGTCTCGGCAGTCAGCAACCATCAGTGCATTATAATGAAAAAGCTTTTCAACTCCTTCGGGTTCAGTACTTTCACGCCTATTTGCATAATACCTTAGCTGGTCGATTGCTTCATCAATAGGATCTGATATTGTTGGACTCTTATTTTCAATAACAACAAGGGGAATCCCATTAACATATAAAAGAATGTCAGGGCGAATTGGTTTAGGCCCTTCACCTTTAAATGTTAGCTCATCAATAACATGATAAGTATTATTATCAAGATTATCGAAATCAATAATCTTAACGGTTTGCCCTTTTCTACCACTGCCAAGGTCTTGATCTACTGAAATATGACGAACAAGCATCTTCCAAAAAGCTTCATTAGCTTCAATTAATGTCGCTTCTTGAATATTGATAACATCACGAACAACTCGATCAAGGTTTTCATCACTAATCCAAGGATTAATTTTCTTAATAGAATCTGTTAATACATTATGAAGAATAACATCCCGATCAGTCTTCCTGTCACCAGAGTCTAAATCTGTTTTGATTTCTCTTCCATCAATATGAGTATATCCAAGACTAACGAAGTCTTTAATTGATGGATCTTGAACTATTGTTCTTTCATTATAGCTTTCCGTAGCCATAGTATCTTCCTTAATATGTTTATACTTTTACTCTTACTTTTCCTGTTAAAAGATCCTGCATCAAGCCTTTTTTTACATTCTGAATTTTATCTAATTTATCTACTCTATGTTCAATATGCTTTGAAATACTATCAAGACTTGAAACAATTTTATCTAATTCTTCTTTCTTCGGAATTGATATTTTAAGTTCTTTTATCGCTTTCAAGCTTAAAGAACCTTGAGATGAACCATTGGTCTCATTTAAAACTTGATTCCAAACTACTTCTGAATTCAAGAAATAATATAAGTATTTAGAGTTCTCTTCGGGGTTGATAACTACAGTATTTTGGCCGATGCAAAAATCAATATCAGTATCAACATAACTTGAACGGCCAAAGCTACCTACCCTAGTCATAACAATATCACCTCTAACGGGCTTATGATTTTTTGAGAAATCTTGATAAACTTCTTCTGACACCTTCAGCGAATTATCAAACTTAAGGTTTCCCTCAACTATATCCGTCACTCTAATCATATAGTAACCAGACTCAGCAAACTTTGGTGTTTTATGTAATGAGTCCACCACTTTGGCAATATTTTGAACAGACTTAACATTCCAACTCTCAGGAATTCTACCAACAGGACTATCCTTAAACTTAGTATGCCCAATACCTTTAGTTAAAAGCTCTTGCATCATCCCTTTTTTAAGGTCTTGAAGTTTTGATATTTCTTTTTCTGTTAACTCGATTACTTCATCTACAGAAGATAGAATTTCGGCGATTTTCTTTTGTTCTTCAAGTAAAGGTAGAGAGAAGTAACACTTCTGTATATGTGTTGGCCCAACATTAACTTGAGCACTTCCTTGTGACTCTACTGCTATCTGGTCATAGAATAAGCTAGACTTCAACAAGTGCCTTAAAAAGGCATCATTTAATTTCTCAGAATCAGTTGCTCTAAATCTGATAACACTTGTATTTAATAACATTGGAATATCTTTTTTGTTAACTTTTGCTAATCTCCCAAGTGTTCCCGAGGTTGATAAAACATAATCACCTTCCTCCAGTAAAAAGTGTTCATACTTACTCTCAACTTCCGTCTTTTTAACAAATTGAGCTGCTCCTCTATCTATCGTTCCATCTTGTTTAATACATCGAATATTAATAAAAGGAATTCCGTTTTTAGAATCACCAAATTGTTTTCTCAATAAACCAGGACCTTCTTGAAAGAAGCATACATCTGGAACTAGCTCCACCCCCCACTCTAAGGGTAAATTGGAGAACAATTGCTTTTGAAATTTATTCATACCCAAGCTCCGAAAGAAAACTATTCATCTTATCTTCAGCTTGCCTGCACTGATTCTCTAATGTTCTTAGTGATGTATTATATTTGTCCCACCATCTCTCTACCTGAGAAACAACTGTCTGCTCTACATCACCACAAACCTCTCTAATTTGTTCTTTTGATTCAATAGAGCTTTTAAATATATAGTAATCACTATCCTGAGCGTCAAATACTTTAGATACATCAAACCCAGCTAAGACTTCTTGAATATACTCGTTCTCAACTTCATATTTTGGTATTCCACCATTTAAAATTGCCTTAACATCGTAAACTTCTGGTGGTGGTGAAGTATCTGCATAACGTCTAATGTTTAAGTTAAAGTCGTTCTCTTTAATATCATCAATAGTAACAACTTGTGAGTATCTTTTCGTATCTACAAAATCGTTAAACGTGGAAACAATCTTCTTAATGTCTTCGTCTCGAAGTTTATTTTGATTTTTGCCCTCTTGATAATCAAGTTCACCATTAATAAATAAAACTTTCCCTTTTCTATTAGCTGGCTTCTTCTTATTAATAATTAAAACTGAAGCTGGGATGCCCGTTCCATAAAATAAGCCTGAAGGAAGCCCGATTACAGCCTCAAGTAGATCTGCTTCAATAATTCCTTGTCTAATATCTTTTTCTTTTGAACCTCTAAAGAGAACTCCGTGAGGCATTACTACGCCAACCATCCCTTCAGCGTTAAGTGAAGCTATCATGTGTTGAACAAAAGCCATATCTGCTGCTGACTTACTAGGAATTCCGTAAGGGAAACGATGATAGGCATCGTTTTCAATTGTTTTTGGATCATATTTTAAAGAGAACGGAGGATTAGCGATAACCCTATCATACGTTTTGAGTTCACCATTTTCTGTATGCTGTGGAGTTGAAAGGGTATCCCCTTTTCTAATATCTGCCGAATATACTCCATGAAGAAACATATTCATTTTACAGATGGCCCAAGTTGATAGGTTTAACTCTTGGCCTGCAAGAGTCATATTCGCTGGATCTTCTCCATGTTCTTCAAGATAGTGCCTTGCTTGAACTAACATCCCTCCAGAACCACACGTCGGATCATAAACTCTCATTCCTGCATGGGGCTTGATTAGCTCAACAATAAGTCTTACAACTTCTGAAGGTGTGTAGAACTCGCCAGCGAGGCGGCCACTGTTGTCGGCAAATTTTTTAATCAGGTATTCATAAGCATTACCAAGCATATCTGTACTTTCAAAGTCCTCATTTCTTAACCTAAAAGTTGAAAAATGCGAAAGTAAATCACGAAGTTTTTTATCACTCAGTCGATTTTTATTATTATAGTCAATCGCTTTAAGAACACCTTCAATAGTTTCATTATATTCTTCGATTGCTTCACAAGCCTTATTTAGTTCTGCACCAATATCTTTTTTAAGGTCTTTAAGGTTTTCCCATCTAGCTCTACTTGGAATAAAGAAAGTATCGTACTCATCTTCCTCTTCAAGAAGCTTCTCAATATCTGCTTCTTTCTTTCCCTTCTTTTTCCATTTTGCAGAAACTTTCTCACGCTCTTCATCGAAGTGATCTGATAGCCTTTTTAAAAATAGAAACCCAAATACATAGTCTTTGTATTCAGAAGCATCCATTGAACCTCTAAGGATGTCAGCAGCACCCCATAGGTATGACTCTAGTTGCCCAAGTGTTATTTTTTCGCTCATATTGTCAGTTCCTTATTTAATCTCTTGAAAGTATTTAAGTAGTAGTTCGTCAATGACTTCACCTCTGGATAACTCGTACTTTTCACAATAACGATGCAGTTTAGCAACAGCGAGATCGCTAAGTCTTACGGAAACCCCTTGCTCCCGTTTATTCTTCTTTCTTAATAGGTCTTCGTGTACCTCTTGATTGACAGTTTTTTTTGCCATAACAATTCCTATCCCACGGTAATTTTTCTGTATTTTTATGTAATTAATATTGTAATCACGGATAATTACAAAGTAATGACACACACAGTCTTTTATGATAAAATAAATATCATGAAGGCAGTCTATAAAACTGTTGGAATCAAGGAGATGACTTCAGCAAAAGCCTTCAAGGAAGAATCAAATTATCTTGATAACCTGACTTACAAAGACAGCTATCTCTTCTGTGTTAACCTCCTGCGTCCTCAATTTAATGAAATGCTTGATAATCCTGAAGTTACCTTGGTTGAGACCAATGTTTCAGATTTAGGGACTTCAGATGAATTCTTAAGCAATGTTCTATCTATATTGGCCAAAGGAAAGGATATTCTCCTAACAGACGCTCAAATAGAGATAAAGCAGAGTGACTTTAATATCTTCAGGCTTATTAAAGATCAAAAGAAGTACATTCGTAAAAAGATCATCGCTGAACAGCAGGAGTTAAAGCTATCGCTAGATATTAAGGACAATTTAATTGGAAGGCCTAAAGCTATTAACAATCGTATATCAAACCTAGTTCTTGAACTAAGACAAGAAGGTCTAAGCTATTCACAAATTCAATCAAAAATCACAGAGCTTGGGGAATCCCCTATTAGTAAGACAAGTATTTGCCGAATCTTGAAAGCTCATAAGGATGACGATGAATAATACCGCAGTCTATATGAGAATCTCTACAAAGAATAAAGGTCAATCATTTGGTTCTCAGAAGTATGAGATTGAGAAGTTCTTAGAAAGTAATCTAAACACTAATTTTGATGAATCAATTATTTATAAAGACCAAATCTCTGGAAAAGCAACTAAAAGACCTTCACTTTTGAAGCTTCAAAATGACATCCTTTATGGGCGAGGTAATATAAAGCGAGTTGTTCTCTACAGTCTTGATAGAATTTCAAGACGTGGGACAATGGATGTTATATCTTTTTTGAGTTTTCTCGATTCTAAAAATGTAAAAATATACTTCGTCAAAGACCCCTACCTAAATACTGAAGATTCCTTCATAAGATCCATTTTAATTTCTGTGATTTCTGAGTTAGCAAAAAAAGAAGGTGAGAAGATTTCGTCAAGGGTTCGCTCTGGAGTGGAAAATTACAGACGCAAGAACCCTCACAAGACATGGGGTAGACAAAAGACACTTCCAAGAGAAAAAATAATACAATTATACATTCAAGGAATAAATAAAAATCAAATAGCAAAACAAGTTGGATGTGCTTATTCAAGTGTTTACTTAATTATCGAAAAAGCCATTTCTGATG
>JBLWYD010000087.1:0-10039 GCA_048267165.1 Bacteroidota bacterium
CTAGTTTAGATTTGTTTTTTTTTGATAACAAATAGAAATAACTAAAACTAAAAAAAACGGATACATATATAGCATTTAGCCCCAGAATAGATACTAAATTATGATAAGAGAATACATCTAAGGATTTAGTTTTAAAATAGTTTAATGATGCTGTAACCAAAAACAATACTCCAAACAAAACATTAGATTTTGTAAAAATATTAAGTACAATATTATACTGTTTCTTGGAGAACTTAGGAATTACACTAAACGCTATTGGGAATAAAAACAAAGGAACAAATCTTTCTATCCCTTTGATGGTGTTTTTAGTATCTACAGACCAAAAATAAGAACAACAGAACAAAAGATAGAGCCCTATGGGTAGTAAAAGCATCGGAGATACTTTAAATTTTGGTTTATTAATTATAGCAAATCTTAATACAAAAAACAGAAAGACTCCGAATGCAATACTACTTGGAGCATAACCTATTAATAAGGTTGAAAGTATTAACCCTATTAAATAAGAAAAAAAATCTGGATGATTTATGGTAGTCTTAATGTTCACTAATACATGCATTAAAGAAATCTAAATACTTCTTATTAATTAAGTTCCAATTAAAATATTTAATTATTTGATTATTGCAATTATCTAGCTTATCCTGATGATTTGCTTTTAAAACTGTTTCTAGATAATTTTTAACATCATCTCCTGTTTTAAAATAAAAGGCATTTTCTTTTAAAATAGTTTTATTAAACTCATTATCATTTGCAATTATTAAAGCTCTTGAAGACATTGCTTCAAGTAAAGACGGGTTTGTTCCACCTACAGAATGACCGTGAAAATATAAGTTTGAATAATATCTTAAGTTATTTAAATGCTCTAAGTTATATATCCCTCCTACAAAATAAATATGTGGTTGATGCTTAAATTTATCTTTTAAATAAGCTCCAAAAGCATTTACGTCATGCTTTCCTACAACTATAAACGGAGTTTTATTATTAGACGAAGCAACTCCGTCAAGTATCGTTTCAATATTATTTTCTGGTTCTAATCTAGCTATCAACATATTGTAACTGTATGGTTCTAGATTATATTCAGATAAAATGTGTTGATTTGGAGTGTTAAATATTTCCGCTCCGTAAGCAATATATTCTGAGTTTATGTTGTACGTATTTTTTAAATAATTTTGAATTCCTATAGAGTCTGCAATTAAGTAATCACTAGAAATTACAGCTAGCTTTTCAGCAAATTTTAAAAACCTTTGTACTGGTTTGGAGTATTTAGACCGTTTCCATTCTAAACCATCCATATTTGTAATAATTAACGCCTTTTTAGGTAGTAATTTATACCAAACAGTACTACTTGTATAACCTAATTGAAGAAGTACATCAAAACCTCTTTTTCTAGCGTCTAAAATGCACTTTAAATCATATATAAACTGTCCTGCTGTACCTATCTTATCCTCTGGGTCATAACAATGTATAATGTTTACACCTTTAAAGTTTTTATTTTGATAAGGATGGCAACTAGAATTATAAACAGACACATCATGGCCTTGCTTTGCCAAATACACAGAAAAAAACTCTGCAAACTGCTCAAAACCTCCATGATAATTTGGTACACCTCTAGTTCCTAATATTCCAATCCTCATTATAATATTGTTTTAAAGCAAATAAACCACCTATTAATAAGCTAGAAAGGTCGTAAGGCTTAAATACACCTGTAATAACGAGACTAGAGAGAATTACATAAAAAGCTGTAGCTACTATTAATCTATTTACAATTAGCTCATTTCTTGTTTTAGAGTGGGATCTATAAAATAAATATAAATAGATTATATAACTTATATAAATAATTAAACCAATTATTCCTGTTTTAAATAAAACGTAAACAAAACCATTGTGCAAGATTGGAATATATCTAACTTCTTTATTAGCTAAGTTAACTTCCATTCCTAAATCAACTGTAGAACCAAACCCCTTTCCAAAAATCCAAGTGAGCGCTCCGTTAGAATCAATTTGCTCTATTGCACTTTGAGCTTCATAACCTCTCCAATGTTTCCATAACTCTCTTTTATCTCTTTTTATGGCATTAATATCAAGAGACTCGAAGATTTCATTATAAGTGTTTTGTATTTTAAACACGAACTCCCCCAGGCCTTTAGACCTACTATCTACATTAAATTGATTAATAATCATTATAAATGAGACCAAAAAAACACTTCCTACAAAAATTGTCTTGATAAATTTTTTGCTAAGTACTAAGTAGCCTTTAAAGGCCATAATAAACAGTATTAAAACAACAAACATCACTCTTGAAAAATAGAACACAAAAGAGACGATTAATAAAAAAGTTAAAATATTAAATGTAATATTAGAAAAGTGATTTCGAATATTGAGCTTTTTTAAAGTCAGTATAAAAATTAATGCAACAAGCTCTACATGATTATATCTACCACCAACAATTCTAATATCAACAATAGTTGATAATCGATTAAAATTAATTGCTAATTTAAATATATGAATGAAAGCGTATGTAAATCCTAAGAGAATTATTGAAGTAAATAGAAATTCTTTATCCCTTATTTTCCTTACTAAAAAATAGGAGGCCAACATTACTACTATTGGTCTAGCAAAATACACTATATCCTTTATATAAACAAACAGATTACTATCTGATCGGAATATTCCAAAAAGCCCTATTGCTATAAGAGAAGTGAAAAAAAATATATTTAAAGAAAACTGACGGTTTACTTTTGAGGTAAAGCTTAAAAAAAAAGCTAAAATAGATACTATAAAAGAAACTTCTACTTTGGCTGAGTACAATGATAAAATAAGTAAAACGAATATAATTTTATATATTTTTTGATTCATTTTAAATAGCATTATATACGTTTATAAACTTATTCAACATATTGGAAACCGAAAAATACTTTTTCGCATGTTGACATCCGTTTTCTTCTAAAAAATGCTTCTGAGCTTTATCTTCTATCATTTTATTGATTGACTTTACTAACTCATTCTTATTATTCACTTCAAATAATAATCCACTCTCTTGGTCGGTAATAATATTGGATAACCCTCCTAAATTGGATGCAATAACTGCTTTTTTAGACAGCATAGCTTCAACGGCAATTATTCCAAAAGACTCAGGTTCTGTAGATGGAACAACTACAAGGTCTAAGGTATCAATCACACTATAAATATCTTCTTGAAAAGGTAATATAATTGTTTTAGAAGATACGTTTTTATTAATAATTGCTTGATTGACATTTTCTAAAAAATGCTCTTGTCCCTCTGGAGGTGATCCTACTAAGCATAATTTAGTGTTAGGGTGTTTTAAGTTTACTTCAGCGAAAGCATCTATTAATAAACTATGCCCTTTAAGCCTGTTAAATCTCCCTATTAGGCCAATTAAAAATTCTTCATTACTTGCTTGAAACAAATCTAATCGCAATTGTTCTTTTTCCTCTGAGTTTAAAAAACGTGTTTCTCTATCAATACCATTGTAAATCAAAACGGATTTATTCTTTAAGAAACTTAACGATTTCAAATAAAATTTTTCTGTTGCTTGGGAATTAAAAATTATTTTATCTGCAAAAAACAGTTGAATAAATGAGAAGAAATACCTTACAAACCAAGGTCTGTCCATTATTTCATGCACATGCATAATATGAAAAGTCTTCTTTCTAAAACAATAAAAGGAACCAAACATAGTTGCTAAGGTATTTGATTGTACACAAAGCACTTCCCTACCATTTAGTTTACTTTCAAGAATAGTTTTTGCTTCTTTATATTCTTTAAAAAAACTACCAAAGCTTAATGTTTTAAGCATAGCTCTAGTTAGTTTTAAAACAGGCATTTCAATAATTTCAACATCCTCTTCTATTAACCTTTGCTTTAATGGTCCATTTTCAAAGGGTAAGCATACAATTGGATTATAATTTGCTTTATTTTTTTTTAATTGAAGTACTAAAGTTAAAAGCAATTTTGATGAACCATATAAATCTGATGATATACTAACAAAAACTATGTTCTTTTTTTTATTCAAATTCATATTGAAAATTCTCTAAATCGTCTTTATATAACTTATTTACAATATTTTTGGATTTATCATCATAAGCTTCCCTATAATCCTTAAAAATAGGGTTATTTGTTTTTAAATTAGTTAATAGGAGAGGGTTTTTAATCACTTTACTTATACTTCTCTTAATCTCGCTTTTAGATTTATTTACAAATGGTAAGGTATCTGTTTTTAAATTGGAGTTTTTAATCACCGTTTTTATGTCTTCGTTTAGGTTTTCAAACTTCCCTATAAAATCTACTAATAATTTATTGTTGGAATTATACAAATAATCTGTTTGAGAGATGAAGAAAAAGTGATTAGCTTTAATTCTTTTTTCTAAAACATTTGATAGGAAATGCTGAAACGAACATATTTTTGAGTAACCTAAATATTTATAATACGAATATGCTCTTGAATAAGGGTTTCTAACAAAGGAGAATTTAAAATAAGTATTAAAAGCCTCTTTATCTATATAGTTTAAGTCTACATATTCATGAGCCTTCAAATGAGCTAACCTAGATGGCCCATTTTCTAATAACTTCTTTTTTCTAAGCAACAACTCTGAACGTTCATTCCAGCCTAGGTTTAAATCATTTAAAAACATAGTCTCAATGCTCTGTCCAGCAACTTTTGGTATGTGCACAAAAATTGTTTTATGTGTTTTACTAATCATTTGTTAATTGCCATTTTTTTAAAAGTGAAATCTGTATTAGCTTTTCTAGATTCTCCACATCTGCGATAAAATACTTTTTTAAGTTTATAATAGTTTGCTCATTTAAGGCATCCTTTTCACCGTTTTTACTAAAAAAGTTAGTTTTTATTTTATCTTTTACTTCGTCAGATAATACTTTATTTAAAACTTTTTTTATTTTTTTTTGTCGAAAAAAATTAATGAGTTTTCTGTTTTTAATAGCAGCTGTCTTATTATGATTTTTATTTAAGTCAAAGTCATGAAACTGGTCTAGTTCTAAAAATTCATATACTTGATTTATATAGCCATCTATATCTTTAATCCAGTCTTCGTAAATCAATACTTTAATATTCTTAGGTTCAAAATAATCAAAATATCTTTTAACTTGCTCATAATACAAACCCATTTCAAGATACAAATTCCCTCCTCCCCAAATATTATTTTTTATTGCATTAATTGCATCTTCAAAACTTGATTGCTCCTCATACCCTGTATTATAATGCATTAAATAATGACTATATGCTCTATGTATAGGATTTCTTAATGAAATAATAATTTTGGCATTTGGGTTATGTTCTGAAATTCTTTTCGCAGAATTGGCATCCCAAAGGTAAGACGGACTAACTTCTCCTTTTAATTTATTAGATACAGCATTTTTAAAAAGAGATTCGTAAACAGACAATGAATTAATGATTTTCATATGGTACTGTTTACCTTCAACTGGCTCATTATAAACCTCAGGGTCCAAAGACTCAACACTAGAAAAATAATTACATTCCTTTACCTTAGGCAGAAACACTTGTGGGTGCTGTGCTAAATAGTTATAAAACGATGTTGTTCCAGACCTGGCAGCTCCTACTACAAAAAAATCAACAATCATATAGCTTATCTAAAGGTAAAAAACGTTTTAATATTATCTTTTTTGTAAATATAAACTACCGTGGTTATATTCCAAAATATCATACTAAAGGATGTTGCAATAGCTGCTCCATTAATGCCATAATATGGTATTAAAAACCAATTTAACACAAGGTTTATAACAAATGCTATTAAAAGTATTTTTTGTAGAACTAATTGCCTTCCTGTCATATTCATATAAACACCTACAGAACCACACAGGGCATTAACAGACTGCCCTATTAATAAAATAAATAAAGCATTTTGTGCTACTTTATATTCGTTTCCAAATAATGAAAGTATAAAGCCAGATAGTACTAATATGAAAATAATAGCAGGAAAAGTTAGTCCAAAAATTAGACGTGTAGATTTCTTAATAATTAATTCTAAATTATGTAGATCATTTAAGCTATATAATTCTGCTATTTTGGGTGCTTGAACTGTATTTACAGAAGCTAAAACCAAAGAGACCATTGTTGTAAGCTTGATGGCTACAGAATAAAAGGCAACAGTTTTGAAATCGGTAAATTTACTTAATAAGATTACATCAACACTTTGCATTAAAATATATGCAATGGCACTAATTGCCATAGGTCCTGAGCGAAATAAAATATCCTTATATGAAATTTCGTAGTTTGAATTTATATTGTTCTTTTTTGAAAAATAGATAAATAAATAAACAGAAGAAAAAATAGCTAAAAAAATAAAGTTTAGTAAAAACACATCTACCAATAAGTCATGATTACCTGTAAAATAAATAATTAAAATAGCCATAAAAAAAGGAGTATATCTGTAAATATTTCTAAATAATTCTGATATTAAAATTTTATTAACAGCTCTATACACATCAATATTAAGCATAGTTACCGCATAAAAGAACAATGTAGCTATAGTTTTAGTAACTAATACAGAAGTATTTTTTTCAAAGAAAACATTTATAAATTCATCACTTATAAAAAAGAAAATTACAAAAAGGGACAACGACGTACAAAGTACAATAATGGTCATTTTCCTATATATTCCCTTCAAATTATCTAATGCTTTTTTTGAAGCTAAATAACCTGAATAGTAAACTATAGATTGGTGGGTACCAAAAACAGAAATTCCACCAAGAAACATTAGCAAGGCTCTACTAAAGTCGTATTGACCTACTAAATTTGCATCAAAATAATTTGTAAGGAAAAGGGTTAATGAAAAAAACAACAACACACCACATACCCTTAATAGAAGTACCTTAATACTTTTATTAACAAGCTTATTTTGAAAAAAGAGTTTGAGTTTGTTTTTTAATATCATGTAACCCTAAAGTTAATAAACCTTAATATTACTTTGTTATAAAATTAATTAGACTGTGTTTAAGTGAAAAAGCAGGGTTATGCTGCCCATTCACCTTAATTGTTTTAAGCTTATTACTTGCTGAGTCAAAATCAATAAAATTATTAAAGGCAAAGTATTTATCTAGGTCTTCTGGTGTGGTAATATTTAAGTGGTTATCACCATAAGACACTTGAACACTAGTAATTTCAACTTCCTTTATCGTTTTATTTCCTAAATGGATTATTATGTTTTTTGATATATCTCCTTCATCAAACTTTGCAATAATTTGATCCTCGGAAGTTGATGGAGTTACATTTTCAAATATGTGAATGTTCTTTTTTTGAAGCCCATCCACTTCAATATTATTCATCATAATTTTAAAAACATCCGATTTGTTGGTTTTAAAATTAAATTGAATTGTTAACTGTTTAGGTTTTACAATTGCTTCAACTACAAGATCATCTTCTACAACATTCTTTGCTTCATTTTGTTTACAAGAAGTGTATGTTATTAAGGAAATTATTAATACAATAAATGATAGTTTCTTCATGTGTAATTTTAATTTAATACTTAAATAACCATACCAGCTGCGACAGTTTCATTTGTGGCATCATCAACAAGAATAATACTACCTGTTGCTCTGTTTTCTCTATAAGAGTCCACCATTAGTGGTTTTGTGGTTCTAATTCTAACTTTTGAAATATCATTCATTTTTAACTCTGTATCCCCTGTAAGACGCTCAAAAGTATTTATATCATATTTATAAATAACCTCCTTTATCATTGCTGTTTGCTCATTAGTTGTATGCCTAATAGAATACTTAGCACGAGGCTTAGAAGGACTATTATTTAACCAACATAACATGACTTCAATGTCTTGAGAGGTTTCTGGCTTGTTATTAGAGCGAACAATCATATCTCCACGACTTACATCAATATCGTCTTCTAATGTAATAGAAACAGACATAGATGCTATAGCCTCATCCAATTCACCATCTATAGTATCAATAGTTTTAATTTTAGATGTAAATCCTGAAGGTAATACTGTTACATCATCTCCTTTTCTAAAAATTCCACTAGCTACACGTCCTGCATAACCTCTATAATCTATAAACCCATCTCTTTGAGGTCTAAGTACCGTTTGCACAGGAAAACGAGCATCTACTTTATTTATATCGCTTCCAATATGTATAGTTTCTAAAGTATGCAACATAGGTGCTCCTTGATACCAAGACATGTTTTCAGATTTATTAACCACATTATCCCCTAATAAGGCAGATATAGGAATGAAACGTATATCTGTAACCAATAATTTAGAAGCTATTTCTTCAAATTCTGAAACAATTTTATTGTAAACCTCTTCTGAAAAATCTACTAAATCCATTTTATTGATACAAACAATAATATGTGGGATATGTAATAAAGATGCTATAAAAGCATGCCTTTTAGTTTGTTCGATAACTCCGTGTCTAGCATCTATTAATATAATAGCCACATTTGCTGTAGAGGCACCTGTAACCATATTACGAGTGTATTGAATATGCCCTGGAGTATCTGCAATTATAAATTTACGTTTCGGAGTGGTAAAATACCTATAAGCTACATCAATTGTAATACCTTGTTCGCGCTCATCACGCAAACCATCGGTAAACAGAGCTAGGTCTACTCCATCGTGACCTTTCTTTTTACTTGTATTTGTAATAGCTTGTAATTGGTCTTCAAAAATAGATTTTGAATCATATAGCAAACGACCTATTAAGGTACTCTTTCCGTCATCTACACTACCCGCCGTTGTAAAACGTAATAATTGATTATTATCTATCATTTTTTTGTGAAATTGTAAAAAAAACCTTTCTAACTTTACCAAAGGTCCTTTTCAAGATTAATTGTAGTTTTTAAAAATACCCTAAACGCTTACGGTCTTCCATAGCAGATTCAGAGCGCTTATCATCACTTCTATTACCACGTTCTGTATTTCTCATACCTGCTACCTCAGCAGCTATTTTTTCAAGTGTATCTGCGTCAGATTCATCACCTCCAGTAATGGTAATATCTCCTAAGGTTCTAAAACGTATTTTTTTTGTTACAACCTCTTCATGGTCTTCTAAAATTAAAAATTCTGAATATGGAATCCAAGCGCCATCACGTCGTACTACTTCTCGTTCGTGAGCAAAATAAAGAGATGGAATAGCGATGTTTTCGCGTTTAATATAATTCCACACGTCCATTTCTGTCCAGTTACTTATTGGGAATACTCTAAAGTGTTCTCCTTGAAAATGTTTTCCATTAAAAATATTCCATAATTCTGGTCGTTGATTTTTAGGATCCCATTGTCCAAAATCATCTCGATGTGAGAAAAAACGTTCTTTTGCTCTAGCCTTTTCTTCATCTCGTCTTCCACCACCAATAGCGCAGTCTATTTTGTTAGCTTCAATAGCATCTAATAAAGTGGTCGTCTGAAGGGCATTTCTTGTCGCATTTTTACCTTTTTCTTCTGCTACCCTCCCTTCATCAATAGATTCTTGAACAGATCCTACAATAAGTTGTACGCCCAATTCCTTTATAATATTATCTCTAAATTGAATGGTTTCAGGGAAGTTATGCCCAGTATCCACATGCATTAAAGCAAATGGAATTTTGGCTGGATAGAATGCTTTTTTAGCTAAATGTGTTACTAAAATAGAATCCTTACCTCCTGAAAATAAAATTACAGGATTTTCAAATTGCGCCCATACTTCACGTAATACGAAAATGGCTTCGCTTTCTAATTCGTCTAAATAATTTAAATAATACTTACTCATTGTTCATGGACAATTTTGGAGTTATATAATCTACGATACGCTGAGCAGCTGCTTCAACAGTTTCGTTTTCCGTTTTAATCTCTATACCTGGATTTTCTGGGGCTTCATAAGGAGCAGAAATTCCAGTCATATTTTTAATTTCGCCTGCTCTAGCTTTTTTATAAAGCCCTTTTACATCACGTCTTTCACACTCTTCAACGCTAGTATTTATGTACACCTCAACAAAGTTAGCATCTTTAACGATACTTCTAATATTCTGACGATCTTTTTTATAGGGTGAAACAAAAGC
>JBLWYD010000088.1:0-9862 GCA_048267165.1 Bacteroidota bacterium
CTACAAACCCTATTTCATCTGACTTCAAGTGTGGATGTTCAATAGGTACAGCACCATTTTGCATAGCTCTACCAAAAAACTCTTTAACATTATCTACATTTATAGCCATTCTCTTAATTCCATTTCCATGTAAATCAACGAATGATACTATTTTATAAGAACTTGGCTGTGAAGCTGATGTTATTACTAATTTTATGTCGTTTTTTACTATATAATATGAGCAACGATCTTCTACACCTGTTTCTGGACCTGCATAAGCAACTACCTTAAAACCTAAAGCTTTAACATGCCAATACACCACCATTTTAGCCATTCCTACATAATACTCTATAAAATCGTACTCTACTTTTAATAAATCTGATATTACCAATTCATTATTATTATTCATGATTTTATTTTTTTGATTTTTTATTCTATTTTGCTTTTTATATAATCTGCTAATCGTTCAACTCCTATTTTTATCTCTTCTAAAGAAAGATTACTGAACGCTAATCTCAACTCGCTTTCTCCTCCTTCATTCAGGTAAAAAAATGACATGGGAGTAAAAATGACTTTAAATTTTTCTGCACATTCTATCACTTCTTCTTTTCCTACTTCAAAGGGCAATTTTACTCTTATAAAGAATCCTCCATTAGGATGATTCCATTGTACTTTATTTGACCAAGAGTTATTTTTAGTATTAAAAACCTCTTCTAGACATTTCAGTAGGTGGTTTCTTTTTTCTTTCATTCCCAACACTTTTTCTTTATTTAATTCTTTTAAAGAAAAGTTATGCTGACGTAACATTCCTCCAAACATGGCTTGAATAATTGATGGAGTATTCACTGTTATATATCCTTTAGTTTTTGATACAAGGTCACTTAGTTTTAAAACATTACTATCAACTAAAATCGACTGATTTGCAACCATTAATGAAAGCCTAAGTGATGGGTATAATGTTTTTGATAGTGATTTCAGATAAATAACTCTGTTATTTTCATCTATTGATTTTAAAGTAGGGCAAGAACTGCTTTCATATGAAAAATCTCCATAAGCATTATCTTCAAAAATTAAAAAATCGTGAATTTCAGCTAGCTCTAAAAGTTTATATCTATTCTCCAAAGACATTGCAACTCCTGATGGGTTTTGAAAATCTGGAATTACATATACTACTCTAACCTTTTTACCAATACTATTATAATACTGTACTTTTTCTTCTAACTTTTCTAATGAAATTCCGTTAGAGGTAACAGGAACCCCATCTACACGATATCCATTTATTTTAGAAAAATGAGTTATTCCTATATAAGCAGGGTCTTCTACTAAAATAACATCACTTTCTTTGTTACAAATTGTCATTATACCAGCAGCAATTCCTTCCTGAGTTCCAACCGTAATGAGTATATCTTCTGGTAAAGCTTGTATAGCTTCATCTTCCCATAAATATTTTGACACCTCTTTATTTATTATCCCTTTGGTACGGTTATACTGCCCTAAATAACTTAAAACCTCATTTTCTGTTTTCTCTTGTTCTAAAGCCTCTGTCTTAACAAAAAAATCAAGATATTCAGAAAACTTTTCTATATTAAAGTATTTAGCATCAGGACGCCCTGAAGCAAATGAAATAGCTTTGGGGTATTGAGATTGAACTTCATTAAGAAATCCCATAACATCTTCCCCTAAATTCATCAATAAGGGGTTCACGACATCATTCTCATGAGTCGAAAGTGTACTTTTAACCATGTTTCTATTAAGTTTAGAAAGATTCTTTGAAATAGTTCAGCTTTTTTAAGCCGTTTTTATATTATGTAGTTTTCAGAATCGCTTGCTTCCAATTCTCCTGTTTCTATCCATAACAATCTATCAATCTCATTTGATAAATGTTCTATTGTGAGAGTGTTGAATATTGTTAGTAAATTCAGTTTTAAATCAAACTCTTTGTATAAATAGTTCAACAACCTAGTGGCTTTTAAACTGTTACCTCCTAAATTAAAAAAGTTATCTTGAATTCCTATTCTATCAACTTCGAGTATTTCTTTCCAAATGATTATCAATTTTTCATCAATTTCATTTCTTGGATCAATATGTTTTGTATCAGACTTTAGATAAACCCCTTCTATTAAAGACACTTTTTTTCTATCAATCTTTCCATTTGAATTTAACGGCATCTTGTCTAATTGAATAAAATGCGTAGGAACCATGTAATGAGGCAACTTTTGCTTTAATGCTCTTCGAAGCTTATCGTTAATAAGTTTTTTATCACTTACAATATATCCTATTAACTCTTTTTCTCCTTCCTTATTTTCCTTAACTACTACACAAGATAGTTTTATACCTTCATGCTGATCAAGTGCATATTCTATTTCTCTTAACTCAATTCTAAAACCTCTAATCTTAACCTGCTGGTCTTTTCTTCCAATGAATTCAATAGTACCATTCTCTAACCATCTACCTAAGTCTCCAGTTTTATATATCTTCTCTCCTTTTTTATTCGGATTCTCTACAAATTTCTCCTTTGTCTCTTCAGGTCTATTTACATACCCCTTAGATACCATTGGGCCGCTAATGCATATTTCACCCACAACACCTACAGGACTTAATTGTAAGTCATTATTTAAAATATATACTTCAACATTCGTATTTGGTTTTCCTATAATACTTCCTCTTAAAAGCTTACCCTCATCATTACTCGCAGACTTTTCAATAGTGTGCGTTGTCGCATATACAGTGGTTTCTGTTGGTCCATAAAACACATGAATATCTGCATTTGGGAAGACCTCTTTTATTTCTTTAATAATTTTATGTGATACCACATCTGCCCCTATAAAAATATCTTCAATCATACTATAGTTTGTACTATGCTTTGTATTCTTAACATGATTGATTAGCTGAACCATTAATGACGGTACACAGTGAAAAGCATTTAATTTCTTCAATTCCTCAAGTAAACTTTCAATATTCTGAATTGTGTCATTAGAAACCATTACCGCTGTTCCACCTTTAAACATTGGATACAGAGATTCAAATAGAAAAATATCAAATGTATTGGAAACAATTATTGGAGACCGCATATCTTGATGTTTACCTATAAATACATCTTGTATACTTTCAAAATATGAAAGCAAATTTTTGTGGGTTGTTATAACTCCTTTTGGTTTTCCAGTTGATCCAGAAGTATAAATAATATACGCATCACTTTTGTATTCACTCAAGTTTATTTGAGATATAGAAACATTCATTTCTTTAGCTTCATTGATAAAAAGTGTTTTGAAACTAGCTTCTTTTACCTCTTTCATTGAATTTAATAGTAATGGAGTACCCAAAACATATCTTACATCTCCATCCTTTAACATATATTCAACACGTTCTGTTGGATATGTTATATCTATAGGTAGGTAAACTGCTCCAGATTTCATTATTCCTAGCATTCCGATTACCATTTCCATTGATCTATCTAAACAAATTGCAACAACATCTCCTGGTTGTACCCTATTCTGTATTAAAAAATGTGCTATTTGATTAGATCTTTCATCTAGCTCTTTATATGAAAGTTCTTCATCATTGAATTTTAAAGCTATTTCATCAGGTATTCTAAGTGCTTGTTCTTGAAATACATCAATCACCGTTTTATATGATAATTGAGCATCTACTGAAGTTGAGTAACTTTCCTCTTTAATAATTTCTTCTTTATTATTAAAAGTTTCCTTAATTCTAGTTAGATGTTTTAAACTATTGAAAACCTTGTCATGCTCAATACCAAAATCTATTAAACAAGCTACTTCATCCACTCCTGCCTTTTTTACATTGTCTAGTATTTTTAAACAAGAGTCTTCTGTTCCTATTAAACTATATTTATCTAAATATTTTTCTACTGAAAAAGATAAAAACTCCTGCAAATCTTCTTCAGACACTCCATTTGTTAACTCTGAAAATTTTGCTGAATCTGCTTGTTTTTCAGACATACTAATGGATTTAGATAAATAATTTCCCATCGGTATTTTAGCTATAGTTCTGGCCGTTTGCTCATCTTTATCAATATATGTATGCAACATGAGAACAACATTGTCTTTTCCTTTTGGGTTATTATGCTTAGCATATGATTCTCTATAAAACTCAATTTTTTCAGCTAACTCTTCAAATGTCGTGTTTGTTAGCATTGTAAGTATACCTGCTCCAATTGCCCCTGCTCTTTCAAATGTTTCTATACTACCTCCGCTAGCTATCCACATAGGTGGTTGATTTTGTAACGGTCTTGGGAAGGTTAAAATAGACTTATCTTCTCCATTTGCATTTTTATAAGAAACCGGATTTCCTTTCCATAATTCTTTTATCTCATTTATGGTTTTGTATAATAACTTATTACGGTTTTGATAATTCTCTGGTAGTAAAACAAAATCATTAGCATTCCAACCTGAAGCTAAACACATTCCAACCCTACCGTTAGATAAATTATCAACCACAGACCATTCTTCAACAATTCTAGCTGGATGATGTAATGGTGCAACGATACTTCCAGATCTAATACTTACATTTTTTGTAACCATAGCTAGACTCGCTCCTAAAACACTAGGATTTGGGTATGGTCCTCCAAATTCATTAAAATGTCTTTCTGGAGTCCAAACTGCAGAGTATCCATTTGTATCAGCATATTTTGCTCCTTCAATCAATAATTCATAATTATTCTTTTCTGTTCCTTTGTTGCCAAAATAGTAAAGGCTGAAATCTAGATTCTTATTTTTTGGTTCCGTTATGTTTTCAACTTGTTCTGAATGCTTCTTTTTTACTCCTCCAAAGTTTAAAACTCTTTGTTTTTCATCAATTGATAACAAGTCAATTTCTTTAATTGGAATGTTAGGTTCTTTCAACACTACTCTCATTAATGCTTCAATGTGATTTGCTAGTTGTTCTATCGTAGTATCATTGAAAATACTTTTGTTATATTCCAAAACACAAGTAAGACCATCTTCAAATTCTGAACAGTTTATTATTAAATCAAATGCAGAGTATAGGGTAGTATCTCCTTTAAATTCTTTTATAGTGAGATTACCAACTTGTATTTCTTTTTCTTTTACTGTAGCATGTTTAAAATTTTGAAGTACTACGAATACATCAAATAAAATTGTTCTGCTTGAATCTCTTTGTGGTTTTAACTCAGATATTAATTCCTCAAAAGTATAATCTTTGTGTTCATAAGCATCAAAAGCTCTTTTATTAACATTGGATAACAATTCTTCAAAACTATTCTCTCCATCAAATTTCGTCCTTAATGCCAGAGTATCTGCAAAGAATCCAATAATATTTTCTAACTCCGTGTAATCTCTACCATAAATAGGAAAGCCTAATACTATATCCGTTTGGTTAGTGTATTTATAAAATAGAAGATTATATAGTCCCATCAAACCTGTGAAAAGAGTATAACCTCTACTACTACAATACTTAATAAAGTTATCAGTTAATTCTTTACCTATCTTCCTATTAATTACACCAGCTTCTACAGTTCTCTTAGCAGGTCTCTTCTTATCAATAGGTAACTCTAGTACTGGTACTTCTCCTTCAAATTGTTTTGCCCAATACTCTTTGTGCTTGTCTAACTGATTTCCTTTTAACATTGCATCTTTCCATACTGCAAAGTCTTTATATTGAATTTCTGAAGGTTGAATTCCACTGATATCTCCTTTAACTCTAGCTTCATAAACTAATAACAAATCACGTTTAAAAACATCAAAAGACCTGCTATCACTAATTATATGATGAGTTATGAATAGATAAATCCATTTATTTTCATTTACTTGATATAAGATGCTTCTTATTAATGGCCCTTTAGATAAATCGAAAACAATTTTGATTTCTTCTAAGATCTTACTTTTTGCTTTCTCTTCTGCTTCTGTTAAACCACTAAAATTCTCTTTTTCTATTTTAAATTCTATCTCATGAGCTTCCTTTACATGTTGCTTTACGAACCCTTTTTCATCCTCTAAAAATACAGTTCGTAAAATTTCATGAGCTTCTATCAAATCTTTAAACGCTAACTCTAATTTCTCTACATCTAGGTCGCCTTCAAAAACAAGAGCTTCAAACATGTTGTATGCGTAATTATACCCTTCAATTTTACTCAAAATCCAAGATCTATTTTGTGAAGAAGTCAACGGGTAACCTACTTCAGATAAATCTGCTTTAGGAATAACTCGATTAACATTATTCAAATAATCAATAATCTTAGCCTTATTATCTTTTAATTGATCGATAATGAATTGTGATAAATTGTTACTCTTATAATTTATTTTTAAATTACTTCTATCTTCAGATAATATTACTTCAACTCCCTGAGCTTTTAACTCTTTTAAAAAAACACCTATATTCATATTGTCATCGTATTATATTGGTTTTCAAAACTTATAGCAGGTTGAAGTTTCATGATTTTATCTGTAATATCAGCCATTGATTGGCATTCAAAAAATTCATGTAGTGTAAGGTCTATTTCAAATTCAGTTTTTATTTTCTTTAATAAAAGCATCCCGTTTAATGAGTTTATCCCCATTTCAATAAAATCGCTTTCTTCTTTTATTTCTTCAACATCAAAAAAGTCTTTTAAAATTACTTTCAATTTTGTTGATACTTCTGGTTCTTCTGGTTCTGAAATGTCTATTTCTCTTTTTGATGACTGAGTTATAACTTCTACAGGAGGAGTCATTTTTTCCTCTAATATTTCTTTAAATGGCTCTACTTCTGAAGGAAACTGGTTTTGTTCAAAGCAATATGATGGTAATGAAACTCTTTTGTTATTACTATTAGTGTAATATGGTTTCCAATCTAAATCGACTCCTTCGTACCATAATTTTACTAATGCGTTTTCAAAAAAATCTGTATTCTCTTCTAATTGTTTCGTTAAACTTATAACAACAGAACTTTTGTTTTTTTCATTTGCTCTTTCCCTTTTCAGTAACTTTTCAATTGAATTCCCTGGTCCTACTTCTATAAAAATTAGGTCTTTATTTTCTTCTCTTAATTTAGTTATAGAATTATAAAACTTATTTGTTTTTGTAATAAGATCAAACCAATACTCGGCTGTTATTTCTTCATCTTTAAACACTTTCTCGTTTAAACTAGAAACAAAAGGGATTTTGGTTTTATTTATTGATAATTCATTCCAACATGATACAAACTGATTCTTAAACTCCTCATCTACTTCAGAAAAATCAATATATTTCTTCTGTACCTTAGAATTCATTACTCCTAATTCATCCAACTGATTACTTAGCTTTTCTATTACTTTTTGGTTGCCTGAAAAAGTAACTTGTTGTGTTCCGTTAATAGCTACCAATGAAATTTGATCATTGATAAAATTTTCTACTTCTTCTTCTATTAGCAGGGCATTTAATAAAACCTTAGATTTTTTAGGCTTTAATAATTTTGATTTGAGGATTATAAGTTTTAATCCTTCTTCAAAAGAGAATACTCCACTAATACATGCTGCTACATATTCTCCTATATTATGCCCAAGCACATAATTTGGTATTACATTGTAAGTTTTTAATAAGTAAGCTAGAGAATATTCAACCAAGAACAATAATGGTTCTGCATATTCTTGTTTTTCTATTTTTTCATTATCTGAAAATAAAATAGACTTAAAATCATAACCTGTTAATTCTTTTAAATAATCACATCCTTCATCTATTTTCTCTTTAAATACATTTTCTCTCTCATAAATTTCCTTTGTCATATTCTTATACTGACTACCCAAACCAGGAAAAAGAAAAACTATCTTTTTCTTTTTTGCTGAACCTTTTATCTTATCTAAGTTTTTAAAGTTTTCAGCTAATTTATTTTGAAGATCATCCCAATCTTTAAAATCTAATGCTATTCTGTAATCAAAAGAAGCTCTACCTACTCTATAAGTATATATTAAATCACCTAAATTAACCTCTTCCTCTTTTAAAAAAGCTCCTAGTTTTTTCAGATACTTATTAAGTGAATTTTTAGTTTTAGCTGAAAGTATAAGTGTACTACCTCTTTGCTCAAGAGTTTCTTTAGATATTTGCTCTGGTGCTTCTTCTAATACTAAATGAACATTTGTTCCTCCAATTCCAAAAGAACTTACCCCTGCTCTCAATGGTATACCATTACTTTCTAAATCTTTTAATTCTGTATTTACATAAAAAGGTCCTTCTTCAAAATAAATGTTTGAATTTGCTTTCTTGTAATGCAATGTTGGAGGCAACTTTTTATACTTTAAGCTCAATGCTGCTTTTATCAATCCTATAACTCCTGATGCTGAATCTGTATGCCCAAAATTTGTTTTTACGGAACCTAACACACAATCATGGGTATTATTTTTGTTGAATGCTAAGTTTAAAGCTTCAACTTCGATTGGGTCACCTATTTTTGTACCTGTTCCATGTGCTTCAATAAATGATATGGTTTCTGGTTTAACATTAGAGACTTTATGAGTTTCTTTTATACACTCTGCTTGACCTAAGATACTTGGCGCAGCATACCCTACCTTCCTATTACCGTCATTATTAGCCGAACTTCCTTTTATTACAGCATATATATGATCGTTATCTGCAATTGCATCATTTAACTTTTTTAAAACTACAACTCCTGATCCCTCACTTCCAACTGTTCCATCAGCTTCATCATCAAAAGCTCTACAATGCCCATCAGAAGAATAAATTAGTTCTTCTTTATACTCATATCCATGTTGTTTTCTTGTTGCTATAGAAACACCTCCGGCTATCGCCAACTTTGCTTCCCCCATTAATAAACCTCTACAAGCTAAATGTATAGCTGCTAATGACGAAGAACATGCTGTATTAATAGAATATGCCGCTCCTTGTAAATTAAACTTATGTGCTATTAATGATGCCAAGTGGTCTTTACTTGAGATAAAATTTAGAGTCATCTCATCTACAATTTCTTCCATATTTTTTAGCATAGCATATGCTTTCCAATTAGTATCATCACCTACCCCAGCATAAATACTAATTCTACCATCAACCTCACTTGGTGTATACCCTGCATCCTCTAAAGCTTCCCATACATTTTCATGAAATATTCTGTGAGATGGATTCATTAATTCGGCTTCTTTGTTAGAATACTTAAAGAACAAATTATCAAAACTTCCTTTGTTATTTACTACAGATTTTGCCTTTACATAATTCTTTTTTGATAATTTGGATTTGTTTATTCCTAAACGTTCCAACTCATTATCTTCATAGAAATGAATTGACTCTTTTCCTCTTATTAAATTATTCCAAAATGTTCTCCAATTATCTGCTTCAGGTACTCTACAAGACATACCTATAATTGCAAACTCCTGACCGGTATTATCCTTTCTGAGGTTTTTCATAGTTGTTGTTTTAATGGTTTGATATGTTAATAGTATTTTTTATGATAGTAATTAAAGACTAAGCCTTTAAATCATAGTTTTTCTTAAGAGCTCCTCCCCTTCTTTAGAGTTTCTAACATCAAAGCTTTGATTCATTTCATATTGTAGGATAGAATGTATCACCTTATAAAAATGCTGTTTGTTTTTATATTTTTAACAGACACTAATAAGTGCTAAAGCTTTTCTAACTTCATGGTTAGCTTTTATTGAATAATAACTTAATGGGATATTTTTATTTTTAGAATAGGTGAAAACTCACCTAAAATCTTACTCTATAAGTTGATGCAAAAATTCTTAATTCCAAGAGAATAAAGTAGTATTATACAGATCTTCTAATTCTCCTTTATTCACAATACTTCTAAAATTCTTATCATATAATCACCTATATAACAATATCTTCCGTTTCTACATCTGTTAAGTCTGCACTTGAATTAACCCAAATAATATTATCTATCTCTCTTGCTAATTCTTCTAAGTTTGAAGTTTCAAATATTA
>JBLWYD010000089.1:0-9820 GCA_048267165.1 Bacteroidota bacterium
TTCTAGTTATATGAGATTTTGGGGAGATCCTCAAGAATGGTTGGAAAATATCATACATGAATATATAAACGAAAAAGAAAAACTATCTCCCCCTCAATTATCGGTAGGTTCGTGGAGTGTTGCAGGGATGTGCGTACATATACTTTTTAATATTGCTACAAAAAGAGAGGTTAAGAGTTTTCCTGAGTTTTATTTTTCTTCTCTGTTCGGAAGTTAAATTAGTTTATTGTTAGTTGCAAAAACAATTGCTTCTGAAATATTTGCTACTTCTAACTTTTCAAATAGTTTTCTTCTGTGAAATTTAACTGTATCGGGAGAAACGTACATTGTTTCAGCCATTTCGTTTATCGTAAAACCTCTAACGGAATATCTTAAAATTTCCTTTTCTCTATTTGATAGTTCTATTTTCTTTTCTATTTTCCAAAAGTCGCCTTTTAAATCATATTTAAAAATCTTGTTTTCCCCTTTTTTAGATATTTTTATGTTTCCAGAGTTTTGCTCATTAGAAATAGAGATAATGCAAATAGCCTTCCATATTTTTCCTTCATTAGTAAGAAATAAAGGAGTAAGTTTTTGATTTATTAAAAGAACTTTTCCTTCCTTATTTTTCAGGTGAAAATCATAAGAAATAGAATGAAATTTTCTTTCTTCAATAGGTATTCCCTCATAGAAATCAAAACCTATAGTATTTATTTTTAAAAGTAATTGTAAGTCTTCGGGTATTACATAATTAAAATAAAAAAGGTACCCCATTTCTTCGACTTCTTTGGCTGAATGGCCACAAAGAAAAAGAGGATTTTCAGAAACGAATTCAAACCCTTTTTTTTGATAGTCAATTACATAAATACTTTTGTAAGTCGTCCTTGCAAAGGCTTTAATAGCCTCTACATAGTTTTCTGTTTGTTTTTTCTCCTCATCAGAAACATGGTATACAGTGTTTCGCGATGAAAAAAAGTCATTCACGTTATTCATAGATTAGTAGGGGGGCTTTGGTGCCAAATTAAGCAAATAATTTAGTAATAAGCAATATTTTTTATTAATATAACATTATTTCTGAAGAGAAGTTGCTTTCTTATTAATATGAACTACTATTTTGTGTAGTAAGTTAAAGGTTTTAACTAGTTAGTTTTGAGTGTGTAAAAAACAATACTCATGAAAAACTATTTAGAAAGACTGTCAACAAAAGAAATATTTAATTTATCAAAATTTGTAGTTGAAGAAAACTTCAAACATCATTCAGAGGGGAAAGGAGAACTAATAAAAGAAAAAGATATTTTGTCTGTTTATAAAGAAGAGATAAGGTATATAAAAAATTCTAAGATTTTTGTTTGTAAAGATCATACTGGAGAAATAACAGGAGCGATACGTGTTTTAAAATGGAATTATGTAGATAGACTCCCAATCCAAAGTATTTTTGGGATCAATCCTTTAATGGTTGTTGAGGACAAAGAATTACATGAAATATGGCATATAGGACGATTTGCAATAAAAAAAGGGGTAAAAGATATTGGCCTATTTAAAAAATTAATGCTTTGTGCTATAGCTCCGGTATGCAAAAATAAAAACAATATTGCTTTTGCAGAATGTGATAGTAAATTATTAAGAGTGCTTTTTTTATTAGGAATTAAACCAGTCGTAGTAGGAAAATCAGTTAATTACTTAGGATCAGAGACGATACCAATAAGTTTACCTTATAATGGACTTATAGAGTTTTATGAGGAAAATAAGCACTTAATTATAGATAGTAAACTACTGTAAATTAGGACAAAAAAAGAAAACTACCCTTTTGTGTAGTTTTCTTTTTTTTTTTGAGAACTATATTTACCACGTTTTTAAAAAATAAATAAGCCCTCTGTGATAGGGAATAGCGAAGCTGTGTTTTAGTAAATAAGTATTGTTATGAAATTTGATTGTGGTTGGTATGTATTGTACGTTAAATCTTGTTGGGAGAAAAAGGTACATGAATCATTAAAAGAAATTTCTTTAGAATCTTTTTTACCACAAGTAAAAACGATTAGACAGTGGAGTGATAGAAAAAAAACAATTCTAAAACCGTTATTTCCATCATATGTTTTTGTAAATATTAATTCATCATTAGAATTTCATCAAGCCCTGTCTGTAAATGGAGCTTGTGCATATATTCGTTTTGGGAAAGACTATGCTCGTGTTAACGAGAAAGAAATTACTCAAATAAAACTACTTATCGGGGATGAAAATATTTCTGAGATAGAAACGGACTCAAAACTTCCTAAGGTAGGAGAGATTAGGAGAATTTCTTATGGTTCGTTGAATGGATTAAATTGTGAAATTATAAAAGCTGACAATCACAATAAACTTATTGTAAGAATTGACTCATTACGTCAAAATATAACTGCAGTGATACCTTCTCACTTACTAGAACAGATACAAAAGAAAAAGCTTTGTTAAGCTAACATATTTAAGTACTACTACTTACAGTTTACTATCAAAAAAAACTACTATTATGACAAATAATGCGACATACCATCGCGAACACTTTTTTGTTCAAGAAGAGTTAGATCTTATAAAGAAGAGTGTTTTGGAGAACATAGAAAGTTCTCAATCTAAAAACATGATTGAACTTAAAAATATAGATCCTATATATGAAAAGTTACAGCTTTTTTTTAAGGAAGAATTGGGGAAAGAGGTAGAGTTTTTAAATTCATTTATCTTTTTTGCGAGTAGTACAACAATGGATTCAAGAATGAAGTCTAGTAATATGGGGTGGCATACAGACGGAACCTGCTCGTTAGTAGATGGTGATTGTTATAATGTTTGGATACCTATTTATAACGATTCTGAATCGACAGGTTTAGAGATTGTTTCTGAGGGTAAAAACCCTGAATTATATACTCAGTTTGGAGACCCTACAGAGATTCCTGTAATTTATTCTAGAGAAAACTCTAAAGAGATTTACCATTTTTTTGGAAATTCAATTCCTGAAGACACAGATTTAATAATTGTAAAAGTAGCTTCGGGACTTGTGCTACCTTTAGCTAAAAAGAATCTCAGTATAGATAAGTATGAAAACCCTACACCAGGAGATATCGTAATATTTAAACAGTCTGAATTACATAGAGGGTTTCATGATGGAGGAATTCGTATTCAGCTAAGTCTAAAATTTAGACTTAAAAACGCTGAGATTAATCAAAAATCAACAAATCAATTTTACAAACTTTTTGAAACGGTAACTTTTGGAGAAAAGAGTTTCAATGATTACCAAAGGTTTTTAGAGTTTATTCATCCAAAAGAAAAACTTAGTAAACATGGAAGTCTTGAAAATGAGGCTATAACCTCTCTCTTAAGTATAAGCATGTAGAATAAATTCCTTTTTAACTCTCAATTTACTCAAGAATGTATACTCTTATAGATGTTTTAAATAACAAAAAAAACGATAACCTTTTAGTTACTTTTATTGAAGGAAGTAATAACGAAACTTTTTTTAATGGAAAAGAATTGCGAGAAAAAGCAAACAAGGTTTTAGCTTTTTTACAAAGTAAGGGGATTCAACCGAAAGAAGAATTAGTGTTTCAAATAGAAGATAATAAAACTTTTATTGTAGTATTTTGGGCTTGTTTATTAGGAGGAATAATTCCTGTACCACTTGCACAAGGAAGAACAGGGGACCATTTTCATAAACTTTTTAAAGTATGGGGTTTGTTAAAGAAACCACACTTGATAGTTTCACCACAGTATTTATCTCGAATAGCAAAGGAAGCAGTTTTATCTAAAACAGAGGAGTTGTTTTTAACAATAAAAGAGAGTACGCTATTTATAGAGGATCTTTTCTCAGTTGAAAAAGAAGCCATTGCTGCAGATATAAAAGAAGATGATATTGCTTATATACAGTTTTCATCAGGTTCTACAGGAAACCCTAAAGGGGTTACTTTAACTCATAAGAATTTAATAACAAACATCAGAGGGATAATAGATGGGATTAATGCTCCTTCAGAAGGTGATTTGTTTTTCTCATGGATGCCTTTAACGCACGACATGGGGCTTATAGGGTTTCATTTAACCCCTTTTTTAGCCGGGTGGAATCATTATATAATGTCAACAAGTCTGTTTATTAGACGTCCCTTGTTATGGTTAGAAAAAATTTCAGAGCACAAAATAACATTCTCTGCTTCTCCTAATTTTGGTTATAGTTACCTCATAAGACGATTTAAAAAAGATAGTATTAAGAATCTTGATTTATCAAGTCTGCGTATAATCGTTAATGGAGCCGAACCTATTTCCGCTGATTTATGTAATGAATTTTATAATGTGTTTTCTAATTACGGACTTCGAAGTAATGTTATTTTTCCAGTATATGGATTAGCAGAAGCTAGTTTAGCAGTTACATTTTCAAACCCAATAGAATGTGTGAAGTCTATTGAAGTTGATAGGAAATATCTAGGAATGGGAGACCGTGTTCACGTTATAAATAAAGAGAAATCTTTATCATTAGTTAATGTAGGTAAACCTATAAAAGGATGTCGTGTTAGGATTGTAGATTCAAGTAAAGTTCCAGTAAAAGAAGGGGTAATTGGAGAAATTCAAATAGAAGGAAATAACGTTACTTCTGAATATTATGGAAATGAAATAGCAACCCATAAAACAATAGGTAAAGATGGTTGGTTGAGTACAGGTGATATGGGGTTCTTTTATGAAGAAAATCTTTTTGTTAGTGGAAGACTAAAAGATGTAATTTTTATTAATGGACAAAATTATTATGCACATGATTTAGAGAAAATTTTAGATGGTATTTTAGATATAGAACTAGGAAAAGTAGTTGTAGCAGGACATGTTAACTCTAAAGGAGAAAATAAAACCATTGTTTTTGTTTATTTCAAAAAATCCCCTGAAAAATTTATCGATACCCTTATAGCTGTAAAGAAGAAAATTAATTTTGTGTTTGGCTTTGAACCAGATGTAATAATACCTGTAAAAGAGATTCCTAAAACTACAAGTGGAAAAGTACAGCGTTATAAATTAATTGAACGTTATAGTAATTCAGAATTTGATGATGTTTTAAGAATTATTGATGAGCGTTATAAAGCCTTAAGTGAAAAAGAAAATCATGATATACCAAAAACTCCTGTAGAAAGTAAAATAATTAAGGCGTGGCAAACAGTGCTAGGTCATAAGAATTTTGGAATTTCTGATAAATTTTTTGAGGTAGGAGGAAATTCACTAAAAGGAGCCCAGGTTTTAAATACCATTCAAAAAGAGTTTGATATAGAATTAGGTTATGATCAATTGTATGAGAAGCAAACGGTTAAAGATATAGTAGAGGTATTAGAAAATAATAAGAGTAGAACTATTTATCAGACAATTCCAATACAAGGAAAAGAAGAATGGTATTCACTTACTTCAATGCAAGAAAGGCTATATTATTTTTGGCAGTTAAGTCCGGAAGCTACAGCTTATAATGTGCCTTTGGCAATTTGTTTTAATGGACGTCTACATGTTGAAAAATTAGAAAAAGCTTTTAATGAGGTTGTTGCAAGACATCAAGTGCTAAGAACATATTTTACACTTAAAAGCCAGAAACCATATCAGGCATATGTTGATTCGGTAAACCTAACTTTAGAGGTAACAGAAATAGAAAGTAAGAATCTTGATTCGGAATTGAAAAATAGGGTAATTCCATTTGATTTACATCAAGCACCTTTATTTCGAATAGAATTATTAAAAGAGTCTAAAAACAAACATGTTCTATTCATAGATGCACCACATATAATTATAGATGGTATTTCGATGAGTTTATTACTCAAAGAAGTTTATAATGTGTATCAAGGTAATTCTGTTGATGCACTAGAAATTCAGTATAAAGATTATGCAGCATGGAGAAGTAATTTCTTAGCAACAAAAAAAGGGAGTGCACAGCAAAAATATTGGTTAGAAAGATTAGGTGGAGACTTATCTAAATCAGAGTTTCCTACAGATTTTAAAAGACCAAGTATTTTTAACTATGAAGGAGAAAAATATTCTTTTAGTATAAACCAAGAGTTGACAGATGAACTCAAAGCAGTAGCTCATAAGCAGAATGTGTCTTTATATGTAGTGCTGTTGGCAGCTTATACAATTACGCTGTCAAAATATATTAGGTCAGAAGAGGTCGTTGTAGGAGTACCTGTTTCAGGACGCGGACATTATCAATTACAAGGACTACTAGGAATGTTCGTAAATAATTTAGTACTTCGTAATTTTCCAGTAGGAGAAATACCATTTACAGAGTACCTTCAACAAATAAAAAAGAATGTTCTTAATGATTTAACAAACCAAAGCTATCCTTTTAGTGAGCTCATAAAAGATTTAAACATTAAGAATGACCCTAGTGGTAGTCCATTTTTTAATACAATGTTTGTATATCAAAATATGGACATTCCAATACTGGAAACGGATGGTTTAAAAACAACGTCTTATTTCTTTGATTCAGGTATTGCAAAGTTTGATTTGACTTTAGAAATTATTGAGATGCCTGAGAAAATGGAATATTATATTGAGTTTGCAAAAGCATTGTTTAAAAGAGAAAGTATCATCGCTTTTGCAGAACATTATAAACAGTTGATACATCAGGTAGTAACCAACCCAAATAGATCAATTGCTGATTTGACATTAGTTTCTGAAGAGACGATGGAAAATTATTTTTTTAGGAATAAAAAAGCAGAAAAATATACATTGTTAAAAGTACATGAGCTTATAAGTTCTAAGGCAAAAAAATGTCTAAATTCAGTAGCAGTTTCGGTGAATAAAAACACTGAGTTATCGTACGCTGATTTAGAGAGAAAATCAAGCTTATTAGCGAAGAAACTTCAAGAAAAAGGAGTAAAAAGAAACGTTCCTGTAGCAATTATTTTCGAAAAACACATAGACTTTGTAGTTTCTGTTTTAGCAGTATTAAAAGCAGAAGGATGCTTCATTCCTATTGAAGCAAATTATCCTGAGGATAGAATTCAGTTTATAGTTGAAGATTGTGGAGCAGAAATAGCATTGGTTACAGAAACTATAAGTAAAAACTCATACATTACAGAAGGCTGGAAGCCTATACGCATAGAAGAGAGAGAGGTGGTTTTGTTAGAACGAGTTAACGATGTTGGAATGAATGTTATTGAAGGAGCTAATCACTTAGCTTATATGATTTACACCTCTGGATCTACAGGAAAACCTAAAGGAGTAAAGGTAGCACATAGTTCGTTAATGAATTATTTAGAATGGGCAACAAAGGCCTATAACATTAATGAAAATTCAACATTTCCTCTATATACCTCTATTGCTTTTGATCTTACTTTAACGTCAATATTTTTACCACTTATTTCAGGGAGTACTTTGAAAATTTATCAAGAAACAGATGAAAAGTTTTTGATAGAAAACGTTTTAGAAGACAACCAAGTAACAGTATTAAAAGCGACTCCTTCGCATTTAAAGATGATTAAAGATTCTTTTTTACTTAAGAAAGAAAGAACCCAAAGCAAATTAGAAACATTGATTGTAGGTGGAGAGGCTTTAGATTCTCAGTTAGCTAGTGATATGATGGACTTTTTTGAAGGTAAAATTCAACTATTTAACGAATACGGCCCTACAGAAACTACAATTGGTTGTGTAGTACATGAATATAACCCTTTGGTAGATAAAAGCAATAATGTTCCAATAGGAAGAGCTATTGCAAATACTCAAGTTTATGTATTAGATAAGTACCAAAAGCCTGTTCCTTTAGGGATAGCAGGTGAGTTATATATATCTGGAGATGGGGTATCAGAAGGCTACTTAAATAGAGAAGAATTAACAAAGGAAAAATTTATTCCTAATCCATTTATACCAGAGCAATTAATGTATCGTTCAGGTGATTTGGTAAAAAGAAAGTTAGATGGTAACCTTGAGTATTTGGGGAGATTAGATGATCAAGTTAAAATTAATGGTCATCGAGTGGAACTCGAAGAAATAGAAAAGGTAGTATACACACATAAGAAAGTTAAAAATGTAGTAGCTGTTTATAAAAAAGAAAAACCGTTATGGGTTTATCTTACATTAAGTAATCAAGAAGAGGTAGAAAAAGTTCAAGAGGAGATCAAATTAGAACTTAGAAAACAGCTTCCAGATTATATGGTTCCGAAACAAATTATAGTAATAGACGAAATTCCTCTTACTATAAATGGTAAGGTAGCATATAATCAATTGCCCAATCCAATTCAAGCTTTCAATAAAGAATCGGTAGCACCAACCTCAAAGGTAGCGGAAATATTAGTGGAAGCATGGAAAGAAATATTAGGGAATTCTACAATAGGAATAACAAATAATTTTTATGAAGAAGGAGGAGATTCTATTAAAGCAATACAAATAGCCTCTAGGTTGTATGAAAAGAATATAAAAGTTAATGCTAAAGACATACTTACCTATCCTAATATACAACAGTTGATGAATTATGTTGAGGTTATAAAAGAGTCTGATACTGAAGAAGAGTTAACAGGAAAGTTATTAGAAATGAACCCTATTCAACATTGGTTTTTTGATAGGAAATTGCAAAACCCTAACTTTTATACTCAATCAGTCTTATTAAGATGGGAAGATAAGATAGAAGAAGAGGTTATATCAAAAACATTTATAGAATTATTTAATTATCATGACACACTTCGCCTAAGTTATAATGAAAAAGAACAAACTCTTTACTATAGGGAGCAAAATGAAAATTTACCTTTCGAATTAGAGAATTTCGAACTAAAAGGAAAGTTTACAGACTTAATAAAAGAAGAATTACCTAAAGTACTGGTATCTGTTAAAAGTTCGATGAAAATAAACAGTACTTTACTAAAAGCAGCAATAGTAACAATTGAAGCAGTAGATTATTTATTTATAACAGCTCATCATTTAATAATAGATGGGGTCTCTTGGAGAGTTTTGTTAAATGATATTCATCAAACATATATAGCTGTTAAAGAAGGAGTTGAAGTAAGGCTACCTAAAAAATCGGCATCATTAATAACTTATCAGAATGGGATAAAAGAGTTGTCAAAGCAATTACCTGAGCAAGAAATTCATTTTTGGAAAGGAATAAAACAGAATGACTTTACTATTTACCCAACTGAAATAATTGAAAATAAAGTAAAGGAGCAAAAAATAATAACGACCGAATTATCAAAAGAGGATACTTCTTTTTTACTCAAAGAAGCAAATACTGTTTTCAATACGAATGTTGAGATACTATTAATTGTTGCATTGACAAAAACCTTGACAGAAGAGTATAAAACGAATAAGGTAACGATAGAGTTAGAAGGACATGGAAGAGAGTTAGAAGCTGTAAATATCTCGAGAACAATAGGTTGGTTTACTTCATTATTTCCCTTGTGTTTTGAAAGGAACTCTTCAATAAAAGAATCTATAAAAGATACTAAAGACCTTATAAAAAGCTTACCTGATGGAGGGATACATTATGGAATTTTAAAATACTTAAATAATCAACTGAATAAAGAAAAAACAAAAAATAATATTTTATTTAATTATTTAGGAGAGTTTTCAAATGAAACTTCAAATGATGTCTTCTCATTAGTAAATGAATATTTAGGTGTTGAATCTGATCCAGAAAATGAAACAAGTGCACTGTTAGAGTTCAATCTTATGGTACTTAATAATACTTTAAAAATACAGGCACATTATATCCATAATGAAGAAACACAGTATGTAACGGAAAAAATAGTTAACAGTTTCAAAGCAAATATACTTGAAGTACTTAGTTACCTTAAAAATGAGGAAGATATTCACTTTACATCTTCAGATTTTGAAGCGGCTTATTTAGATAATGAAGATTTAAAGGTCTTATTTG
>JBLWYD010000090.1:0-9742 GCA_048267165.1 Bacteroidota bacterium
TCGACTGTTTTCGTTTCTGTGTTTTCTTGAAGATATTTCTCTAATAGATTCAAATCCATTTGCCAGTTATTGGCATCGACATCTATTAAAATAGGTTGTGCTCCGGTATATTTAATGGCATTAAGCGTGGCGATAAAAGTAATATTTGGTGCAATCACGTGGTCGCTTTCTGTTACACCCAATAAAATTTGAGCAATATGCAGCCCCACCGTTCCATTCATACAAGCGACTCCATATTTAGCACCTGCATAATTAGCAACCATTTCTTCAAATTGATTTACATAAGATCCTGCTGAGGATATCCAGCCGGTATTTAGGCAATCTTGAACGTATTTCCATTCGTTACCTGCTAATTTTGGAATTGATAATGGTATCATTAATATCTATTTTTAAGAAAATTATTTTAATTATAAAGCTTGCTAATACCAAAAACAGTTAAACTTTCTGGTTTAGAAGGTAGACTTGGAAACAATTTGTAAATAATCGTACTCTGTTTGAAAATTAACTGCCAAGCTGTTGCAAAAAGTATTTTAAAATCTGTAAGAAAAGAAATATTATTAAAATAAAATTGCTCTAACTCTCCTTTATACGGATAGATATGCTCTTTATAATAGAGCATTGGGTCGCTACCATATTTAGAAACTTCTGAAACTAGCTTTTCTTCATCACGAAATATTACTGAACCTAAACCTGTTATACCTGGTTTATTCAAATAAATATTATCCTGAACGTCCTTACTATATTTTAACACGCTTGCAGCTAAAAGTGGACGCGGACCAACAAATGACATATCTCCCTTTAAAACATTAATAATTTGTGGCAGTTCATTTATTTTTGTTAACCTTAAATATTTACCAATTTTTGTAATTCTAGGATCATTACGCACTGTTAGTGTCTTATTACCTATACTAGCGCTATTCTTTAACATTGTAGCAAACTTTAAAATATTGAAAGCCTTAAAATTGTACCCGACACGTTCTTGCAAATAAAATATTTCACCCTCACCTGAAAATTTCAAAACAATCATAATTAATAGAAAAAGAGGGAATAGAATTAAAATCATGATTAATGAGATCATTATATCTAACAACCTTTTAAAAAACTTATACATTTCGATTACTGTTTAATTTGATTAATGAAATTTTATAACCTTGGCTGGGTTACCAGCTACAGTTACATTATCAGCAACATCGCGAATAACTACCGAACCTGCCCCAATAATAGAGTTTTCACCAATTTCTTTGACTCCAGTCATAATTGTTGAACTGATACCTAGAAATGAATTTTCTTTTAAATTAATTGAAGCTCCAACATTTACCCCTGCCGACACAAAGACTCCAGAGTTTAACGTCGTGTGATGTGCTATTATTGAACTTACACTTATCATAACATCTTGTTGAATACTCACAAAAGGCATAATAAGTGTATTCTCAAGTATATAAATTGCTTCCTCACCGAGTTCAATTGTTTTATCTAGTTTAACTGTAGGATGAATGTAGTTAGGTAGAGTAAACCCTTTATTTCTAAAGTTATTGATAACTGCCCTTCTTATTTTAATATTTCCTATAGGTACATAAACATCATAAGTATCTTTATCTAATTCTCTCAAAACAAAATCATCATCACCTATAACCTTAATTCCTGAAAACTCATGATTATGAAGAAACTTATCGTTGTCACTAAATACAATTTCTTTATATAGTTCTGATAAGTATCTCGCATAAACTTGACCATATGTCCCCGAACCAATTATCACACATTTCTTTTTCATATTAATATTCTTTACCAACAATAAATTAAATTTTATCTTTAATAAGACTATATGTTCTTTGAACCAAATACTCCCTATTTAATAAGTTCCAACCATTATTCCCTAAGTCTTTCAAATCACTGTTACATAATTGAGCTATTTTATCTTGTATGTTATTATTATCACCAGCTTCTACCCAATAACCACATTTTGCTTTTTCAATAACTTCACCAATATCTGTATTCACATCTGTCGCTGCTAAAACTGGTTTTTTCATTTCTAAATAAGCTAATAGTCTAGAAGGAAAATTTGGTATAGTAAAATCTTTATGCAAAAAAATCATACCTACATCGCAAGCAGCTAATAATGAATCATATTCTGTTTTAGGTAAACCAGCTAAAAGCGTTGCATGATTTGGTTTATTAATTCCAAACCAATTTTCTAATTTCTTAAACTGTGTTCCACTACCAACAACAAGAATATGGGCTTTAGTAACTTTCATTTGAGAAATGACCTCTATCAAAAAGTCAACCCCTTGGGGAACTCCTAAATTTCCCCCGTAAACAAATATTGTTTTATCAGTTGGGATGTTATATTTCTTTTTTATTGCCTGTTTTTCCTCTTGATCATACTCTATAAATACTGGTTGTATAGAATTCGGATTTACTTCAACTTTTTTTGGTGAAATTTCAGGGTGGTGTTTAAGTATAAAAGCTCTATTAGCTTCAGACATACATCCAATAGTATCTGATAAAACATAAAGATTCTTTTCCTTCTTTTTAAAATAACGATGAATAAGACTATTCTTCTTTATCATTTTCATATCTACGGCATTTTGAGGAAAAATATCTTTAAGCAGTAAATAAGAATAAGCTTTATCTTTGTTTTTTATATAAGAGATCACTTTTGAAAAAGTAATTGGAGGGGTTGAGTACAATACTAAATCAAAAGTAACATCCTTAAAGTTTTTTTTAATGGCTTTTAAAAACTGTCTTTCTACAAGTATCTGTCCCAAACCTTTTTCTACTACATTCGTTTTTGTTAGGTTTAAAGTTTGAACATTCAACAGCGTAGCATTACCTTCTTTGGTAAGAAAGGTTTTCTTTTTATTACGACGTTCTATGGGGGTTACAATAAAAACAGAATGCTTTTCACTAATAAATTCATTCAGAAGGTCATGATAAATCCCTCTCTGTTTAAGAGTTGTAATATTTACCATGGATAGAAATAAAATTTTCATTATATATTAATTGTTTTCACTCCAAACAACCCTTTTCACGTAGTCTGTATAACTTAAAATAATTCGCACTACTTTTTCAGAAACATTTGGCATAGAATAATCTGCTACTTCTCTAAAGTTACGCTCTCCACTAATTTTTTGCTTTTCTAATTGTATAAGCCCTTGTAGGATTCTTTCCGTATTTAAGCCAACCATCATAACAGATGCCTCTTCCATAGCTTCAGGTCTTTCATGAGCTTCTCGTATATTTAACGCTCTAAAGTTAAGTATTGAAGATTCTTCATTTATAGTTCCTGAATCGGATAATACAGCAAAGGAGTTTATCTGTAAAGCATTATAATCATGAAAACCTAAAGGTTTTAAAAATTGAATATTTGGGTGTGTTTTTACTTGTTTCTTTTTAATCATATTTCTTGTACGTGGGTGCGTAGAAACAATTACAGGGAAATCATATTGGTCAGCAATACTATTTAAGCTATCCATTAACCCCTTAAAGTTCTTATCAGAACTAATATTTTCTTCACGATGTGCAGAAACAACAAAATATTTTCCTTTTTCAAGCTTTAATTTATTTAAAACTTTTGAAGCTTTAATATCTGCTAAATAATGATTTAGCACTTCAAACATAGGAGAGCCTGTTTTAATAATACGATCTGCAGGTAAGCCTTCTCTCAATAAATACTCTCTTGCAATATCAGAATAGGTCATATTTATATCTGCTGTATGGTCAACAATTCTACGATTGGTTTCCTCTGGAACGCGTTGGTCAAAACATCTATTTCCTGCTTCCATATGAAAAATCGGAATTTTTCTTTTTTTAGCAGCTATAGCACATAAACAAGAGTTTGTATCTCCTAGAACTAAAAAAGCATCTGGTTTCACATCTTCTAATACAGCATCAATATTTATTAATATTTGACCAGCAGTAGTTGTTGCATTCGATCCCGCTGCATTCAAAAAATGATCTGGTTTTCTTATCCCTAAATCTTCAAAAAACACTTCATTTAACTCATAATCATAATTTTGCCCTGTATGCACTAATACATGTTCTATGGCGTTAGAAGCATCTAGAGCTGCAATTACTCTTGACAACCTTATAATTTCTGGACGTGTTCCTACTACTGTAACAACCTTCAACTTTTTCATTGTACTATTAAATTTTTATTGTAAAATAATCTGACTCATATCTATATTCATCCTTTACCTCCCCAAGGAAATAGTCTGACATCGCCAATAATTTTGAATTTTCTTCTTTTGCTTGAATGCTACTTACATATCCTTTAGGTACATAAATCACATCTAATGTATCAGCCTTTAATTCATAAACAAAAGGCTTTACTTTTTTCATTGGGTTTTCCCAATTATCAATTTTAATTAATTTAATTTCAAAATGACCTTGTATTGCAGAAAACCATCTGCTTTCAATGGCATGACCCTGCCAAGCTCTTATATACTCGGTGTTTTTATTTTCAATGGTGTAAATACGCTTTATATTTTCCGTATTAAAGTCATTGTTAAAACAAATACTTCCGCGGTTATCTGAATGATTTCCTCCTTTTATTAATTTTGGTTTCATTAGATAAATGTTATTTAAAATTAAAATCTTTTAATTTGTATTTTAAACATCCTCAAAATAAGTATCCGCATCTTCCGGGTTGTAAGGTTCATTTATCCAAAAGTTTGTATAAAGTACTTCATCCCCTATATTTTTTATATTATGTGTATACCAGATTGGCATATCAACATAGGCTGGTTCTGAACCGTCCAAATATAAATCTAAGACTTCATCTGTTCCAATTTTACGTAATTGTATTAAGGCTTTGCCTTTAATTACTGCAAAACGTTCAATCTTTCTTGTGTGGAAATGATTTCCTCTTGTTATTCCTGGGACCGTAGTTGAAAAAGAAACCTGTCCACCAACTCCCAAACGAATAATCTCTACAAACGAACCACGAGGATCTGTATGTTGCGTGAACTTTACAGGGAAATGGCTTTTTATATCCATATAACAACGAAAGGTGTTAAATAAATTTAACTCGAAAGCATTGGATATAGAAGGGATTTCCCCCTTCTCTTGATATTCTAACTTAAATTTTTCTAGCAAACTTAAAAGTTCTGAAACTTTAGCCTCTGCTGTATGTGGCACCTTATAAACAGGTTCGTTTATTCTTTCTAAACTTTTTTGGATGATATCCTGAACTAGTTCACCAACATAAATCAACTTTAACTCACCATCCACTTCTATTTTTGGTGCCTCACCATGAGAAATTTGATGGGAAAAGGTTGCAACTACAGAATTATAGTATGGCTCTCCAAAAGGCCCATATACGTTTGGTATAATCATTCCGGTGAAAGTACCTTTACTTCTCTCTGTCCATTTTACGAATAACTCTCTACCCTCTTTTTTAGACTTTCCGTATAAATTATCGCGTTCTTCTTGTGAAGAAGAAGACATAATTATATGAGGATGGCTATCTGTACGCTCTAGGGACTCAATTAGTTTATTAACTAGACCAATATTGGTATCATATAGAACTTGAGGATCATTATGACGATTCATTGCAGCTAAATGTACAATGACATCGCATTGACTTACAAATTGATCTAAAACATCTGAATCCCCAAAGAATGCATTCTCAAAAGCTATTCTTTCAAAAGCCTCAGGTTGTAACCCTAAAGTATTAAACAGATGCTGTCCTACAAAGCCACTTTGACCAGTAATACCAATTTTTAACATAGTTCTATTTCTTTGTTTATAATTCTTCTTGGATTTCCGGCAATTTCATTAATAAGGTTTTAACTCCCTCTACAGTTAAACGCTCCGTATTATGAGAGTTATAGTCTTCTACTTTAGAAATAGAATCTTCCCCCTTCGAATAATACTGTGCATAATTTAAATCACGGTTATCTGCTGGTATTTGATAAAACCCTGGTAAATCAATAGCCTTTATCATTTCCTCACGAGTACACAAGGTTTCATATAGTTTCTCTCCGTGACGTGTACCAATAATTTTAATTTCATTATCGTAACCTAACAACTCTAAAAGAGCTTTGGCTAAATCCTCAATAGTAGAAGCAGGTGCTTTTTGCACAAATAAATCTCCTTGGTTACCGTTTTCAAAAGCATATAAAACTAAATCTACAGCATCCTCAAGCGTCATTAAGTAACGCGTCATTTCAGGGTCTGTAATAGTAATTGGTTGTCCTGATTTAATTTGCTCAATAAACAATGGTATTACTGACCCACGAGATGCCATTACATTACCATAACGTGTTAAGCAAATAGTAGTATCTTCTGCTGCAACATTACGAGATTCTGCTACAGCTACTTTTTCCATTAAAGCTTTACTCATCCCCATAGCATTAATTGGGTAAGCCGCTTTATCTGTACTTAAGCAAATTACTTTTTTCACTTTGTTAGCAATAGCTGCTTTTAATACATTTTCTGTACCCAAAACATTGGTTCTAGTAGCTTCGATTGGGAAAAACTCACAAGACGGCACTTGCTTTAGTGCTGCTGCTTGAAACACATAGTCTACACCACGCATGGCAGTATGAATACTATTGTAATCTCTTACATCTCCAATGTAAAATTTTACTTTTGGGTTATTTAAAGCAACACGCATATCATGTTGTTTCTTTTCATCACGTGAAAAAACACGAATCTCTGAAAAGTGGTCTGTGTTTAAAAAGCGATTTAATACAGCATTCCCAAAAGAACCTGTTCCTCCTGTGATTAGAAGCGTTTTATTTTTTATTTTCATAAAGATTGTTTAGCTATCTCAGAAAGATACTCAAATGTATTATCTGAGCAACTTTTCCAAGTATAATTAATAGATTTTTTATATGTATTCTGGGCATTTAAGCTACGAAGATCATTAGAGTCTAACATTAACTTAATGGCTTTATAAATTTCACTCGTTTTTAAAGGGTTAAAATAGAAAGCGTCATCACCTAAAACTTCGGGCATTGGCCCCATGTTAGATGAAGCAATAGGCAGGCCTGCTGTCATAGCCTCAATTAAAATGATTGGCAAATTCTCACAAGAGGAAGCAAAGACAAAACCATCAGCTTCTTTATAAACATTCTCTAGTTGCTCATAAGGAATTAAACCTTTATAATTAATCACTCCTTCCTTATCTGCTTCAATAACATTATTTAACAAATCTAAAGATTCTTTAGTTGCCCCGCCAACAAGCTCTAATTCTATTGGATAGCCTTCGGCCCTTAGTCTTAAAACAGCTTCAGCTACATTCCACTGATGCTTATATACTGTAACAATTGAAACGTACAATAACTTAAAAGGCTTAATTTCACTATAGTCATCTATAGAAAACTGAGTATTTGGTGGTTTTTTAAAGTTCAAATTTATACCATGAGGAATAATAGTTGTGTTATTGGATAGCTTAATAGACTTAGCAATAAACTCTTTTGCATATTTCGTCAAAAATATAACACCTTTTGCATGTTTAAAACTATAACTCTGTGTATAATACAAAATCTTAAAGCGAAGCTTGCTTTTCCAATTAGGAAACCTGTCCCTCTCCGTTTTTTCAAAAGGTAACATATTTTGACTTAAGACAACTGTATTTTTAAACGACCCTAAAAAACTACTTCCCGGCACAAAAAGTAAACTACAATTATATTTTCTTTTCGCAAGTTTTGATATATATACTATTTGAAATAGGAATGAAAAAACAAAAGACTTATTTAGCCAAGCATGTGTTTCTTTTTGAAGCCATGCATAATTAGGCAGTTTAGATAGTGTTTCATTATTAGACCATACAATAACCTTTTGAAATCCAAATTTATTAGGATCTGCATTAATGAGTATCTCTTTTAAATGAGTTAATCCTCCTCCAGCTCTAATATTAGTAGCGTCTATTCCAAGTATCATATTTATTTCTTTTTAAAAGATAAAAAATATTTAATATGACTTTTAGGCCAAAATGCTTCTTGGTGTCTTCTATTTAAAACTTTTCCGTTATAAGAGAAATATTGTTTATAATTCGTACCACTAAAAATGTATTTATGATATTTCTCTGTTATATCTAATGCCCCTTTTGGAAAATGATTCATTTGACCATAAGTCCACGCAAAATATTCGCAGTCATAATCCAACTTCTCTTCTAATATTTCTTTATTTCTCTTTAATTGAAATTCAATTTCCTTAGGTTCTAATTCAGCAAAATTAGTATGATCTAGATTATGCGACCCAATAAGATGACCTCGTTTATGAAGGTCTACTACCTGATTCCAACTCATTGGTTTTTTAGTAGAAATTGCTACACGTTTATTGAATTTTTCTTGATACTGCAAATCTGACTCTATATAGTTTGCATTAATAAAAAAAGCTCCTCTACAGTTATATTTTTCTAAAAGCGGGCCAATAATGGAATAGCACTCTTCAAAACCATCATCAAAAGTAAACGCAATTAGAGTCTGATCATTAGGGATATCACTTTCTTTAATTCTTCTTGTAGCCTCTTGCAAAGTAATAAAAGATGCACATTTACTTAAGTACTTCAAATAGTCTTCAAATATTTCAGTATGATTAACAATTTCAACTTTTTGAGCTGTTACGTAATGAGAGTTAATAATGTGAACTCCAGCTGTTGGTTTTTTAATTGTACCTATTGTTTGTAAAAACAATTCTCTAAGTCGCTTTCTCATCTTAATAAGTATGATAATTAATGGCACTTAATGAAATATTTTCTACATCTTTTTCCTTAAGTTTATCCGTGTTAATAATTTTATAGCAGACATTTGTGCTATTTGGTACTTTAATAAACATATTTTTCTTTAATGCCCCTCTTAGCCCATTATTTTTTGAAATGGGGAAACTTATAATATCATATGTGATTTTTGTTCTTAGTGCTTTAATAAGTTTAGACAATTTAAATACTTTATTATTTTTTATATTTACAAAAAGAACTTGAGCTTCTTTGATTTTACCACGATATCCAATTCTACAAATAAAATCAAACATTTCATTTTGAAAATAGTGATACTCTGTATTTTCAAAAGTAAAAAAACGCCATTGAAGATAATCAAGAGTAATTTGAGACTCTAATCCACTAGAAGGGTAGAAATCAAAAGTTAAAGGTGGCTTTAATGATTTTAAATTTGATGGGGAAGGATTAAAACTTTTTCTTAAACCTGTTAAGTTTAAAGGTATTGATAGAAAAGTTTTACCTTTAATCCAATATTCAGATACATCTAAAGACTTCCATCCTTTATTTAGAAATCCTTTTAAACTGCTACTATTAGGAAAGTTAAGTAACATCGTTATTTTTAAAAGTTGTACTTTATTTTCGGCTAATTCAATCAATTTTATAAATAGACCTCTTCCTTGATAATTAGGGTGAACAAATGTTTCAAATGAAACTGCTCCTTTAATCAATCTATCTCCAATTCTAAAGTCCTGTAGGCCATACGCTACACATCCTACAATAGAGCCATTATCCTCTACACAAGCTAAAACACTTTCTCCAAATGGGTTATCTCTAAATTTCCATAAGAACCATTCTTTTGATTTCTTAGCTTCTTTATGTGATAACGCAGCAGAATCTAGAAAACTATCTATTAAGTGTATGTGTTTATTAAAGTCGAATAAAAAAAAGTTCATTATTTATTGAATTAAAGAATAAGCGATTTTATTTAAAATATCACTAATTATTTAGTTATTGAAAATCTAAAAAAAACATTGATAATCAAATATTTTTTAATTTTCTATTTTGCAAATAATATGA
>JBLWYD010000091.1:0-9666 GCA_048267165.1 Bacteroidota bacterium
CGTTCTCGTTTATTACAAACGAAACGTCGCTAAACAGGGTGTTACCACTAAACTCAACCGTTAATTGATCTACCGTAATCATACAAAATATTTTAAGCGGCGAAATTAGCAAAAATGGTGTATACCTTTGAAAAATAATTTTACTTATACTCTATAATTCATTTTACTATATTTGAGAAAAATAAAAATTGCTAAAACTTCACTATATCCCATACTAATGTTAAGGTAATAGAAACTAAGTTTGGTATATAACTGGTTGGCGAAAATTTGATAACAACAAAAATGAGTAATGAACATGAACTGAATGCCCATTTTGAACGAAATGAAAAAATGTGGCGAATTTGGGAAGAAAACGGAATAGATTCTCAGACTGAGTTAGTTGTGAATTTTCACTTCTACTCAACACGTAAAGAAAATACTGAACTTCTATCTAAAGTATTATCAGACGAAAGTATACCTCATAGAATTGACAAAACCAGAACTCTGATTTTCCTGAAAGGTTGGAATATTGAGGCTGACATAAAAAAGAAGTGGACTTTAGCAGAATTACAAGGTAAAACAGGGAATATGTTTATTCTTGCCAAACAAACAGGAGTCTCTTTAGAAGGATGTGGGGCATTTATACCTTAATAAACGAGAATAAAACTACCACCAACACGCTATAAAAAACATGAAAATAGAAACTACTATATTAATTCTGTTTTTTTTAATTACAACTGTTAAAGCACAAGTTTTTGGAACTCAAGTTATCATTGAAGAAGAAAATATATCTTTAAGAGCTTGGGAAGAAGAAAATGTCAAAAACTATTCAGGTGTATATTTTTTTGGTGAATCAGAAGCAGAATCGTCTTTACATTTATTTATTTTTAATGATATGGTTTGCGCTCAGTTAGAAAAAGGAAATTGGACAATTAAAAATTCAAAAATAATTGACTGGACTAAATCATATGAAAACTTCACCAATGTAAAAATCAAAGGAAACCAATTTTATTCAGATCAATCTAATGGTGAATTTGTGTTTTTTGAGGTTGCTAATAAGAAATATAAAGGATTAAAATTAGTTAATCCACCTGTACAAACAGGAAATAAAGGAGACTATGAAATAGGAAGCTATTCCAAATTCGATGAAATAGGAAACTATTTTAATACCAAGACCACAATTATAAGCCTTAATTATCTAAACAAAATGGATAAAGAAGAACTTAAAATTATGCGAAATGAAATCTTTGCTAGATATCATTATGAGTTTAAGACAAAAAAAATGTCTGAATATTTCATTAAACAAAAATGGTATTCAGGATATCACCAAAATGTAGATTCTTTTTTGACTGAGATTGAAAAAGAAAATATAAAAAGAATACTAAACATAGAAAAAAATAAATAGGAAGATAAAAAGCTATGTACAATAATCTTCAGAAATAATTACAGTCATCTAATTATAACCTATATCAGTAAAATACAAAAAATGAAATTTTATTTACAGTTAATACTTTTATCTAGTACACTTTTTGTTTTTAGTTGTAAAAAACGTGCTACGGAAGGGAAGATTGAATCAACAGAATTATCCAAGGATTCTGTTATAAAGAAAAAAGAAACATCTAATCATTTTGAATACAAATATGTTATTGCTCCCTCTGGATTAAATTATAGAGATTTTCCTAATGGAAATGTTTTGGGTAAATTTTCTTGGAGAGAAAAAGTTGAATATCTTTTTGATACTAAGCAAACACAAAAAATAATTGACAATTATAAAGAAGTAAAAGGAACTTGGGTTGCTGTAAAACACAAAAAAGATACAGTTTTTGTGTTTAGTCATTATTTATCAAATAGTGAGCCTCTTTATTCAACGATAGAATTATACTATGCTGATGCTTATTCTAAATCGATACTTAAACCTTCTAATAAGTTGGATATTCGACAAGCTTTTGTTAATGTTTCTGAAAGCTTTAATATGCCCGAAAATTTTATCAATGAAAAAGATTTACTAAAAGACACGATACATTTTAATAAAAGGCAACGAATTGAATTTCTTAAAAGAATGAATTATTCTGATAAGGATACCATTTTTATTTATGATATAGCATCTGGGTTGGTTAAAAAGCATCTCATTAAAAAAACACCTTTAATTGCTTGTATTAGTATATACTCACAAATAGAAGAAGAATATAAAAAAGAAAATTATAATCAATGGGATTATCAAATTGGTTTTAACTTAGGTAAATCAAACCATGATGGTTTTGCTGTAATTGGAAAAGAAAATCCTTTTATTGAGAAAGGATTAAAACCACTTGTTTTTGAAGAAATGAATTCAGAAATGATTAATAACAACATCAAAAACAAATTAATCCCTAAGAATTGGATAAATGATACGGTTTACAAAAAGTATACCTCTAAGTATGAGAACATACGTTCTTTTGTTAAAATGAAAAAAGGGTATAATAACTGGTCTGATTTAATATTCAAAAATCTTGACACTAAAGACTCTTATCATATTTCTCAATTAGAAGGAGAATCTAGCAGTAAAGCTCCTCTTGAAATAAAAGAAGAAAAAACACATCATAATGAAAGCTTTCAATATATAGGAAGGTTGTTTAAGAACAAACCTCCTGTAACTTTTGGGTTTATGTGGGAGTCTTTTGGATGCCCTAAAATTCACTTTTTAGATAAGGATGAGTTACCTGTATTAATTTTATGTGACAATAGACATTAGTAAAATCGAGTACATAAAAGCATATTAAATCTCAACCATGGCCGTAGGAGTGACAACATTTTTAAAACTCCACAAAGGGTTAGATGCATTACTCATACTACAACTAACAAAATTCTACTTTTAAGTATTGGTTGATAGCTTTTTCTTGACCTTTTTTAATGCTTACACCGAGAGCTTTTTGTAAAATTTGTTGGGATTTGAGGCTACGGCTAGCACCGCTGTCAGCTTTTTTACGAGTGCTATTAATTTATCTATTGCCGTAGTATTAGCGACCCATGCCGTAGTGTTAACGGAGCATGCCGTGATATCAGCGACCCATGCCGCGGTGTCAACGGAGCACGCCGTGATATTAGCGACCCGTGCCGTAGTGTCTTCGGAGCATGCCGTGATATTAGCGACCCATGCCGCGGTGTCTTCGGAGCGTGCCGTGATATTAGCGACCCGTGCCGTGGTGTCTTCGGAGCATGCCGTGATATCAGCGACCCATGCCGCGGTGTCTTCGGAGCACGCCGTGATATCAGCGACCCGTGCCGCGGTGTCTTCGGAGCATGCCGTGATATTAGCGACCCACGCAAGCTTTTATGATAGCTAAAACGACTTTTATTACCTAAATAATTGAACTTATGGGATTCCGTAAGAATATGCATAGGTATTTTTTTAGGTTCGCAAGAATTGTAAGAGTTACTAGCTCTTACAGTTACGTTAATAAATAACAATAACTCGTTGATAACTTTATTTTAGATAAACTATTGACTTTGATATATTTGATGACATATAAAAATTGCTAAGCTTTATCTATTGAAAAAGCTCACAATTAAATTTATATAAAAAATTGTTTAGTCATACTTCATAAAGATATGTTAAAAGAATATTTAATTAAAAAATTAGCATCAAAAGCATTTGATGTAATTATAGATGTTTTAAAACCTAACAAAGCATCCTTAATTGTAACAAAAGAGGATTTAGCTACATCTCTAAAACATCATTATAGATACATTTTAAACTTAACAGATAAAATAAGCTTTAAGGAACTTAGAGGTAATAAAAAACTAAACGATACTTATATTCCCTTAGACTTAGAACTACAAGCAAAAAGGTTTAAAGATAAAAACGTTAGTGAAACTAAATTAAAAATAGAAGAGATTATTAACTCATCTGACTCACATCTTATAATTTTAGGTGGTCCAGGAGCTGGTAAGACAACTACTGTAAAAAAAATATGTCAATCTCTCCTTTTTGAAGATAAAATCATAGATTACAAATTTCCTATCCTTATCAATTTAAGAGACTTGTCTAAAGATCAAAATATATACAAAGCACTTAAGGATATCTTAGGCATCAATATTTTAATGGATCATAAAAAGGAAAAAACACAAATTTTAATAGAAAATAAAAATTTAATAGAAAAATACATCAATTCATATTTAGAAAGCTTAAATGCAATAGTAATTTTAGATGGGCTAGACGAAGTTAACCCTCTTAAATTAAATGAATTTGGTAAAGAAATAAAATCTTTGATTTTAAATCTTACAAAATCTCTAGTTATTGTTACTAGTAGAAGTGCATCCTATGATTTGAACTTAAACAATTCTACTGAATATGAGTTATGTAATTTAAATAAATCACAAACTAAAAAATTTGTTGAGAATTGGTTTACAAATAAGGAAGTCTCTGATAGTTTTTTAGAAGAGATTGAAAATTCTAAATTCTATGACTTTTCACTAAAACCTATTTCCTTGGCACATTTATGTGCTATTTACGAAAGAACAAAAAAATTCTACGATAAACCAAAGTCTATTTATAAAAAACTTGTTCGAATACTTATTGAAGAATGGGATGAACAAAGAGATATTGTAAGGGAATCAAACTATTCTGATTTTGATAATGATAGAAAATTTGATTTTTTAAGTCATTTGTCTTACGATTTAACAATCAGATTTGATAAAAAAGTATATTTTGAAGAGGATTTAAAGGATTCATTTTTAAACATAAACGAATCTTTTGGGCTCCCAAAAAACCAATGCCTAAAAGTTATTAAAGAAGTAGAAGCACATACAGGTATACTAATACAATCTAGCTATTCAACTTTTGAATTTGTTCATAAATCAATGCAAGAATACTTAGCAGCTGAGCATATGATCAAAATGCCTGAGATACCTAGAAAAATACTCCATAACACAAACATTTCCAACGAACTAGCAATAACAGTAGCCCTTTCTTCTGATCCTAATTCTTATTTTTTTAAGTTAGTTTTTGATATTTTTAAGAGCAACTCTTTTGGAAGTCTTTTTATTATTGAGTTTTTAAGCAGATTAGCCTATGAAAAACCTGACTTCAAAGAGTCCGTATTACTCCCTTATTGTTTTGCTGAATTAACTCAAGAGTGTATGGATAATAATATAGAGAATTATGAAAAGATGTCTACAGTTATAAACGAATTTAAAGAAATCCATAGTGTTAGACTATCTTTCTTAAAGTTCGCTTTACACACTTCTTTCAATACTGAGGAATTTGAACCTGAAGAGTTCAACAATGAAGAAGATGAACTAGAAAATATTGTACTAAATAATTTTGATTCGAATATAGAAATAGAAGATGATTCTCCTTATGGAATGAGTTTTTTAAATACTGTTAATATTGTTGTTGAGCCTAGTTTTCATAACGAAATCAAAGACTCCGAGAGTTCTTATGAAAATGAAGTCAGAGATTTAAAAATAAATCAATTTATATACAATACCAGCTTTTAATAATTAATTTCCTGTTTTAATGCAAAATCTTAAACAGTAATTCTTTTAAAATATCAGCATGAGTTTGGTTGGCTCCTACTCCTTTACTTTTTACATCAGCATCACGTAATAAGGCTATAATTTGTGATACTTTTCGCATCGGGTAGTTACAGGCAGCGTTTACGTAGTCGTCCACAAAGTAAGGGTTTACCCCTAAGTTTTTAGCAACTGAAGCTTTCGATTTGTCTTTTAATCCGTGGTATTAAAATTCATATATAGAAAAACGATTACTTACTCTGTTAATAAACTTTTTAAGAGTGCTATGAATTAACAAGTAAGAAAAAACTAAAATAACAGGATATATAACAACTCCCATTCCTAAATATAAGTGGTCGTATTTATCATATTCTAAATTGTGATTATACCAACCGAAAAAATTAAATATCGTATAGCTAAATTCATGATTATAAGTATAATTACGATCAATGTAATAAAATAAACCCATAAGTATCATACTTAAAAAGCCTACCAAACCAACATAAACCACTACCTTTTTCCATTTAGAAAAAGATAGTACCATAAAAGAAACAAAAAGAAGGACTAATAAAGGTGTAAAAATTGCCATTTCATTATCTGAATTTATAATTTTTTTACTTTGAAGAGCTTTAGAACAATTAATAATATTAATTATTAGTATTGTGGAATAAATACTGGCTATGACAGATGAAATTATATTCGCGCTATTTTTTTTCATAATACTTGATTACCACTTTACAGGTATTTTAATACGTTCGTGCTTACTTTCTATTGATGTAATGGTTTGAGGTTCTCCTGTACTAGGATCGACAACTGTCATTTTTTCTTTTCTACTACCATGTCTTAGAAAAAATCTAGTAAAAATAGTGTCATTACTAGTTAGCATGTTAAATAGTTCTTGATTGTTTTTCTTGAAATCAACAATACCTATATGTATAGTATCTTTGTTTTTCTTTTTATCTAGTAATGGTCTTAATAATTGTTGAGTAACAGTGCTTGTATCTATAATGTAATTGACATAATAGGTGTAATTAAGACTTTTCTTACCAAATATTATTTTTCTATTATAATTTCCAGCAGACTTTAGAGATCCTCCTTCTACCGAATATAAATACATTTGAGGGCGGCTATAAGAAGATTTATAGTTTGATTCATATGTTATTCTACTTAAGTTTAAGTTTACATAAGACGTATTTTTTAATTCAATTTGATTAGGTAACTTAATATAAGCTACCTCTTTTATTTCTGACTTGTATGTTCCAAAAATTACAGGAAAATTAACCGATTGAGATTGTTTTACTACAAGATCTTTTTTAGGGTTGGCACAAGTAAATGTTGTTAAGATTATAAACAAGTAAATAGTTAACTTCATTAGTTAATTAATTTAATAGGGACTTTAATTCTTTTTGTAGATAGTTTACTTTTTTTATCCTCGTTGTTAAAGCTTAAGAACAAACTATCTTTTACCAATATATTTTCAGCTAAATCTGGTAATTTGTTTTTAAAATCATTAAAAAAGTCGAGTACTATAGAATCACTTTTAAACTCTCTATTTCTATAAGAGTGCAATATTTGGTCGGAATATTTCTTGTTTGTTATTAAATGTTTAGAATAAATAATGTATTTTTTCTTTGTACTAGGTGTTATTTTTTTCTACTGAAGTTCTTTTTCTTTTTTAATTTTCCATTTGCTTCTAACTCATACAAAAATGTATGTGTACCACTGTTTTTATCTGCATAAATATATTTATGAGATATGAACTCACGTGGTATTAGAAAACTTTTATTTTCAACTTCTAAATATATAGGAACACTAATAGCCCAAATATCTTTCTGCTCTTTATCATACCAAACGATAACTTTGTGTTTATTAGAAACTTTACTTGTAACAGCAATTTCTTTACTTGTACTACAAGAAACTAATAAAAGTGTGAGTATAGTATTTAAATACTTCATTTTATCTTAATATATCCATAATGGTTTTTGCAAAGCTCTCTCATGTAATGTGTTTTTAAAGTTTTTATATTGATTTAGAAATTTAATTTTCACTCCATTCATCAAACACTTGAGCTACCCAAAAATCCTTTTTGCTATCATACTTAAAGTAAATTTGTTCACTCCCAAAATCAGTCTCTATTTGTAAAATAGCATTTTTCAAGTCTTTACTTATAATTATACTTTTAAGCTCAAATAGTAAGTTTTTATATTTGATTTTTCCACCTGGGTAATAAGCTACCCCCCTAAAAACAGCTAGAACATCTTTATCCTTTTTTAACCCATAAACAGACGCAGTTGCAAATCGTTTTCTCTTATTTATTATTTTTTTATACTCTTCATTATAATAAAGCAATGTACGCTCAGTATTTCTAGAGCGTGGATAAAGAATGTGTTTATTTGATTTTTTCTTGTTTATAGGCTTAAAAAAAACTCTTCCATAATTATCTTTTGTTTTAATTATTGAATCACAAATAGCAACATTTACAGATTGGTCTATAACTAAATATTTCACACTGGACAACAGTCTGTTTTTTCCACTACCTACAGAATCAAGAAATCTTTCGTAGAGGACGTATATTGTTTGATCTATCTTGTTGAGACTCTTTAATTTTTCTTCTGAAATAGGTATAGAATTATTTTCCCATGTAGTGTAAAACTCCTGTGCTTTTATCATTCTACTTTTACAAGAAGACATAATTAAAATCAAGAACATTATTTTAAACAAAGAGATTTTAGACTTAGAATTATAGAATTTAAAAAGAGTCTTTAGAAATGATATATGCATATTGTACTTTTATTTTAGTTTAGAATATTCTTGTAATTTTTCCCACTGCCATTTGTAAGTATGTTTTTTATTGTTTTGATAATCCATATAATTATCTGTTTTATTACTCTTAAACTCATGTTCAGCTCCCTTAAAAGTATGTCTTAATCCCATTGCATGCATAAGCTCATGTATAATGTTTTCTGTCTCAATATTACCGTTAGGGTCTAATACTAGGAAAGCAACACCTGTTCCTGTAGGTGACACTCCTCCCATTGTTTTATATTTTCCATTTGGTTGAATATCTTTTTCATTAATACATTTTTGATTGATAAAATACACCGTCAATTTATTTACATCTTCTACATGCTTACTACTTATGGCTGATAGAATAACCTCTTTTCTACTTCTTTCAATATAGTTTCCTATATCTACATTAGGATGTTTCTTTAAAAAACCATAATTTTTAAACTTTGTTGAATGTTGACTAATATCAATTAGTGTAGCACTGTTATTCGTTATAGGAGCATCTATTAAGGCAGGGTTTAAACCTTTTCTAAGATAATTTTCCAGTTTTTGTTTATTAACTTCCTTTTTTAAAAGTGCATAGTCTTTTCCATTTCCTTGGATTTCCACAAAGCACCATTCTAGGTCTATCGTTTTAGGTTTAGGGTAGTATATATTAAGAGCGCCAACCGTTAATTTATTATCTGCTTTAACAAGGATTTGTGCTGGGATGGCATTATTGTTTTTACATGTAATTTTTACCTCTTTAACTCCTTTTAAATTTTTTGGTTCAAAACTAAAATCTGGGTGTTCTTCAAAAGCTATATCATCATATTCTTTAGCTCTACCTTTCTTTTCCCAATCTAGCATTAATTCTACAGTTTGGTTTTTCCTTATGCTTATCCAATTTGGTATATATTCATCCTCCAGTATTTTTTCTGAAAGAGGTTTGTATTCTTTCTTTAATTTTTCATAATCAGATGTAACAATACTTTCTTTAGGGATACTATCAAAACCAAAAACTCCATTTTTAATATCGGTATTTTTAGCTCTTAATATTATTTTAAAAGGATGTTTTTCTTTCTGGGATTCTTTATTTTCTTTCGCTTTATAAGGAGTTTCTTTTATAGGCGGTATAAAACTTTCTTGCCAGTGTTTTATATAACGAGTAGGACTTTTTCTCCTCCAATCTGTACTATTATTAAAAAAACGATAGTCTTGCATCGCAGGCGATATGGTTAACGTAACATACATCCCTTTTTGGTTGTCAAAAGCTTCGTAATAATTTACAAGTACTCCATCTTGAAAGTTGTATTGGAATAGCTCTACTCCATCAAACTCGTCTTTGTAAAAGACTATTTTACCATCTCTTAATAGGTATAAATTAGCAGGATATTCAACTTTTGGGTTTTCTTTTCTATCGGCTTT
>JBLWYD010000092.1:0-9511 GCA_048267165.1 Bacteroidota bacterium
CTCATTTTTTAATAATTCAACGATTATCACAAATAGTTTTGTTAAGTTTATGTTAATATTCTCTTTTACTGCTATTATTAATAAGATATATTTTTATATTTGAATCTGTCATAATTAATAAAAAGAAAAAATAAAAAGTGGATATAAATCTAGTAATTCTTGTTATTCTGATTTTATTAGCAATTGTTGACCTTACAGTTGGTGTTGCGAACGATGCTGTTAATTTTTTGAATTCAGCAATTGGGGCTAATGCAGCCAAATTGCGAACTATAATGGTTGTCGCAGCAATTGGCGTAATTGTAGGTGTTTTAGTCTCAGGTGGTATGATGGAAGTAGCCAGGAAGGGAATATTCAACCCCGAATACTTCTTGATGCCTGAGCTTATGGTCATCTTTGTCTCCGTTATGTTTCTCGATATCCTCCTCTTAGATACTTTCAATACTTTCGGACTCCCAACTTCAACTACTGTTTCTATAGTATTCGGACTCTTCGGTTCGGGTATGGCTATGACTTTGATAAAAATTGGTAATACAACAGGCAATTATGCCGAAGTAGCCAACTATATGAATGTAAACATGGTACTTACTATAATAGGGGCTATATTGCTGTCTATTGTTATGGCATTCGTATTCGGATTGTTTGTACAGTATATAACAAGATTAATATTCTCATTTGATTTTGAAAAAAGATTTAGAAGATATGGTGCTTTTTGGGGTGCTATAGCATTGACTTCTATAAGTATGTTCATAATGATGAAAGGTGCTAAGAACACTGAATTCATGAAAGGGGACTTCAAAGTCTATTTCCAGAATAATATGGGATTAGTTTTCGTTTATCTCTATGCATTTTGGACTGTAATATTACTTATAGTTCAAAAGTTCACGAAATTTAATGTTTTAAAATTAATAGTTCTAATCGGTACATTTGCACTAGCAATGGCTTTTGCTGCTAACGACCTTGTGAACTTTATTGGTGCACCTATTGCGGGTCTTAACGCATTCAAGATAGCATCATTGACTGATAACCCTCTAACAGCTGATATGTCTAGTATGCAAGGTAAATTACCAGCCGATACATGGGTTCTGCTTTTATCTGGTTTGATTATGGTAGGAACATTATTCTTATCAAAAAAGGCACGTTCAGTTGCTGCTACCACAATCAGTTTGGGACGTCAAGATGAAGGGTACGAAAGATTTGAATCTAATGCTATGGCTCGTTCATTAGTTAGAATGACATATGGCGTCTTCAGTGAATTTAAAAAACTAATTCCTGCCTCTGTAGTAAGGTTTGTCAATAGTAGATTTGATACTACTAAATTCAAACCTGTATTAGACGAACAAGGAAATGCTCCAGCATTTGATTTATTAAGAGCTGCGGTTATATTGTTTGTATCAGCTGGTCTTATTTCGATTGCTACTTATTTCAAATTACCATTATCTACTACTTATGTAACGTTTATTGTTGCTATGGCTGCTGCCTTACCAGATAAAGCATGGGGTAGAGATAGTGCTGTTTATAGAGTTTCAGGAGTACTTACGGTAATTGGTGGTTGGTTTATCACAGCACTTTTCGCAACTATGGGTGCTATGATAATCTGTTATACTATCTACTATGGTGAATGGATTGGATTATTAGCTGTCTTTGCTATTACGGCATTTACAATCTATAGAAGTGCAAAGTACCACAAAGAAAAAGAAGAAAAGCATCGCGCGGCTGATGTAAAATCTAGAAAAGAAGAAGGTGATAAAGAATTTGCAAACAAAAAAGTAATGAATGACGTTTCAATTTTCTTAGATGATGTATCTGGTATTTTTGCTAAAAGCAATACTGGATTAATCGGAGAAGATTTGAAGAGTTTGAAAAAATCGAAGAAAAAAGCGGCCGAAGTAGAAAAAGAGGTAGTGGTGCTTAACTCTAACTTCATCAGATTAGTAAATAAATTTGAATATGAAGATACTGAGTTTGCTAACTTAGCTATTCGTATTACTATCTCTCTTCAGGATATATCAGATAAATTATACCACTCTGTTTCTCAGAATTATAAATATATCAACAATAATCATAAACCACTTACAGAAGAAGAAATTGAATTATTGGTTGAATTGAATAATCAATATGAGAAATATAATATTCTTCTAGTTAAGGCACTTGCCGATTATGACTTCGAAAATTATGAAACAATAAAACAACTTTATACTGAGTTTAACTCTAGTACTTTAGAACTTTATAGAAACCAGTTAAAGAGAATCAAAAAGCAGAAATCTACTGTCAGAAGAAGTATTATAATGCTTAATCTGATATCAGATTTTGAAATACAATCTGAATTAACATTTAAAGTTTTCGAATTTGCTAAGATTTCACGGTCTCATATCTAAATTTTTTTTAATTTAGAGGATTGAAAATAAAATTATTTTTAATTTTTATATGAAATCACTTACTGTATTTTTTAATTCGGATAAAGTTTATTCTGGTATTTTTGAGAGGAATAATAAAGGTTTAACACTTTTAGATATATCTTCTACTCTTGACCCAGTTGACTTAGATGATATAGATGATGAGTACTCGAAGAAGGCAATAAACCAGCTTAATAGAAACCTATCTGCAGCTGAACATAAGGTAGAGGAGCTCAATGTTATACTTAACAATGAATCTGCTTTTTGGACTATAATGCCTGGTACTATGGATATGGATAAGTCAAATCTTAAGGAATTATTAGAACTTGAGATAAGAGGAAACAATCAGTCTTTTAAAATCTCAGATTTTACGTTTAGAATTTATCCTTATGGTCAGAAAGACGAAGATGACTCTGAGATGCTTTTTGTAGTATTCATCAGAAAAAGCATTATCGAAAATTGTAAGAAAGCTCTTGAAATCACTGGTCTTGATATTAGTTATATTACAATGGCCCAGATAGCTTCACAAAACACAATCGAATATAATTATCCCGATACCAGTCATTTATATGACCTTCTTATTAATGTAGAAGATTCTTTCTGCGATATTAGTTTGAGTAATAACAATACATCATACTATTATGATTTACTCAAAAATGATAGTGATGAAAGTCTTATAGAGTCGATTGAAAATGAGATTACTAAATTAAAAAGTAATGGATTTTCCCCGGGAAACGCTTTAGTAATTGGGACTAGATTAAATAAATCTTTCCTTAGTAACTTATCTGATTCTTTGAATTTGGAAGTAAAACGTCTCAACTCATTTAGACTAGTTAGGGCGGATATTGATGATAGATTGCGTCAATATTGTATTCGTACTTCTCACATTTTCTCACCCGTTGTTGGTGGTGCTCTCAATAGTTTTGACAAAGGAAAAGTATTTGAGTTTTGAGAGTTATATCTGGCAAATATGGTGGTCGCTCAATAAAAGGGAAAATGCCTGCTGGCGTTAGGCCGACTACTGATAAGTCCCGCGAGTCACTGTTCAGCACTCTTGATAATTATATCTACTTCGAAGATAAGAAAGTTCTAGATTGCTATGCTGGATCTGGATTAGTAGGGGTTGAATTCCTTAGTAGAGGAGCAAGTCATTGTACTTTCGTTGAGAAAAATTTCAAACCAATTACAGTTATAAAGCAATTTGCATCGGATATTAGCCTCGATAAAGACTCATTTAATATAGTAAAATCAGATGTTTTAGCTTATTTAAAACATTGTGATGATACATATAATATAATCTTTACTGACGCTCCTTATGACCTAGAAACGGGCAGTCAGATAGTTTCAATAGTAGCTGAAAGAAAGCTATTAGAACACGAAGGGTTCTTGATTATAGAAACTGACTCAAAAGAAGAAATAGTATATTCTTCTGATTTTACTCTTGTAAAGCAAAAATCATTTGGTATATCAAAGCTAACAATTCTAGAGTTTTCTAACCAATAACGTCTGTTATTTCATCTTCAGAAAGTATAATTATCTTATCACCTTTGCTGAAGAATACTTCTCTCGATTTATTCGGATTTACTATAACACCATGAGCTAGCATTTCAGATTTCTTGAATGAAGTGTCATTGTTCTTAAGCTTTATTCCAATTGCTAAATGTCCTTGTTGTCTTGCTGATTCCATTATAGTATAGAAGTTTACCGCTCTACCTAGCTCAACATAATACTCTGCTGGTTTTATGTAAATGGACGGCCCACCAGACGAGAATAAATCCTCGAATATACGTTTCAGTTCAGAATTCTCAGATATTTGCGAAAGCATCAAACTATCTAACTTAACGCTGACAATGAAATCATCAGTGTGAGTAATCTCCGCTAGTTCTCTGTTCCTATCATCTAACATTTCAGAAACTATAGAGAACTCATGCCCTTTGGTATCAGCAATATCACGTAGGTGAAGTAAAGTTGATAGGGTTCTGGCATCACTCGCTTGTATATTGCTATTCTCTGTTTGACTTAATACTATAATATGATTGTAAGTTTCTATATTCAAGTCATCTAAAATCCTTCTGTTTGTAGTGTCACCGAACCAAAATGTGACTGTTTGGTTCTTCAAATCGGCACAATGAAGTGATAAATCATTTTCTGCTGATACATCCTCAGCAATGACAGTAATTCTAGACCCAGGGTGTACATAATTGTCAAGTTCATTTATTATCAAGTGAGCACGTCTGTTCCAGCCAATTATCAATGTTGTCTCTGGCGATGGGTCAACATATTCTGGATTCTTTCTAATAGCATCTGTGTTAATGTTGAACTCTTTTTTACCTGATAGCTTTATAGTATCATCATCTTCTGAAACAGCTATTATTATATCGCCTCTTTCTATTTTTGTATCGTGTTCTGGTTTAAGTAGTATATCCCCATTCTCTTTTCTAATTCCAATTAGAATTGAATCTTCATAAGAGAACATTGCTTCTATGAATGTCTTACCAACTAATGCTGGTTCTTCTTGGAAGTAAATCTCATCTCCACTAAAGTCGAGTAGTTCGTTGAATACAACTGATAAACCAGGTTGACGACAAGTTTGTGCCGTAATTCTTGATATCAAATAATCGAAGATTACTAGTTGAACTTCATCTCGACCTGCAATCTCAGCTATCGCTACATTTCTAGGGTCTCTAATTTCAGCAACTATATGATACTTAATGTCTTTGCCTTTTCTATTCGGGTTGTTAGTTATAGCTAGAATAGTTTTTATAACTATAGAATCTGGATCTTTCGACTCTGGTGCAATTATGATAATTGATTTAGCTTCGTGTATATTTAGAATCTCTAAGTCCATCAAGTCTATTGGGCTACCAGTCCTACATACTACTTTGGTAGTTTTCATATCCTTGACTTTCGAGTTAATCTCGTCTTCCATGTGGATTTTATCTTTTTCAGCAAGTATTGCTATCGAAGCATGTTTCAGATTCTCATTAGCTATTACTAATTCATTTACAATTGGGAATACTTGGAATGACCAACCAAGTATGATTGTATGATTCGATTCTAATACAAAAGACTTTCCTTTTCTTAAATCAGTTAGTTTATTTATAACCCCGCTATTCACAATTGCTATTAACACAGAAAATAAGAATAAACCTCCCAAAGTGGCAACTAGCATAAATGTAAGAAACGGCCATATTATTGGGTCTTCGGCAACTACACCGGGGTCTAACATTCGGAGTAGTGTAATATATATTGCATCGAAAAAGTCTATTTCACCTGGGACTTTACCATTTGCAACTATATCTGGGGTCAATATACCAGTTAGCAACAGTATAGTAGAAAGTATTAGAAGGAAGATAAATGATCCGCCTAATAGTAGGAAGAGCGGAGCTGATGTGCCTTTCGACATTAAGTTATCAAAATTATACTTAACCCACTTTATAAACTTATGTTGTTCGTGTTTCATATTATACTAGAATGTTACTTTTTTAATCGCATAAAATACTAATAAATAACAGAACTACAATAATTAAGCCATATTTATCCTTTATTTTTGAAATGACTCAAAAGTCTTAATAACGTGAGGAATATGGCTAACTAGAATAATTATTATGCATTACTACTCTTAGCTTCGCTGATTAGCTCGGAAAGAATTTGAAAAGATTGTAGTGGTGTAATTGCTTCTATACTCATTTGCTTGAGTCTAGTTCTTAATTTATCATCTTCGAATGCAAATATAGCCATTTGACCAGTTGTTTCTGGTGCGGCTATTGGCTTAAGTTTTTTCACATCTGGCTTAGCAGAGCTAAGTTCATCACCATCTATTTTCTGTTGACTGACATCACTTTCTAATGTCCCCATTATCTCTTTCGAGCGTTCTACCACATCATAAGGTAGTCCAGCCATTTTGGCAACGTGAATACCGAAAGAGTGGTCGGCACTACCTTCGAGTACTTTGTGAGTAAAAATAATATTCGTATCACGCTCTACGACATCCACTTTGTAGTTTTTAATTCGGTCGTATCGGTTTGCTAACTCGTTTAATTCGTGATAGTGTGTAGCGAATAGTGTTTTCGCTTGGAGCTTGTTATGTATATACTCAGCTATCGCCCATGCTATCGAAATACCATCGAATGTAGCAGTTCCTCGCCCGACCTCATCGAGCAATATCAAGCTCTTTTCTGTGGCATTGTTCATTATATTTGCAGCTTCTTGCATTTCCACTAGGAATGTACTTTCGCCTGTTCTGATATTATCACCAGCCCCGACTCTTGTGTAGATTTTATCTACTAGTCCCATAGAACAGCTCTTTGCTGGCACGTAGCACCCAATCTGTGCCATGAGCACTATTATTGCTGTCTGACGTAAATAGCAAGACTTACCGGACATATTCGGCCCAGTTATAATGTGCACTAGCTCGGTACTTGTATCGAATTTCGTATCATTCGGTGTGAAGCTTTCGCCGTGGGGCAAGCTAATCTCTACAGTCGGATGCCTTCCATCAATAATATCTAGATTATTATCATCAGTGATTATCGGCTTGCTGTAGTTACGTTGAAGCGAGACGAAGGCAAAAGATTGCAAGCAATCTATCTGAGATATTATAAAACTACTTAATTTCAAATCTTGCAATGATGACATCAAATCATTCATTAATTCCGAATATAACTTCTTCTCTATTGTATCGATTTTTTCATCGGCACTGAACACTTTATCTTCGAATACTTTTAGCTCAGGAGTTATGTATCTTTCAGAATTTGTTAGGGTTTGCTTTCTGTGATAGCTTTCAGGTACTTTGTCGCTATTCAATCGTGAAACTTCTATATAATATCCGAAGACATTGTTGAAGCTCACTTTCAGGCTATTTATTCCAGTTATTTCTCGCTGTTCTTTTTGATAATTACTTATCCAATTTTTCGCAGAGTAACGAGCAGTAGAATATTCGTCTAGCTCTTCATTGTACCCATCTCTAAAAACATTACCTTTACCAATGTTTAAACCTGGTTCGTCTTTCAGAGCATTTTCTAATTTGCTCGTTACCTCTTGCAAATTCGGGATACTACTACCCAATTGAGTCAGATAAGTATCTTCAAAAGGTGAGAAAAACTTCGTTATATCTGGTAGTATAATCAGCGAGTTTTTAAGTGCTACCAAATCCCTAGGGTTGGCTCTTAAAGTGGCTATTTTTGTTGCCAGTCGCTCTATATCACCTATTTTCTTTAACTCTTCTCTTAGCTGATTTATCTTTTGCGAATCATAAAGCTCTTCGACTGCGTTCAATCTTCTTTCAATTTGCCCACGATTTTTGAGTGGCATAGATATCCACTTTTTGAGCAATCGCCCTCCCATATGGGTATAAGTATCATCGAGTGCGGAGAATAGCGAACCTTCTTTTTCGCCTTCGGTTGTCATTGTTATTTCTAGATTACGGCGAGTAGAGCTATCCAATAGCATATACTCAGCAGTGTCGAATAGCGTTACTCGGCTAATATGAGTAAGTGCAGCATTTTGTGTCTCATTCAGATAATGCAACACAACACCTGCGGCTACTACTCCAACTGAAAGTCCATCAATCCCAAACCCTTTAAGGTTTTTCGTTTTAAATTGCTTTAGTAGTAAATCTGTTGCAAATTCCTCTTCGAATATCCAATCTTCTTGATAGCTAATTGCAGGTGAGAAGCTCAATGTTCTGAACTTATCCAAGAAATATTGCTTTTGTGCTTTGCAAACTATAATCTCGGCTGGTAAAATTGCTTCTAGGTTGTTTTGTATATCTTTAGCTAATATATCGCCAGTGAAAAACTCTCCAGTTGATACATCGGTAAATGAGAAGCCAATCAACTCAGGCCCATTTTTCAATTGTTTGTAGTAAACAGAGGCAAGGAATTTATTTTTTTTCGATTCAAGTAGCTTGTCATATAGCGCTACACCGGGTGTTACAATCTCTGTAACTCCACGCTTCACTATTCCTTTGGCTTGCTTTGGATCTTCTAATTGCTCGCATACTGCGGCTCTGTAACCTGCCTTTACTAACTTAGGCAAATAAGCATCTAACTGATGATGGGGGAAACCAGCAAGTGGCATATCACCATTAGCTCCGTTATTCCGCTTAGTTAGTGTTATACCGCACACTTTGGCTGTAATAACTGCATCTTCGTTGAAAGTCTCGTAAAAATCGCCCAAACGGAAGAGCAATACAGTGTCTGGGTACTTTGCCTTTATGCCATTATATTGCTTTATTAGAGGTGTTTCTTTACCTTTTGCCATTACTTTTCGTGTGGTTTTACTGATTTTATTCAATCTCAAATATAATAGAAAAATGAGTTTATACCTAATAAAAATGATTTCTGTTGGGTAGAAGATGATATAATTATGACCTGTCATTGCGAACGAAGTGTGGCAATCTCTATTTATGTGTAATTGTAGATACGTAGTGCATACGTTTAAAGAATGGAAACAAGTCATCTAAATGGATACTTTATTTCGGCTAAGCTATTAGATTAGCATTCTTATAATAATTATTTTTATTATATTGTAATATCAAAAATAAAGCTGATTGAATATGAAAAAATTATTACTAATACTTATCCTTTGTAGTATAACTCAGATATTATTTTCACAAGAATCAATTACAAATAATTATACTAATTTATTTGAACTTGACAATCAAATCTATTGCTTTGGTACTAGGAACTCTGTAGAAGTGGTAAGAAATGGAAAGCTAGTTCATAAACATATAGAAATAAGTAGTGAAGTTATAAAATGGGGGCAATACGGTGAAAAATTTATTAATATTGATGTTGATTTTAAATTAAATGTTTATAATAGAGCCTTGAATCTTATAAATTCACTCCAATTACCTGATAGCTTAGTTGATATAAGAGTTTCTGGAGAGGAAATAATTATTCTTAGTTACCCTAACTTGATTCTCAAATATAATTCTGATAATAATAGTATTTCTGAACTCTATAAGACGGATGAAGACACTTTGATTAATCTTGTTGATATTAGAGAAAACACATTGTCGTTTATAACTAAGAAAAGTGAATTTATAAATCTAAATAGGTCTGATAATACAATAGAAAGATTTGATTTCTTTTGCTTAAGATGTGATAATTTCA
>JBLWYD010000093.1:0-9289 GCA_048267165.1 Bacteroidota bacterium
TAAATTTGCCTAAATTTGCCTAAATTTGCCTAAATTTGCCTAAATTTGCCTAAATTTGCCTAAATTTGCCTAAATTTGCCTTATAGTGATTTTTAAACAATTTTTTATAAAGAGTATTTATGAAGTATTTGATGTCAAGCGTATTGTTTTTAATAATATTAACATATGGTTGCAAAGAGAATTATACTGAGCCAGATATTGCAAATCCATATCTATATAATAGTGCAATTGGTTTATCTAATGTAGGGAATGAGCATAATCTAATTCTTGATTACTTAAGTCTTGATTCGACATTTTCAATTGCTGATACAATAGAATCACGTAGATTATTTAATAGTTCACTTTCTTATTTAACACAGATTAATCCTAATTGCGACTCTGTAATAGTGAGTTATTATGCTTTACCAATGGTTGATTTTATAGTAGGTAAAAATATAGATTCTGTACTCGAAGATCATTTTGATGCAATATTTCCTGCCTTATCTTTAAAATTATCTCAAGTTGAAATAGATATGATAAACGAAGCTAGAAATTATCTGTATAATTATGATTTTTCTGGAATGACAAATCTTCAAGTTTATAATCATGTTATTTCAAAAGCTGATTCTTTATTAATTGATTTTAATGCTATAGATTGGGATACAGTTTCTTCTGCATCATATATGAAAGGAGAAGCAATTGGTGGATTTTTATTAGTGATGAAAAATTCTGCTGAGTACTGGAAAACACAAGCACCAACAGATGTTACAGCACCAATCGCATTCCTTGCCGCGGATGGTTCCGGATATTTAATTGGTTGGGGTAGAGCAACTTTAACAGAACTATTGGATAATGGTAAATTAAATATTAATAATTCAAGGCATCGTATAAATTCAGGCTTATCTTATTCTGCATTTGCTTCTGGTGGAAAAGCATTAACAGCAATAGGTGGCTGGTTAGGTAGACTATTTGTTTCACCTGCGTAGTTACAGGATTAGCTAATTATGGATGATCTAAATTTAGAAAATAATAAAAAAACATCTTCAAGAATATATTGGGTGTTTTTATATACAATTGTTTTTACTTTGGCAGGTCAAATAACATATGAAGAAAGTATTTTAACTAGTTTCATTTGGGCTATATCTGCTGTACTATTCTTTATGTTTTTAGTTTATCCATCTTTAAACCGGATAAAGAAAATATACAAACTAAAGATTAGAGAAAGAAAGGATTAAAAAAACTAAAAACTATTTATTATTTAAAGCGAGAACTAATTTGAAACAAATTAGTTCTCGCTATTTTTATATATTGGTTGATTAGCCATTAACAAATACGAAGAAAAGATGTTGAATAAGTTTATATTTATATTACTTTCAGTAATAATCATTAGCTCTTGCAGTGATGACAAATCAACTACCCCAATCATTGAAGAAGATGAAAAAGATAAACCAGTTGTTAAAGAATATTATTCCCAGTATAACTTTGACGATAATTTGAAAGACAATGGAAGAAACAAGTATCATGGCACTGCCGAATATACTACATTCGTAGAAGATAGAAATGGCAAAGAAAAGAGTGCAATTTATTTTGATGGGAGCTACAGTGTACTACTACCTTATGATGGTATGCTAGATTTCGAAGAGAATTTTGCTATTAGCTTTTGGGCAAAAGTAGGCGAACAAGCGAGTGTAAAAAGCTCTACTCATTATGATATTGTTTCCAATTCTGTGTGGTACAGTGGCTCTTACTTCATTGGCGTAAATATGTTCAAACAATACGAAACAATGTCTTGGAGTCCTCAAGGTAGTGAAATAAGATTAGCATATACGAAAGAAAAATACTTCGATAATGAATGGCACCATATAGCTTATAATTTTGAACTAATTAATGCCGAAACTACAATTGCAACTCTATATATTGATGGTGTTCAGAAACAAAAAGATGAAATACTTACACCCGTTAAGAAAAACTGGCAACCAAGAATAGGTGCGAGGGTAGATTTAGAATCTTACTTCACCGGTACTCTTGATGATTTAATAATATCTGACAGTCTTTTCACTTTACAAGAAGTACAAAAGCAAGCTGGAACAGTGCTAGTTGATTAAATCCAATTATTTCGCTATGTGGCGTAAATAAATAGATTATATTCTTATTATTTTTATATATTGGAATTATCAAAATTTAAAATTTATTCAAATGAGGTTTTATATGAAACTATTTACACTTTTAGCTAGTGTTATATTACTTTCAACACAGCTATTTTCTCAAACTTTCACTAACGAGAATATGCCAATAATTGGCGATGAAATTAATGGATTAGCCAATAACGACCTTACAACTTTCAATCCCGGTGAAAGTGGAGAAGGGGTAACGTGGGACTTCACATCAGATACGTATTCCGAACATGTTGATTATAGCTTTGTAGAAGTAGCAGGTACACCGTATGCAGAAGATTTTCCTGATGCAGTAATGTGTGGGATTTCAGATCAAGATACTTATCAGTATTATAAATCCTTGTCGGGTGAACTTTCGATACTAGGTATTGGTTCTGACCTTGGAGCTCCAGCCCCTAACGACAAGATTCTGGCATTCTTTGATCCTGCAATGAATCAATTTAATCTGCCGTTGGCTTATGGGACAAAACATAGTAGTAACTATTCTGGGAAATATGTTTTTGCTTCTAATGAGTTTCCACTCAGTGGTACTATAACATCTGAAGTTGACGGAAGTGGAACTATTATAACACCTGCTGGTACATTTAGTAATGTCCTTCGAATACATATAAATATAACAGAAACTGGGCTTACAGGTCAACAAGTTGACCAATATTTATATGTTTCACAAGACTATAGATTCTGGATTGCTTTACACGAACAAGTTTCAGTTACGGGTGACGTGAATATTCAAAAATGGTATGCGGTTAATCCACCTAAAGTAACACAAGCTTCAGTAGCAATTGATGCAGATATGACTTCACTTAAGGTGTTTCCTAATCCAACTGAAGATATGCTTACAATCAACTCTGTTAATAGAATTGAAACAGTTCAGTTATTTGATGCTATGGGTAAAGTAGTAGCATCAGCTAGTTTAGACGGAGCAATGACCCATCAGATGGATGTTTCGAAACTAAGTGCTGGTATTTACAATGTAGTTACTTCTTCAAATGGTGAATTGACTACAACTAAATTCATCAAAAAATAGTTAGCCACTATATCTTTTTACGAGTTTATAAGCCGGCTATTTGTCGGCTTTTTTTTTAAGTATTTGAGTATATAATTATGTTACGACTATTATTATTGATACTAATTTCGATGCCATTGAGTGCCACTGAACCGTTCACTGGTAGCTTCGATTTATATGCTACACTTACCTATCAGAATGGGGAAGAAAATATAGACACGATTAACTATTATATCACTGAAACAAAGTCAGCTATCTACATACACCCTCCGAGGAATCAACCAGATATGAAGATGATATTCGATTTTGTCGATTCGACAATTACTAGCTTGTTCGAGATGAATGGTAAAAAAGGTGGTTTTATATTGCCTATGGACGAGAAACACTGGCCCGGATTACCCGAATCACAGTCCAATACTAGCACTCTAACCCAACAAGAATCACTATACACAGGCGAAACAAGAGAAATAGATGGTCTAGAATGCAAAGAAGCTAAAGTAGAAGATGAAAACTATGAAGTTACTCTATGGCTATATGAAGGGTTTGAGCTATCAATGCTTCAAGTACTAAGCTACCAAAGCGTAGGAAAAGGTAAATCAAAAAAAGAGCTAAAAATGTTCGAGAAATTTGGAATTAACTCGCTACCAATAGAAATGGAATTGAAAAGCAAAATGGGTTCAGCTGATGTGAATATTAGACTAGTCAATTTCCAAGATGATGTCCCCGATGCTATTTTTAGCACCGCAGGACATACTCTTAGTAAAGTTGATTAACCTTCGGCTATAGTTTTTATCTGTTCTAGCATTGCGGGCAGGCCCTCTTGCGTATGCTTGTGGCTTTCTTCACTGCGGAAGCCCTCTTGCACCCAAGTGAAAACGGTTTTACCATCACCTGCATCGTCTATCAAATAAGTGACTATGAAATAGTTTTCTAGCTTATCTTCCAGACCCGAAAACCCACTCCAATAGTTGTATTTGAGTAATTCATTCGGCTTGTTTTCCAATACATTGCCTTTGTCCTTGTACTGGTGTCCCTCGTATTCCCCTTGGAATATAATAGGACTGCCGACTTTCCAATCAGTTATAGTCTCAGTACCGTAAAGATATACTTTTATCTTTTCTGGGTTAGTCATTGCATCCCACACTTCGGCTGGGGTTGCATCTATTTCTATGCTATGCGTTACGCTAAGGTCTTTGTTCATTTGTGTTTCTTTGTTTTTTTACTTCTTTATAACTTTTGAATAAAACACACCATTGCTATTAGTTATTCTTAGGTGATAAACACCCATGTATAAGCTCTCTAGACTAACAACGCTATTGCCCTTAGTGATAGTACCACTAAACACAACATTCCCAAGATTATCAAATATACTTACTTCATAATTGGCGTTTTCTAGATTTCTTATCTCAACTCTATCGCTAGTAGGATTCGGATATACAAATAAATCCAAATTTTCTTTAGATTCCCCAACAGATGATTCAGTCTTTGAAACTACTTTTAACTGTATAATTGATTCCTTCGATGAGCCATCTTCATTAGAAGCAATGAGGGAAGCTTTGTATTTACCGGGTGTAGAGTACATTATACTAGGGTTTTTCTCTGTGGAAGTAGCTGGCGTTCCACCCTCGAAAGTCCACTCCCATTCAGTCGGACTACCACAAGAAATATCCGTAAATTGTATAGATTCTCCTTCTCTAAGTACAAACTTATCAGCTGTGAATTGCGAGTTAGGTACAATAGGTATATATTTGTCATAAGTTCCAGTTTCTTTCAGATTACTAACTTTCCATAATGTATTTCGGGCAGGATGATTAGTAAGTGCCTTTGTCATTCTATCAACTTGACCAATAGTGAACATACTATAACAGTTAGTATAATCCATATAGTTGTTACCGTTCACTGGGTGTCCGCAACTTACTGTCCCGTCCTCGCAGCCAGCCGATATCAGTGTGGATGGAGTATCATCTACTTCATCATTTTCCCCATCACAATCACCTTCGAAGGTATGTATAAGGTTCAACCAATGTCCAAATTCGTGCGTAAATACTGACTGAAAGTTTTCATCAGCGAAAGAACTCCCTTTGTTACCCAAATATAAATAATTGAATACAATTCTAGCTAAATTGTTTTTAGACATAGTCGTATTAGGATACCACGCTATACCAGAATTATTAGTAACACCATCATTATACAAATCATTCATGACATAGATATTTACATACTTGTAGTTATCCCAAGCATAATTTTTGATACTATCATCATATTCTTTGTAATTACCGAATCCCGAACTATTAGGATAATAATTAGCCCCATCTGTAGGTTCACCCTCTGGGTCTATCTTAGCCAGCGCAAAAGTTATATTAAGTTTACCCCTTCTATCTTTGAAGTAAGGATCTACGCTGTCATAATCATTGTTCAACCCGTTAAAGTCTCTATTAACTATATCCAGAGCCGATTGTAACTGCTCTATTGGTACAGTAGCAGTCGCATCGTCAGCAAACACATGAAAAACGACTGGTATAACGTAATGTTGATTGCAATCAGAGGAATCAGAAATACTATAGAACTGACCTTGAGTTTCATTATTCTTTTCGTGATACGTCTCTAATTCATCTACGTAATTCTGAGTATTAAAACCACACTTTATATCCGATACGGATTGGACTTGTTGCGAATGTGCGTGCAGATTTGTTAGAAATAAGACTAGGATAATAGATGATAAATATTTCATAAAACTTTCCATGTTGACTAATTCTCCATTTTGTAATATACTGAATTTGGGATTCCATCACAAGTATCATACTTCCAAAACTCCATACCTAGTTTCTCAAGAACTTTTACAGAAGCAATATTGTCTTGTGAAGCCCTACCAATTATCTTTGATAAACCTAAGTTATTGAAGCCATAGCTAATTACAGCTTTTGCAGATTCGGTAGCGAATCCCTTGCCCCAATATTGCCTGTGAAACCTAAAGCCAATATCAGTATACCCTTCCGTATGATATTTCAGTCCACACCACCCTAAGAATGTATTACTCTCCTTCTCAATGACTGCCCAGCGGCCATAGCCATTCTTCTCGTATTCATTATAGTTGGATAGGAATACTCTTGCCGATTCTACTGAATCAAAAGCAGAGTCTCCAGTATATCTTATAACCTCTTCATCTGAGTTAAGTTTGTAAAGCTCCTCTGCATCAGAAATCTCAAATTCTCTGAGTATTAGTCGGGGTGTTTGGAGGATAGTATTCATTCCACTTCGGCGATAATTTCCCAGTAGCCAAGTTTTTTACCACCGACTCTAATCATTATATTTGCCTTTTTAAGTAAGTTTATATGCTTCTGTACTGCTGATCTATTGATACTTAGTATCTCTACGAGCTCTTCTTGTTCTATTCGAGGATTATCAATTATTAAATTAAGAACTTCTTTTTGTCTTTTTGTTAGCTTAATACCACCTTTATGACCACCTTTATGACCACCTTTATGACCACCTTTATGACCACCTTTATGACCACCTTCAATCCGACTAAATTCCAGATTAAAAAATTGATTAAAATGGTATGCAGCACTAGAAAACACTAAATATATCTCTTAGCTTTTTATCCATCACCCAAATATACAAAACCATTCAAAACTTTCAGCTCTATAATTTCACAAATTATTCCTATTTTTGTACTATGGAAAATGTAGAAAAAATATTAATACTCGATTTCGGCTCACAATACACTCAGCTAATTGCACGAAAAGTGCGTGAAGTTGGAGTCTTTGCCGAAATACACCCCTTCAATATAGAAAAAGAAAAATTAGAAGAAATCAATCCCAAAGGTATTATCCTTTCGGGAGGGCCATCTAGCGTTTACTCGCCCGAGGCACCACATCCGCTATTCAACGTATTCGAGCTAGGAATACCCGTACTGGGTATCTGCTACGGATTGCAGCTCATCGCCTTCACCCAAAATGGGCAAGTGGATGCAGCCGCTAAGCGTGAGTACGGCAAGGCGATAGTCAACGTAGTGGAAGACAACCCACTTCTAAAAGGCATATCGAACAATGCACAGATGTGGATGAGTCACGGCGATTCACTTAGCAAAATGCCAGATGGCTTCGAAACTATTGCCAATACGGAGAATGCTCCTATATGTGCAATAGCTAATATCGAAAAGAAAATATATGGTGTGCAATTCCATCCAGAAGTGCACCACTCACTCGAAGGCAAAAAAGTCCTTGAGAACTTCGTCCGAACTATCTGCGGTTGCGTAGATACGTGGAATGCTGAGTCATTCATAGACCAAGCAATCCAAGATATTCGCGAAAAAGTGGGGACCGAAAAAGTAATCTGCGGACTAAGCGGCGGAGTAGATTCGACCGTAGCGGCAGTACTAATCCATAAGGCAATAGGCGATCAGCTGCACTGCATTCACATTGACTCTGGTCTTATGCGAATGAACGAGAGCAGTGAGATTTATAATTTATTCCAAAAGCATTTCGATATGTCAATCGAAGTGATAAACGGACACGAGACTTTCTACGGCGGTTTGGCTGGAGTCTCTGACCCAGAGCTAAAAAGAAAAGCAATCGGCAAGGCGTTCATAGACCTATTCGATGGAGCGACGCAAGGAGTTGACTCAGCTAAGTGGTTAGCCCAAGGAACCTTGTACCCCGACGTTATAGAGTCAGTCTCAGTCAAAGGGCCGTCGGCTACTATAAAGAGTCACCACAATGTTGGTGGACTTCCTGAGAAAATGAACCTGAAATTACTAGAGCCATTCCGCGAGCTATTCAAAGATGAAGTACGCGAAGTGGGACGTATGCTCGGCATACCAGAGTGGTTCGTCAAAAGACATCCATTCCCAGGGCCGGGACTGGGCATCAGAATACTAGGCGAAATATCAGCAGACAAAATCGAAATCCTGCAAAAAGCAGACGCAATCTACTTAGAGGTAATCACAGAAGCTGGGCTATACGACGAGATATGGCAGGCCTTCGCAGTGCTACTACCAGTGAAAAGTGTAGGTGTAATGGGCGACGAACGAACTTACGAATTCACCTGTGCTATCCGTGCTGTAACTAGCACCGACGGTATGACCGCCGAGTGGTACCCAATGCCGTACGATGTACTAGAGAAAATCTCGAGCAGAATTATAAACGAGATAAAAGGCATCAACCGCGTGGTATATGATATAACTAGCAAACCACCCGGCACTATAGAGTGGGAGTAATATTTTAAAGGAAAGGCACTATGATGATAGTGCCTTTTTTTTGGGGGGGGGGGATTTATGACCCTTTGTAAGTTAAAAGAAAGTCTTTAAGGCTTTCATTAGTTTTCTTATTTAAGATAATAATTTGCCCCCTAAAATCATTTTTTGAAGTATATTCATAATTAAAATACTCATCTAATAACATTTTAAAGATGAATAAAACAACATAAATTTCTGGAATTCGTTTCTTATGAATTATAGCTCCAAGAAACTTGAATGCTTTTAATAGGAATTCATGCTCTACGACGATATGTTCTTCTTTAACAGCTCTAAAAAAAATATCATTTGCTTTGTAATAACCACCATTTTCTTTAGTTAATTCATTACCATCATTTAGGTACTCCCAAAAGTATAATTCCATTAGCTTTCTAATATCCACACTTATATAAAGTAATTTACTATTCATATCAATTGAATTAGATTTTTTATCTATTTCATTTTCTGAGAATAAGAATTTGAGAGTTTTTAGATTGTATAGAAGGTCAACTCCCTTATAATACGAGTAATAAAATGATTGGCTTTCAGTTTTCTGAGTGTTTATAAATAATTCTTCAAAACAATATTCGAAAATAGAACCAGCATCCTGTACTAACCTTTTCAAAATAGCTCTATCAGGATTTCCAATCAGTAACTGAATATCTTTCTCTAAAAAATCGATTGAAGTTTCTATAGCCCTCAGCGAAGATTTAACATACTTATTGTTTTCATTATTGTATACACCTCTAGAAAAAGAATCAGTATCCAGTAAGTTTTTGATGATATTACTGTTACTGAAACTGTCTTTAATGCCAATATTCAGTTTTGCTTTACTTACAATTTCTTTAAAAATATTCAAATCAGAGATTATATCATCATTAAAACCCTGACTCCCTA
>JBLWYD010000094.1:0-9259 GCA_048267165.1 Bacteroidota bacterium
GCTGAAATTAATTGCTTTGCTCTGGCAGGTTTTTTAAGCTTATTGGTATCGTTAAAAAAGGTTTCCCAAGAACCTGAATTCATATATCTAATTTAATGGTTCAAACTAGCTAAGGTAGTTAATTATAAAAAGTTCGAATTAATAATAAGTATTATTCTAAAAAAACTTCCCGGAGCTTATCAAAGTTTTGAATATTTACATGCTTGAAACAATAAATAACCTACCTTAAAATGCATGTATTAATTCCTTCAAAACCGAATCAATTCCCATAAAGAAATCATGCTGTTGTTGATTTATAATTATATCAGGCTGTAGTGCAGTATTTTCTTGAGGTGATAAACGAAACAACCGCTTGGAATATGTAATAACTAATTTTGAATTAGGTAGCGTAAAACTATCCATATCTTGATATCCATTTGGGTTGGAACCCGTGGGCTGCCCAACAATTTTTGCATTTAACAATTGCTTAAATAGCGCTGCATTACTTGTTGCTGCAGAAAAGGTTTTGTTACTCGTTAATACGAACACGCCTTTTTTCCAATCTATACAATCAGCCAGATTTAGCGCATACGCCAGAACGGTACCCACATATAAATCTCCGCCTCCATTATCACGCATATCAATAATTACCTGTTTAATCTGTTTTTCTTGAATCTCAGATACTAATTGCGCACCAAAAACTTGCATCTCTTCAAAAGATGGATAACCGGCAAAATATATATATATCGCTTTTGTGCCTGAAATAGAGGTATACCACAAATTAGGATTATCAATAGTAGGTTTTTTTATTTCAGGTATCGTTAAATCTATTTTGGAAACCTCACTTCCCTCCCACTGTTCATTAGTAATCGCTTCCAAATCCGCAGTCAGTAACTTTCTATTATTATCTCGAAAACTAAATTTAGCGTTACCCCAAGAATCAATCAAATTGAGATGAAAGAGTAATTCTGCAGTGGTCAAATAACTACTGGTTCTTTCCTTTAAGGAATATTCATTTTCCACAAATTGGGCTACGCCTGAAATTTTTTTCGCCACGGTATCAATAGGAATACCATTAATTGATTCCAAAGCTGTTTTGAGAATCTGTTCATTTTCCTTCAAGGTTTTTGTTACGTACCATTGTCCTTCTATAAATTCAATTTCGAATGGAAATCGATGTGTAGGGATATTTCTTAGTGATATAGCTGTATGGCCATCATTTATTCGTCTTGTTAAGCGCATTAATTTTAAAATAATGTCAAAATCGTTTAACGAGTCAACATTGTCATAAATCTTGCTCCATTCACTTAAAAACGCATCTTTGGATACCGAATGATACAGGTCTATGTGTTTTTGCTCCAAAGATTCCTTATAGATTTTTAAATCTTCTTTCCAGTCAATTTTGTTAGCCGTCTGTGCAAGTAAGACTTGAAACGCCGAAACGATAAAAATTGATACAGGAATAATTATTTTTTGAAATGAATTCATAGTACTATTTATTTTCTATTATATTTTATATATCGTAAGCCGTAAAACCATATGGTTAACACTGATGAAATAAACATATATCTTATTTTTCTATATTTTAGAATGAGTAGCCTATGGAGAACTCTCCATAAAATGGATCTATAAAGTCATAATCACTCCTAAAATCCCTAATCATTTCATTGACATCATGGGTGTTTGGCTTGCTATTCCAATCTTCATTTGAAAAACCATATCCAACTGCAAAGGTCAAGGTAAAACCACTTTTCCATACCCATTTTTTTCCTGCATTTATACCAAAGCTCACATCGGGCATAGTAAATTCAAAATTCGTTTCATTGATTTTACCCTCCCCATTAAATTGTCTGTATCTGCCATAAGCTCCAGCAAAATACGAATTCATTTGCTTATTGAAATGGTAGCGATAGTTCAGTATAAAAGAATACCCACTGGATTCTATTCGTGCCTCGGTGTAGGTTTTGGGAATTGCTTCATAATCAAATCGCGTTACAAAGCCGTGCTTTTTTTGATACAGGAATTCATAATTCACAGAATAAATACCAAATGCCACTGCTACAGGACAAGCACTTATGGAGTGTTTAAATTCGGAAGGTGACTTTAGCTTTAAGTCTTCTTTCTCTTGTGCAAAGGTAAAAGCTGAAAATACTATTACAAATACATAAAGAATAACATTAGGTGTTGTTTTCATGATTGTTTGTTTAATAATTGATGTTAGATAATTTTATGGTACAAAGATGTAATTCATTATAAGATCAATCGTCCTGAATTATGATTTCAAACCTTTTAATTTAGAAGTGATTTAAGGGAATTATAAAGTGTAATGCGTAAGTTAGAATGAACAAAAAAGGCTTAACATTTTAATGTTAAGCCTAGGTGAGCGTTTGCTTTTTTTGCATTAGCGTAACGCTTCTGGATGTGCGATTGATTGATCTGGGTGTTGAGTTATCTTTCCAATGCTGGCTTCCAAAAACATTTTTTTTAGATTTTACAAGATACAAGGTTGCTGAAGTTATTTTTCAACTATCAAGTTTTCCAAATACCTTAGTGCAGAGGCAATTAAGTTATTCCTTTTTTTTGCCTTCTCTTGGAAAGTATTCAAAGTTTGTCTATCTAATTTTCGCCCTTCTACAAAAACATAGAATGGTTTTTGCAGGGTTGATAACGTAATTAACGGATTTTCATCAACTAACAATAAATTGGCCATTTTGCCAACTTCTATAGTGCCAAGCGAATTCATAATGGCGTGTGTTTTGGAAGCATTTACGGTAGCGGTCTTCAAAACTTCATAATTGGAGAGGCCAGCTTCTTTGTAAAAATTCAATTCTGAATGCAATGAAAATCCAGGAAGGGTAACACCAATTCCAGCATCTGTTCCGCAAATTATATTTACTCCAGATTCGTTCAGCTTTTTCACTATGGTAAGATGAAAATCATGTTGTTTTTTAATTCTGCTGACTGTTGTTGAATCCTTTTGCTTGGCAGTTAACCAACGGTTGAATTGATTTTTACTATCTACTCTTTTCACGAGAGGATTCATATAATCCAGTTGTTCTGAATCTAGCATAGAATCATTTTTCATCATTTGATAGATATTATTGAAAACCGTTAAAGTTGGACAATAGCTTGTGTGTTTTGATTGGGAAATTAAACCGATGATTTTTTGCAGTTTAAGCGTGTCCAAATCATACTGTAATGGTTGCTGTACAATTTCTTCGGCATGTTCAATAGACTTGATTTGAGGATTCAAATGGTCTGAAAACTGCACTTTTTTAGAAGGGTGGGCAACAATATCGATATCGGAAATTTTAGCTTGTTCAATAACTGCATCAAAGATTGGTTTATCCAATCCATCATAAATTTTGATGAAGTCATAACCTCTATCTTTATATGAGATCACCTTTTCTTTAGCTTCTTCAGGACTAAATAAATTCAAATTATCGTCACCAATAAATTCCGGTCCTGTTAGTTTTGGTCCTGTAGTAAATAAGGTGGGTGAAACTATCCTATCATTCGTTATATCTTCCTTAATTCTTAAATGCATTGGCATACCCCATACATTTCTTATAGCGGTAATACCATTTGAAAGGTATAGGCCCAGTTCATATCTATCCCACAGATGCACGTGCATATCGATTAAACCCGGAGTTAAATATTTGTTTTTGGCATCTATAATTTCAATTCCATGGACATTTATGGTATCTGCAATCTGCTGTATAATTCCTTCCTTTATGAATACCATTTTATTGACCAAAACAGTATCTTGATTCATTGGAATGATGTTGACATTAGTAATTAGGTAAGATTGATTGGATAGTGAGTCCTTTTTATTAATCTTTAAATAATTAGTCTCCGACGAATCAATCCAGAGGATAATGGTTCCCGTTAGAATAATGATTCCAAAGAGGATTAATCCAATTTTTAAAAGTCGTTTTAGAATTTTCATTTGTCTATTTTTAATTTATGCTAACCTATTACGGCTATCCCAAGCATACAGTTTTATTGCTATTCTATTTTAATTAGCATTTATTCGCGATCTGTTGTTTTCTGGGATTTTCATAATAAATCTATTTAAAATTTTTAGCTTCTTCAATATAAAAATCTTCCAAATGATGTTTACCATAAGTGGGCGCAATAGTATCCTCTGCCATTAAGGTTAGAAAGAATTCAATAGGACCATAGGTTTTTACACTTGTGAAGGTTCTTAAGCTCCAAATGGTTAGTGTTCTTAAACAATTTGGCAAATGGACAATTTTTACAGGTTTTTCTAACGCTTGTAGCGCAAGTCCGCTAATTTCGTTAAGACTAAAAACATCTGGACCTCCAATGGTAAATTCTTTGTTGTACTCATCAAGTGTATCCACAATGGCCCTAGCTAAATCCTCCCCGTGAATGGGGTTGAATTTTTGATTGCCAGAGCCAAACAAGTAGATCCGCCCCGATTTTGCCATCTGCAAAAAATCTTTCATATCTGAAAAAAAACCATTCGGTCTTACTATAGTATAGTTTAAACCAGAAACTTTTAAAGCATCGACAAAATTTTCCTTGGCTTCAAAAATTTTTAGGTTTTTATGTTTGTCTCCGTTTATGGCAGACACATAAACAAAATGCTTTACCCCCGTCTTTTTAGCTTCATCAAGCAAATTCATATTGGCCCGATAATCCACATCCATATAGGTTAAGCCATCTTTTTGTCTTGTGATGCCGATGGTAGAAATTACCGTGTCAATACCCTTACAAATATCCCTTAGCGTCTCTGGCTTGGTTACCTCGGCTGTTTTTATTTCCAAATAGTTTTCATGATCATTCTCTATCCTATCAGGATTGCGCACAATAGCAACCACATGGTTTTTCCTTTCGATGAGCTCTTTCAGTATAAAACTACCCAAATAGCCTGTAGCACCGGCTAATAAAACATTGGTGTTTTTCATTATCAATAGCGTTTAAGGATTGTTAGTTTAATGTTTTTTTAAAAATATATCGTGTAATAAAGATACCATTATCATCATTATCGCCTGCATCACTTTCTACAGCACTTGTTACGAAAATCAAATCCCAACCTTCTGAAAGCATGGCTGTAAGTTTGGATGAAATCACTGCGTCATTTGCTACTATATTTTGAAAGCGTATGCCGCCTAAATTATAAAAGTTCAACAGTTTAGTCTCTTCAAAGTTTTTAACCCTGATATCTTTTCTTTTGGCCTTATTCCTGCTGCTATTGTCATCGATTTGTTCAGAAGAGAATTGTTCATAATCTCTTTCATCATTTGAAGAAAGAATGCGTGATCTACCCAATCCACTTGGAACAACAGATTCTACGCTTGTAATCACCTTAATTTCAAACGCTTGATTTGTGGTTTCCTGACTAAAAACAGGGGCTATAAATAATACGTAAAATGCAAATATTCTTGCTAACTTTTTCATGTGTAAATAGTTATATAATTGTATGATTTTAATTAAACTCGTTGCGTAATAATTGCTCAATAATCGTGTTTCGCTGTGTTCCCGTATCGTCTTGTTGATTGCTTAACAGTACGATCGTAGCATCGTATGCTGGTATAAAACCAATCATGCTCCAATAGCCATTAATATCGCCAGCGTGCCAATACATGGTGGTATTATTTTCTTGGGTCGTAAACCAACCCAATCCAAAATCAGTAAAACCACTGGAAACATTTTGGGCAAACACCTCCCCTTTTTCCGCCTCTGTGAACCAATTCGACTTTACTGCATTGGTCCAGATTTCCATATCTCTCGGGGTACTACTGAAGTCACCCGCACCAAAGGGAATGGCCATAGGGTACGTACTATTTGGATTTCCGTTTAAATACCCTTGTGCGTGTGTGTTAACCTCTATTTCATCCGTACCTTTGAATGAGCTTGGCATTCCCAAGGGATTAAAAATTTTCTGTTGAATGTACTGATGGTAAGGCATTCCGGATACCTGCTGTACTAACAGGGCTGCAATAAGATAGTTTGAATTACAATATTGTTTCTTTGAGCCTGGTGTATAACTGAGGCCCTCTTCTGATATTAAATTCGTTATAATATTATAAATGTCTATTTCATCCAGTATTTGTCCACCCTCAAAAGCTTGTTCAACTACCAATTGATACTCTGGAATACCCGATTGATGCGAAAGTAAGTGCGCAATAGATATCTGATCGCCATTCGGAAACACTTCATCAAATTCATCTAAGGTTTGATTAAAACTGCTGATTAAGCCCTCGCGTTTTAATTGGGTAAGGGCCGCAGCAGTTAGTGTTTTGGAAACAGAACCTATGCGATAAGCGAGGTTGTAGTCTTGCGGCATGGAAGTACCAATATTTGCCAGCCCAAAACCCTGTCGGAGTAAATCATTTCCATTTTTAGTAACAATGGCATAGCCTTGAAAATCAATCTCCCTCAATAGATTCTCTACCGTTGTGTAGTTAGTTGTTGGCGAGTTTGTATCATCATCCTTAGAGCAAGATGTAAAGAGCCACAAATTGGATATAATACATATCACCATAAATTTTTGCAATGCTTTCATAATTGTTCGTTTTTTGATTACTAATTATGGCGCAAAGATTTATAAGATAGGCAAGCCAATCGTCCTGAATTATAATTTGAAACGAATTGATGGAAATTTGCTACGAATTAGCTTTTAACCAAGCCTTAGGGGTAATGCCCTCTGTTTTTTTGAAGTACGTATTAAAGACACTTTTAGAATTAAAGCCGCTATCATAGGCTAATCCAAGAATGGTGAGGTGTGAATTTTTAGGGTCTAAGGCTATGGTTTTAAAATGGTTTAGACGGTAGGAATTCACATACTGATTAAAATTCATGCCAATTACTTCATTTATTAAAAAGGAAACTTTATTGGTTGAAATTTCTAGTATTTCTGAAATTGTATTTAATGATAAAGAAGCATCAAGATAAGGTTTCTCTTCATTAAAATAAGCAGTTAATTTGGTTTGTAATTCCTTTTGTTCTTCCTCTAATAAAAGCGGTTTGGTGGTTTCTACAGTTTTGTGATCATCAACTATTTCATCAATTGAAAAATTACTTATATGCAACTTGTAAAATTCGTTAAACGCTCTCAAGGGTTTCAACAAAGGTTCCTGTTTGTAATTGAGAATTTGTCCGCGCTTTTGTGCTACAAATTGTTTCAATAATTCATACGCTTCCTCTGTGTAATTTGTATTGGCAAGAATGAAGAGTTCAAACAAGGTCAGTTGGTCCCGTTTTAAATGATTGGAAAGAAAGCTGGATAAAACTTCTTTCGGCAAGGACTTTCTATTTTCATTTACAGCTTCATCTAACAATTGTATCTTTTCCCACAAAGGGTTGGATTGAAATTCATTTTCCAATTGTTCCCTTTTATTAAGTGCAATTAAACAAACCGCTTTTTTATGATAGGCCAAATCAAAATCAGGACGTAGCTGAATAGCCTTGGTGATATGGGTTAAGGCAATATCAAAATCACCTTTATAGTAATAAATATTTGCGAAAATGTATTGGTTGTTTGCTGAAAGCGGATCTATCTCCAACAATTTTTTTCCATAAAATATAGCTTCATTAAAATGGCCATGCGCCATAAATAACTTCACCATAACATCCAACGCATCGGTATGATTAGGATTTATGGCAAGAACATCATTGAGGTAATGATATGTAGATTTAAAGTCCCATTCTCTCCAAAAACATTTATTTACATAACACATGGGGTGCTCGGGTAAATGGGTATCAATTTCTTTGGCTTTCATTAAGTTGAGAAAAGCTTTTTCAGTTCCTTCCTCTTTATCCATATACCCCCAAGTGGTTAACAACTCATAGCATTGCACATTGCCATAATATGCCTTTGCATAATTAACATCTAATGAAATTGCTTCATTATAAAATTGGATGGCTTTTTTTAATGCATCTGGTGTCCATTGTAATTGATTAAAGCGTCCTTTTAAAAATAATTGATAGGCATCAATACTCTTAGTGGGTTGCTCAATTAAATGGTCTTTTACTTCAAAATGCCCAAAATTATTTCTGATTTCATCCGCTATGGCAAGACTGATCTCATCTTCTAAATCGAATATATCGATTAGTTCCCTGTCAAACCTTTTGGACCAATAATGGGTTCCATCCGTAACGTCAATCAACTGGGCGGTTATTCTTACCCGCTCTTGTGATTTTTTTATGCTGCCTTCAAGAATTGTATTTACGTTTAATTGTTTGCCAATTTCCCTAATATCAATATCTCTTCCTTTAAAGGCGAAAGATGAAGTTCTTGCAATAACCTTAATTTGGCTGACTGCCGTTAGTGCATTTATAATTTCCTCGGTAATTCCATCGCAAAAGTATTCGTTGTCAATATCATTGCTCATATTGACGAATGGTAGTACTGCAATAGACTTTTGGTTGATAAATCTTAATTTTTATTGAACAAACCTAGAAAAAAATAAAAATATAAAAAAGTAAAGGAAATCAGCTTATATGCTTTTCTAAAACTAGAATTGTGCGGTTAAGGGTATTTTGCGATTTCCATAATAAAAGATTTCCCTCTGCCGCGCTGACAAAGACAGGTTTTTAAATTTAATTTATTCGGTCTGGCCAGATATTGGGTAATTCTCATCTAAAACCAATAGTCTTTAGGCCATGACAATAGCTGCCCCTCTATCCCAATTCAAATTTAGGCCACTTGTCCTTAAAACCACTTGGTGCATAAAAAAACTCCTGAGAATTTTTCTTCAGGAGTTTTTTTATAAAGTTTAAAACTTTTTATCAATCCGCCTTTACCAATTCAATATTTAAGTAAGTGCCATCGGCAATGGTCCTCACGTTACTGTCTTGTGGGGTATCCGTAAAAATATAAACCACCTCATTGGCGTTAAAATGAACCATTTTGGTTAGGGTAGCCGAAACCTTATCCCCATTCCCCATAAAAACGTAAGTCGCAGAGCCTGGTATAAAATTAGAATTCCATCCTTTGGCAAGGCTGAACTTTATATTTAAATCACTCCCACCTGTTTTTTCTATTGCAACGGCATAGGTTACACGATATGTACCCGCTTTAATAACCTTAACATTATTTGAACTAACAGTAATATTCTCTGAAACAGCTGTTATTCCAAAATTAATTGGATTCCAAGGATCCAAATTTTGTGTATTTGAAGCGTATATATCTGCATAAGCTGTATTTCCCAATTGAGGATAGGATGTCCAAGTTGCATTTCCACTGGCGTCAGAAGTTAAAATCTTGCCCGCCCCTTGGGTTCCATCCGAAATTTTAAGCGTTCCATTC
>JBLWYD010000095.1:0-9093 GCA_048267165.1 Bacteroidota bacterium
CTAAACTCAACCGTTAATTGATCTACCGTAATCATACAAAATATTTTAAGCGGCGAAATTAGCAAAAATGGTGTATAAACTTGTGAAAAACTTTTATTACATAAACAACTCATTTTACGGATTTCCATAAACATATGTATACTCATTGTTTTAGGTTCGTGAAAACTAAAAGTGAAACTGACATCTTATGTTTAATTAAATAAAAAGGCATTGCCCTTTTATAACAAACTAGTTGTCATTTGAAAAAAACGAGATCACATGATAGAAATATTAAATCAAAGCATTGACACAATTTCATACGGCTTAGCAATTTTGATTTCAATATCGCCTTTTCTACTAAAACGTAAATTTGGTAAGGGACATATAGCTAACCTCACTATTACAATTGGAATCTTTGGAACTTTTCTTGGTGTTTTTATCGGACTACTTGGTTTTAATCCAGACGATATTACGGATAGTGTACCTAAACTAATAAATGGGCTTCAGACAGCTTTTATAACCTCTATTGCTGGACTTCTTGCTAATCTGGTTTTACGAATTTATCCAAGCGTATATGGCTTTAGGGAAGAACTAGCTGGTAAAAAGTCTGATGATATAGCTGAACAAATGATTGAGTCATTAAATCGTCTTACTAATTCAATTGTAGGTGATGGAGAATCTACTATGATTACTCAACTACAAAAAATTAGAACTACCAATTCAGATGGTTTTGATAAAATGAATAACTCATTTGAAGATTTTGCTGAGAAAATGGTTGCAGACAACACTCAAAGTCTAGTTGATGCTTTAACTCAAGTAATGCAAGATTTTAACACAAAGATTAACGAGCAATTTGGAGAAAATTTTAAACAATTAAATGAAGCTGTAGGTTCTATGCTTGAATGGCAAAAAGAATACAAAGAACATATTGAAACATTAACTGCTCAATTTTTTGCAATAGGCACAAATATTCAACAAATTGACAACGCGTTAAAATCAACTGCCGAAAGTAATAATACTATATTCGAGACAAATGAACTACTAAGAGAGACTGTTACTGATTTTTCATCTACTGTTAAATCATTTGCTGAACTCGGTGATAAGGCTAAAGATTCATTCCCAATCATTGAGCAAAATATGAATTCTTTAACCGAAACATCTAACAAATACATAAGGGACTCACTAGCGGACATTCAAACAAACTATGATTCGTTTTCGAGTACTCAAAAACGATTAATAGAAAACTACAAGGCGAACATTGAAAAAATGATTACTGATAATGCTGATAGAATTAAAAACCTAGATAATGAATTAGGGCAAGAGTTAAATAAATCTCTAGAAAGTCTTGGTAGTCAATTGACCAGTTTATCTCAACATTTTGTTAATGACTACAAACCATTGACTGAAAAACTAAAGGAAGTAGTACAATTAGCCAACAAAATTAACTAGTATGGAGAATTTTAGCCAAAAACAAGAAGGTGAAAGTCAATGGTTACCAATATCAGACTTAATGTCCGTATTGATGATGGTTTTTTTACTTATTGCTGTGAGCTACATGTTGAAAGTTTATTTAGAAAAAGAAAAAATTCAAGAAGTTGCAGTTACCTATAACAAACTTCAAAATGAACTTTATGAAGATTTGAACCTTGAATTTAAAGAAGACCTAAAAAAATGGAATGCGGAAATTGATAAGACTAGCTTAAGTGTTCGATTTAAATCTCCAGACATCTTATTCAATATGGGGAGTGCTAACTTAAAACCAGAGTTTAAAAGAATTTTAGCTAATTTCTTCCCTAGGTTTATTGCAATTTTACATAAAGATAATTACAGAAACGATATTGATGAAATTCGTATTGAAGGACACACTTCTAGTTACTGGCGAGCCAAAACAACCGAAAGCAAAGCTTACATATATAATATGGAGCTTTCACAAAACCGAACTCGGAACGTCCTTGACTACGTACTCCGTAAAGAACCTGATAAAAATCTAGCGAAATGGATTAGACTTAATGTAACTGCCAACGGACTTAGTTCGAGTAAACTTATTTATAATGAAGATGGAACACAGAACAGAGAATTATCAAGACGTGTAGAGTTTAGAGTTAAAACAAATGCTGAAAAAAGAATAACTAAAATACTTAGCGAGTAATGAAGCTGATTAATTTTTATAATTCTGAGAAATTAAATTCACTTCTTGAAGAAATGGGAGCTGAATTAAAAAGAATTAAAACACCCAATAACTGGGAAGGTATTGATGACTCTAAACTAGCTGAACTACTCAAAACAGGTGAAGTTGAGATTGAATTAGATGAAATCAAGACTAATGATGGTGTTTTTGAGTACAAAGGAAAAAAAGTAATTGTTTACATACGCGATCAATATTCCAAGTATTACTCAAGAGGTTACAAGTTTCATTTAACAAAATGCAATACAATAGGTAGAGCTTTTTTAAACAGACGGAATTCAAGATACGTTGTTTCCTTAAGAACTGACGGTCTATTTAAAATAAACCTAATGGAAGACAATCAAATTGTAAAGGAAGATTTAATAGAACCCATGAACGTCTGTAAAAACTGTCTTGAACAAGTTAATTATAAAGAATATAAAATTCACCCCTATCATATTAAAACAAATATTTACGAAAATTTTGATTTAGCAGAATACTTCAATCAATTCAAAGATTCAAACCTAAACACTGGACTTTTTAGAAACGCGAATAATGCCCCTCTAAATGTTTACAACAAAAATTTTAATCTAAAGAGTAAAACTATAAGGGAGAAAAGAAACTATATATGCCAAGATTGTGAAATTGACATGTCAAATAATGAACATAAAAAGTTTGCTCATGTTCATCACAGAGATGGAGACAAATCAAACGATAACCCGACAAATCTTGAAGTACTTTGTATTGAATGTCATTCCAAACAACCAGAACATAATAGACTAAAATATACACCAGATTTTAGAGACTTTACAATTAGAAAAAAGAATTTAGAATTTAAATAACCCTTCACAAAACACATGCATATAACAGAAAGAGAACTTAGTTTAACCCCATAAAGATTAGCAATATCCTTCATACAATATAGAATTTTGTTCGTTTCTTTATATATACGCCTGATAACTCACACTACAACTAACAAAATTCTACTTTTAAGTATTGCTTGATAGCTTTTTCTTGACCTTTTTTAATACTTGCACCGAGAGCTTTTATGAAATCTGTTGGGATTTGAGGCTACGGCTAGCAACGCTGTCAGCTTTTTTACATGTGTTATTAATTTATCTATTGCCTTAGTATTAGCGACTCGTGCCGTAGTGTCTTCGGAGCATGCCGTGATATCAGCGACCCATGCCGTGGTGTCTTCGGAGCACGCCGTGATATCAGCGACCCGTGCCGTGGTGTTAACGGAGCACGCCGTGATATTAGCGACCCGTGCCGTGGTGTCTTCGGAGCATGCCGTGATATCAGCGACCCATGCCGTAGTGTTAACGGAGCACGCCGTGATATTAGCGACCCGTGCCGTGGTGTCTTCGGAGCACGCCGTGATATTAGCGACCCGTGCCGTGGTGTCAACGGAGCACGCCGTGATATTAGCGACCCACTCAAGCTTTTATGATAGCTAAAACAACTTTTATTACCTAAATAATTGGACTTATGGGATTCCGTAAGAATATGTGCTTGTCTTTTTTTAGGTTCGTAGGAATTGTATAATTAAATAACAATAACTCGTTAATAACTTTATTTTAGATAAGATATTGGTTTTGATATATTTGATAATATATCAAAATTGCTAGGCTTTATGATACCCTATACTTTTACCGGGATAACAAAACTAAAGTTTGACATAAAACGAGTTAGCTACAAGCTGAAAAATGAACTTACAAATAAACAAAGAGGAACTTAAAAGGCTAATTGAACAAGCGAAAAAAGAAAAACAGGAATTAGGACAAATTATTTATCCTATTCTTGACAATTTCGACTTGAACAAACAAGAGATTCTTGAAGTTTGCCAAATTGGAAAATTTGCTTACAAAATTGACTCTAAAATAAGGATCGTAGACAAACCACAGCCACCAAATCCAGATTTCATAATTGAATTTAATAATAAGTCTATTGGACTTGAACACACTCAAATTCTGACAGAAGATGCTCAAAGATATTTCAGAATTAAGACGCTATTGGATTATGCGGAGCAAATATTTGAACAGAAATATCCGAATGTCAATGTCCACGCAACAATTTCAGTTCAAAATGACGAATGGAATTATTCTCAAAAAGACAAGCCAAAATTAGCAGAACAAATTGCAGATTATGTGCAATGGACACTACTGGAAATGAACTTTGAACTGCCCGAAAAAATAACGAATATAAGAACGACTAAGCATTCTCAAGTTTCATTCTCATACAAAGAAAAAAATTGGCAAGCAGAATATTTGACAAGAGAACGTTTGAGAACTGAAATAATGAAAAAGGAAAATAAAATTTCAGGATATAAATCAAGTGAAAAACAATTAACTGAGTTGTGGTTAGTTCTTTTAATTGGCTCACTTTCTTCTGTATCCTATGAATTGAATGAATCTGAAAACTATCAAATGGGATCAAAGTTTGACCGAGTATTTCTAATGGCTGACTTTGATGCCAAAATTTTAAGAGTAAAATAAAAAAGTCTCCACACAACAATGTATAACCGCAATTACGGCGATTCGACTATATCCTAATCCATTCGCAATTGCTAACGTCATTACTTAACCGAAAATTAGTAACTTTAATCTCGTATTGATAGTTATACGAGACCGTCGTGCACAAAAGCCGAAACGAAAATATTTCTAATATTGTATTACACAATATATTTATATCTTATTATTAAATTATTTCTTATTAAGAAAACTCTGTAATGATTGAAAACGTTAAATTTATAAAAGCCTCCGAAAAAGAAAGGTTACTCTATTGTTGTTTAGGAGAGGCTCTTTGTGCTGTGCAAATTTTAGAAGACGCTTTGAGTCACTCAATTGTCATGAAAAAAACAGAGCCTTCTCAAAAGAAAGAAGCAGACAATCTTTTAAAAAAACAACAGTTTTATACTTTTGGTAGAGCGATAAATGTTGCCAAAAAAGAAACCTTGCTTCCTGAACCTTTGATGATTGAGTTGAGTGAATTACTACCAGAAAGAAACTGGCTTATTCATGAAAGTCTTATAGAAAACAAAGATGAGTTCCTATCAGATTCATTCTTTAAGAAACTGTCTAAAAAAACAAAAGGCATATCATTAAAAGCTAACAAATTACAGATTAAAATTGAATTAGATTTAATTGAATACGCTGAAAAGAAAGGAATTGATTTATCTGAAGTCAAAAGCAAAATAAACAAGCATTACGGAATATAAATATTTAAATAGCATTTAACTGCAATACACAACAACGTGTATAATTCATTACTAGTTATAGCCTAATTACGAAAGTCCTCGCGAACTTTCTATCTGCTATTTATTTGCTAACTTTAGTGCTTAAATACTCAACGAAATCATACACAATCACCTTACAAATAATTTATGCTTGGAACATTTAAAGAAAAAGTTGAATTAATAAAAGAATTAGATATTCAAAATAAGTATGTTTTTTCCGAAAAGGCATCTTTAGATGATATTCTTATTTTTGAAAAAAAATATCAATTAAAACTACCTGAAGATTTCAAAGATTTTGTAACTAATGTTGCAAATGGAATTAAGGACAATGAACATAATGAGGTAATTTTTGACGAGACAAACTTTACAAATTATTTTGCTGACCTTGATGATGAAAGTCATAATCCTTATATAGAGTTTCCCGTTGTTGAAAGAACAAAAGACTCTACTAATGAATTTGATTATGACGAACTAACTAATGGGTGTATCAGTCTTGCTGGAACTGGTTGTGGCAATGGATATGTATTAATAATTAAAGGAAAAGCAAAGGGGCAGGTATGGGAAGATGAATTAGCATCAAATTCAGAAGTAATTCCTAAATATAATAATTTTAAAAGATGGATTGATCCCAAACTTGACAACATTATAAGAGAACTTAAGCCAAAGAAAAAAGTAAAAAAGAGTATTTGGGAAAGAATAATAAACTATCTGTAATACCTGATAAAATTAAGAGTTTAAACACAAGGCTATATAAACCCTTAATGCAAAATCTTAAACAGTAATTCTTTTAAAATATCGGCATGGGTTTGGTTGGCTCCAACCCCTTTGCTTTTTACATCGGCATCACGTAATAAAGCAATAATTTGAGATACTTTTCGCATCGGGTAGTTACGAGCTGCGTTTACGTAGTCGCCCACAAAATATGGGTTTACCCCTAAGTTTTTAGCAACTGAAGCTTTCGGTTTATCTTTTAATCCGTGATATTAAAAAGCCTGACTACCATTTTACAGGAACAATAACACGCTCTCCAAATTTTCCATTACCTAAAAGCTGAATAGAAATACTGTCTCCTTTTGTTAACCTTTCAAATAATGCTGCGTGTTTTTTCTTAAACTCTGTAACCGTACCAATATGTAAAGAGTCTTTATTTTCTGCTAGCATTTTTACTACATAAGGCTTGAACTGTTGTTGAATTAATTTTGTTGAGTCTACAAAATGTCTTGAATAAATTATATAACTTAAACTACTTTTGGGAGGTATTGTCTTTTTTTTGTTATTTCTTTCTTTTTTTAATTTCCTATTACTTTCAATGTATAAACCTAAGTTTAAGTTTCTTTCTTCAGGAATATCCCCATACTTATAATCTATGGTTAAAAAATCTAACTTATCACTTATTGAGCCATTAGATAGTATAATTCTATTAGGAAATTGTATTGTTATAATTCTATTTTTATTGTCTTTAGGCCTCCTTATTATAATTCTATTAGATACTTTCTCCTGGAGAACACTTATTTTTTCGGGGCTTTTACATTGAATAAAAAATAAAAGAAGTAATGTTAAAAATTGCTTTGGTAACTTATTCATTGATAAAAAAGGGATTCATTAAAGCGCTAGTTAAACTTTTAAAAATTATTAACACGATCTGATTACCACTCTACAGGAACAGTAACACGCTCTCCAAATTTTCCATTATCTAAAAACTGGATAGATATACTATCTCCTTTTGTTAACTTTTCAAATAATGCTGCGTGTTTTTTCTTAAACTCGGTAACCGTACCAACGTGTAAAGTATCTTTATTTTCTGCTAGCATTTTTGCTACATAAGGCTTGAACTGTTGTTGGATTGATTTAGAAGAATCAATAAAATGTCTTGTATAAAATATAAACTCTAAACTTTCTTTACTAGGAATTATTTTTCTCTCATTATTCGATATACGTCTTAAAGCTTCTCCATAAATTTTATATAGTTCTATATTTCGGTTAGCCCAGTTTGATAAAGAGTCTCTATAATTATAATCAATAAGAACGAAATGTTTTTTTGAACTAGAATTATTCTTAATTATCAATTTACTTGGAAACTTAAACCCATAAATAGTGCTATCAATCGAGGTCAATCTAGCTATGACGAGATTTGTAGTAGCTACTTGATTAATGGTAATTATACTTTTAAAGGGTTTACATCTTATAATTCCCAAAAGCATAAAACTTAACACTAGTATTTTTAAATAATTATTCATCTATAAAAAAGCACTTAGTTAAAAAGCTTGACTACCATTCTACAGGAACAGTAACACACTCTCCAAATTTCCCATTATCTATGAACTGGATAGATATACTATCTCCTTTCGTTAACTTTTCAAATAATGCTGCGTGTTTTTTCCTAAATTCTGTAACTGTACCAACATGTAAAGTGTCTTTATTCTCTACTAGCATTTTTTTGACATATGATTGTAACTGTTTCTGTGTAAAAGATGTAGAATCAGTATAGTGTCTAGAATAAATTGAATATTCTAACTTTTCATTCTTTTGTAGTTTTTTCTTTTTGTTGTTAGATATCCTTTTTTCACCACTAAACAACTCAACACCAACACCTTTTAAATCAGATCCGTAATAGTAGTCTATTCTGATAAAACTTTTATTAAAAAAAGTATTGTTTTCTATAGTCAATGATAGAGGGAATTTTATTCCTGTAATTTTTTTTAGATTTCTATTCATTTTAACTATGGTTTGTTTATTACTTTGGTTTGAAAATACTTTTATAGTGCTTTTTGAACTAGAACAACCGTAAAATGTTATTAAAATGAATAAAAAACTAATACTACTCCTTAATAAATATTGTTTCAATAATAAAATCATTCTTATCCTTATTTAAATTTTTATTTTCTCTATATAAAACAAATACGCTTTGTATAAATCCTCTATTATCAAATTCATAATCCTCAAACTCCTTAAAAGTTTTAAATTTACCATTAAGAAGTTTGTTAGCTGTTTCGTTAGAAATAGCTATTAAACGCCACTCAAAACCTTCTTCATAGTAATCTTGGAAATTTTCTCTTCTTTTCCATGATTCAATATACTTTTTTACTGCACTTAAACCTTCTGACTTTGCTTTTAAAAGTTCTTGGTCTACCACCTCATTAAAAAACTCTTTAAATATTGCTTCGTTTTCTTGAGTAATTAAATTTGTAATATTTGTTAAGGGAGACATAGAACCTAATGGAATAGGTAATTGCTTTGAGGTTGCATCTTCATCTGCCATAAAGGACGCTACTCCAAAAAAATCATATACACTACCTGCTTTTTTTAACGTTCGTAAAAATGTTACTCTCTTACCTGTTTTAGAAAAATAATCATATTGACTTATAGGTTTAGTTGAAGTATCTTTATTACCAGTGTTTTTACGAATTTTCACATTTTCAAGTAACTTACCGTCATTTGTATAAACACTTTTTTGTAGCAGTCCTCCATTTTTTGAATAGAAGTTTTTACCATAAATTTGGCTATTCCTTGTTATTATATTTCCTTGAGTGTTAATTAGCATACCTTTTTCTAGCTTCGCCAAAGCTATGTTACTAATCATTTTGTCAACACCTCCGTTTTTTATAAAACCTTTAGCTTTCTTTTTTACTTGTTTTACTCCAAAAGACTTGGCAAACTCTATAAATACCATTGGACTACCATCGTACGCAACAAATTCTGGCAAATTATGTCC
>JBLWYD010000096.1:0-8611 GCA_048267165.1 Bacteroidota bacterium
AACCGAATAGGGGATATCCCACACTCCTTGGCATCGGTGGAAAAAGCGGAAAAACTATTGAATTATAAACCTACCCACGAGATTGATGCTGGTATTGAAGAAGCGGTAGAATGGTATTGGGGGAATTTGAAATAAAATAAATAATTATAGAGATTAGAAGAGTCTAACATCTCACGTCTAACATCTCAAATCTATCAAAAATGAAAAAAATACTTATCGTATTCGGAACAAGACCAGAAGCTATTAAAATGGCGCCTTTGGTTAAAGAATTTGAAAAGCATCCAGAAACTTTTGATACCCGCGTTTGTGTAACTGCACAGCATCGTGAAATGCTAGATCAGGTGTTGACGTTTTTTGATATTCAACCGCAATACGATTTAAACTTAATGAAGCCAGGTCAAGACCTTTATGGGCTTACTGCTGCTATAATTACAGAACTAAAACCGGTTTTAGAAGAATTCAAACCTGATTACGTTTTCGTACATGGGGATACAACTACTACCATGGCATCGAGCATCGCTGGTTTTTATGGGGGAGCAAAGGTTTGTCATATAGAAGCAGGCTTGCGTACCCATAATAAATATGCGCCATTCCCAGAGGAAATAAACAGACAAATTACAGGACGTGTAGCAGATTATCATTTCGCACCTACCGAAGCATCTCGAAATAATCTGCTAAAAGAAAATATAGACTCTAAAAGTATTGAGGTTACTGGTAATACCGTAATCGATGCCTTATTACATAGTGTTGAAAAGGTTAAACAAGAGCCTAGCGAACTAGTAAAGCAATTAGATAAAGACTTAAACGGAGCTGATTTATTATTGGTTACAGGACACAGACGTGAAAATCACGGCGATGGATTTATCCGTATTTGTGAGGCTTTAAAAACTGTAGCCTTAGAACGACCAAAGGTGCAAATTGTTTATCCAGTGCATTTGAATCCCAAAGTATTAGAACCCGTAAATCGTATTTTAGGAGACATTGCAAACATCCGACTCATAGAGCCACTAGCGTATCATGATTTTATATGGATGATGGATCGCGCTAAAATCATCATTACCGATAGCGGCGGAGTACAAGAAGAAGCTCCAAGTTTAGGAAAACCTGTTTTGGTGATGCGTGATACCACAGAACGCCCTGAAGCTGTAGATGCTGGTACTGTTATCTTAGTAGGAACCGATACCGACAAGATTATTAAAGAAACTTTTACGCTTCTAGATGACGAAGAGCACTTTAAAGAAATGAGTGGTCGTCATAACCCTTATGGAGATGGAAAAGCTTGTGGCCGAGTAGTGGAGTTTATGAAGCGGTTAGGATAAAAAAGGAGTATGAAAAAACTTTGAACCTCTATGTCCGGTCGAGCGCAGTCGAGACCTCATAATCATAGACAAGTTTAACTTTATAAAATATACCAATCATAACTAATATAAGGCTCTTATAAAATTTATAATTAACAAATCAACAAATCAACAAATCACAAATTAACGAATCACAAATTAACGAATCAACGAATCAACGAATCAACGAATCAACAAATTAACGAATCACAAATTAACGAATCAACAAATTAACGAATCACAAATTAACCAAGTAACGAATCCCTAATTAACGAATTAACCAATCACAAATTAACCAAGCAACGAATCCCTAATTAACGAATTAACAAATCACAAATTAACATAATAATGGCGTCAAATTTCGAGGAATTAAACTGTTGGAAGGAGTGTTATAATTTGAAGATTTATTTAAAAAAAAATGTTTTAAGTGTGCTTCCTAAATCTGAAAGATTCGAATTGTATTCACAAATATTACGTGCAGCTCGTTCTTCAACAGCAAATATTGCAGAAGGGTGGGGAAGATATCATTATAAAGAGAGTATCAACTTTTTAAGATATTCAAGAGGTTCCGTTGCTGAGATATTAGATCATTCTATTGAAGCAAATGATTGCGATTATATAAATACTGTAACATTAAATGAAATACGATCACAAACCGAAAAATGTATGCAACTTATTAATGGCTATATAAGATTTTTACAAAAGAAGTATGATGAAAAATATTGAATCGGGAATCGTTAATTCGAGGTTCGATGAATAAAATTTAAAACCATAAAATCGAATTAACAAAGTAACGAATCCACAAATCAACAAAGTAACGAATCAACGAATCCACAAATTAACAAATTAACAAATCACAAATTAACATAACAATGACCCCAAACGTAGTAACCATAGGTTTAGGATATATAGGATTACCAACATCAGCTCTTATGGCCTCCAAAGGGGTGCAAGTGCTCGGAGTAGATGTAAATCCAGAAGTAGTAAAAACCATTAATCAAGGAAAAATCCATATCATAGAAATGGATTTAGAAGAAGCGGTTGCCAAAGCAGTAAAAGCAGGTAAACTAGTAGCAGATACCAAACCAGTAGCTGCCGATACCTACTTAATAGTAGTGCCTACGCCTTTTAAAGGGAACCACGAACCGGATATTTCGTATGTTGAATCTGCAACTAGAGCAGTTTTACCACTTCTAAAAGAAGGTGATTTATATATCATAGAGTCTACTTCTCCTATTGGCACTACCGAAAAAATGATGGAGCTTATTTACAGAGAGCGTCCAGAATTAAAAGGAAAAATACATCTAGCATATTGCCCAGAGCGCGTATTGCCAGGAAACGTAATGCACGAATTGGTACATAATGATAGAGTAATAGGTGGGGTTGATGAAGCAAGCACGAAAAAAGCAATAAATTTTTATAGACAGTTTGTACAAGGTGAACTACATCCTACCAATGCGCGTACTGCAGAAATGTGTAAACTAACAGAAAACTCTAGCCGCGATGTGCAAATTGCCTTTGCAAATGAGCTATCTCTTATTTGCGATAAAGCAGACATCAATGTTTGGGAGTTAATTCATTTAGCAAACAAACACCCTAGAGTAAATATTTTACAACCTGGTTGTGGGGTAGGAGGGCACTGTATAGCTGTAGATCCTTACTTCATTACCTCAGACTTCCCAATGGAATCTCAAATTATTGGAAAGGCACGTGAAATCAATAATTACAAAAGTTTCTGGGTTGCAGAGCAAATTAAAAAGGCACGCCACGCTTTTCAATTAGCACACGGACGTCCACCAGCAATTGCGCTTATGGGCTTGGCGTTTAAACCCAATATTGACGACCTTCGCGAATCGCCAGCCAAATACATTGTGCAAAAAGTATTACAGGAGTCTCAGGATGAAGCTTATTTTATAGTAGAGCCAAATATTGAGGACCACCAAGTGTTTAAAATTACAGACTATAAAGAAGCTGCAGAAAAAGCAGATATTGTGGCACTTTTAGTGGCGCATGATGAGTTTAAAGATTTAGAATTTGCAGAGGAACAGGTTGTTTTGGATTATTGTGGGGTGATGAATAAATAGCGAAAGGAAAGCTTTTAAGGAAAGTAGCTTTTTTTAATTAGTTTCGCGCTAAAAAAGAAGATTAAAGATGAAGTGGTTTGTACTTTACGTTAATAGTCGGGCAGAGAAAAAGGTAGCAACTAGGTTAGAAGCCCAAGGCTTTACTGTTTTTTGTCCTACCAAAACTGAAGCGCGACAATGGTCAGACCGCATCAAAAAAGTAGAAATCCCTTATTTTAGGTCGTATGTGTTTGTGCAATGTGAAGAGCAAGAAATCAACACCGTGTTAGAAACACCAGGCGTAGTAAGGCGTTTATTTTGGCTGGGGAAACCAGCCACTATTCGTGAAAAAGAGATGCAAAAGGTATTGCAGTTTTTTAGCGATAATGCAAGTCGTAACATCGAGTATAAAGTGTTTACAGAAGGAGAGGAAGTACACATTCGAAAAGGAGCATTGCGCAATCAAAAAGCAGTAGTTCTGAAAAATGAAAATACCAAAGTAACCTTAAGCCTCCATGCATTGGGCTGTGCTTTTAAGGTAACCTTGGCAAAAGAAGAAATAGAGAAAATTTCATAAGAATTTTTTCTGCATTTATAAACTTAAATTTTTTTGGTCCGGGGGACTGAAGCGGCGAAGCCATGCTAAATTTCCAGAGAAAGAGAAGTTTCAAAATCACTATACATGACAACAGAAGAAAAAAATAAATGGATAGAAAGAGAAAAGCGATTGCTTGAAAAACAAAAGGAGATATCAGGAAATAAAAATGCTTCTATTTTAAGTCAAATTACTTTCTGTAAGGATGGTGTTATTATAAAGAAATTCATGGAATTGATAGAAGTAAAGGAGTTTGGGAAAAGGGATAATAATTAAGCAATTATTTTAAATTGAAAGATTTCTTTAAACAAGTCTCAATTTACGGAATTCTTCCGGTAGTTGGAAAGTTTGCTGGTTTTTTTCTTATTCCAATTTATACTAGACTTTTCTCTTCAGAAGAGTTTGGAATGTTAGAGTTGCTCATGACTTTAATAAAGTTTTTACTTTTTGCTTGTAACCTTGAATTCTATAGTGCTATAGGAAGGTTCTTTTACGAAAGAAAAAGCTTAATCGATAAAAAGAAGTTAATCTCTACTGGATTGATTTTAACTATTATCACTTCATCTATAGTTTCATTTACTTCTATAGTGTTTGAGGAGAATATTTCAGAAGCCTACTTGAATAGTTCTTTATATTGGTTTGAGTTTAAACTATGTATAATTTGGCTATTTTTAGAAGCGAGTTCTGTTTACTTATCAGTAATTCCGAGATATGACAAAAAACCTAAGCTATTTGTTGGAATCTCCATAAGCTCGTTATTAATTAGAGTTTCTTTTACAATAATTTATGTTTTGATTTTAGATTTAGGTATTGCTGGAGTTATATATGGTCATATAACAGGCGCTATAGTGTCATTAATTGGTTATGGAGTAGCTTCAAAAAAATATCTTGCTATTCAATTTTCAAAAAGTGATGCTAAAGAAATTGTAAAATTTGCATTTCCAATAGTACCTGGTTTATTACTTATAGGATTATGGGGACCAATTTCAAGAAATTTGATTTCTGAATACTTCTCGTTAGCTACATTGGGACTTTTTGCTTTTGCGATTAGAATAGCAGCTGTTATGGAAATTCTAAATGGTGCAATTCGTATGGCATGGAGTCCAATGCTATTTGAAAACTTTAAGAATCCTTCGTTCGTGAAGGATACTGAACGAATTTCAAAAATGGTGGGAATGCTTGCAGTAAGTGGTGCAATAGGAGTCATTTTATTAGCACCCGAAATCGCAAAATATGTTGGAACAAAAGAATTTGAAGAAAGCGCTATACTTATTGGTTTTCTGACATTTGCTGGAATCATTGAAGTATTAAATAGACTTAGAGGTTTTGGACCGTTAATACTCAAGAAAACATATATTTTAACAGTTGTAGAGATAGTTAGAATTGTACTAAGCGTATTCATATTAATACAATTCCGAGGGCTTGGATTAATTGGAATAGGGGTTGCTTTTTTAGTTCCTGCTTTCCTTAAATACCTAATCTTGACAGCCTATACATCAAAAGCCATGAAAATTAACTTTATTTACCGTAGTGAAATACTTTTATTTAGTGTAGCGTTAATGTCGCTTATAATGGTTCAGTATGAGTTAAACTTTATTTCTAGAATTACTATGTCAATTTTAACGCTCTTATATTTTATTTATATTTTTAAAAATTTAAAAAAAGACACACTTAGTGTCTAACCAGTATTTTAATACCATGAAACCTCTTTTAATAAAAACAAATAAGCTATTTTCTACAAAAAAATGAAACCTTTATTGATTATAACCAAAAGACAGTTTGGACATCATACAAACTACTATAAATACTGTGAATTATTAAAGGAAGATTTCAAAATAACATTTATCTGCTTTGATACTGGTTTTGAGAAAAAATCGGTAGATAACATTACAGTTAAATACGTTTCTTGGAAAGGCCCAAAAGCAATTCGGGGGGTTCGGTTTTTAATCATTTCAATATTAAACATTGCCCGGTTTAAAGGTCTGATTTATGTGAATTACTTCGAAAAAAGTCATCTACTCAAAAAAGTATTTCCTAAGAAAAAGATGATTTTGGATATTCGTACGCTTTCTGTAATACCTAATAAAAATATTAGATTAATTCAAGATGAAGATTTATTGAAATGTTGTGCTGCTTTTGATTATATAACACCGATTTCTCTTGGTGTTCAAAAGAAATTAAAGCTAACTAAAGAAAAATCTACCATACTCCCTTTAGGAGCAGATGTTATCACAAATAAAAGTAAGAAATTTGATACTTTAAGACTTCTATATGTTGGAAGCTTAAATGGTAGAAATATAAATCAAACAATCCTAGGTCTATCCTTTTTTATTAATAAAAACCCAAAGGTCACAATAAGTTATGATATCATTGGAGACGGTACTGAATTACCCGAAATAGTTAGGCTTATAAATAAATTAGAATTATCATCTATTGTAAAAACACATGGTAGAGTACCATATTCAAAGCTTAAACCTTATTTCGAAAATACAAATGTTGGTGTTTCATATATTCCAATGACAGAGTTTTTTGATTTTCAACCACCGACAAAAACTTTTGAGTACATCATGTCAGGAATGATTTGTATTGCAACTAATACGTATGAAAACAAAAACTTAATTAATCCAGAAAATGGCGTTTTATGCGATGATACTCCAGAAAGCTTTTCAAAGGCTTTAAAGACAGTGTACAATAAAAGAAAAACCTATAATTCAGATAATATACGTAAAACATTAAAAGAATATTCTTGGTCAAACATTGTTGAGAACACACTAAAACCAATTTTAAATAGGTTTAAATAATGCTTCAAAGTTTCTTTGTTTACATAACACTAGGTCTTATCCTTTATTCTTTGGGTTACCTAGCGCGTATACGCCAGAAAAACAATTTGCTTCTGAATAAAAAAACACCATTCTGGATATGGGAAGTAGGCTTAGCGTTGTTGGCATTTGCTTTTATAGCAGGAGTTCGTTGGAATGTGGGCGTGGATCATGGTAGTTATTTATTAAATTATTTAAGAATACAAAATGGTGACGCTCCAAGAATACAGAGAGAATTTGGTTTTGAATTCATCACAAATCTTTTCGCCAAATCTGGCATTCACTTTTCCATCTATTTTGGATTTCTAGCCTTTTTACAGCTTTTCTTTATTTATCGGGCATTCAAGGACCAACGTTACTTATATCCATTTTTAGGTATAGTTATTTTATTTGGACCTGAGTTTTTGAGCTGGATGAATGGAATTAGACAAATGTTGGCTGCTACAATCTTTGTTTTTGCCATTCAATTTATTCAAAAAAGACAATTATGGAAATATGTAGGAGCAATTGTATTGGCAAGTCTATTTCATACTTCAGCAATAGTTTTATTGGCTTTTTATTTTATTCCGCAAAAGGATTATTTTAAACATAGAATCTTGACAGTAGGATTGGTTATTGCTTCTTTTTTACTCGGTAACATGAGTTTTTGGGTAGAATATTTAACTCAATTTCCATATTTATTAAGCTATCTTGGATATGATTGGTATTCAGAAAACATAGAGTTACTTATAGACAACGAAGAAATAAGAAATATTGGCCCAAGGAGATTGAGCATGATACTAACACCTTTACTAGTTATTTGGTATTCCCCAAAACTAAAATCAACATTTAAAAACACAAATTTTTTAACGTATTACAACATTGGCATATTTGGGTTTTTACTTTATAATATTTTAGCAAATATGAACCATGGATTTATTCGACCAATAGCCTATTTCACAATATTCATTGTACCAGTTACAGCGTATTTACTAGTTTATTTAAGAATGAATATTCGGAAAAAGCCTCTAGTTTTTATTATTACTTTGTTTATTGCGTTAAGTTACCTTCCATTATCAATTATTGCAGATAGTGGAAAAGGAAAACAAGATTATTCTAACTATCAGTTTTATTGGTACAATCGTATTAAATAAACAATTTTATATTAAAGCTTTGAAATTTAATTGTTTTTTTTTAAAAAAAATATGGCGAAAAAAATTAACGTAAACCTAATTGAAAGCGACTCTAGTTTTTTATCATTAGAAGATAAATGGAAAAAATTAGAGAAATTATTAAATCATCCAAACCTTACATCTTCCTATGATTGGTTATTTACTTGGTGGGATATTTTTAAAGATGTTAACGATAATGTGATAGGATTTGATAAAAGTTTGGTAATAATCTGTTTATATGAAAACAATAATCTTATTGCAATTGCTCCTTTTATTAAAGTTTACAGAAAGAAATATGGTGTTAAATTTAGTTTTATTGAGTTCTTAGGACAACAATGGGCAGGTAACTATTTGGACATTATAACGAATAAACCTGATCATAACAAAATAATTTTTGATTGGTTGTATAAAAACGTCAAGTTTGACATTTTAATGCTGAAATATATCCCAGAATATTCAAATAACTTTAGTGGAAATAACATGTATCTTTACTCTGCTTGTCCAGAAATACAAGTTGATGAATACTCAAACCACGAAGAGTATATTAAGAACAAATACTCTAAAAGTCTGAGACAGAATTTAAGAACAGCTTACAATAGAGCAAAAAAATCAGGGATTGAATTAAATACTACTGTTGAGGATTTAA
>JBLWYD010000097.1:0-8582 GCA_048267165.1 Bacteroidota bacterium
ATTGGCTATCTTCAAGGTTTATATATAAAAATATAATAGAAACTGAGGAGTTGGTTTTTTTTGTATTTGATATGCTATCATTTTTGATTTTGTATTTAGCGCATAAGAAATTTAGAACACCAAATTATTTTATATATGTATTTATTGTTTTTTTTCCAGCTTTAATGGGGTTTCAGAATGTATATAGGCAATATTTAAGTATGTGTATATTACTGTTGTCAATATCTTATGCGTATACTGGAGAAAATAAGAAATATATTTTTTGGCTACTTTCTGGATTAACTCATAATGTAGGGTTTATATTTTTACCCGTATTGTTTTTATTTAGTGGAAAAAAGATAAATCGATTGTTTTTTTATACAAGTTCGTTAGCTGTTATTTCATTGTTACCGCTAGTAGCCGGTTCAAAGTCTCATGATGCGACTGGGTTGAATTTAGGTATACTATATGCAGCGCTTACTTTTACTATATTAATTATGGTGATGCTTATACACTTGTTTTATGACAACTTCGAAAAAACAAGTGAATTTATCATATATGAATCTTACTTGTTTATAATCTTAGTCGTAAATGTGGCACTTTTAGGAAGAACTCAAGCTGAAAGGATAGGTATGCTCTCATTATCAATGTCGACTTGGGTACTTTGTAAATTTTTAAGTGATAAGTTTAGTCACCCTAGAATATTAGGATTTGTTTTTGTGATATTTTGTACTGCACCGACATTTTTGTTTAATTCTGCATTCAACATGCTTTTAACATATTTAGGTGAACAATGAAAGGTGCTGTGTTAATATCATTGGAGAGATATTTTTCCGTTTTCCTTATATCTATATCGTTTTTTATCTTAGCTAAATACGTCCCAGTAGATAAGTTAGGTGAATATAGTGCTATAGAAGCTGTAGTAATGATTTGTGTTATATTTTCACTACTATCATTAGATACGGTTTTTCAGGATTATTACTTAAAGAATAATGATAAATTTTCTATTGAAAATTATTATTTTAGTTGCCTTGTTGTTAAATTAATTTGCGGTGTCTTTGGGTATGTGATTTCTATTATAGTTATATCGTTACTTGATTTGAACTTGTATATTGGAGCCGTGATATCAACTGTCATCATATTTAAGACAATAACCATACTGACCCTTTATAATGTTACTGTGAAAAAAGAGAAAAAATATTTCTTGATCGGTGTTATCTCAACATCAATTTCTTTTATAATGAAATGTTTATTGGTTTTTTTCTCAGATGAATATAAAATTCCATATTTTTATGTTTTTGATATGCTTGTTTTATTTGTTATTGCTGGCGGGTATTTTTTTCTTGAATTTCATAATGTAAGAGCTGAATATTTAGTTGAGATAGTATCCTTAATTAAGTTGAGATTATACTTTATATTATCTTCCTTTTCTATTGTTGCTTTTGGAAAAATAGACCAAATTATATTGGCGAAAATTATGACACTAGAAGATGTAGCAAATTATGCATTAGCTATGAAGATTGTTGGTATATATGTATTAATTTCCTCCGCTTTTAATTTATCCTTTTCAAGGGAACTGTCTATAAATAAAAGCCATGATGATTACTACATACAGATAATAAAAAACCTTATGTTTTTCACTCTTTTTTTAGGTGTTTTACTCAGTGTTCTTAACTTCTATATTTCCCCACTCGCTATTGAAATGTTTTATGGAGATAAGTTTAATCAATCTGTTTATATAGTTAAGTGGCTGAGCCCGTTGATACTACTAATATTTATTTCATCTTCATTGGGAAGGGTTTTAGTAGCAGAGGAATTAGGTAAAATAGCTTTCGCTCGAAATGTTTCAGGATTGTTCTTTAATATTTCTCTTAATTTTTTACTTATTCCAAAAATTGGAATAAGTGGAGTGATAGTATCCGCTTTACTTTCTTGGGTGGTATCATTAATCATCGTTATTATATTTTCTCCTCGTATGAGGTATTTATTTTTTAGGTCTATTTATGTTAAATAAAATAATCAAAAGAACAGGTATAAATAAGTTCACAGGTTCAAAAAACAATCAATCTGTAATTGCCTTATATGATACAAGTGTTATGTCTCTAAATGTTGGTGATGAAATTATCAATAGGTCTATATATGAGCAAATAGCGCCTATATTTTCAGAACAACAATTCATCAAAGCTTCCACGCATGATGGAACTAGTTCTATTGGTATTCACTATTTTAACGAGGCTGCGGAAAGAATTTTGTGTGGCTCAAATATATTAACAGGAAGTTTCTTTTCTTCAGCTCAGTGGAATGTAGGCCCTATTGATGTTTTAAGAATGAAAAAAATAACAACCTTAGGAGTTGGTTGGGTCGACTATCAATCGAAAATATCCTTATATACACAGCTGTCTTATAGGTATTTGTTAGACTCGAATCGATACCATTCAGTTAGAGATGAGTATACTAAGAAAAAATTGCAGGAAATTGGTATAGATAATGTATTAAATACGGCATGTCCTACGATGTGGAAGTTAACTCCTGAGCATTGTAAGAGAATTAGAAAGCATAAGGCAAGCAAAGTAGTTTTTACCATAACTGACTATAGACAAGACCCTAAAAATGATAAGATCATGATAGATATATTGTGTGACAATTACAAAGAGGTCTATCTATGGTTACAAGGGCGTGGTGACTCTAAGTACTTTAGTTCACTACAATTGGAAAATAATAAAAATAAAATAAAAATCATCCCTCCACAATTAGACCTTTTTGATCAAATATTAGATGAGCAAGAGGTAGACTTTGTAGGAACCAGATTGCACGCCGGAATAAGAAGTTTACAGTATGGTAATCGAACAATCATTGTAGGGATTGATAACAGAGCAAAAGAAAAAAAGAAAGATTTTAACATTAATGTTATCGAGCGGGAAAATGTTGAGAAGGAGTTATCTGAAGTGATTAATTCTGAATTTGCTACTGAAATTATAATTCCAATTAAAGAAATAGAGTTATGGAAAAGCCAATTTACAGAAATTAGAAATTAGAAATTAGTATTATGAGAATATTATTTATTGTTAATTCTTTTGGTGTCGGTGGCGCAGAAAAGCAAATTGTGTCACTTGCTAAAGAGCATTCTCTACGCGGGAATCAAGTTTTAATTGTTCGACTTAAAAGTAAACCAGACGATTTACTATCAAAAATAACATTTTGTCAAACCGAGTCATTAGAAATGAATGGCTTTAAAGGTGCCCTTTGTTGCTTTTCAAACTTTAATAGGTTAGTAAAAAACTTCAAACCAGATGTTATACACTCTCATTTACCGCATTCTATAGTATTCTCGAGATTTTATAAGCTAATTTATGGAGGAGAATTTAGGTTAGTTTGTACTGCTCATAGCTATAATATAAGAACAAGGCTCTTTGGTCTTTTTTATAAGTATACCGATTTTATATCCGATCATAATACTAATGTAAGTCAGTCTGCTGTAGAACGATATATTAAAGAAGGGGTTTTCTCTTCTGGTAAATCTACTTATATACCGAATGGGTTTGAAATTGTCAGTGATGAAGTGCTATCTAAGTATTCAAGAAACGATATATTAAAAGAGTTGGATTTTACGAATAACAATTATATTTGTTGCGCTATTGGTCGTTTAGGTGTTGAGAAAAACTACCCCATGATGCTACATGCACTTAAACATGCAAATTCTATAGATGCATCTTACAAGTTAATTATTATAGGTGATGGACCAGAGAAAGATGCTCTTGTTAATTTATCAGAAGAGCTAGAGTTATCAGATTCTGTCAGATTTTTAGGGCTAATAGATGATGTATATAAATACTTAAGTATTAGTGACTTGTACTTAATGTCATCTATTTTTGAAGGTATGCCATTAGCAATATGTGAGGCCATGATAGCTAAAAAACCGATGATAGTAACAGATTTCCCTGGTGTTGCTGAATTTACTAAGGATTACTATCCAATAATTGGTCAAAATGAGAGTGTAGATTTTGGAAATAGTATGTTAAAGGCGAAAGTAAATAACGACAATTACACTTTAGATGCTGCTAAAGATGATATTGTAGAGCTTTATTCAATTGGCAATGTTGTTAGTAGATGGATGGTAATATATGAAGGGGAATAAATTTATTCACCATCAGTAAGAGGAGACAACTACAGGGTGATTACAGAATTTCATCACATGTCTATATGGCGTTGCAAATACCATATAGTTTGGGCTTCAAAGTGCAGATATAGGATTTTAAAAGATAAGGTTGGAAAGGCGCTTTATCATTCAATCTATATCTTGTTCAACATGAAAGATTGCAAGGTTTTAGAATTAAATGTTTAACCAGATCATGTTCATCTTGTTGTCATTTTTCCTCTCAAGTTATCGACCTCGAGTTTGTTAGAAGCTTTAAAGGGCCAACAGCAATTAGACTTTTCAATAAGTTTCCACATATACGTAAGAAACTATGAGGAAATCATTTTTGGGCTAGAGGGTATTTTGTAGATATGGTCGGTGTGAATGAAGACGTCATTCTACGGTATGTACGACACCAAGGTAAACAGGACATAGAGTATGAACAACAACTGCCGTTATTGAAGAGCTGATAGCGTGGACGCCCCTTCTAGAGGGTTATAAAGCAAAACCGCCTTCTAATAAGGCGGATATTTTTTAATTATAATGTTAAGGTTGATTAATGCTTGATTTTTTTTATTCGATAGCGATATTCATTTTTAGACAAAAAAGAATACCTAACTTGATCTCCCCTAAACGCCTTACTGATAAAATATTGCTGATTAAATTGAGAGAAAATTCGCTCACATCAGAGCTTAGGAAAATAGTTTCAGATAGGCTCGCTGTTAGGGATTATATATCATCAAAAAATACTGATTGTAAACTTATAAATATTTTATGGAAAGGACATTCACTAACTCTTCCAGAGTGGGATGAACTCCCTAATAAATTTGTTATTAAGGCTACTCATGGCTCACAAATGGTTAAGATTGTTAACAAGGATGTAGACAGCTATTCTGATGTATGTAAAATTTCATCTTCTTGGTTGAAATTAGACTATTATAGAAAAGGTAGAGAGTGGGTTTATAAAGACACACCTCGTCAACTCATTGTTGAAGAGTTTATTGAGTTTTTAGGTGACGTACCGCCAGATTATAAATTTTTTTGCTTAAATGGAAAGGTTCAGCTGATTCAAGTTGATCTCGATAGGTTTTCAACCCATAGAAGAAATATGTATAGCCCTTCATTTAAACTTTTAGATGTGAAGTTTTTGTATGAAAATGGGGAGGGGGTATCTGAACCAAAACTGTTTTCTAATGCTAAAGAAATTGCAGAAAAACTATCGGAAGATTTTGACTTTATACGCGTTGATCTATATGTACTGGATAACCAAATATACTTTGGTGAATTAACTAATTTTCCAGAAAACACATTAGGTAAGTTCAGTTCAAATGATTTCGATAATAAGATAGGTTCTCTGTTGGTTTTGGATGAAAAGTAGATGTCAATTAAATTAGCTGTAGGTATGTGTGTATATATTAATGACGATTTGGAATGCCTAAAATCGTCAATTAATAGTATTATTAAACAAAAAGTAGGTCTCCATTTATATATTAACGTTGACGGACCAGTTACTATTTCAGTGAAAAACTATCTTGATTCTTTAATGTTAAATAATGTTACTATTATGTATGCAGATGTTGGTAAGGGCTTAGCGTTTAGACTTAATGAAATTATTGAAGTAGCATTAATTAATCATAATTATGAATTCTTTGGCAGAATGGATGCAGATGATATTTCTTCAATAGATAGGTTCGAAAAACAAATAGATTTTTTGACGAAAAATAGAGAAATTGATGTTGTTGGATCTGATGTTATAGAAATATCAGATGTTGGTGATGATGTTTTTTATAAAAAAATGGAGTCTTCACATGATAAATTGTCAAAATCTATTATTAAGAAGTGCCCTTTTAATCATCCATCGGTAATGTTTCGTATGTCAATTTTTAATGAGGGTTTTCGTTACAAATCTAAACTTAAAAACACTCAAGATTACTACCTATGGGTCGACCTTCTTGCAGGTGGTAAAAAGTTTTCAAATATTAATGAACCTCTTTTACGGTTCCGTGTTAATAGCGAATTTCATAGCCGTCGTGGTTTAAAAAAAGCAATTAATGATATAAAGTCTAGATTATATGCGTTTGAAAAGTTAGACGTATTAACGCTTGGGAATATTTTACATACCATTAATCTTTTTTTTCTTAGGATCGCCCCTAGGCCAATTAAGATATGGGCTTATAAGCATTTACGATAGCTTCAGTTATTTAGTTCAAACCATTTGCTAGTAATGTATTGGCTACATTTAGTGAAACGTTATTGTGTGAACTTGTTCGGGGTAATCTAAGGGTGATATCGCGAACGCCTTTTAAGCTATACGCACGAATTAACGATCACATCTATTCGTGATCATATACTCCCTTTTTAGGAAGAGCATCATGTACATTGATCACTCCAAAGAATATTTCAAACGATTGCCTACCAACGCCAAAGTGTAAATGTCACTTACCACCTGTTTGAGGTCCTTTCGACTTGCTGTGGGTGATGATTACTGGCGGTGAAGCTTGGGCCGGATATCAGGGGAAGTTCATCTACATGCCCATTTTTAAAAGGGTTTTTAGCGTATTGAGTTCTCAATTTTCGATAGTTAGCATTATCACACAATAATCAATTGTTCGAAGATCAATTTGTAGATCATTTTCAGTATTTTTTAATACCTCCATAGACAAAGTGGCAAAGTCGAACACAAGTTAACTTACATCATTCTGTTAACAATTTGCGCTGTGCTTCTGGTCAAGATGACTGGAAAGCGATCCATCTTTATGGTCCAGCTAGGCTGGATAGAGCGGTAGCTACTAATTTTAGAACAATTCTCCAGAGTACATAATTCATGCAACAACATAAGATGCTCTGGGTGAACTGTTACACAAGAACGATGGGAATGATCAGTGCACCTCGATTGCAGAAAAGCTTGATTGAATATATGAAAGATTGCTGCGAATTGACCAAGGGGGAGGTCAGGGCTCCCGAATGTTATCGCTGCCATTCATGTTAATGTGGCTACCGATGTATTGTTGAACATGAAATGCACAGCAAAGATCAACACGGCCTAGATGAAATAAAATAAAAATTTAAAAGTGAACAGATTATGAAAATTGCAATTGCCGGTACCGGCTATGTAGGCTTATCAAATGCGATGTTGTTATCACAGCATCATGACGTTATCGCGGTCGATATTATCGAAGAGAAAGTGAGGTTACTTAATGACAGAGTATCTCCTATCGTCGATGCTGAAATTGAAGATTTCTTGGCGAATAAGCCGTTAAACTTCACCGCCACTTTAGATAAAAAAGCGGCGTATCAAGACGCGGAATTCGTGATTATCGCAACACCGACCGATTATGATGTTGAAACCAATTACTTCAACACATCTTCCGTTGAAGCGGTAATTAAAGAGGTAATGGCGATTAACCCCAACGCGGTAATGGTGATCAAATCGACCGTGCCTGTGGGTTATACTGCGCGCATTAAACAAGAATTAGAGTGTGAAAACCTGATGTTTTCTCCAGAGTTCTTGCGTGAAGGCAAAGCGTTATACGACAACCTGCACCCGTCACGTATTGTCGTGGGCGAACGTTCTGAACGCGCAACAGTGTTCGCGAGCCTGTTGTTAGAAGGCGCGGTTAAAAAAGACGTTGAGATCCTATATACCGATTCAACAGAAGCGGAAGCCGTTAAGCTATTCTCGAATACTTATCTAGCGCTGCGCGTTGCTTACTTTAACGAGCTAGACACCTACGCCGAATCACACGGGCTAGATACGCGTCAAATCATCGATGGTGTGAGCTTAGACCCTCGCATTGGTTCGCACTATAATAACCCTTCGTTTGGTTACGGCGGTTACTGCTTACCAAAAGATACCAAGCAGTTGCGCGCCAACTACTCGGATGTACCAAACAATATAATTGGTGCGATTGTCGATTCGAATACCACACGTAAAGATTTTATTGCTGACTCTATTATTAAGCGCAACCCGAAACGTGTGGGTATTTATCGCTTAGTCATGAAGTCCGGTTCAGATAACTTTCGCGCGTCCAGTATTCAAGGCATTATGAAGCGCTTGAAGGCGAAAGGCATTGAGGTTGTAGTGTTTGAACCTGAACTTAAAGAAAAAGAGTTCTTCCGTTCATTAGTGCTCACCGATTTTGACCAATTTAAATCAAGCTGTGATGTGATTGTCTCAAACCGCATGGCTCAAGAACTGGCTGATGTAAAAGACAAAGTCTACACACGCGATCTATTCGGTTCAGATTAAGGAACAAAAGAATGAAGTATTTGGTAACGGGCGCGGCGGGTTTTATCGGCAGTGCAGTAGCAGAACAGCTAACGGCGAAAGGCCACACGGTTGTCGGTGTCGATAACCTGAATGACTACTACGATGTCGCTTTGAAAGAAGCGCGCCTAGCACGTATTCAACATGCCAATTTTAAACTGGTTCAGTTAGACATTGCCGATCGCGATGGTGTAGCGAGTT
>JBLWYD010000098.1:0-8572 GCA_048267165.1 Bacteroidota bacterium
ATAGAAAAAAGCCACCTTAAATTAAAAGACAAAATGGAAAGCCCTTTGTCTTCCAGACTTCATGTAAAATTACAGGAGTTTATATCCAAATAAAGACACAACCCGCTTTAGTTTTTAAATACAACGTTCTAGTATAAGAATAGTAGCGGGTTAAAATGCAATAAATTTTCGGTTAAACACTGACCTAATTTTATATTTACTTACTTTGGTTTTAGCGATTAAACCGCTATTATTTTTATACATTGTTGTGCAATCGGGCTTATTCTTTCAGAAGCTTTTCAATTAATTTGTATATATGTGTACCTAGTTTTTTTGGATATGGTTCATCTGTATTATCCAAATTTTTGGCTCTTTCAATTGCTGTTTTGGTTAATGGTAAAAATGTTTCGGGATTTGGATTTTTATTATATCCAACACCTTGAAGTTCACCAAGAACAACATCAATATGATTTTTCTTTCTGCTTACTGATGCGTTTTCTAAAAGTAAACCTACTTCTTCCTCATTGTACTCGTTAATATCCTTTAAGTGCATTATTAGCCATAATTCAAAGCAAGGATTGCTCATAGCTAAGAAAAAATTATCCTCTTTATTGCAATCAGCTACTAATTTGTCAAAGTTAATTTTATGTATAGTTTCCCAATGGTCTCTATCTATAATAAGCCAAAATTCATCTGTTTTCTTGAATGGATAATTGGACTTAGCTTTTTTAAGTAGTCTTTTAACGCTTAAAGGGTCTGTTCCTGTATTTTCCTCTCTTTTTAATGGTACAATTTCTATGATACCAGAATCATTAAAAAAGTCAGATTGTCTAAAGTTGTTAAAATATTTTACTTCAGTTTTTTCGCCTTCATAGGAAAGAATGAATAACTTTTCAGCATCCAAAAAACCTCCTTTTCTTATTAATGGTATAGGTTCTCTTGGCATACTTAATTAAATTGAGGGATAACAGTTAAGTTTTCTCTGTTTCCAAATTTAGGAACACCTTTGTATCTTCCTAAAAGATAGTCTCGTCTAACTTCTTTATCGAATCTAATACTGTAATCTTCTAATGAATGTAATTTACTTGCGCCCATTCTATCTTTAACAACAAACCAAATCTCATCTTTTCGTAGTAATTTTTGAGTTAAAAGTGTTGATTCGTGGCTAGCAACAATAAACTGACTGTTAACATTTTTGCATTTAGAAAGAAAGAAGTCAAATAGGTCATATATCAAATTTGGGTGCAGACTTCTTTCCATTTCGTCAATTACAAAGACGTTATCCCCTTTGAAAAAATCAATTATTAGTGGAATTAAATCCATTATTCTTCTAGTGCCATCTGATTCATCTCTTAAATCGAATAGTTCATAACCACCACCTTTAATTTTATGTTTTGTTTTTAAAAGTTGAGCTCTTAATGTACTATCCTTAAGTTTAGAAATAACATAGTATTTGTCATCTTGTATATTAGAAATAAATGCATTAGTTTTTTCTGATTTTTCTCCTAACAAATCATTCTCGATATCTTTTAATATTTCACTCGGAATATCAATTTTCTCAATATCAACCTCTTTGAATTCTATTCCATCAATACCCGTGTCAAAATACCCAAGCATTTCAGTAAAAACTTTATTTAAATCTGTGTCTTCAAGTAGTTCAAATTTTTTGCCTACATTTTTAGAATTTGGATAAATAACTGTTAATGCATTTTGAAACCAATCTACAACATTGATAAGGTCGTCAATATTTGAAACATTTTCCTTAACTTTTCGTGTTCTTATTTCGGATAAAAAAAGTTGATTTTTTTGAGTTCCTTTAGCTGTAAACTCTAAAAATTGTTTTTCTTCCGTTTTTTTGTTTTTGTTAAGAATAGCGTCTAGGTCAAATTCCTTTGGTCTATTTTTATCTCTTGTGAAAATCTCTTTTTCAGATTTTTTAGATATTTCATAAAGCCACTCTTCAATTATTTCTTTAGAATTGAATACAAACCCATAAGCGTAATTTTTGTTCTTGTGTTGAATCTCATACTCAATTCTAGAGTTTTGATTTAATAGTTTCTTGTCTAGCTTGAAACGGCTATATTTTATAGGCTGTTCTGCTTTATTTCCTTTTAAAATCAACTCTTTTCCAAACTCGATAGCTTTAATTAAATTGGATTTTCCAGATGCATTTGCACCATAAACTACTGCTGTTTTAAGAGCGGAAGTTCCTTTTATAGATTTCGATTTATGATGTGATTTTAGAGTTCCCCTTCCTGGAATAAGAGAAAACACTTCTCGGTCTTTAAATGACAAAAAATTCTCAACTGTAAACCTGATTAACATAATTACGTTTGTTTTTATGCAAATGTAGTGAAAAAATCACATTTCAATTGGTTTTAAGAGCTTAATGTTGTTTTGTTGCGGATTTTTTTGCCTGTTGCACAACATTCTAGTATAAGAATAGTAGCGGGTTAAAATGCAATAAATTTTCGGTTAAACACTTACCTTTATTAATATTCATTTCTTTTCAATTTTGCACTAAACCCGCTATTGCTTATACACATTGTTACCTGCTGGTGCGAATTGCAAATGTGTATGGCTTTAAGCGTTGGCATTCAGTTTCTCTTTTTTTCTTAAATATTTATTCAGTTTATTGTATTCCAATTGTTTCATATAGTTTTCCATATAGTCATAATCGGGTTCGTTTTGGTCGTTTACTGGAAGTAAGATTTTTTGTTTCTTTAATCTAGTTGAATTGACAGTAAAGGAATAGGAATACTTACTTTTATGTTGCCTTAAAGAAGTTACTATAAATGTTAAAACAAAATCAGATACTTTTTTTTTCGATTGAAGGATATTTACTTTTGTACCTGTGAAAAAGCTATATTTTTGAACAAATGGTTCTGCAGTCTCATTACCAATTGTAATAACAGGAAAAGATTTATTTAGATATGCTTTGTCGTAATTTATAAAACCGTCTAAACCATTATTTGTTTCTTTCCTAGTTATATAAGCTGTTTTCCCTTTTGACTTATTTACTTTATTGCCATCAATACTTTTTCCAATTTTGGTGTCAAATAATGCCGAAATTTCAAACTCTCCAAATTCCTTTTCTTCAATAGCCATAACAGCTTTAAAGTCTTTTAAGTCTTTAATACGTTTGCTTATGTAGTCGTTATATTCTTGAAATTTTTCTTGTTCCTTTTGTTTCATAAAGGCTTCCATAAACTCAAAATCGGGTTCGCCTTTTTTGTTGGCAGGAAGCATCAAAATTTCATTCTTTAAATGCGTTTCATTTCGTTTAAAACCGAAATTGTATTTACTTCTTACAGTATCTGCTATTGTCGTTATGAAAGTTGCATTGTATTTATTAAGGTTCTCATTTCTGCCAACTTTAACTGTTGTTGAACCAATAAAATCTTCTGATTTATAAATTGAATAACCGACCGAACCTTCACCGTCACAAATAAAAGCAAGACAATTACCTTTGGTAATTAATTTCTTATCTGCTTTTACAAAGCTCATTACACCATTATTCCTATTTGTTGCACCGACATATGGCGTTGTTCCCTTTTGAAGTCCTGAAACCTTTGAACATTTGCAATTTTCAATTTTGAAAATTGAAGCAAGTTTGAACTGTTTCCAATCTCTATCTGATAATTTTAAATCCATATCATTCTGCATTTTCAAATAGATAACTTTTGCCTTGCATTATCATATTAAACTCAAAAGTGAGATAATCAGCAATGGTGTTTTCAAAATCTTCTGCTTTGGGTATTTCGTCATTGAAATAGTAAAACGAGTGCAACCATTCGTCTTCGGGTTCTATGGTTGTTTTTACCATAAATTTAGTTTCGGCTGGTGCATCGTGTAGCCAACAGTTCAATAAATGAGCTTTTCGTTCTTTGGCTCTTTCAGTTTCCACTAATCCAACGTGTTTACGAACCGTAAAACCGTCATCTTCGTAATTTATAAATTTGCAAAATTTCTTTTCAGAATGTGGTTTGTGAGCGGTAAAAATAGCAATGCAGGGATTTGTTCCTACACCGTAAAACGTTTCTTTATTCAAAGTAATTACGCCTTCCAATGTATGTTTGGTAAGAATGCGTTTTTTTACTTCTTTGTCCGATTTAGATTTACCAACCATTGTAGATTGAGGAACGATAATTACACAACGTCCATTATCTGCCAAACCGTCTAATAAATGCTCAATAAAATGGATTTCAGATAAATGAGCGGTGTCTTTTCCTTTGGCTTGCGAATACGGTGGATTTATAAAACCAACCGAGTAATTATTTGCTCGCATTGATTTTATATCACGTTTTAGAAAATCGTTTTTTATTAAGTTACTTTTTCCATCGCCACGCAAAATCATATTGGTTGTAGCAATAGAAAACATATCTTCTCGTATTTCTATTCCGTGTATTCTATCTCTTTTAATGGTTTCGACTTCTTCTGGTTTGGCTTGTTCTAACATTTTGTGCATTGCAGAAATCAAAAATCCGCCTGTGCCACAACAAGGGTCAAAAACTATATCAGTAGGTTTTAAGTCCACTAAATCACAAAAAATATCGGTAATATGACTTGGTGTTAATACAACGCCTAAAGTTTGACCGTCTCCACCGCTGTAACGAATAAACTCGCCATAGAAACGACCTAAAATATCTTCGGTAGAATTAGCAACAACACTTGCGTAAACATTTTTTTGTAGAAACTCTGTAAAATATTTGAGCGGTGTTTTTTCTAAACGTTCGTCAATTTGATTGAGTAGCGTTCTATTTTTTATAATGTCAAATTGAGCCAAAACCTGTTCTTTTTTGGTTTCGGGTTTTACTTCTACACGAGTCATATGTGTAGAAAGTGCATCATAAATTATTTTTCCGTCCGTTTTTAAGTTGTCGCCTTTTAGTTGGTCTGCAATTTTAGAATCTTCTCGAAGTGCCAAAAGTATTGCCGAAACAACAAGCGGTTTTTCTGAATCGCCTAATTGTCCATAATTCCTCAATGCTTCGTGAAGTTCAGCCGATTTTTTTAAAACTTCTTCAAGTTCTAAAGTTTCTGCTGGTGTTTCTTCAAGTACTTGTTCTCTGTAATATTTATCAATGTTTGAAGCTGAAAAATTTTCAAAGTTCTCAACTGGCTGTAGAAGTTTGTATCCGTTTTTATCAATGAAAATTGGTCGGATTACGTGGTGTTTTTCGTCTCCTGAACAACCAAACGCAAATACTTTTTTGAAATTGGTATTTTCAATAATGTGTTTTCCGTAGTGGAAAGCTCCGTTTACGGCATAATCTTTCAATGACTTTACATCAGTTGCTAAATTAATTTCTTCTTCGTCTATGTAATTGGCTTGTTTGTTTAGTTCGGCTTTGTCTTCTATGACAATGATAAAATCATTTGAAATTCCAACGAATTCTGGAAATCCAACGCGACCTGTTCCCTTTTTGGAAGCTGTTTTTAAAGCGTCATTAATTTCTTTAATGCTACTTCCGTCAGCACTATATTTTATTTTAGCACTGTCCAACAGTTTGCTGATAAAAATATCGAGGTTCTTTTCCTTTTTACTCACTTTAATTCCGTTTTGTCAATTAGTAAGTCCTTTGCCGAAACTTGCAGTATTTCAGCAATTTGGTATAAATCTTCTAAACTTGGTTGTCTTACGTTTCTAGCATACTCATTAATCGTGGTATAACTTTTTCCTGTCTGTTTGGCAAGCCAAGTTTGAGATATTCCTTTGTCTTTTAGAACTTCTTTAATTCGGTTCATTTGAAACCTAATTTGTTTAATTCAGGTCAAATATAGTAAAAGTTCACTATTATTCGGTTGAATTATTCGCTGTATTGTCGTGGGTTGGGAAAGGGCAAGCTCTTTTGGTTTTTTCAGCGTTGGCTTTTAGCGTTGGCAAAACCAAATGTGCTTGACCGAGCGTTGGCATTTTCAGCTTGCAGGTAACGTTGTTGTATATGCTTTGTAGCGTTTACAAAGCACTAAAATAGTAAATAAAAACGGAATAAAATGAGTGCGAGAATTTTCATAAATAAGCAATTAATAGCTATAAAGTATATACGGCTTAAGTTGTGCCACGTTTTTTAATTTCAGTATGTTTGTTAATAAATTCAACCTACTAACTATGACTAAAAAAAGGGAATCTCACTACGAATTTAAATATGAAGGAGATAATCATTACATAAATATAAACACTTTACTATCTTCTCAATTCCATTTTTCAGCAATTATTCAAGAAGTTAAAAGTGATATTTTTCCTAATATTAAATTAGATGTAAAAGTCAAATCTTTTGAAAAAGGTTCTTTTGATGTAAATCAATTAATTGAAGTTTCGGCTGTTACTGGATTGTTCGCTATGGAAAATATTGAATATGTTAAAACTATATTTTCAACAATATCTGAAATTATTAGCATTAAAAAATTCTTGAAAGGCGAAAAGGCAGATAAAGCAATAGAGAAAGGTGATAAAGTTGAATTAACTATAAATTTAAACGGCAAAAACAATACTTTAAAAATAGGTAAAGACGCATTTAAAATTTATACAGGAAATAAAATAGTAAACGAAGCATTAATTCAAGATGTAAAGACACTTGATTCTGATGAAGAAATAAAAGGTATAAAGTTAACAGAAAAAAAATCTGGTCAAGTAATTATAGATGTTCCAAGAGAGGATTTTTCGGAAATAGATTATGATAATCCTTACTTACTAAAAGAAGAAGATTCAGACGAAAGAACAAAGCAAGTTAATGTAGGTATTCAGAAATGGGAAACTGTTCCTAAAAAGAACTCAAAATGGAGTTTCATTTATGAGAATAGAATCATAAATCAAGTTGTAATTAGAGATGAAGATTTTCTTAAAAGAATTTTAGATGAAAAATTAAGATTCGGAGCTGGAGATTCATTAGCAGTTGATTTACTTATTAAACTGAAAAAAGATGAATATTCAGGAATGTTCCTTGAAGATAAATTCGAAATATTAAAAGTTCACGGAATAAAATGGAGAGGAGAACAAACCTCACTTTTTTAACTTATTCACTTTTTCAGATTTTGAGTGAGTAATGTGGCACAACGTTTATGTGTATGAGTTGTGGCGTGGACTAATTACGGACAATTCCAAACGGTAAACTGCCTGTGGAAATTCCGCAGGAATTTCCAAGTAGGCACAGACCCAGCCATAACTTATACACGGTGTTGTATGGCGTTTTTTTTCATATCATTAACTTTCGATTGAAGTTCTGCAAGTTTTATTTTCTGTTCATCATTAATGCCGTAAATTATTTTAGTTGTCAATTCAGTAAGTTTAATATTTATTTTTGAGGTATCTGCTGAAATTTCGTGTAGATTTTCAAAATGATTGTTTTTTGTAAAATCAATTAAATCTTTTGCTTTTTTTGTTTTATGAGCGGAACAATTATTACGAATCTCTCTTAATTCGGTATTATGTTGCTTTTTTACTCTTGCAAATTCTTTATTAATTAAATTTAATTCTTCTACAAATTTTTCCATTGAATTTCTTTCCAGTTCCAATCGTAGATTCCTTCCTAAAAGCCCATTAATGTCATCTAAAAACTCAATTAATGACATACTCAATAATCTTCCGAATAGATTTTTTTCCGCATCATTTTCACTCAAAGAATATTTATTCCACAAAATTGAAATATCACGACTTACGATCGAAGAATAAAGACAAACATTATAAAATTCGTCATATTTATGTATTTTTCTTTTTTGTAAATTCAACCATAAATTATGGACACTTTCAATATCTGATTCTCTTGCTAAATCATTTCTTTTCAGTGTCTTTTTTAATTTATTTTTAATACGTTTTGTCTCCCAATTTCCTAAAACTTTTTTTAAAACTTGAATCATTTATTATTCTTGGTTTGCGTTTTTCTAAATGACATACAACTCCTAATAAGAGCTCTTTTGTTCCTATTACCACTATACAACAAGGCAAAATAACAAAACTAACCATACCAAACAACTTTATCTAACATTACCCCATACTAAATACCCCTAAACCCCTTTAAAGCCTACCTCTAAGAAAAATAATCTATTAATTGCAACCCAAGATTAATAGCAAAGTTCTTAAACAGGTTGGTATGAAAAAAAGTGAGTTAAACAATATAGCAAAGCGAAAGGTTGTAAAAACGTCTCGTTTTGCTAAACTCATGAAAAAAGGGAGCTGTAAGGTAGATCGTAAAAGCGAAGGCGACACATTACATACTGTAAAAAGTATGGCCGACGCTATAAAACACTACCAACACCAAACAAAAGAGTTAGCCAAAGCCTTACTTGGAAAAAGCTTACAGGACACAGTAATTAATAATTACAGTTTTCTGTATTCTCACTTTCAATACGAAGTAGATGGTTTTTTACAACAGTTAAGAAGCCCAGAATGTAGTTTTACTGACCGTTTTACCGGTATAGATTGTAAAAGCTATAGTTTATTTGCATCTACCCTTCTACTCAACCAAGATGTTCTGCATTACATACGCAGGATAAAGCAACCGCAATTTAATCCAGATCATTGGTCGCACGTTTATATAGTTGTGCCTAAAGATCAAGACAAAGGCAATTTAGAATTAGGCTATTATATAATAGA
>JBLWYD010000099.1:0-8404 GCA_048267165.1 Bacteroidota bacterium
CAATGGTTGTTCTTAATCTCCACTAATCCTAAATCAGTAGCTAACCAGATAGTATTGTCGTAGTCAACGACTATATCTGAAATTTTATGACTTGGTAAGTCAGAATTTTCAGGCGTATATAAAGTAAACTGCGCATTGAGCTGAAAAGCATATAGTATTAGTAAGAGTATAATTGTTTTCATTTTATTCACCTTTTCACAAATTTATCGATAATCATTTCGCCATCGCTGGTAGTTAACTCTATAATATACACGCCATCGGGTAATTGCTCTACAACTATACTAACTGAACTAGATGGCGACAAACTACCAATCAGTAATTGCTTACCCTTTGTGTCTGTTATTTTGTAGCTAGTGGCTAGTGCTTCATTTTCTATTTCTATACTGAGGGAGTTAGTAGTTGGGTTGGGGTAGATGGTGTATGTGGATTTATCAATATTTGAAACACTTGCTTGTAGACCCGAGTACTTGATTATACCATAAGTACCTGTCCAAATATTTCCTTTTGTGTCAGAGGCAACACAACGAAGTGGGCAAAGGCAAGTTGGGTCTGTATATAAACTATCAAGCTGATGCGTTTTCCATTCTTTACCATCGTATTCTACTAAATTTCTAGGTGTTTTATACCTACTAATTGCAGAGGAAATAAAGATTGTATTATCTGGAGCAACTGTTATATCTGTAAATACAGTTCTTTCACTATCACTATAATTCAAATCGTCTTTAGTAAATATTTCCCAATTATCAGACTCAATGTTATATTTAGCTACTCTTTGTTCATATAAATATAAGTAAGTAACCCATAAATTATTCAAGCTATCTACAGCCATTGATGTTATTTCACTACTATCTATTTCATGAGCTGAACCTTTAAGTTCGACATTTATTAACTCATCTCCTACTACTTTGAATAATGTATTATCAAGAGTTCTAAAACCAATCCAAAGTACACTTGTCTTATCAACAACTAAATTGAAAAAAGGAGGGTTGATAATATCGAAAGAATATAGTTTATCCCATTTGTCACCATCGAACCTATATAAGTCATGAAAACTCAAAATATAAACTTGGTTCTCAAAAGCAGCAAGACCATTAATATTTGAAAATTGAGGATATGTGACCCAATTCACACCATCATAGCTGCCTAAACCTTTTATAGAACTGTACCATAATTTATTATCTGATGTTTTTTCGATTTGTAATATATCATTGGAAATAATATCAGAGTTGGTTGTATCGAATACTCGCCAAAACCCTTGTTCACTTAACGAAATAATACCACTGTTATGCGTAGAGAACCACATAGTCTCATCTATCTGTTCAATATCAAAAATGAATGATTGTGGAATATCCGAATTCTCAGCTGAATAATAAGTAAACTGTGCATTGAGCTGCACGGCACATAGTATTAGTAATAGTATAATTATATTCATTTGTTTTTTCATAATTGTCATCTCCCTATACTATATAGACACATGAACATCAAAAACGTCTCACAGATAGTGAAAGTTTTTTTTCATGAGTTGGATTTTAAATGGATGTAGTATTTAAGAATATTCAACTGCTACGCAGTTCTCTCCTTGACTCTTTATTTCGAATAAGCTCAATACAAATACTAGGCACTGAGTTGTGAAGGAAAGCTAAAGCCAACTACAATACGCGTCTATACAAAAAAAAAAAGAGATTGCCTTTCTGGGACAATCTCATTTTATCTTCAATTTTAATGTAGCTAATTAAACTACTATTTTCTTTTTCTTTTTCGGCTTTTTCTCGGCTATCATGTGCGATTCTATGTACTCGACTATTTTGCCGGCTATATCTACGCCAGTTGCTTTTTCTATACCTTGTAGCCCCGGTGAAGAGTTTACTTCTAGTATTAGTGGCCCACGAGTTGATTGCAGTAAATCTACACCAGCTATTGAAAGCCCCATAGACTCAGCAGCTTTTAGTGCCGCTCTCTTTTCTTTTGGAGTAAGCTTTATAACTTCAGCCGATCCGCCACGGTGTATATTAGAACGGAAATCTCCATCGGCACCAGTTCTCTTCATTGCGCCTACTATTTTACCATCTACTATGAATACTCTTATGTCAGAGCCACCCGCTTCTTTGATGAATTCTTGTATTAGAATACTTGTTTTCAGGCCTGAGAATGCTTCAATAACTGATTTCGCAGCTTTTCGAGTTTCAGTAAGTACTACACCTAGTCCTTGAGTTCCTTCCAATAGCTTGATAATAACAGGCATACTGCCGATTTGTCTAAGTAGTACTTCTGCGTCTTCATTTTTCGGATGTCTAGCAAATACCGTTTTGGGTACACCTAGATGTTCCCTAGCCATAATTTGTAAGCTACGCAGTTTATCACGCGAACGCACAATTGCTTGCGATTCGATAGCGCAGAATACTTTCATCAGCTCGAATTGGCGGACTACTGCAGTGCCGTACATAGTTACAGAAGCTCCAATCCTAGGTATAACGGCACCAACATTTTCAATTGGTTCGCCATTGTAATATACCATCGGATTTCCCTTTTCCATTAGCAGTGAGCATTTGGTGTGGTTGACTACTAGGGCTTCGTGTCCACGTTGTTCTATTGCTTCTACCAATCTTTTGGTGGAATAGAGATTCTTGTTAGCTGATAGTACGACTATTTTTTTCATTGGCTTGATATTATATATTTTTTAGAAACATCGATTAAAAATTTATTTTTTAGGAACTTAGTGCCTAGTAGTATAGGGTATCTCATATCTTTACGGTCAGTTAGAGTGAACTCTATTCTGTATATTTTCTTCCCTATTTTCATCCTAGTTTGAATTGAATACCTTTTTTGGGTGAATCCGTTCGAGCTTTTTACCCTTTTGATTTTATAGAGAGGTAATGTTATATCATTATCTTCATAAGAAGGATGAGATTTATCTAACATACGGAAAATGACATAGTTTTTATCATCTATTTTAACTTTTCTTATGTTCTGAGCATGTAGAGCAGATGTAGAGGCACCTGAATCAATTTTAGAATCCAAATCAAGGAATCCCAAATCCACCAAATTCACCTTTTCTATTCTGCCTATAGTTAGCATCAGCTTAGTTATTACCCGCTTTTAGTATTTCTGCTCTTTCTGCAATTGTCAGGTTTTCAATTATATTTGTCAAATTCCCTTCAACTATTTCCTTCAAACTATAATTTTTTGCGTCGCCTTCCAAACGGTGATCTGTAACTCTATTTTGAGGATAGTTGTAAGTACGGATTTTAGCCGATCTATCACCAGTTGAAACCATAGTTTTTCTTTGTGAAGCAATTTCTGCATTCTGTCTTTGTACTTCTCGCTCATATATTCTAGCTTTTAGTACTTTCAGAGCTCTTGCGTGATTCTTTATTTGCGAACGCTCATCTTGACATTCCACGACTATACCAGTAGGCATGTGAGTTAATCTTACTGCCGATTCAGTCTTGTTAACGTGCTGTCCACCTGCACCCGAAGCTCGGTATGTATCTTTCTTTATATCTTTGTCTAGAACTTCTACGTCTAAGTCATCGGCTTCTGGTAGAACTACTACAGAAGCGGCTGAAGTATGTAATCGTCCTTGCGATTCTGTTTCAGGTACACGTTGAACTCGGTGTACACCGCTTTCGTATTTCAAAGTACCATAAGCGTCTTCGGCGTTAACTTCCATTATCACCTCTTTGAAACCACCTTTCTCACCGTTGTTGATGTTCATTATATCATATTTGAATCCCATCATCTCAAAAAATCGCTCGTACATTCGGTACAAATCACCAGCGAAAATAGCTGCTTCATCGCCACCAGCACCTGAGCGAATCTCTACTATGCAGTTCTTATTATCATCAGGGTCTTTCGGAATAAGCAATACTTTTAGTTCTTCTTCGATGACTTCACGTGCTTCTTTTAGCATCTCATTGTCTTCGTAGGCCATTTCTTTCAAATCAGGATCTACAGCTTTATCGTTGATTAGCTCATCGTTTTGCTTTATATCGCCTAGAGTTTTTAGGTACTTTTTACCTGCTTCTACTATTGGTAGTAGGTTCTTATGTTCAGTAGTTATCTTTCTATATTTGGCTTGGTCGTTAACTAGGTCAGGGTTCATTAGTTCCTTATTGACCTCTTCGTACCTAAGTAAAATTGACTTTATTTTTTCGTTCATTCTATTTCCGTTTTATTATCTGCTACAAAAATAAATATAATTAGTATCGTTTCAATAAAAAACATCTAATCATTTGGATATTATGTATTTAATTATTAGTTTAGAATTATGCAAATAGGTAATAACATACAAGACAATTACTATTCTACTCCATTGCCCGATGAGAGAACAAATAGCAATGCACCAAAGCAAGAAGCAAAGGCAGTAGTAGAAGCGCCTAAGAATGAAGCTAGAGAGGGCTCTAAAGGTCTTCAGAAAGAGGTTGTTAGTATTACTTCGCTTAATCAAACTCAACTTTCGAACAGAGAAACTGCTCAAAAGCAACTCAAAAATGGTTACCTAGATATAACTATCTAATCTAATCACTTTATTCCTTATTCCATTTTAAATTCAACATTCTTTAATTTCCAATCAATTATTGGTAAATTCGTATTACTCTTTTTTAATTAATAAACTAATAAGAATAAATATGAAATTCGTATCGTTTTTAAATTCGGACAACCAAGAAAGATTAGGCCTTTATATAAACGGCAAAATAGCTGATTTGCAAAAATCTGGCTCACAATTAGGCATCAATGTACCTAGTGATATACTATCGCTAATGCGTGGTGGCGATGATGCAGTTAACAATGCTCGCGAAATAGAGCGTCAGTTGAAGGCAAAAGACTTTACTGCTGAGACACCTGCTAAGATGTTAGCACCAGTTCCACACCCTACTTCTTGCCGTGATGGTTATGCATTCAGACAGCACGTTGCTTCTGCACGTAAGAACCGTGGCGTAGATATGATTCCAGAATTCGATGAATTCCCAATCTTCTATTTTACTAATCACAATGCTGTAATGGGCGAAGGCGACGTTCCTGTCGAATTAGACCACTTACACAAATTAGATTTTGAGCTAGAAATAGCTGCTGTAGTAGGTAAATACGGGAAGAACGTAACTGCCGAAGAAGCAGACGACTATATTTTCGGTTATACTATTATGAATGACCTTTCAGCAAGATTGTTGCAAATGGAAGAAATGAAGCTTAACTTAGGCCCAGCAAAAGGTAAAGATTTCGCAACTGTAATTGGCCCATGGTTAGTGACTCCAGATGAGTTGGAAGAGTACAAAATTGCAACTCCAAAAGGAAATATATACAAACTATCAATGAAGGCATTCCACAATGGTACACAAGTATCACAAGGAAACACGAAGGATATTACTTACACTTTCGCAGAGATATTGGAAAGAGTATCTTATGGTGTTGAAATTCAACCCGGTGAAGTAATTGGTTCTGGTACAGTTGGTACGGGCTGTTACTTGGAGCTGAACGGTACTTGGGCAAACGAAGCAAAAGCTAAGGGCGAAGATTTCACTCCAATCTGGTTAGAAGATGGCGATGAGATGACTTTGGAAATAACAGGCCTTGGAACTTTGAAGAATAAAATAGCTTTGACAAATAATGACTATTCTATACTAGCTAAAAAGAGAAAAGTATAATGTACTCAGTAGAGCCAAAAGATTTAGAGCTAAGAAAAAGGCACGGATTCCTACTAGGTGGTATAGCCCCTAGACCGATTGCCTTCGTATCTACTATTAGTAAAGATGGTGTCAATAATTTGGCACCATTCTCTTTTTTCAATGCTTTTGGTGCTAATCCTCCGACTATTGCCTTCTCCCCCGCTCGCCGTGGTAGAGACAATACGACGAAAGATACTTACCAGAATCTATTGGACACTGGTGAATGTGTAGTTCACGCTGTCACTTTTGACATAGTTGAACAGATGAACTTAGCATCAAGTGAATTTTCTGCTGATGTAGATGAATTTGTAAAAGCAGGGTTTACTCCACTAGATTCTCACTTAGTAAAGCCAAAACGTGTCAAAGAATCTCCATTCCAAATGGAATGTAAGCTAATAGATATGGTTGAAATGGGCGGCGGTGCTGGCTCTGGTAACTTTGCAATCTGTGAAGTAATCAAATACCACATTAGTGAAGATATTATGACTGATGGACATATAGACCCTTATAAAATAGATTTGGTCGGCAGAAATGGTGGTAATTTTTACACAAGAGCAAATGGTGATGCACTATTCGAACTGGCAAAACCGGGTTTATCACTAGGTATGGGTTATGACAAACTACCCGATTATGTAAAGAAATCAGATGTTTATACTGCAAATGACCTAGGCAAGATTGCAATGCAAACCGAATTGCCTAAAATCGAAGATGTGAAGGCAAGAATCGAGCAGGTAGAACTAATAGAAGCTGAAGCAGAAATGTTCGACAGACACGCTCGATTAGGTGATTATGAGTTTTTACTTACTGTTGCGCTTTCTCTTAACAAGAAAGGTGACAGCAGAAAAGTATTCTTCGAAAGAGCGGCAAAGCTAGCTCTCGATTTTGATGATGTGGACTTTGCACTTGACGTTATTGTCTATACAGGCAATGAGTTTTAGAACTGAACGAATAAAAAAAGCCCATTTGAATATTACTAAATGGGCTTGAATTTTATACCTAATAACTTTCTCTTTAGTTACTTTAATTGAGTATCAGCAAAGTAAGACATTGCTTTACTTAAGAATATTGCAAAGCTTGGTTGTGCTTTACCTTCGACCATAGTAAACCTTTCATCTGCTATATATAGCTCGCCTAGTCCTTTATATTCCCGCCTTTGAGAGTCACTAGAACCATCTGTCCCCCAGAATTTCCTAATGTTTTTATAATGTCTAGATATTTCCATCTGTACAAATTCACTTTTAGGATCATTTATCGAACTATCAAATAGAACTCTAAAAATATTCTTTTGCTCTTCTTTTAATTCTTCAAGTTCATCTTTCGAAAGTTTCTTCAAATAGTATTCTGCTTTTTCAATTGCGTTTAAACCATACTTCTGAACAGCTTCTTTACGGATGTTATTCTGTTCATCTTTTGGAAACCCATCGTATAATTCTTGTTCTGTAATCATTTTTTTATCTCTTATGTTTAACATTGTTTTATCAATTGACTTAATCAGACTAGAAATCTCATTCTTTTTACATTCAAGAATCTTTTTCTGATTCTCCATAGCTTCAATCAAATCAAATTCAGGGTCTAGCAGAATTTTCTTTATTTCTTTTAGTGATATTTCTAGTTTTTTATAAAACATTATTTGTTGGAGTAATAGTACTTCATCAACACCATACAACCGGTAATTGGCCTCAGTACGGATTGCAGGTTTTAATAATCCAATTTTATCATAGTGGTGTAATGTGCGCACACTAACGCCAGCTAGCTTTGATAATTCTTTTGTACTATACTTTTTCATAATTCAAATCAATTGTTAATTCAAAGATAATACGTGACGTAACGTAAGAGTCAAGTGTTTTTTTACTTTTTTTAATTTTATTTCAAATTTAGTTCATTATAGTCTTTTCTTAAAATATATTAAAATTTTCTCTAAGGTTGATAAAACACCTAGATTCACAGATTAAAAGGATTATAGGATTTCACAGGTAGATTATATCATAAAATCAGAGGAGGATTGCTGTTGGCTTAGACTTTATAGATAGAAATTCGTAAATTGAATAACTATATATTTAATATTGAAAGTCAAGATAAAAAACTATGAGTAAAATTTATAAAATATTAACACTTATAATGTTGAGCTTTTTCATTTTTGGTTGTTCTAATTTTATAATCAGATATAAATTTATTGATAAAGATCAAACAAATATTGGATGGGAAGAACAACGGATTGAGTCATACTCTTCTACTCATTATAAATGTTTAGATACAAATCAAGTTTTTGAAGTATTGATATATTCAACAGGTAAAGTTCTAACTTCAGGGTTTGTCTATTTACCAATAATACCTTCATCAGAATACATTAAGAGTATGACTCTACATGAAGTAAAAATTAACCTTAAGTCAGATTTGAATATTGAGAATTTACCTGAGTTTGTTACCATCAAATTTAATGGGCAACAGTTAAATTACAAAGGGAAAAAGACTAAAGGCTTGAGGGGCATATACTATTATGAGTTTAACTTTGAAGTAGATTTGACTTATATTGAAAATATCGAGATAATTTTTAATGAATTAGAAATTAAAAATAGAAAAATTCAATTTCCAAGCTTGTCCATTAAAAGGGAGAAAATCATATATTATAGAAATTCACCTTTCGCAAGTTAATTCCCCCCCTAGACTCTTCACTACGTTCAGAGTGACGTATTTAACGATGCCTGAGCATTCTAAGATAAATCCAAATATTTAATTAAATA
>JBLWYD010000100.1:0-8378 GCA_048267165.1 Bacteroidota bacterium
TATTTATTTCGTTATATATAACTTTGTTTGTAGCAACAATATTAACCCCCACGTTAAAAGCACCACCCATAACATCCACAAAAGTGTCGACATGCTTAGGAAGTTCTTTTATTATTTGCGGGACAAGTTTATCCTTGCTACCAGAATAATTAAGTGGAGATTTGATAACTTTAGTGTCTTTCCTAAAATAAATAATCACTTCTTTTAATTTTTTACCATTTCCTTTATTACTTGAACGGTGATTTTGATATTCTCTGTAGTTTAAATCTTCTACATGTACCTCGTTATCAATGGAGAACAGTTTTGCTAAATCAACAAGTTCATCAAGCGGAACAATACTTTGGTTACTATAACTAATTAAAATGTGATTGAAATTTGCTTGTCGGAATAAATCTTCAAATTGCTTATAAGCATGGTGTTTACGACTGTACATAGAAACACATTTGCCTTTATCCCTTTTACCACCAACACCTTTTATGAATGGAAAATCATACCTCGCTATAGTCTCTAATACATGGTAAGCAGAAGCATATTGTGTTACAGAGTAAGGGGGGTCAATATATAGTATATCACCTTCTATCTTTCTTAATAAGTCATTACTATCCTGATTATAAACCTCATTGCTGCCATGACATTTAATGTGTAAAAAATCTAATGGTTCGATTAAAAACACTTTCGCAGCTCTAGATTCCCAAAATTTAAAAAATGCTTCATATGTTCCTGAAGTATTAGAAACTTTAGTAACAGATTCAAGTAGTGAAGCTAATAAAAAGTAGTATTCATTCTCTGTTATAATTCTATCACGATATAAATCCTCAATAGAGACTCTAATACCATCAATCTTTAAGCCATTAGATTCTGTAAAGAACATTCTATCGCCTTTTGGCGTATAATTGTTATATATAAAAAAGTGTTTATTGGGCTTGTATTTTTTTTCATTTAGCCACTCAAAAATATCTTTTCCATATTTCTTATGAAAATCCTTAAATGAAGGAATAGTGTCGTTTAATAGTTTCGCTCTACTAAAAACATAAGAATAATACATAAAGTCATTAGAAATAACTTTATATCTACCCTTAAAATAATCACCAACACTAGAAGTACCCGAAAAAAGGTCAGCGAAACTATCACCTTTTATTTCATATTTCTTAATAACACCATCTATAAAATCTAATAATTTAGATTTATTTCCTATATATCTCATTACTCTTTCTTAAAACTATTTTTGTAACACTATTCAACGTCGACCAATAAATCTTTAGGATTTACTTCAAGAATTTTAGCTATCTCATAAAGCACTTCCAAACTTGGCTGAGTTCTATTTTGCACATAACCATTAACCGTATTGAAACTTTTTCCTAGTTTATCGGCTAACCATACTTGTTTTATGCCTTTTTCTTCTAAAACTTCTTTTATACGGTTCATGAGGGGGAAAATTGAAACATTAAATATATGTTATTTACTTGATATTTATATAACGTAATGCATTATATTTTTTAATATGATATACACAAGATTGAAAGGTTTGCAAAGTTTGCAATTACTACCGTTTGACTTAGTAGCCTTCTTTGGGTTTTGTTAAATATCCGGTTTTTTAAAGTTTAGCCAAATCATCATCTTATGCAATGGTTAGTGTTGCGTTTCGGGAAAAGTTTTTGTTTTTAACTTACTCTTTTATGATTTCAGTTATTTTTTCTACCCATTCTTTCTGTTTATTAAAATTCTGAGGTAAGGGGTGATAATATGCAAAACTTAGCCCTTCTTTATTTAAACCAATAGGGTTTTTACAACCAATACATTCTATAGCTTGATGTGCAAGGTCTATGAGACGCTTGTTTACACCCCAAGCAAAAATCACTGGAACATCTCGAACAAATAATTCTTCAAAGTCATTTATTCTCTTCGCGTCAAATATAGAATGGGGAATATTATTTTTGTCTAGAGTATTTATAGCATCATAAAATAGAGAACTTTTAGGTTCGCGTAAATCAGAAAGATTTAATATTCTAGCATAATCAAAGCTACAGTTGTTCATCAACTTCATTATTTGATCCTGAGTTCTGTCTGGTACTGTTTCCGTTTCTTCATTAAAGTTATCTATACCATTTGTAGGCCTTGAAGAACCCGGATTCATCATTATAACTATTAGGTCAGGGTTTTTCTTAGTAGAACTATTTCTTATTATATTAAGATATTTTCTAAATTTAAACCCCTTTAACTCGTAAAATAGACCATTTATACTAAAGTCTTTTCTCATATTAATAATAGACGTATAGCTTATGCGTAATTAACTGTAAACTACCTTTACTTTAATTTTATTTCTATTTGGTTTTCTGCAATATTAAACTTGTCCATTACATTAGCTATCCTTGTCATGCAATTTGAAGCTGAAATGTTTATATGTATAAATAACAAATCGTTTTCTAACTCTTTAATTTTACTCCAAATTTTACCATCAAAAGATTTATATCGATTTGAAAGATTAATATTATTATCAATTATGTCTTTTAGCCTAGCCCATTCTATAACCGTATCATCACGTCTAAATAAGTCTAATTGATTATCAATTATAAATTCAAAATCATACTCTGGACTATCTCTTAAATATTTTAGAAACTTGATAAAAACATCTTGCCATGTTCTAACCTTAAATACTTCATTATGAATATGAAGCTCTATTGGTTTGTTCCCTTCAGCCATTTCACCTGCATCTGTATCTAAAGGAGAAAATGTAGTACTATCAATAGTTTGGGTATTCCAATTAGAATTTTCTTTTAATGAATCTGGTAATGGGAAAGTAGCAAGGAACCAATTAATCATATTTTCTTGATGCTCTTTTATGCTTTGAACATTCCAAGTACTTCTCCTAATAACATCTAATCTATAATTTAAAGATGAAGTTTCTAATTTCGCTTTCTTATCTGAAAATGGTTTATTCCCAATTTCGCTATTAAATTCAGTTAGAATAAGGTTTCCAATATTATGTAAGTAGGTTTTGTGGATCTCATCAAAATTATCACCAAGCTCCTCTTTCCAACTATCTTCTAATGTTTGAGGCATTATGTGCTCAATAGTAATTATTGAGTTACGGAAGTTAACAGCAACTTTAGTATTATGTTCTTCTATTTTACCCAAGATTAGTTTAGAGTACTGCTTCAGTCCTTCATAAAAATTCATAGAAGCTAAGGTTTGACTCATTTCTTTGTCGTTTGGAAGCCTTAGCCTATAAAACATATTAGTAAGTAATTCTAACATAGTAATGCTGCCTTTTGCAATACTCTCTATTTTTTTACTTAAAGTCACGATATTTTTATTTTCCCCTTGAGTAAGACCTAATATTCTTCTTCTAATTAGGTAGGTTCTAATGGTTGTTAATGTAGAAATTAGAATTTCATCACTTAAGCGTGTGTCTTTTATGGTATATTGATGATATTCTAAGACACCCAATACAAAAGGCTTAAAAGCCTCTGCCTTAATATCATGAAAAATATTTCTGAGTAGTTCTTTAATTTGTCTGTCATTATTGACTTGGGTTGAGATTGAATCTGTAACAATTTCTGTTATAATCCATTTGTAGCACTTCACATAACGACTGATGTCGTTTATGAAGTCATTATGATTATCAAAGTTATTTGCAACAAAATCTTTAAATTGTTGATATAGCTCTTTTGTATTATTATCACTAACAACCTTTAAGGAACTTGAGGTTTTATATTGTAAATAATCACGAAAAAACTTAGAAGTATTTTCTTTAAGAACTTCTTCTATTTTTGGATGCCAAATTCTTTCATATATATCTGATTGTTTATCACTTTCCATGTTTAATAAAACAAAGTTCCTTACTAGATCAGACAGAGTGAGTGGTTTTCCTAAGGAGTTAAGTGTTTCAAAAATAATTTGTGGGTCTTCTCCTTTAAAAGGTCTTTCATCTAGAAATATTACCGCAACATTCACTTTTCTAATTGCTATAATATAATGTTCAAATTCTACTTCAGGATTTAACCTTTTCTTTTCATTTATTAGTTTCTTGAAAAGTTCATACGCGTTGTTTATTACCCCAGGTATAGGCTCAGACCTATTAACTAGTGCTCTGTATGAGTTCCAATCTTTAGTTACTTGTTTTAGTTTTATTTTATCTTGAAATGATGAAGAGTTATTGGTAAGATAGTTTTGATTAATAAAGTCTTTTTTTATTGAGTCTGTTTCTGAGTCGCGTAATGCAATTAGGAATATTAGCGTTGTTGTTAATCTTTGTTGACCATCAACTACAACCGACTTATGAGCAAAACCTGCCTTTTCCTCTTTAATAACAACAGTGCCAAAAAAGTGTTCCAACTTATCATGTTGTTTAGGGTCTAATTCTGACTCAATAATTCTTGAGATATCACTAAAATATCTTTCTATTTCTGGTCTTCCCCAAGCATATGCTCTTTGAAAAGGTGGAATAAAAAATGAGGTTGCATTTTTTGCTAATACATCATTTATTGAATGGCTTTCTGTTTTCATTTAATTTTTTGTTTTTTTTATCAAGTAGCATCAATTTTATAGTACCATTTTTTTATAAAAGCTATAGATTTAGACCGCCTTAACAAGCTACTTCTTATATACTATACTTCTTAGTGTCATGTAGGTTCTCTTGAACGGTTATCTTCAAGAATTAAGACGTGTATTTTTGGTGTGCTTGCTGAATTATGGTTTCATCATTTAGTTAATATGACTTTATAATATAGATACTTGATATAGTGACATTAATAGCTGATAATTTGATTAACCTATAAAAATAGAAATCTTTTAATAATAAATGGTTAGGCATTTGGAAAAAGTAGGAAAAACAATTCAAAAACAGGTTTATACCGCTGTAGCAAATGTTTTTTGTTCTAATTTATCTAAATACTCTGTCATATTAGATTTACACCAAACCTCACGTTTTAGTTTAGGGGCATGACCAATAGCTTTTGTTAACTCTTCTTTCATTATGTCTTCGATCTTATCAGCATACTCTTCCGTTGTTGATATACTATCATGTATTGTAAAAATTGGAGCATCTGGGTATTCTATAGATATACGCTTTGCGATAACATCTATAATTAGATAGCTCTCAATACTTTGTAGTAGTCTAGGGAGTAGTGTTTTGTCTTTACTTTTAATCTGTTTAAAGACTTCGTACTCATAAGGGAATAACTTCTTGAACATCTTTTTTGGTTTCGCATCCTTTTGCCCTAAAAATCTATTATCTGTAAATAGCACTTGGAATACTGCTGCTTTTACTTCGTTGCGGGTAGCATATGTTTCTCCTAAATGTATTTTAAATTGTTGCTCTAAGAACTCGTAGAACTCCCCATTTACAACTAGATTAATATATTTGCTAAACTCATTATTCATAAGGGTTTTATCAATATCTCCTAACATAATGTAAGAATCCGAATCGTGTACTTTGATGTGTGATATATTCATTCTATTCTCAAAATCACTTTCATTTTTATAAATTTTTGATTTTTGTGAATTTTTTTGCTCATCAAAGGAGATGGATAACTCATTTTTTGCATTTCGCTCATTTTTTTGCTCAATCCAGAAGGAGCGACTTAATAATATGGTGCTTAAATAGGGTTGGCTATTTTTAATGTCAATGGAAATTAATTTTTGCCCATCATAGGTAACAGTATTTCTAATAACGCTTCGCATATTGGTAAGGTTAGAGTGGAATCTATAAACATTATTGTCATGCATTAAGTAGTAATCTTTACGATATATTTTTTCGGCGCTTATTTTCGCGTGGTTTAATTGTGAAATTGGTGCTTTGAATTTTTTTCGACTTCTGTCATAATCTAATAGCTGCTCGTTATTATTTTTTAGTTCATATTCTTGGGCCAAAAACTCATTAACGTAATCAAGATCAATTTCCAATTTGTCATCAAACCACTTTGTTAAATACTTTAAATGTGTAACGGAAGAGGCTCTGTTATTTTTTTCAATTTTAAGTTTTCTGTGAAACGTGAAATCTACTACTTCTACAGCTTTTATAGGGGTTTTATACTTTTCTGTTAGTCTATATCCCTTAGATTTGAAGCCAGGAACGTATTGATTATCTGTTTCAACTATTTTTAAGTCGTGTACCAGGTAGTCAATGTATTCCTTGTAGTTGGATATTTTATCTTGTAACAGGGTAGCGTTTAATGGTACAAAGCCGTGAAACATTAAGTCCTTATTATAAAGAGGGAGTGCATTTATTAAGTGAATAATATAAAGCAGCTTATCTCTTTTGCATTTGTATTTTTTGAAATTTGCTGGATGATCATGCATAAGTTGATCTATATCCAGGTTTTCTGGAATAAATATTCTCATTACGCACTCTTGTTTTGGTTTAATATATTAACTACGTCACTATACTCGTAATACAGTGTTTTGCCCATTTTTGTGTAAGGTAATGTACCGTTAACACGTAGGTTTTGGAGAGTTCCTGCTGAGATGTTTAGAAGTTCACGTACATCTGCTGATTTCAACCATTTTTTTTGCTCTGTCTTGCCGCCTAAAATTGTCTTAAGTTCTGTGATGATTTCCTGTTTAAGAGCCTTTAAATCATCCTTGGTAATAATTTCTAAATGCATAATTATATAAAATGTAGTAATAAATATTAAACAACTGATTCATAGTCTCTAATATACGTCAAAAAGCTATAAAATAGAAGGGAAACAAGCAGATGATGTCAACATGTTTTTAACAAAAAACCACCTTTTTCAGAGGTGGTTTTGTTTATTTGTCCCGTATAAATACAAATAGTTATTGAGCTATTTTTTTTGCATTTGAACGATTGTTTTTGTTTGCAAATTTTTGTTTTAAAATTGTCATGTCATCACTAACTTTTCTATCTAATATTTTAGCGTAGTGTTGCGTTGTTTTTAAAGATTTATGTCCTAACATTTTACTAACGGATTCCATAGGAACGCCATTTGAGAGTGTTATAGTGGTTGCAAAAGTATGACGAGCTAAATGTGTTGTTAAGTTTTTATTGATTCCGCAGAGGTCTGCTATCTCCTTTAAGTAAGCATTAGACTTCTGATTGCTTAGTACAGGAAGTAATACACCCTTAGTGACCGCTTCTGGATGGTTTTCGTATTTTTTTAATATTTCTAAAGCAGTAGGGAGGAGGGGAATGTTACTTCGTGTATCGGTTTTAGTACGTTTCGTTTTTATCCATTTATCACCATCTATACCAAAGACTAGATTGTCCTTTGTAAGTTTCTTTACATCACTATAGGCTAAACCAGTAAAGCAGCAGAATATGAATACATCTCTTACTTGCTCTAAACGATTAGTGTGTAGTTCTTTTTCAAGCATGGTTTGTATTTCTTCTTCTGAAAGGAACTGCCGTTCCACAGTTTTAAATTTTACTTTGTAAGCTGAAAATGGATTGGTTTTCATCCAATTATTAGCTAATGCAATTAAGATTATTTTTTTTAGGTTCTTTATATATTTTAACGAGCTATTGTGTCCGCAGTTTCTAACTGATTTAAGATAAAACTCAAAATCTGTAATAAATTGGTGGTCTATTCTCTTAATAGATATATCGCTTACATTGTACTGGTATTTCATAAATTCTTGTAGGTGTCTGCATACTGTTTTATATCTAGTTAATGTAGCTTGGGAATATTCTTTACCGACTAATTTTTCAACTTGCTTATTGTGATTTTTAAAGATTGTTATAAGTGTACGATCTTTATCTTCGATACCTAAAAACTTATTTTTTAGAGTTTCGGTAGTAACCTCTTTGTTGTCTTGAATTAAGTCTCTTTGGCTTTGATATACTTTTGTAGTAAGGGAATCTAAATAGGCATTTAGTTCTCGTATATCTTCTGTTCTTCCAATAGCTTTGTAGGCTTTAGCATTCCATTTATTAACCTCAATGGTGCGTTTTGTGCTAATCTCTGTGCGCTTACCGTCAATGGTAATACGTAGGTAAATAGGGCATTTACCCTGTGCATCTATTTTACTTTTCTTCAAATAGAATAATAATCCAAATGTTTTGTTCATTCTGGTGACCTTTAAAATTATACATTAATTTACAATATTTATAGGATGTTAAAAAGCTGTAAACCCTTTAGTTTTAAATGGTTATCAACATTTTAGGTGACCTAATTAAGGTTTTAAAAAGGTCACCGAATGGGTCACCAACAGAATGGTATTTAATACTTATTTTGATGTTTTGAAAAAACAAAAAGTCCCGTAAACATTGAGTTTACAGGACTTTGATAAAAATTGAATGATAAAAAGTGGAGTCGGAGAGAATCGAACTCTCGTCCAAACAAGTAACCAAATAGCTTTCTACACGTTTATTCTTTTCTTGTTTTTTCGATTGCAAGCTGGTTAAAGACAACCCACTT
>JBLWYD010000101.1:0-8265 GCA_048267165.1 Bacteroidota bacterium
TAATGGATTTTATCTTAGGCATTGACCTGTTTTTTAATAGGTTATAAACTACAAGATAGGGAATTTTTAGTAGTTAGAAGTGGGACTTCAGTTGTGAGTTATCTGTTATCTGTTGTGGGATGCATTGTAAATTTAAAATAAATGGGCACGCTTTATAAAAGCGCGCCAGGGGGAGCGGGGAACGAATCGCTCTTGTAGTCAAAGTTTAATGACTAAAATTTGGGGCGCTAAGCGTTGTGGGGGACACGGGCGGGACGCCCGCGCCAGCTGGGGTGTCGAAGGGCAGCCGAAGTGCCGAATCCCATATTCACAAATTCACATACTCACAAACTCACCCAATCCCAAATCACTAAAGATTGCTTTAATGCCAATTATAAGAAGGGAGAATACCAAATATATTAATTAATTAACAATGAACAATTAGCAATGAAAAAGCTTCTGTGAGCTTTCTGCTGGATGTAGGTGAAGGCGTATTAAAGCGCATTACAAATGCTATAGAAGATGGGCACACTTTGCACTTCGACTTCGCTCAGTACAGGCGCCAGCGCGCCAGGGGGAGTATTTTATGTTGGAGCACACGCCACGTAACCACACAGTAGTGGGTAGCTTAAAGCATTATTTAAGGCCAATTGGATTGTTTGTAATTTCTTTCTCTGTGAATTTAAAATTTTTGGGCAAGAAATGAAGTAAGTTGACAATTACTGCTTTTATTTCCAAAGGGGTTCTTACACCAAAATGTATCTCTTTTATTTGTTCTGGCTCATATTTAAAATAACCTTCTTGGTCACGCCAAACTCTCCATTCTTTTTCATAGGCCCAGTGTTGAGACTTTATACTATAATCATTCACTAATTGATTTAAATAGCTTTCATCTTCTCCAATCATAAGATTTGCTAATGCTTTTAAATCAATATTATTTAATTTGTCCTTATAACTAACTTTCTGAAAATTATGGTCTCTATTTGCATCTGGAAAATCAAACCCTATTACAATGCCAGAATGTTTGTTTGCATAATGAGACCACATTAGAATATTATTGGGATCCTCTGTAAAAGAACAGAATGCAAATCTATTTAGAGCTTCTTTGCGAAGCTTATTTATGATTTCTGTTAAAGTTTCGTCAGAACATGTAGTTAATTTATTCCATTTATTATCGTTTGATTTTTTAAATGAATTTCGGAACTTTTGTAATTCACTTTTATTATAATTTCTTTCTAATGTTGAAAGACATTCAAAAGGATCATTCATCTTTGAATAATTACCACACTACAAGGCGTTGAATGCCAATGCAGTAAAAGTGTATTGGTTACAAGGAAAATATTTATATAAAATCATTATTTCTTATAATCATTTAAAACGGCGCTGTTTCACCACCGATATTCACATATATAGAAATGGCAATAAATTTGTTGGAATTGTAATTAAAATTACTCCCTGAAATCAACGCAATGACTCGCAATAAGTTTTATTAACTACCCGATCCCTCATTTTAGCTTTATCATTAAAATTACGAGAGACATTTCTAACTATATCGCTATAATTATCTTCATTATTTTTTCTTAAATGATAAAATGGTTTGATTGATGCACAGTTATCATGTTCAAAAATTGTATTCAATAAGGTTCTATCCGAAATGCCACAGGAATGACCAAAAATAAAAACTTGAAAATTTCCAATATTTGCAAATTCAAGTAACCTTTTATAGTTATCTGTTTCCAAATAGTTTATCGATTTAATATTTTCCAAATAACTGTTATCATTGAGCTTTTCAATAGATTTATAATCTTCATCTAATTCATCGCCAAAACCGAATATAATTGGATTTCTATCGTTTTCATTTGTACTACCATGAATATGAACATTGCTTGCATTTGAATATTTTTTATCATTGAATTGATTAAATTTATGAGGATTAGCATATAAAAAGTCGGTAAATGTATAATTAAAGTTTAAAAATAAAGTTTGATCTGGTATTAAATCAAAATAATTCATGGCTTCTCCAGATTGCAAAATTCGTTTAATTTCCTTTAAAGGGTCTTTCTTCCCTATTTTACTAATTAATCTCTGCTTATCTTCCGCCAATTCATTCATTGAAATTATATTTAATTTTAAAGACTCCATGTCAACTCTAATAAATTCATATTCCAATTCTGCTTTTTGATTAAGCGATTGTTCAGAAAAATCTTTTAAATCAAAAGGGCGATAAACTTTGTGTCCAATTATATTTTGCATTCTTAAAACATCCGTACCCATATTATTATTAAAATTTTCCTCAACTCTAATAAGATATTCTCTCAAAAGTCCTTTTACTGCATTAAAGTCCGAATTTAATTCTATGATATTGTAATGATTTGATTTTCGATTAGTTGCATTATAAGCTTTTTTTAATAAAAAATAATATTCATTCTCCACATCTACCCATTTATTTATATATGATTTTTCAGTTATATCCTTTAGAAACCTATTTTTAAATTCGATTTTAGAGCCAATTTCTGAAAGGTTTTTCTCTAAATCTCGATATGTTTTACCAGAAAAAAAACCGGAAGGAGATTTAGAAATAATAAATTCTTTATTCTCGAATTTTTGCCCATGATTACTTTTGGTTATTTCCATACACGTCCGTTCCCAATAATCAATTATAAAATCATTGTAACTGGTTTTCATTCCATGCGCTAAATCAAATCCATTTCCAATTAATATAATCCTATTCATATTAAAATATGCGATAAAATTTAAAGGTGTAATTAGAATCCAAATATACCTAAAAACAATACTACCTTCGCCTTAATTGTTTTCTACCTTGGTCTTCAAGAGTTTGTTTTCTTCCTCCAACGCAGCAATTTGTTCATGCAAGGGCAGCGTAGGGTCTGGGTTGGTGAATCGTGAGAAGTGGGCGTGAGATGTTTTTGGGCGTACTAGTGCTGGTGCGATTATAGTGGCGTATTACAAATGCTTTAGAAGTTGGGCACGCTTTGCACTTCGACTTCGCTCAGTACAGGCGCCAGCGCGCCAGGGGAAATTTAAACTTGTGGAAGAAAAGCTCCTATGGGACACGGGGGAGACGAACGAGCCAGCAAAAGGATTATTAAAAATAAAATTAGCTTAATAATATAGCTATAGGACCACTATAGTTAAAAGCTTTATTAAATTTCACTCTAGAATTAAACCTAATATCACAATTATCATTGCTTCTATAAAAATATATACTTTCACCACTAAAATCCTGCTTCAAAAATCCATATGATCTCTCGAGCTTTATTATAGTGCCTTCAAAGATTTTTGGAATTCTATTTTCAGTTACTAGACCTAAAGGTTCTCTTTTCTTTCTTATATCCAATGGAACACCTTTTAAATAATCAAAAAATTCAGAAAATTCGTCTTCTCCTAATAAATACAAAGTTCTTGCATACCAAAATTGTGCCTCGTATCTCTTGTCATTTTTTACAAATGATTTACGCAAATAATGCCTCAAATCCCCATATTCTTCAGGATTTTGTTTCATTAATAATTTAGCATACTTAAAATTCAAATCTTTGTTGCTAAGGTTTAACTTAATAGATTCTTCTAAAATCTCTAATGCTTCATTAATGTTATCAATTTCGACATAATAGTTAGATAATCTTGTGGCCAAATAGGCGCTCCGTTTATTAAGTTCAAATGCAGCTTTAAGTGATTCTAAAGCTTGGGGAGTGTTGTCTATTAATTTATTAAAATTAGATTCTGCATCAAGCAAAAAGCTTTCTTCAGGATAACTTTGCAATGCTTCATTAAGAATTTTTTCAAAATCTTGAATTTTCCTTTCTAATAAATCATTGTTTTCATTATTAAACAAATCCTCCAATTCTACAAGATATATTTTTAATAAAGTATGGTATCCATGAGAGATATTCATAATATTTTTATTCTTTATTATATCAACACAGATCTCTTTAGCTGAAGAAAGTAGTTTTTTTGAAACAAGTGGTTGACTTGAATTATTTGCTTTTCTTAAAAGAAATTCAGCTTTTGAATGTGAAATGAATGAATTTTTTGGATCAAGTTCATGAGCTTTTTTCAAAAGTTGTTCAGCTTTTTCAAAATTACCTCCACTAGAAGTCATTTCGAAGATTGATTCTTGTTGCATTAATAGGGCATCATCTCCAACATTTTCATATGCTACTTCGTATATACTTCGAATTTTTTGAACATCTTTAAATGTTTCCATTAATTTTCTTGCATTTGTCAAAGCAATAAAAACATGCCTGTCACTTTCAAAATCAACATCTAAAGTAGAAATTACACTTATGTATTTTTGAAACCTAGCCTCTTGATCAACTAATACTTGTTCGAAAACAAGTTCAGCAATATATTGATGCCTTGTAGTAAACACATAGTCATTTATAACATAATTCCTATGATTGTATACTACTGACTCTAAAGGCCGAAATAATTTTTCAGTAAAATAAGAGAAATTTATGTTATGTAAACGAGATATGTTGCCCGCTCGTGCATATGTTCCAATTCTATGAAACATACAAATTGTTAAATATAAATCTTTAGCTTCCTCACTTGGGATAGATTTATATTCATCCATTACAATATCAGGAAATGGTTTGCCTGCAGTTGCTTCATAAAGTGCCACTAATAGCTCCCTACCAGATTTTTCTGATAAAGCATCCTTTTGAACTTCAATACTCTTCCCTGTGAGATAACCTAGTGATTTATGCTTGTTTAATAATTTAATTAATTCATCAACTTCATTGTCATTTAAATATCCTAACGTGTAGCTTCTATTTAAATATAATAAAAGCCTCTCTCCAACTATATTCCAAACGTTTGTGCGTTCAGCGGAAACTATAGTTAGAAGGATTTTATCTTTCTTCGCTTTATTTAATAAATATTCTATATCCTCAGCGCTGTCGGTAACGTTATCAATAAAGAGAAAAATCCGCTCCTTTACTAGTTGATATAATTCAGATATTCGGTTATACTCTATTGATACATCCGATTTATAAAATATACAAAGTTTATCAAAACTAATTGAAGCATCCCATCCTAACCGATGAAGAAGTACTGTTTTGCCAGAACCTGCATTACCTTTCACTAAATATAATTCTTGCTGAGTAATTCTATCCTCTTCCTCTATTAAAAAAACTTCTGATAAAATAGATTCAGAAATACCTCGCTGGACATCATAATTTTTAATAATTGGATCCCATCCTTTAAAATACCCTTTATAAAATGTTTTAGGTTCAGTGTTTTCTTCTGCTATATTTGCATGAATGAATATTACGTCTCTCTCTAAAAACTCCATAAGCCTATCAGAAGGTTCTTTTGCTCCTGATTGAAATTTAGCTTTAATAGGATGAGAAAAATTTCTTTTAATTGCTCCACTTAAAATTCGATCATTTTCACTAATTTCTATCTTTAATTGCTCCATAAATTCTTTGAATGTACATTTAATAGAAGAAATTTTCTTTAAATCCCACAATCTTTGTTCGGCGTCAGTTATGTTGGGACCAATCATAAAAGATCTCGGACGTGCGGATCCCAGTTTGTCAAGTTCTTTTAATGTTTGCCTTATATCTAAATCGGCAAAACTAAATCCCACAAATAATATTGGATATTCTATTGATTGATCTTTTAATCTTTCGAAAAGCCTATTCCTATTTTCTTTATGATCAACATATTGATCAGGTGTTAATATTAAAGGTAGATCATTATCATTAATATCAGTTATACTTCCGTGAAGTTTATTATACATTAATGAATTTGGAAAAATCATTTTATCCTTAATCCTTTCTCCATTTTTTACAAAAGTTGCCAATATTTGCTGTCTCGAATCAATCTTTTCATAAGCCTCTTCAATAATTAAATCATAATTAGTTGTAAAAATTGAATGCCAGCGATAAAGGGGTATCCGTAGATGATGACTACCAGGTTTAAATTCTTTAAAAATTTCTGCTATAAATTTTTGAACTGTAAATAAGTCTCTCTCGCTTATAGCAATTTCAGATATATATTGTAAATCCATATCCTTATATGATTCATCAAGAAATTCATTGGCTATTAAGTTGGATAATTCTTTACCAGTTGGCGGTTTTATGTTTTTTTTATGTTCAGAATCAAATGCTGCCCCTGCTCCTAAAAACAAAATTACGTTTCCATCTTTTATTTGATCTACTAAAGTTTTAGGGATATTTAATGCTTTCATAAATATTTATTTGTAAAATAGGAATGAGTTGATTATATGATAAAATATTATTGAGTGGTAAATTGAAAATATTTTAATTAAAGGGGAGAAATCAAATATAGTAAATTGAAATTAACAATTAGCAATTAGCAATTGTTTTTAAGTTGTTGGCAATTTTGTGAATGGGTGAGTATGTGAGTATGTGAATTCGTGAATGGGTGAAGAGTTAAGCGTTAAGGTGAAGGGGGGAATTTGTGAGTTGGAAAGACTTGTGGGCAAATGCTTTAATATGATTGCTCATTTTAGAAAGGAGTGTGACAATTAGGTTTACCCTAATATCAATTGTTGGTAGGCTCTACTTTTTTTCTTTCAAAACATTTTTGAGTTCCTTTTCTGTTAGCTGAAGTTGATCTGTTAAAAGCGTGATGGCCTTTTTGATTTGGCTGCCGGATTCGCTCATTATTTTATCGGCTTCGGTAAGTACCTTTAATTCATCTTCCAAATAAGTTAATTTCTTACGGAGGATGTAGGGGCTTTTTGCTTCGTTTACCTGAAGTTCATTATCAGTAATCATAGGCTCCTTGCCACACAATAGCCATGAGGGATTTAATTCTGGACATTTTTTATATAGAAGCTCGGCATCAAATGATTTTCTACCCTTCCAATTTGAATAGACCTGTGGTGTAATTCCTAAAAACTTGGCAAAGTCCACATCCGTTTTAAAACTGTAGTAATCCTTAATTCTATCCAACATTATGGCCTTATCCATAATAATAAACTATTTGTGTGTAAAAAATTTGTATAATAAACAAAACGTTTATATATTTGATTTTCAGTTTAAATATTTGTTCCATTCTCGGGAACAGATTATTTAATCTGTAAATATAGTTAAAATGAAGCAAACTTATAACGCAACGCTCGTAAAGGCGCTTGCCAAAAAGTACAAGATTTCTCCCCGTTATGTCCGTTACTGTTTGAAAGGAGAACGCTCTCCCTGCTTTGCGGATAAAATCAAAAAGGATTATAAAAGATTTATAAAAAAGATAGAAGGTATCATCGAAAAGGAATGTAAATCATTATAGGATTATATGAAAACCAACACCTATGAACAACTAAAACAAGGCTGTCCCCACGCCTTAGCCGCCATTTACGCCCAGTATCGCAGGCGCATCTTTGGCATGGGCAGGTACCTCTTGCGGGACGACTTTGTGGTGGAATGCCTGGTGCAGGACGCCTTTTTAAAACTGTGGGTGCACCGCGACCGCATCGAGGGGCCAGAACACATCCTGTTCTTCCTCCTTTTCGTGATGAAACGCGAGTGCATCTCTTACTATACCCGCCCCAGAAATGATTTTTACAGAAAGATCCGCTCCCTCGAAAGCTTTGATAACTATCTGGACTATATGGCGGGCTACGACCCCAACCTAGATATCGAGGCCCAAAAGGCACAGGCCAAGGAACAACAAGATTTTGAGCTCGTACAAAGCGTCCTCCCCCTCCTCGATGCCGAGGGCAAACATTTAATAGAGCTTTGCCTCAAATATGGCTTTGAATACAAGGCCATCGCCCAAGCCATGGGCACCAGCATCACAGAGGTCAGCCTAAAGATAAAACGAGCCATAGCCACCCTCAAGACCATCATAGACCAAGGCGGGACGCCAAACAGCAAACAAAAACCCGCCACGATAAAATTACAGGGCAGCATGACCCCGGCACAGGCAGAGATATTGCAGTTGCGCTGCGAAAAGAAGTACTCCTTTGCCGCTATAGCGCAAAGCCTTAATCGTACTGAAAAGGAGGTGCATCGGGAGTTTGTGGCGGCGTATCGGGTATTGGAAAATAGGTGTGAAGTTTGATCGGTGAAGGAGGAAGGGACGGAAAGGAGGAAGGGACGGAAAGGAGGAAAAGATGTGGGTTTTGTGAATGCGAGAATGGGTGAAGGGTGAAGGAGTTGTCGGTTGTGGGTTGTCGGTTGGAATTAGTGTAGAGTCCTAAATAGGATTGACTGTTTTTAGGAGTTGGTTAATCTATTTATTGTAAAGTTACTAATTCTTTGCTCAATTGATTTTCAAATTCTATTGGGGTACAATGAT
>JBLWYD010000102.1:0-8208 GCA_048267165.1 Bacteroidota bacterium
ATTTAAAACTGACATTAAAACGCTAAGACTAGACTTTTTAAATAAAAGAATAGAAACTGTCAAAAGATATGATAGCCTTTCATCAGCTTTAAAAGTATTATTAAAAAACTGGTTTGTTTTTGATTTCAAATTGACTAGTGAAGGTGATAGATTTAATGAAATGTCAGCAGGAAAAAAAGCTTTTATATTACTGAAATTATTAATTGACTTAGATAAATCAAGTAAATATCCAATATTATTAGACCAACCAGAAGACGATTGGGATAATCGTTCATTGTATAGTCAATTACGAAAGTTTATAAAAGAGAAAAAGAAAGAACGTCAAATTATTATTGTAACTCATAATCCAAATTTAGTTGTTGGTACAGATTCGGAACAAGTAATTATTGCCAATCAAAAAGGAAACTCTACACCAAACAACATATATCATTTTGAGTATACATCTGGAGCATTAGAAGACACCTCTATCAGACTTCAAGATAATGCAATTCCTATATTAAATAGACAGGGAATAAAAGAGCACGTTTGTGATATCTTGGAAGGTGGTGAAGTTGCTTTCAAGAAAAGAGAACAAAAATATGCAATAAGTACGGTACACAACAATGTATAAATATTATAACGGTTTAATCGCTTAAACGAAAGTAAGTAAATATAAAAAAGGTCTGTGTTTAACCGAAAAGTTAGTGCTTGTAAATCCGCTACGAGCCATATACAAGACCGTTGGCAATAATTTAAACAAATATTACGCAATGAAAAAAGTGAATTTTATTTTAAGTCTATTATTAGTTTTAATTCTATCTGGATGTAATTCTGATGATGACAATGGAAATGAAAATACGCAAAGGAAAGGAACACTTATTTTTGGTTGGTTTGGAGGTTCAAACTGTTCAGGAGATTGTTCTACAATATACAAAATAGATACTGAAAATATTTATAGAGATATCGATTATAATTATCCTGAAAACACATTTTTTCAAGGTAATTTTCAACTTATGAATAATGCAAACTATCAGGATTTTGAATCATTGATAACTGAACTACCAAATGAGATATTTAATGAGCCGAATGGATTTTTAGATTGTACTGATTGCACCAATGAAAATGGAGGGTTTTATTTAGAATATCAAGATGATGACGGATTTCATAAATCTTGGCGTTTTAGAAATGCCATATATCCTGATTATATAGAAAGTTACAGAAGTCTGCTACTTGACAAATTAGCGGAATTGAATAGTCTTTAGAAACGAGAACCTGAAATAAAAACTATTGCCAATGCCGTGTATAATTAATTGCTTTATTGAGCTTACCTGTGAATATTCCTTCGGAATATTCACAGGTTCGTGAATTGTTTGCTAAATTAGTTGCTTTAACCACGCAACTATTCTTAATACATAAACTTTGTGGTTAATACGAAAAACAAGAAAGCGAGTGAATAAAACGATATTTGAAATTACCAAAATGGACTGTCCTTCAGAGGAAAATCTAATCCGAATGAAATTGGACGGAATTTCGAAGATTGCGAACTTGGATTTTGATATTCCGAATCGAAAATTGACCGTTTTTCACAGCGGAGAAATTGATCAAATCGAAAAGTTAGTTAAGGAACTTAATTTAGGCGGAAGCAAAATCTCAACGGAACAAACCCACCAAACGGAATTCAAAGAAAACGAAAATCAGAAAAAACTGCTTTGGTCTGTACTTGTCATAAATTTTGCGTTTTTCATTATAGAAATGACGACAGGAATTATCTCAAAGTCAATGGGACTTGTTGCCGACAGTTTGGATATGCTTGCGGACAGTTTTGTATACGGAATTAGTTTGTTTGCGGTTGGTGGAACTTTAATTAAGAAAAAACGGATTGCCAAACTTGCTGGATATTTTCAAATTACACTTGCTATTATTGGATTTGTAGAAGTTTTAAGAAGATTTTTCGGAAATGAGAAACTTCCAGATTTTTCGACAATGATTATCGTTTCGATTTTTGCACTTATTGCGAATGGAATTTGTCTTTACATTTTACAAAAGTCAAAAAGTAAAGAAGAGGCGCATATGAAAGCGAGTATGATTTTTACCTCGAATGACGTGATTATAAATTTAGGAATAATAATCGCAGGAATTTTAGTAAATTGGTTTAGTTCAGGTAAACCTGATTTAATTATAGGAATAATTGTTTTTGTGTTGGTAATACAAGGTGCATTTCGAATATTAAAAATAAGTAAGTGAACGAAACAAAAGTACTACTTACAACAAACTACTACCGTAAAACCACAACAATAAAACCCCAACTTTCCACTAAAGGACCTCTATAGATAGTTACCTATATCAGCAATTTTACAAGCTTATTTTCTTTAAATCTTAATCTTACCCCATCCCATCAATAAAAGTCTCTACAAAGCCTTTGATTTTTGCTACAATACGTTCTGACATGCTGGCTCTATTTCTAAGGCTTGGTCTTTCGTTCATAACTTCAATTACTTTGTCACGTAATGGTTCTTTTTCTGTAAACAGATAATTGCTTATGACATCTACTAACTTTTTAAAGTCTAAGTTTTCTTCTTTAGATAAGTTTTCGATGGCTTTCTTTTTCTCGATAGTCCAGAAGGAATCAAAAGCGTTATTTACATCATCGGAATCATCTATTAGTGGCAGGTTTTCTTCAATAAACTTTTCAATTAAGGTCTTTTTACTTCTTAATTGCGTTTCTGAAGCTAACATATCAGAAATTGCCTTACGTTGCTTTTCTTTCTCTTTTGGTTGAGAATCTTTAAGCTTCGCTAATAAGGTCAAGATATATAACACATTTATCTCATCTCGTCTTATTAACTCCAACTCAAAGTCAATATCATTTAGGATAGAAACTTTTTCTTTTTCTGTTTCCGACTTTATAGTATCATATAGGTCAAGATATTTGCTCTTGTAATTTTCAAATGTTTGAGCATCCATACCTAAACTATCAAAACTAAACTCTGTAAAGGTGCTTAATACGTTCTTAATTCTCATTAAGTCACCAAAAGCTTTTACAAAATCTAATTCTTCCTTTTCAGAAACTAAATCATTTACACTTTCAAAGGTTGGTGCTACATCTAAAACTCGGTTAACAGCTTCATTGAAACTTTTAATATAATCTTCGTATGGTTTTACGATTACCTCTTCAATAGCTTCCTTGTTTGAAAAAAGCGTTATAGCTTGGTCTGTGGCTTCTTTTAAGTTTCTAAAACAAACTACATTACCTTGTGATTTAAGTTCGTCTAAGATTCTATTAGTACGTGAATAAGCTTGTATTAACCCATGATACTTTAAATTCTTATCAACGTAGATGGTGTTTAGTAATTTACTATCAAATCCAGTTAAGAACATATTTACTACTAGTAGTACATCAACTTGCTTGTTTTTAACTCGTTTACCTATGTCTTTGTAATAACTATAAAACTCATTAGTGGAGTAGTTGGTTTGAAACATGCTATTATAATCATCAATAAAAGCATCTAAACTATCTCTGGTATGTTTGGTTTCGTAGGTTGCTTCTGGCTCTGCTGCCATATCTAAAAACTCTTCATCCGGAATAAAACCATTGGCATCTTCATCTACTTCATTGGCTTGATAAGAGAAAATAGTTGCTACTTTTAGATCATGTAAGCCAGCTTCTTTTTTCGCTTGAAATAAGTTGTAATACTGAATTAATGTTTTAACATTTTGAACACAAAATATGGCTGTAAATTTTCTTCCATGCGTTTTTTTGTCATGGTTATTAATAATATAATTGACATTGTTTTCTAAACGCTCTGGAGCTTCTAATACTTCTGCTGTATTAATATCTTCAACTTTTATATCTACTACATCATCTTTAAGTTTTACCGTGTTCATGTACTCAATAGAAAACTTTAATACGTTCCTATCTCTAATGGCATCCGTAATTACATACTTATGTAAACACTTATCAAATAAGTCTTTTGTAGTACGTTTACCTAATGCGTTTTTTACAGAATTATCTGCAAAGATAGGAGTACCTGTAAAGCCAAACATTTGCGATTTATCAAAGAAATCTTTTATTCTATTATGTGTTTCTCCAAATTGGCTTCTATGACATTCATCGAAAATAAAAACGATTTTCTTGTCTTTTAAAGCTTCCATTTTGCCCAAGTGTTTTGGCTTTAAAATGGCTGTATTTAATTTTTGAATGGTGGTTACTATCAGCTTTGTATCATCAGAAAGTTGCTTTACTAAAGCACTTGTATTGTTTGTAGCATCTATACTTCCTTCGCTAAAACTATTAAACTCTTTAATGGTTTGGTAATCTAAATCTTTTCTATCTACTACAAATACCACTTTATGCACTGCTTCCAGATTGGTAAGTATTTGTGCTGTTTTAAAAGAGGTTAGTGTTTTACCCGAACCTGTTGTATGCCATATATAACCAAACTTGTTTCCGTTTTTTACACGTTCTACAATAGCTTCGGTTGCATAGTATTGATACGGTCTTAATACCATTAAAATATTATTGGTATTTAAAACTATGTATTTGGTTATCATTTTAGATACATGACAAGGCTCTAAAAAGATATTGGTAAACTCACTTAATTGAGTAATGATATTGTTTTGTTCGTCTGCCCAAAAGAATGTTTGTTTAAAGGAACGTGCTTTAACTGGGTTGTTAGCAAAGTATTTAGTGTTTACACCATTGCTAATTACAAATAATTGTACAAACTGAAATAAGCCTTGACCTGCAGAAAAAGAATGTCTTTCATAACGGTTAATTTGGTTGAAGGCTTCTTTCATTTCCAAACCACGCTTTTTTAACTCAATTTGAACTAAAGGCAGACCGTTTATTAAGATAGTAACATCATAACGGTTTTTATAGGAGCCTTCCATAGTAATTTGATGCGTAACCTGATATTGATTTTTACACCAATGTATTTGGTTAATTAGCTCTACATAGCCAGTAGTTCCGTCATCTTTATTGTATGTAATTCTATCTCTTAAGGTTTTCGCTTTTTCAAAAATATTTCCTTTAGAAAGCTGATTGAGTATTTGTTTAAACTCATTATCAGAATACGATACTCTGTTATGTTTTTCAAGTTGTCCTTTAAGGTTTAGAAGTAAATCCTCTTCATCTTTAATAATAACTTTTTTGTATCCTAAATCCTCTAATTGAATTATTAGGTTTTCTTCTAATATGTATTCTGGTTGGGTGGTCATGTATTCTTTTTTGTATTACACAAACATTTGTTGCAACAAGCCTTTTTTAAACTGTTGTGTGGTTTCTATTTGTATATTTACGGATTCTATTTTAGTGTCTATAGCACTTAAAAAATTGGCTATTTTGGTTTGTTCTTCAATGACAGGTACTTGAATTTTAAATTTTAATAAATCAACAACGGTAATATTTGCTTGATTAGCATTGCCTCTTGCAATACTTTTCATATATGCTTGATACCTTTTTGAGTTGATTAAATTTATTAAGAAAGCATTATTTATTTTTTGAGATTTTTCTAATTTAAGCATGTTTTGGTTCAGCAAACCTTCATCATCATTGCTGATATATATACCACGACCTACAGCGGATTCCACCATCTCCGGTTTAGAGCCTACTGTAGTAATAATTATATTACCTTTGATTAGTTTGTATTTATCATATTGTTTAGCTTTATCTGGACTTAAATAAACTTTCTCATTATCAGATTTTATTTTGTTCGAAAGTAGGTCAGAAACACGAACAATAGGAACACCTTCGTTAATGTAATCAACTGATTTGAAGGCGTATCCTTTCACATAATTTGAAATATCACCCAACTTCTTCTCCTCCCAATCAGGGTAATCATTTCCATCATCATTTTTAAAGCGTAATTGTTGCGAAAACAATTGTTGCATCACACCTTTTTTGTATTGCTCTAAAAGGCTTTTCTTTTGTTGTAATTGGTCTATTTTTTTATCTACGGAAGATAAGAAGCTGGCTATTTTTTGTTGTTCTGGAACTTGTGGTAAATTAATTTCTGTAGTACCTAAATCAGAAGAGTTAATTGAAGGGTAGCTAGTTCCTGTGCATTTTGATAGTATCTTATTAACAAATCTATTTGTAAGTAAATATTGAAATATAAATTTAGGAACTTCGTTCGTTCTTATTTGAGCATATCCAGTCGAAGATACATAGTCTAAATCATTTTTATCAAAAAACAAATTGTTCTTTTGGTATGGTCTAACAGTTTGATATAATATGTCATTTTTCTTTAAAAGTCTTTGTGCTCTACTTGGAGCATCAACCTTAAATACTCTATTTTTTGATAATAAAACACCATCAGTAACGCTTTCTAAATCTATATATATAAAACTATCAGGTAAATTCTCAGACCTTGGATTAATCTTACAAACTTCATTTATCAAATAAGTTCGCCATTTATCAGAAAACTCATTAAACCTTAATTTTGGCACCAGTGTAAATTCACTCATCTTAAAACGGTGTTTTAATATTCAGTTGCTGACAAAAATCTGCAATGGTAGTATCGGTTTCAGCTATATCTTTTTCTAAACCTTGTAAAGCAGTAGAAACTTCTTCTAAATTCACAGGTTCTTCTTCCTCAAAAGTATCTACATAACGAGGGATGTTCAGGTTATAATCGTTTTCTTTTATTTCCTCTAAAGAAGCGACATAACTAAATTTATCAAGGGTTTTTCTTTCTCTAAACGTGTTGACAATCTTATTGATGTTCTCTTCGGTTAATTTGTTTTTATTACCATCCTTTTCAAACTCATTAGAAGCATCAATAAATAACACATTGTCATCGTTTACACGACATTTGCTTAATACTAAAATGGAAGTTGGGATACTGGTTCCAAAAAAGATATTAGCAGGTAAACCAATAACAGCATCTAAGTAATTTAGGTTTTCAATAAGGTATTGTCGTATAGTTCCTTCGGCAGACCCTCTAAACAGTACACCGTGTGGTAATACACAAGCCATAGTACCATTTTCGGCTAATTGATACACCATGTGCTGTAAAAAGGCAAAATCCGCTTTACTGGTAGGTGCTAATCTTCCGTATTGGCTAAAACGCTCATCACTTTCATTAAGTGGGTTGTTTTTTCCTTTCCATTTTGCAGAAAAAGGAGGATTGGCAACTACGGCTTCAAACTTCATGTCTAAATGTTGTGGATGCTCTAAAGTATCTTCTTGTCTAATATCAAAATGGCGATAATGCACATCATGTAATATCATGTTCATTCGTGCCAAGTTGTACGTCGTACGGTTTAATTCTTGACCAAAATAGTCATCCACTTCAACCTCTCTAGCAACACGCAATAACAACGAGCCACTCCCACATGCTGGGTCATATACATTTTTAAGACGTTTTTTTCCAGTGGTAACAATCTTAGCTAATATTTTAGATACTTGCTGTGGGGTATAAAACTCACCAGCCTTTTTTCCTGCGCCACTTGCAAATTGACCTATTAAATATTCGTAGGCATCTCCTAATACATCGGCATCAATATCTCCTAAAGCAAAATCAATTTTATCTAAATGCGATAAAACCTTTGCTATTAAAGAGTTTCTTGCTTCTGTAGTTCTTCCTAATTTGGTACTATTCAGGTCTAAATCTTCAAAAAGCTTATTAAAATCATCTTCGCTTTCTGTTCCCATAGTACTTTGCTCAATTCCGTTAAGAATAGCTTGCAAATCTTCTAAGATAAAATTGCTTGTATCTTCAATATTGGCATTTCCCTTTTTGGCAATGAAACTAAAAAGCTCATCAGGTTTTAAGAAGTAGCCTAATTTGATTAAAGATTCCTCTCGTATAGCTTCTAAATCTTCTGCATTAGTTACTTTTAAATAGTCTTTTACTTTTTCAGTTTCTAATAACTCATTAGCATATAAGTATTGTTTTTCTGAAAGGTATTTGTAAAATATAAATCCAAGTATATAATCTCTAAACTCATCGGCATCCATTTTGCCACGTAATTCGTTGGCAATATTCCATAGTTGTGTTTCGAGAAGTTTTTTTTGTTCGTCTGACATTGGGGTAATTGATTAATTAAGAGACTAAAATATAATACTTTTTTTACATTTAGTTATAGAAAGGTTTAAATGTTGGAACTTTAATAAAATATTTAAAGCACAGCGTGTAATACAAACTGTAACACATTTTGTATTACATAATTTTCACACCGTTGGTTGACTGTTGATTTTGGTTACAATTGTACCCAAAATCAACAGTC
>JBLWYD010000103.1:0-8083 GCA_048267165.1 Bacteroidota bacterium
CACACTCGGAACCATGTACTCTGGTAAAACTCCTTGTAAATACTCCTCTAACTCTCTCGACTCTATCCCTGCTGGACTCGTGTAATAACAAACTAGGTACTTGTCATTTTCTGCTCCTTGTACCTGAACTACACTCTGTGTTACCTTTGAGTAAGATTCTACCTGATTGATGATCTCTCCTAACTCTATACGGTATCCTCGAATTTTAACCTGCGTGTCTTTTCTGCCTATAAATTCTATTGTACCATCTGACAACCATCTCGCTAAATCTCCGGTACGATACATCGTTTCCCCTGCTCTGAACGGGTTCTTTATAAAACGTTCAGCAGTTAGCTCTGGCCTGTTTAAATATCCTTTAGCAACCCCTAAGCCCCCTATATAAAGTTCTCCTATTGAACCTTTAGGTACTAAATTCCCACTAGTATCTAATATGTAAATATGGGTATTGGATAAGGGGTACCCAATTGGAACATTACTTTTTTGATTTAAATTATAGTCATTTAAAAGTAAGCACGTAGAATCTATCGTTGCCTCCGTAACTCCATAACTATTATAAATCTTAATTTTATTTCCATACTTTTCTTGCAGACCTTTTGCATCATTCAAGCTTAAAATATCAGAACCAATAATTACCGTCTCTAAGCTTGAAATGTTTAATTTGTTTCTATCAGCAAACTCTAAAAAGGGAACTAAAACCCCTGGTGTAAACTCTACAATATTGATGTTAAACTTTTTAATTTGTTCATTAAGTCGTTCTGGTATAAAATCTTCCACTTTGCACAATACCATTTGTCCTCCAAAAAGTAATGCTCTACAAAAATCTCCTATGAATACATCAAATGAGAAATTTGCCATTTGTAACAGCTTTGTATTTTCATCTACTTTATACAACTCCTTCCACATATATGCTTTTTCACAAAGTGCTCCATGAGTTACTTTTACTCCTTTCGATTTTCCTGTAGTCCCGGACGTATAAATGATATATGCTAAATCATCTTTGGCAACTTCTTCTAGTCTTTCTGTTACTTCAAGTTTCTTGTTAACATGTTTCTCAAAGTCCTCATCAATGACAAATGCTTGAAAACTTTCTGGTAGTTGATTTACACAGTCTTTAGTCGACAATACCCAAGGCGCTTTTAACTCCTCTAAAATCGCTTCTATTCTTTCACTTGGAAGCATTTTATTAATAGGAGCAAAAACTCCACCTGCTTTCAATATTCCAAGCATATATATCAACGCTTGAGGGCTTTTCTCTACATAAACGGGTAAAATAGTTCCTTTTTCTACACCTTTCTGTTTAAGGTATAATGCTAAAACACTAGATTTCCTCCCTAATTCTTTATAACTTAAAACCTCTTCTTCACAGATTACAGCTATGTTATCTGGGTGTTGCTTTTCTTGTTTTTTAAATAATTCTAATACGGAAGCTTCTTCATACACAATAGTACTAACTCCTTCTCCCAAGTCTTTTATTAACTCGTTCTTTTCCTCTTTTGTAACAATATTTAACTCCCCTATTGACTTATTAGGGGCTGATAAAATTGATTTTGTTAGTTCTTTAAAATGTTCTCCAAACCTTATAATAGTTGCTTTATCAAACAAGTCGGTTGAAAAAGTAATATTAAACAAGAGTCCTTTATCCCATTTTAATGCTGTTAAATCTAAATCATACAAAAGAGAAGCAAATTGGTTGTTATAACCAAGCACCTTATCGCTTTCCATACCTACTTCACTCTCAAAATCACTTTCTTCTTCTTCTTGAAGTGTTAACATAACTTGAAACAATGAAGTACGACTTTGATCTCTTTCTTTTTCTACACGCTGAACTACTTTTTCAAAAGGTACATCTTGGTACTTAAACGATGTAAGAACTTGACTTGTTAGTTTTTTTAGGTAATCTTCATATGTAGTGTTTTCATCAATATCACTTTTTAAAGCAATACTATTTACAAAAAAGCCTATTAAATCTGCTATTTCTTCTTGAGAACGATTGGCAACCGGAGTACCTACACATATACTTTTTTGTCCTGTATAACGATGCAATAATATTTTATAGATTGATAATAAAATAATGAAAAGTGTTCCTCCATGCTGTTTAGACAATGCTACTAGCTTTTCAGTAGTTTCCTTATCTAATTGAAATTTATGATGATCTCCTCTCGTACTTTGTATTAAGGGTCTTGGAAAATCGGTAGGAAGCGATAATGGTTCTAAGTTAGACAAGCTTCTTTCCCAAAACTTTAATCTTTCCTCCAATATATCATCTTTCAAATAATTTCTCTGCCAAATAGCATAGTCTGCATATTGAATAGGAAGCTCTTTAAACTTAAAAGAAACACCTTCTGTATACTCTTTATAAAAAGCTTGCATTTCATTAGCTAGTACTACCATTGACCAACCATCAGATGCTATATGGTGCATGATTAAAACCAACATGTAGTCTTTTTGATCAATGTGAAGGACATTGGCTCTTAACATGTAGTCTGAATCTAGTTGAAATGGCTTTTTCATCAAGTCTTTAATCAAACTTTCAAGCTGAACTTCTTGAGTACTTACATATGAAATCTCAAAATCATCTGCTCCCATTACTTCCTGATAACCAACACCTTCTTCTTCTTTAAGAACTGTTCTCAATATTTCATGTCTATTTATCAGTTTTTTGAAAGCATACTCAATACCTTCTACATTTATTTCTTCTTTAAAACGTAGAATGATAGGCATATGATAATTCAATGTTCCTTGGAGCTTATCAATAAACCAAAGTCGTTCTTGAGAAAAAGATAATGGAATTTTGCTAGGACGAGTTCCTACTTTTATGGCATGATTCTGATCTTGTTTTATTTCAGAGATATCATCCATAAAAAATTGAATAATATTTTCTTTATTAGACCGTATATCATTCAATATTGATGCAGGGATTGTTGTATCTTTCTTTTTACGAAACTTTAATTCTCCATTATCTACAAAGAGTTTTATTCCATTCTCTTTAGCTTTATGAATAATATCAAGAACTATATTGCTTTCCATAGTGATAATTAGTGTTAATAGTTAAATACACTCTTATTTAGAATAAGAGTGTATTCTATTCAATTGTTTGAAGGTCTTACAGTACTCCTTCTTCAAAATTTTCAGTTAGAGAGAAATCTTCCATATCATCCTCATTGTCTTTTTCTTCTATGGCTAGATTTAAAACTTTAGCAAGCTCATTTATTGTTCCATATTTAAAGACTGTATTAAAAGGAACATCTAAATCTAAAACTCTACGAATTCTTGCTATAAATTTCATTATACGAAGTGAGTTAGCTCCTAGTTTAAAAACATTATCATGAATACCTATCTTTTCAACACCAAGTATTTCTTCCCAAATTTGAACAAGTTCTTTTTCTAAATCTGTTTGAGGTGGTGAATATGTATTAGTTAATTGAGCATTTGGTTCTGGCAGAGATTTTTTATCAATTTTACCACTAACTGTTATTGGAAATTCTTCTAAAACTACAAATGATTCTGGAATCATATAATCAGGAAGCTTCATTGTAAGGTTATTTTTAACCTTATCAACATCTATTAAATTTCCTTTTATATAAGCTATCAATTGTTCATCTCCGTTTTGTTTCTTAACCAAAACTAATGATTGTCTTACTTCAGGAAAAGTATTTAACGTTGCTTCAATTTCTCCCAGCTCTACTCTATTCCCTCGTATCTTAACCTGATCATCAATTCTTCCTAGAAACTTTATATTTCCATCTTGTTGCCATAAAACAAGATCGCCTGTTTTATACATTTGCCCTCCATTTATAAAAGGGTTTTCTACAAAACGTTCTTTCGTTAAATCTTTTCTATTTAGGTATCCTAAGGCCAATCCTTTTCCTGAAATACAAAGCTCTCCAGGGGTACCTATTGGTTGAATAGCATTTTGTTTATCTAATACATAAACATTTACATTAAACAATGGGGTTCCTATAGACACGGAGGTACTTCCTTCTTTCATATCTGCAGTAGAATACCACGTACTATATATGGTTCCTTCAGTTGGACCATATATGTTTTCTAAAGCTATCTCAGTGTTCAAACTATTAAACCTTTCTACTAAATTTACGGGAAGAGCCTCTCCTGCTAAGAAAATATATTTAAGACTTTTAATATTTTCTATTCCTATATTTTCTACCTCATCTAAGAATACCGAAAACAATGAAGGTCCAAAGTTTATGTGAGTAACTTTATGTTCGGCTATAATTTTAATAATTTTTGCTGGTTCTTTACTCTCTGCCCTTGGAAGTATTGTTAATGAACCTCCTCCTTTATACCATCCAAATATTTCCGAAATAGATACATCAAAAGAATAATTCGTTTGTAATAAATAAGAATCTTCCTCTGTAATTGGATACTTATGGTTCATTACCGAAAGTAAATTCACCACAGATTGATGGGATATCATTACTCCCTTTGGTTTTCCTGTTGACCCGGATGTATAAATAATATAAGACATCCCTTCTGGAACAGACTGATCCTCAAAGCTATTGTCTTGCTCATAAATCGTTTGTAAATCCTTCTCTAAGCTTACCATATTTATGCTAGGTTCACTTATGTCTTTTACATACTCATTTCTTGTAATGATAAGGTTAAGTCCTGAATCTTCAATAATAGAAACTATTCGTTCATTAGGGTGTTTTATATCTAGCGGTAAATAAGCTGCCCCAGTTTTTAATATCCCATAAAGTATTGGAATTAAATCTAATTCTCTATCAAGATATATCCCTATTACATCTCCTCTTTTTACTCCTTTCTCTTGAGTTAAATATACCGCTACTTGATTAGCTTTTTGATTTAATTCTTTATAAGTAAGCGTTTCTTCTTTATAACGAATTGCTTCTTTATTAGGCGTTTTTAATACTTGATCTTCAAATAAAGACATTAATGTTGCTTCATTATCAATCGCAAGTTTTGTATCATTAAACGCAGTAAGTAATTGTTCTTTTTCTTTTTTACAAACAATACTATTATTAGACATTGGAGCATTAATATTACTTATAAACATTTGTAATACATTCGTAAAATGTGTTCGTAATTGCTCTAATAAATAGGTATCTACAATACTCGTTGAATAGGTCAACACCAATTTAAACCCTTGATTATGAGCAAACATAGAGAAGTTCAACAATGTATTCTCATTCATATAGTTATCAAAACCTAATTCTACATCTTCTTTTCCTTTGCTTTCTTCATCTTCAATCATATCATTAAAGACTCTAAAATCAATATAGTTGAATGATGTATCATATATAGAATTACTTTCTTGACTATGCTCACCAATGGTATCCAAGATCTTATAAAAAGGCATACGTTCATGGTGTTTTAACACTCTTAATTTTTGTTCAATAAAGTTGATATAGTCTTTCCAAGTCATTTCTTCTTTGAACTGTGCTCTGAAAGGAACCGTATTTAAAAAACACCCTAATAATTCTTCACCATCAGGAACAAGAGGTCTATTATTTGTTATAATTCCTACAGTAATATCGTTGCTATAACTCAACATTTTCATTGTGTAAACATAAGCGGCAAAACACAAATGTTTAAAACTTGTATTGTGTTCTTTTGCTACTTCTTCCAATTGTTGTCTTAGAGCAACTCCCATATCATACTTGTTATGCTTGTATTCATGAGGTAATCCTGTAGGTTCAAATTGTAAGCGAGTATAATCTTCAAGTTCTTCTTTCCAATAGTGCTGACTAGCTGTACTCTCTATTGCTACCATTTCTCCTAAAATTTGATCTTTGTATGTACTTTTTAAATTTTCAGGAACAAATGTTGGGTCTTTTAACAATTGAAAATATGTATTGTTAAGCTCAGTCATGAAGGAAGATAAACTCCATCCATCAAATAAAGAATGGTGCAAATCAAAAAGTAAGAATTGGAAATCGTCTTTTATCTTTATGATATTCATTCTCCACAAAACAGAAAAAGATAATTTTGTTGCTTTTACTCTTTCTTCCTGCATCTTATTATGAATATAATTTTCCTGTTCTTCTGTTGATAGCTCTCTAATATCTACAAAATTAACCTCAGGAGTAATCTCTTTCTTCACAATATGAGCAAAGTACTCTAAATCAAATACTTTTCTTAGAGTATCATGCTTTTTTATTAAAAGATTAAGTGCTTGTTTAAAAACTTCAAAGTTGAAGTCTTTGAAAGGAAAAGGATAAATATTTTGTTCATGATAAAGAATTTCATGAATATCGTCAGAGTTTCGCTTTAGAGAATGAAACACCATTCCTTTTTCTATTCCATTCATTGGATACACCTCTTCATACGATTCTAAAAATGTATTACGAGATTTATAATCTTCTTGAAACGAATCTAATTCTTCTATTGCTAATTTCAATGCTTCTTCTTGTTCTTTATGGTCTACTTCTAATACCGCTTTTGATAATTCTAAAACCGTTTGATGAGTATATAAATCAGCAATATTTAAAGAAGACTGTAATAACTTATTAATTTCAAAAATTAATCCTATTGCTTTTAAAGAATCACCACCTAGACTAAAGTAATTATCATTAACCCCTACTTTTTCCACAGCTAATATTTGCTGCCAAACTTCTACAATTATTCTTTCAACATCATTAGAAGGAGCTTTATAACTAGCTTGTAATGAAATCTTTGGTTCTGGCAATTTTCTTACATCTATTTTATTATTATGTGTTTGTGGAATCTCATCAATCTGCATAAAATAAGAAGGCACCATGTATCCAGGAACTCGTTGGTTAAGGTATTGTCTGAGCTTCTCTACATCTATTTGTTTTTTTGCAAGAAAGTAAGCACATAAAAACGTATCTCCTTGTGTTTCTTTCATAATTACAAATGCATCTGTTATTTCCTCATGTTCTGTCAATTGATACTCTATTTCACTGAGCTCAATTCTATGTCCTTTTAACTGTACTTGATGGTCTGTTCTTCCGATATATGATAACTCTCCATTTTCCTCTAATCGTGCCAAATCACCAGAACGATATAATGTATCATTAGCTTTATAAGGATTTTTTATAAAACGCTCATTGGTCAATTCTTTTTTATTCATATAACCTCTAGCAACTCCTAAACCTCCCACATAAATTTCACCTGTTACCCCTTGAGGTACCAAGTTTTGATCACTATCAAACAAGTACATGAGTGTTGTTGGTATGGATTGTCCTATATTACTTGTTCTTTTAAGCATCTCAGCCTCTTTAATTTCTTTGAATGATGCATGAACAGTAACTTCTGTTATACCATACATGTTAATAAGTCTTGTAGCTGGATGTGTTGTATGCCAAGAACTCAATTTTGAAGGAGTTAATGCTTCTCCACCAAAAACAACATAACGAAGGCTTAATGCCACTTTTTTTGACGATTCACAAGCTTTTATAAAACTATAAAAAGCAGTAGGTGTTTGACTTAAAACGGTTACTTTATGCGCTAAAACTTTTTCCAAACAAATAGTCGGATCCTTTGTTTCTTGTGAAGAAAGTACGATTAATTTTCCTCCGTACAATAATGCTCCATACATTTCCCAAACACTAAAATCAAAACAGTGATTATGAAACATAGTCCATACATCTTCCTTGCTAAACTCGAACTGTAACTTATTATTTATCAACAGCCTTATTACATTTTTATGCTCTAACATTACTCCTTTAGGTTTTCCTGTAGTACCCGATGTATAAAGGGTGTAACAAAGATCATCTGGAGAATTAACATGCTTAGGATTAGCAACTGGCTCACTAAAATTTATTATGGTATCCCATACAACAACGTCACACTTTTCTGCAATTACCGAGGCATGTTCTAATTTTGTAACTACTAAGTTTAGTTCGCTATCCTCTAAAATATAGCTAGTACGATTTAAAGGGTAATTTACATCTATAGGTATATAACAGCCTCCTGCTTTTAAAATTCCTAATATTGTAATGATTGCATGATGGCTTTTCTCCATATATAAACCAACCTTATCACCTCTCACAACTCCTTTTTCTAATAATGAATATGCTACTTTATTAGCTAACATATTTACCTCTTCGTATGACAGAGCTTCATCTTCAAAAACTATGGC
>JBLWYD010000104.1:0-7904 GCA_048267165.1 Bacteroidota bacterium
GCCGTCAAAAACATCACCATTAACACCGTAGTCAAAAGACTCAAAAACCTTTACTCCCCAGCGATTAAATATTTGTACATGTAAGTCTCGAGCACAACTCATATTACCCGTATCTATAAAGAAAAAGTCGTTTAAACCATCGTTATTTGGAGTTACTGCATTATACACAGTAACGCCACAGGAAAGCACCTTTCCTTTATCTAATAAGCCAAAAGTATATACGCCGTATCCGCTAACTGCTGTAGTTACGGTTTGATTGTCCATATCTACAACGCCACCTTCATTCACCCACATATTAGTTTCTTCATCCCAACGCACTATGGTTAAAGCCTCTTGTGAAGCTGCATTGATCATTGATTGTGGAGTGGTTTCTTCTCGCCAAGAAAGTGTTATTAGCATTTCTTCATCTGCAGCAGACTCCTTGTTGATTGTCCAGTATTCTTGATTATCGATTTCCTCAATTACACCTGCTTTTAATTCATGGGAGTACATTGGGTTTGAGTTTTGGAAGTAGTACTTCCCTTCAAAAAGTCCACTCGCATTAGCAGGAGCTGATATTCCAGCAAAACGATAATACCCACCATCCCCAATAGGATAGGTAAACGCTTTATCGCCAAACTTACTTACAGGACCATCAATATGGCTATAATCGGAAGTATTGATATGGAAAGCATCGGTGTTGAAAGTAATTGCACCACCAAAGTTATCGTTGTCTACAATGCCGTTGTATAAGTCTGCTTCTCCACTAATGTTTAGGTCCCCTGAAACTTCAAAAGGTACTCCGTTACTAGTATTGTTAAAATAAACATCGTAGAGATAGCTTACTTTGGAGCCGCTAATAGATTGAATAGCATTTCCAATAAATCTGGTTAATCCCGTATTTTGATAGAAATCTACTTCACCATCATTATTGAAATGGCTATAGATAAATGCATCTCCATCGTTATAAAATGCTGCCGTTTCAAGATTGTTAAAACGCTCTACCGTTGAAAACTCTGTGCCTTCACTTACGTAAAGTACGCCCTCATTGCTAGTCTGCGCCATAGCGGTAAACGTAAAAAGCAGCAAAGCACTTATGTGTGTTAAAAATAGTTTCATTTTTAATTATTTTTCATTTTATGGTAAATGTGTGGGTTTGTAATAAGTAGTGATTGTCCTTTAAGTGGAACAAAAGTATGGTTGGGCTTATTTGGATCATAATTAGAATCATTAGGATCTAAAGGAGTTGGGTCTATGGAGGTTTCAGGACTTAAACTTTCATCTAAAACATTATCTCCAGAAACTGATGCCAGATTATAAACCCCTCTATTGTTAACATCATTCTGAATGATTAAATAATCGACTGTGTAAACCCATACTTCACTTATATTTAATATACCGTCGTTGTTCTGATCACCTGTAGGTAAGGTTGTTATTTCACCACCAAGCATTATATCTTCAACTTGAAGATTGTATATATCAATATCACCAGCGTTTTTTACAGTTAAGATATAAGTGATTGACTCACCTACTTGTGCTATACCGTCACCATTTTCATCATTAAAAACACCATCTTTTTCTAAAGTATACGTTTTACAAGGAATAATATTTCGTCCAGTTCCATAACCATCCATTAAAGTGGCTCCGACTATGTTTTGTGTAACAACAATTGTATTTATGGAGTCAGTATTCCATTGAATGCTATTGAAATAATTAATTGGTGAAATATTTTGTTTAAACTGTAATGGGTAAAGAATACCACCTGAAGTTTTACTTCCATACATACTAACCTCTCCTAATGGACTAATTTGAACTCTAATCAAAGGACGTTCGGTAGAACCTCTCATTTGCCATATACTTCCTTCAGTATCTGCTTCATATTGATCTCCATCTTCAAACTCTATGTTTATTCCCGGAGCTGGTGTACCGTTAGACTGGAATTCAATTTCATATTCGGCTAGCTTTACTCCATTTATCTCCATATTAAAGGAATTGTCCAATTCATAAATATCGAACTGAAAGCCACCATTTACCCCTGGCTGGGTTATTGTTTTTGTAACAGTGCCAGAACCACCATTTTCACTCCAAGAAAACGCCTCTCCACTAACCTCCTCTGTACAGATTAGACTGTTAGTAGGAGGTAGGTCACATACTCGTTCCACTCCATAAAGATGTACCGGTGGAAAAACAGCAACTCCAACCAAGGTTTTAATTCCTACGCTTATCCTGTCGAAACTTTGACCTGGCGAAATATCCAAGGTCACCATCTCATTATTAGTCAATAAGTCGGCTACATTGATACCATTAATCAATCCATTTTGTGAACTCACACTATATACTTCATCATTTGCTAAGTAAGCTTTAATCTCCAGTCCACCCAAAATATCAGCATCTACTACTCCACCTTCAGTTTTGAATTGAATTCTAGCAATATCATTTTCGCCAGATACAGAATTGAAGTAAATCCATTGTTTGGTAGAAGCTCCAACACCTAAAGTACCATTACTGATTTCAGAGTAATTGGTGGTGTTTCCATTAATGGCATAAGACATATTGGTTACGCCTGCACCACCAAGGTCGTTTACACTTAAACTTAATCCTGAATGCTCATAAGACGTAGCAAAAGGTCCAAAGCACGGGTCAGTTACCCTATCTGTACACATACCATAAACATTCATCGTATTTGGTTGTGCTAGTAACCCTAACAAACTATTGGTGGCATCTGTAATACGTACAGACTGAAAGTCAGAAGTAGGTGTTACAGCTATATAATATCTACCTGCAGCATCTTGAACCACACGAATCGCATCACCACCACCAGCAGAAGCAGCATTACTACTTGCTGTATGGATAATATTACTATTTGCATCTTTAACATCGACTCTAAAGAAATGATCTCCTAAAATTAGATTGTCTAATAATCCTGAGACTACATTTCCAAGGCTTCCTCCTAATAGCCCATCTAAGATAGTTTCTTCAAAATCAATACGGATATAAGATGTAGTTCCAGCAGACATGGGTTGGTCGTATCCCATCTCTACATAGCCTTCATGTTTATTTCCTAGGCCGAAAAGAATCCCTGCGCCTGATTTTAAAGTGGCATAACTATCGAAATCATCGTCAAATAAATTCTGAACGTTATCTGCGTTATGTGCATCTACTAATGTAGTAGAACAAGAAGGCACTTCAAAAGGGAAAGGCGTTTTCGTCAATGGACAAGTATCTCCATATCGCTCTACGCTATATAGACGTAAAGGTTCTGCTGCAACGTTTACGCTTGCTATAGATTCTGCACCTATTTCTACTCTGTCAAAAATTCCATTGGGCTCATATTCTAATTCTACCATTCCGCCAGAACCGAATAGCGCAAGTAAATCTAAATTATTGATCAATCCACTTTCTAAAGTTTCATCATTTCCTACTTGGGTAGCACCATTAAAGAATTTAATTCTATATCTACCTAAAACATCTAAGCTTAATGCAGAAGATGGTTCTAAGGCAATTTTTATTTTTACTTTATCACCAACCTGTGATGGTTGACTAAAGTAAACTGTTTGATAAACGTGAGCTAATAAACCTGCTACGCCTAAATTAATTTCAGAATACTCTGATGAATTTTCGCTGATGGCTCTATAAGCATTCGTAACACCCACACTTGAGATATTACCAACATTTAAACCAAGTCCACCACCACGATACGAAGTGAAGTTTGCAGGGAAACAAGGATTGGTTCCTATTTCGAAACAAGCATTGTAAACATCTAAAGAGGCTTTTTTACCTGTAGACAACAATGCTACTACGTGATTTGTAATACGAACACGGTTGTAATCTGCATTTGGTGTAATAGCTATATAGTAGCGTCCAATATTGTCTTGTACTAAAGTAACAGCACCGTTTGAAGTACCTTCGAAGGCATTAGAACTGCTACGAGAAAGCACTGTATTCGTTCCATTTTTCGCCTCTACTTCAAAATACTGGTTACCTAACAATAAACTATTGGCTAAGTCGCCTACTAATTTTCCTAAACTACCACCTACCAATCTATCTAAAACATCTTCGTCGTAATTAATACGCACATAAGTGGTTTTATTAGCAGGAACAGCTTGGCCTAAGTCCATTTCTATAAAGCCAGCGGTTGGGCCACTCACTAATAAGTTTCCTGCATCGGCAAATAGGGTTGCATAAGATTCGTTGTTACCATCGACAGTTCTATGTGCAAAATCTACATTATCAAAGTCTATTAATCCACTTGCACAAGATGCCGTTTCAAACGGATCGTCTGTAGCTGGTGGTAATGCCGCGATTAATGGGTTTGGACATCCTGCGATATCATCATAACGTTGTACGTCATAGATTTTAACGCCATTTCCTAATAAGTTTACGCCAACCGGAGAGTTTAACTTAATCGCAATACGATCAAAAGCCTTACCTGGAGCAAAAGTTAAAGTTACTGGGTCTCCGCTATCTAATAAAGTTAGTGCGTTTGTATTATTAAGTAAGCTACTCTGCAATGACCTTCTACTTACAATGGTATTATCTTCGAAAAAGATAATTTCTATAGCTCCTAATAAATCGGTATTTACTAAACCTCCAGAACCTAAAGCAAGTTTGATGTTTGCTGTAGTAGTTTCTGCCGATACAGTTGGAAAGTAGAAATACTGTGAAAGCGTACTTGCTACATTTACATTTAAAACGGAAGAGGATTTTAGTCTTGAAAAACTATTTTCATCATCATCTATAGCATTTCCAAGGTTTTGATCGTTTAAATCACCTACTTCCAATCCAATTCCACCACCACCATCAAAAGAAGTGGCAAATGGACGGTCACAGTCATTGCCCGTATCTTCATAATAGAAAGCACTGTAAACGTCTAAAGTTTTTTCAACTCCCAAACCTAATAAGGAGCCTGTTTGATTTGTAATACGAAGGCGATCGTAGTCGCTTGCCGGGCGGATAGCTAAGTAGTTGTTTCCATCTCCATCTTGCATCAACTTTACACGATCGGTTCCAAATCCTAAGGTGCTTGAACGAGATAATACTGAAGTACTACCCATTCGAGCATCGATAATAATTTCTTGATTTCCAACAAGTACCGCTCCTAGCACGTCCCCTAAAACATTTCCTAAACTACCACCAAGTAGCGCTCTAAAAAGGTTAAAATCTCCTTCCATACGCACATACGACCACGTATCTGCAGGAAGTGTGTTTTCAAACTTAAGTTCGATAACACCTTTATAAGTTCCTATACCTAAAGCCACTCCTGGAGAAGCTAATAATCTGGCGTAGTTATCGTCATCTACTAAGGCGTTGTTTGGGTTTTGTACGGTTGGTGTAGTTGAGAGTGGTTTATTCCCACTCGTATACGTCACTTCATTGGCTAAAATCTTTGACTGCGCCCAAGTTTGTGTCTGCGAGGCAAAAATAAAAACCCCCACAAAGAGCATGAGCTTAGTTAAGAGCTTAGAATTATTAAATGTATAATTATTAAAGTTCATATTATTTTTTATAAGGTGTTGCAAGTTAAAACTTGGTAGGTTTTCTTAGATAAAAAGAAATCATTTATTGCTGTGTATCTGTTACGGAAGATTTTAAAACAGTAGCAAAACCAAAGCACACTTGGTATGTCTTTAAATTTTAGTGTTTGTTTTTTTAGCTTCATCCTATTTTATACACTTTTTTAAATGTTCCTACTTCTCAAATTACATCTAGATTAATCACTAAGATATAATCCAGACACCTGATGCTTCAAGTGTCTGGATAATTATTATTCTTTTACTACAAACACTATAGTCATATATGATGCTTCTGTAGCGTTACCAATTATGTCATACGTCAATTCTCCGTTTGCATCTATAGATAAATTAGCAAATACCGTTGTATCATAATATGTGATATGATACTCAAGCTCATTGGCTGGTAGTGTTGGAATCTCATTAGCTGCTCCTGCACTGCTTACCATAGTAGGGTTACCTGCTCCAGTAAATTGAGCTACATATTCTGCATGCAAGTTTCTTGTAAACGTTCCAGTTACCGAAGTATCAAAAATTATCGGTGGCATATAGAAGAATTTTGGCATTGCTGCTTTAATAGAAATTACATCAGATACATCTTTCCAAGAAAGTTGGGCCACATCAGTTCCAGTGGCACCATCGGTTGTTAATACTTGATTAACACCACCTCTAACTGTAGGGAAACGGTAATCTTCGTTATTTCCGTGATTAAAAGACACCCCTCTTCTAGCATCAAGTCTAATATATTTACTTGCAGTTCCTGATTCTTTGGCTAAAATATCTATACTTCCTCCAAGCCCCAAAATCGACAACTCTTCCTTAGCAGTACCCGAACCATAGAATGAGCCAAAGGATATGTATGGATTTCTACTAGGACCTCCTGAATTAGCTTCCATGACAGCGCCTGCTCCATCGGGGCCTTTCGCCTGTCCACCTAATCCGAGTTCGTGATTCATGAAAAACGAGCCTTTAGTCCAATTCGTTAAACCATCGACCAAGCCATTTTTAAAGCTATAATCGGAAGCATACATTACGTTTACAGCATATCCTGGAGCATAATTTAAATTTGTTGCCATCCCGTGATACATACCATCAGTATTAAACTCATCTGCAATAAAATCTCCTTTCACTTCTAATTGTCTGGTAGAAACCGCATCTGCATCTGTAAACCCAATCGCTACCTTACCTTTTTGATAGATATCTTCGGTATTCTGGGTTGCATCATCCGCAGTTGCTTGGATGTTCCAAGGTTCTTTTACTAAGCTTCCTATTGTTTGGTAGGTAATTTCTCCAGTTGTATTGGCAACACCTACACGGTCTGGATCGCCTGTACCTGCATCTAGTTTTACGGCGGTTACTGCACCGTTAGCTAATTTTTGAGTTATTATACCACCATCTGTTACCATTATATTGGTATTTACTAGTGTTGCACCAATACCATTTGTTACAGTAATAGACGTATCGGCAGCAGTTAGGTCTTTAGGATCTACAACGCCGTCTTGTCCAGCTGGCCCTTGTGGTCCTGTTGCACCAATTAATGAATCTAAAAAGTCTTGTTCTGTCCCAGAGTTTCCAGCCTCTAACCATTCTTGGTATGCAGATTTACCATCTTCACCCGCTGGTCCTTGTGGCCCTGTTGCTAAGTCAATAATAACACTAACATTATCTTCATTTGTATATGTTATGGTACCATCACCATTGTCAACTAAATTAGTTACCGTTTCGTTTAAATCGATTAGATGGATGATTTCATCATAGATATCACCTTGGTTCTGGATATTAGTTACCACATCGCCTACCACGTCTACTGTAATTGTATCACCGTTTGCGTTTGTAAAAATGTAAGTTCCGTCACCATTATCCACCATAGTAGTGGTATTAGCATCAAAACTTACTACAGTTCCATCAGCAGCTGTATGTGTAAAAGTTCCATTTCCATTATCTACAAAGATGTCGCTCTCTGCATTTAAAATAGTAATGATTTCATTATAGATAGCTCCTTGATTCTGGATACTTGTTACTACATCGCCAACCACGTCAACGGTGATTGTATCACCGTTTGCGTTTGTAAAAATGTAAGTTCCGTCACCATTATCTACCATATTAGTAGTGTTCGCATCAAAACTTACTACAGTTCCATCAGCAGCAGTGTGCGTAAACGTTCCATCGCCATTATCTACAAAGATGTCGCTCTCTGCATTTAAAATAGTAATGATTTGATTATAGATAGCGCCTTGGTTCTGGATATTGGTTACCACATCGCCTACCACGTCTACTGTAATTGTATCACCGTTTGCGTTTGTGAAAATGTAAGTTCCGTCACCATTATCTACCATACTAGTAGTGTTCGCATCAAAACTTACTACAGTTCCATCAGCAGCAGTGTGCGTAAACGTTCCATCGCCATTATCTACA
>JBLWYD010000105.1:0-7867 GCA_048267165.1 Bacteroidota bacterium
GCAAAACCCATAGAAACCATTACGGCATATACAATTCCGTCAAAACGCTCATTAAACTCTTTTTTGGTTTGCGCATAGTATCTTACGATTATGTATTTGCTGAATTCTTCAATAAAACCAACTATTAAAAAAGCTTTTATAAATATTTGAAGAACGCTAGTGTTTCCAGCAATGGGAATAGGGAAGGTGTAATCTGTTATAATATATAGGATAGTTGTTACAATAACGCTAATTATGGCGCCAAGTAAAAAACTAAATAGTAATAGGCGTTTAGGTTCTTTGTCGTATTTGTCCTTGTAGTAAATGTATAAAATGATTAAAAATACAGGAGCTATGGCTAGTGAGAGTAACTTCATAATTCAAAAATAATTAAAAAAAGGATAATAGTTCTTTTCTACTTTTATTATCTAAAAATATATAAACAATATTGGTGATAAAATGGCTTGCTAATACGGCAATTGCAGCTCCGGTAACCTGTAATACAGGAATTAATAAATAGCATAGAAGAATATTAGAAACACAACCTGATACGAATCTGTATACGTTTTTTTGAATATCGTTAGAATTGATAAGGTGTTTTTCGTAAATCATTCCTAGAAAGATAATTAGTGGAGCCCAGCAGAAAATCAATAAAGGTGTCTTTGCATCGGAATAGCTTTCGGTAAAAAAAGCATCTAGAATGCTATTTCCGAAAAAAGTATAAAACAAGCCAATGAAAAGTCCAACTCCACACATAATTTTAGCGAGTTTTTTCATTTTATGAAAGTAGGATTTTTCGTCATCTATATAAGATTTTGCCAAAGAAGGATATAAGGCATTAATAATAGAAAATCCTATATTCCAACTTAAACCTATAACAAGAAACTGTACCGTGGCGAATATGCCGTTTGCGTGGTCTCCTATATAATATTTTAAAAAAAGCTCATCAATAGTGATGTAAAACATAATTATTCCATTAGATAACAATAAGGGAAAAGACATTTTGAGTAAAGATTTTCCTAGAGGCCAGGAGAACTTCCATTCTTTAAAAGTGAATTTCTTTTTATATTTTAAAATGAAAATATAAATCAATCCTTGCAGCAGAAAATCTAAAATTATCAATTTTGCAAAATAGTAAACATCTAGTTGTTTTATGACGCCGTAATACTGTAAAGAAACAATAATACTTAGACTGGTGATTTTACTAATAAAAATGATTTTCGTCCATTTTTTCGCAAGTAAATAATATTCAAAAACATCTGTTAATTTAAACAGATAGCTGAAAGCAATTATAAGGTATAGGCTTGTTAATGGGCTTTCTTTAAAGATATTAAAATAGATAACAACTCCGGTGAAAATGACTAGCCAACTTATTAAGCGAAGATAAAAAGCAGTTGCTAATATTTTTTGACTTTGTTTGGGTTTAAATACAATTTCTCTGATGCAAATAGCAGATAATCCAAGAAAGAATAGGGGAGTAAGCATTCCTAGTACCGACTCTACGAATTTCAGTTTCCCTATATCTACAGTGCCAAGTGAGCTAAAAATTTTAGGAATTATAAATGCACCAACAATCAGCTGAATGATTTTTTCAAGTGTAAACCAATTTGTTGCAATAAAATCTTTTTTACTGAAAACCGATGCCATGAATATTGTTTAATTTTCAAATATATAAAAACAGAATCCTTTTAGATGTTTGAAAGATTATTATTACTTTCGTTTTTTTCAAGCATACTATGACTCCAGAGTTTCTTCGTCGTTACTATATATTACGAATTGTTTCTAATCCAAAAGTTTATGGAATAGAAAAAAACGGATATGTTCCTTTAGAAGATTTACAAAGAGCTTTAGATCAATTACGAGCAGATAATATTGATGATCCGCTTTATGAAAAGTTAAATCAGTTTTCTCAAAAAACGATTAAGCGAGATTTAAACAAGATAAAATCGTACTATAAAACGGTTATTTTACATAAGCGTAATTATGGCTATCATCTAGAGGAATACGAATTAAGTGATGCTTTAAAAGAGGTGTATGAAAAAACAGAACTGTACTTATTACAGCATCATGCACATTCCTGGAAAGAACATGTTACTACTGCTAGAAGTTCTTTAAGTCCGAACGTAGATTTAGTACCCTTAATTCAAGCCATAGAACAACAGATTTTGGTAGAAATATCTTATAGTGGATGGTATGATGATAATGGTTTTGAAACCATTGAAGGTTTTTTTCAACCATTACACATTAAGGAAGTAAATAAAGCATGGTATTTAATAGCTCATAATACCAAGTACGGAATTTATGAGTTTTGTTTAGATAAACGTATTAAATCCTTGACTGTTAGTAAGCATAAAGCTAAAAAGCCAATTGCTTTCCATCCTAAAACACATTTTAAAAATGTAATAGGGATATTAAAAGCGAACATAAAACCAGAGTGGATTCATATTCAAGTTGCAAACCACCACTTCAAGTATTTGGAGAGTAATCCAATGCACCATTCTCAGCAGGTTGTTGTTCAGCCTAAACAATTAGACACAGAGTCTTTAGACTATGACAACCCCGATATATGGGGAGAGATAAAGATTTTTGTAGAACCTAATTATGAGTTTTTAATGGAGGTTTTGAAATATAATCTTTGGGTCAAGGTTGTGAGCCCTCTCCATATTAAAGATTATGTAAAAGAACATATAGAAAGTATGCTAGCTTATTATAATTAATGTAAATCTTTCCCTTAGATAATAGTATACTACTATAAGCCCATTTTATTTCTTCAAATTTAAATTCCCGCTATTTGGGAATACTACCTTTTATATTTGCATTATTGTTATAATAAATATTTTAACAGATTTTTAAACGGACACATTTTGTCTCTTTGATGTGTAGATTTGAACTTTATAAAGTAAAAGTCCCAAAAATTAATTAAACCTATGGCTACCTATAAGTGTGAAAAATGCGGTATTCAAAAAAACGATACGCTCTCCTCACAATTAAATACCAGTACCACTTGTAACGTTTCTGAAAACGATTCGGAGTTAAGTTTCCATAAATGGAAAATGATTTCGGAAGAGGATTTGGTGTGTGGTTAATTTTTATTGACATTCGATTAATAATAAATAGAAAAGAATTAAGGCAGATATTTTAACTGAAATTATCGAGTTTAACTTAATTACGATAAAATATTTTTATATATAAACTAAATAAAACTAAATAAGAGAAAATTATGGCAACATTTGAAATTAAAACTAAACGATCAATGAATGTTCAAGGAGAATATGTAGACGCGGGGTTATCTGTACAGGTAAGTAGTATGTGGTCAAACCCATTTGATGAGGTTGATAAAATTCATAAGGCATTTATTAGAGTTCACGGTATAGATTTAAAACCAGAGGGATATTTGAACTTAGGATATCTAGATTATAGAGAAGTATAATATTAATGAATATTTGTCAATACAGTAAGACCGTTTCTGGGGTTAAATGATTCTTGGTTAAATAAAACTGTTTGACAACTAAATAATCTAAAACCTATGAATGAATTTGAAGTAACAACAAGATTTTCTAACAATTATTCTAATGAAGAAATAGCTGCATCAATAGGGAAAATCGCAAGAGAAAATTTTGCTAACAAGCATCCAATAACTAATGAGCCATTAAGAATTTCAAGGCGAGAATTAGTAAGCATACTAAACAGAAAACATGAAAACCTGAATTTAGCCGACTCTATTGAATTTAATCAATTAGTAAGGTTAAGTTATGAAATGAGCATAGGGATAGTTCAAGAAGCTATAGTAAAGACAATTAAAGCGAATATTGGAAATGATTCCGTATACAATCCTCATCGTTTATATCCATCAAATCATGTTTCTCAGTTTTCTGAAAATGAAAATAGTATTTTAACGACTAAAGTTAATTTACTGAAAGCAAATTCTACAGAGATAGACAGTAAAAACGCTAAGTCTAAAATAGAAACTACACTGGTTAAAACCCAAAACCTAGAATTTAAAAAAGTGTTTCTAGGTATAGGTAATGCTGATAATGCTAAAAAATATGCTCAAGATGTATTGTCTGGATATGAAATGATGATATGGGAATATGACAAAATAAAAAACGTTATACTGAACCTAGCAAATGATTTCCATATTCTACGTAACGAACTAAAAAGCGAAAGAGAAGACGTTATTCAGTTATTGATTGACTTATTAGGAAGCCGTGCAAAACAACAATATCCTGAATTATTTGATTTTACTCAAATTGAGTGGTTGGATTTTGAAAATTCTTGGGAAGAATTAAATTTAAGTTATAACAAAATTAATGAAGAACATCAAGAGTTTTTAGATGCTGCAGATAGAGCTTTAAATAATTTTGGGAACTCCATCGCTAGTGAATCTAGTGAGGTATGGAAAAAATTAAGTTCAACTTCAAGAAAAAGGGACTTGAATAAAGGAGACCTTATTGGAGCAGGAGTTCAAGTAGCAATTGCAGCTGGAACAGCAGCGATTTTAGGAGGTATCGAAACAAGAAATAAATCGAAAGAGGTTGTAGCAACTATTAAACGAGATGTAGAGATTCTTAAGTTAAAAATGACCGAAGATAATGAACGTATTGTTGCAGATATTTTTCGATTGGGTAAAGTTTATTCTAAACTAACTGATTCTCTACTGCCCAATTACCAAAGCTTTATTGAAGGAAATTCGAAAACAATAGTATCTGACTTAAAGCCATTTTATGATAGAATTATGCAAAATCCCATTATAAATGGAGCTAAAACTGAAAATAACGAGCTATTTGAAAGAAAAAGGTTTTTAGAACAAAAAATTATAGATTTTAAAAGCAATATAGAATATTCTAAAGAAGAAGAAATACGACTTGGGGAGATTTTAGATTTTAAAAAAGAAGAATATGAGTTGGTCAGTTCTTTAAAGCCTAAAAAACCGTTCATATTAATAGATATATTGACCTTCGGAAGGTCAGGTAAAATATATAATGAAACTTTTCAACAATGGAGTACTTACTGTAAGCCAGTAGTAGAAGACTATCACTATTTACAAGGTCTACAAAAAGAAGAGGCCCCTCGTCGCGAATCGATAAATAATGAAATTTTAAAGTGTGAAAATGAGCTAAATTCAATTAACCAGAAAATTAGTTCAAATTCTGAAGTGATTAAATCAGAATATGAAAAATCTCCTTTTACAGATGAAGAAATGATTAAACTTTTAACAGTCGTTAAAAAAATTATTAATGCTAGTAGAGGAGTTTTAGAGGTAGAACTAGAAAGTGATTTACAGAAAAAAGCGGTGGTATGAATATAACAAATAAAGAACTTAATAAGGTTGGTGAAGAGATTAAAATAGTTGTGAAAGACTTACAAACTAGAGCTGAATTATCAAAAAGTGTTATTTCTGCTTATACAGATTTTGAAACAGAATTTGAAAATGGTAAACTTCATAACGTGTCTTCTAAACTAGAAAATGTATTTAATGTATATTTAAACGAAGATCCAAATGCAGAAGCTAAAATAATATCAAAGATAGAAACATATTTGTCAGGATTGCCTTTACCTAAAGGTATGGATTCAGATAAAGCAAATAAATTTAAAAAGGATTTAGCAAAAATAGGTTTAGAGACATTGCGAGTAGAGCTAAAAGTGTTTAATATCAATCAAGAAACTAAAGCACTTAAAAAGCATAATCAGTTAAATATTGATCAATTAGCAGAGAAAATTTTAAATTATGCTGAAGATTTAAAAAGGAATATTGAATTAAATAAGGCAAATCATAAAGAAGTAAATGAAGCCTTGTCTGATAATAGTCTTGATGGACTAAGTAAAGCTGCAAAATTAATAAACCCCAATGCCAAAAACTACAATGATAGTCTAGAACAAGAAATTGATGACTTTCTTAATGGTGGCGACTTGATATTATAAAATTATGGATAAAGAAAATTTTGGATTAACAATGAAAGCTGCATGGAAAGGCTATTTATTAGGGAAAGATAAAACGAATTATAGAAATTATGAGAAAGTCCATCATAGTTTTGAGGATTTAAGGCTTCGTCTTTATAAGTATAATTATTATTTGTTTGTGGTTTTAATTTTTGGAGGTTTTTTCATACCAGAAAGTTTTTTATTTCTAATCTTTACTTTCGTTTGGTATAAGCCGATTTGTCATGCATTACATTTAAAAAACCGTGTAAAACGTTATAATATAGAATTGTTTAAACAGATTAGAGGATTTGATGATTAACATCAATTATTCAAATATTAAAGAAAATTAATCCAACCCGCCCATATCACCGCACAGAAATAGAGTTACTCTTCACCAAAGTCAAAGCACAAATGCATCAAGAAGCTTTGGTGAGGGGTGGTGATGGCGTAGCACTCTATACAGACTGTTATACCGGAGAAACCTTACGTGGAGGTGATAGATATGATTATGAGCATATACGCTCCTCTGAAGAGGTGTTTATGACCTATCGAGATCAATTAAGCAATGCTGAAATAGCAGAAGTGGTAAACTGCCCCGAAAATGTTGCAGTCACTTTACGAACAATCAACCAGTCCAAAGGTAAAATGAGAATGGAAAATTGGCTAGCTAATCCTTGTAATGTTTTAAATTATAATATTAATGAAACATTAACGAAAAACGCACTTGTTAATGCAGATAAAGGCATTCAAAAAAAGGTTAAAGAAATAATGTCAAGGAGGTAGTCCTTTCCAAAAACTATAAAAAAACCAGAGTGAGAGCTCTGGTTTTTTTAGTTTTATTTTCTTCAAGTTTTATGTTAACTATTTAAAGAACGTTATAAACCTGCAACCGCTAAAGTACATCCAACAGTAAGTAATGTTACCGTTGTTTTGTCTTCTCCAGAGATATCTGATATTTCTTTTGAAGTGGTCATACTACTTTGTAATAAACGACTTAACTGGTCCAATTGTGATTTCTGTAAATCCATAATACATTGTTTTTATTGTTCAAAACAAAGTTATTTACTAACTTTCCCGAATAGTGGGAAATTAAAAAATATAATTATGAGTAAAGATATTAGAAGATATTTAGTGTTTTTAGAGTTACTAGAAAAAGCGGAAGGTTTAGTAACTTCCGCACAACTTGAATCGGAATTAAAGAAAAAGGGACTTAGTTTTTCATCCTCCTCCCTAAATAGAGATTATAAGTTTTTAGTTGACATTGGTTTTAAAATTCACAACGTTAAAACAAAAGGCTATAAATTAGATATAGAAGATTCAGAAGCCTTTACCATGTTAACTAATCTATTTAAACGTATTGCTTTTTCCAATATTTTAAATAAAACTATCACATTAGAAAAGGACACACATAAATACCTGTCTCTTGATGATACTAGTTTAGTTAAAAACTTTAGCTACTTCGATATAATTCTAGACGCTATAAAATTTAAAAAAGAAATTCGTTTCCATCATAGCAGTTTCTACCATATAGAAAGAGAAGCTCCTAAGGTACATACTGTAAAACCGCATTTACTAAAAGAATATCAGAATAGGTGGTATGTAGTAGGGGAGGTTGATAATGAATTTAGGGTTTATGGTTTAGATAGAATAGATAATTTAGAAGTACTAAACAACAAACCTTTTAAAAATAAAACGGAACAAGCAAATGAAAAGTTCTACCATACCGTTGGTCTAAACTTTAGCGATTATGAGCCTACCAAAATAGTTTTGCGTTTTGATATTAGTCAGAAACGATATTTAGAATCTCTAAAGTTGCATCACACACAAAAAGAAGATTTAGATAATAGTATAGATGGTTTTTATACCATTAGTTTATTTGTAAGCTATAATTTTGAATTAAAACAACAAATCTTAAAATACGGAAAATTTGTGGAAGTCCTAGAGCCTGAGTTTGTTAGACAGGATA
>JBLWYD010000106.1:0-7738 GCA_048267165.1 Bacteroidota bacterium
TGAATATATGTACTGGATAGCGAAGGATAATTTTACGGTAGATTATTTCGCCTATAAATTCTATACAGGTGAAGGCGGCATTCGTTTTAGGAAAGCCTACAACCCAAGAATGGTCAACGGCATCCGCTTCGTTGACTATGAAAACTACAAACTGGAACCCTGGAAATCGGTAGATCTACAAAATGTTGAAGAGCTCTTTGAAGCAGGAAAATTGGAATTGCTATCAAAAATTGAAACGGAAGCTATCTCAGTGGAGATTTCCGAAGAGCGCAACTAAGCTTCTGATTTAGAACCTATTTAAACAGTGTTTCCTTCACATGTTCATAATAAGAATCGCTCACGGGAATCTTTGCGGCGGCTATCACCAAATCCCTTCCCTTTAGTCCCGTCACTTTGGCCTTATTGATAATATACGAACGGTGCACGCGCATAAACTGCGATGGCGACAAGCTTTCTTCCAACGACTTTAAACTTTGGTAGGCCATAATTTTTCCGTTTTCGGTATAAAAAGTCACGTATTCACTATCGCTCTTAATGTATTGGATGTCCTCAAACTTTACCTTATGCAGGTCATATCCAGACTTTATCGTAATGGTTTGGGAAGTATTTTGGCTTACTTCCACAGTACTGTTTACCTTATTTACCGCCGTGAGAAACCGTTCAAAAGTGATGGGTTTTAAAAGGTAATCCACTGCGTTCAGTTCAAATCCGTCCAAAGCGTATTCGGAATAAGCGGTTGTAAAAATAATTCGGGTTTGGGCAGGTACCAATTTTGCAAAATCGGTACCTCTCAATTGGGGCATCTGTATATCGAGGAATATAACATCTATGTTTTCATTTTTCAACAAAGAAAGTGCTTCCAAGGGATTTTCAAATTCGCCCTTGAAGGTTAGAAAATCCAATTTATCCACATAGCTTTTCAGCAGGGCTCTTGCCAATTCCTCGTCATCGATTATGATACAGTTAAGCATTGGTTTCAATAGTTAGTTCAACAGTAAATACATTTCTTTCCTCAGAAATTTTAAGTGTATGATTTTCGGGATATAAGATAAGCAAACGTTTTTTTACGTTTTCCAAACCTATGCCCCCTACTTCATCCTTCGCCATATTTCCTTCGGCAAACGTATTTTCAATTTTAAAGGAAATGCTATTGGCATCATCCCTAATCCAAATTTTGATAAACGCTTCTCCTAACTTTTCAATATTGCTGTGCTTAAAGGCATTTTCCACAAAAGGAATCAATAGCATTGGCGCAATTTCAGTCTGCGGATTTGTTATGTTGAAGTGCGTCTCAATAGGATACTTTTTACTGCTTTTTAAGGTAAACAACTTTATGTAATCCTCAATATAGGAAAGCTCCTTTTCCAGTGCAACAAAAGGCCGTTCACACTCATAAAGCACGTACCGCAACATATTTGAAAGATAACTAATACTCTGTTGTGTCCTGCCCGTATCAATGGCCGAAAGAGCGTAAATATTGTTAAGCGCGTTAAAAAGGAAATGCGGGTTTATTTGCGATTTTAAAAGTTTTAGTTCGGTAGCAAGCGTTTCGTTTTGGCTTAAAATAAGCGCTTCCTCCTTCTTTTTGGCAAAGAGAAAAGTCTCAATAATTATGGACAGCACAACCGTTAAACACAACACTAAAAAATTGATAATAACGGGAGCCGAAAAAATCTTTCCAAAAGGGGTAAGCCGCTCCCTTCCGCCCATTGGGGGTTGCCCGGGCGCAAGGTGGGGAGGTAAATTATGCGGCATTTTGAGTGTGGGTGTTGCAGAAAATTGAAAGGCGAAAAAAGCGCAAAAAAGCATAACGCCTATTCCAAGAAAGATAAACAAGGCTTGGTTTTTCTTTGCCAACAAAGGTTTAAATGTGAGTGAAACGGTGATAATTAAAAGCACCTGAACTACAAAAATGCCCCAATTGCCTGACAAAAAAACCGACTTGTTTTCGTGTCCCAAGGCAAGAATAACCGTGACTACGGTCCAAAAAAGAATTTGAAAAACGATTCGCTTTACTGCTTTCATACGGCAAATTAAAGTAAAATAAAAGTAACGATATCCAGAAAATGACGGTTTTAAACGGTCAAGAATAGGTCTTTGCGGACGTTTAAAAGCCATTCGCTGAAAAGTTGGGGCGTTTCACTGAATATTCATATTCAACATTGGCATTTATAGCACCTTTGTCCCTGAAATTCAATTAATAATAAAAAAATATGAAACGAAAAAAACTTAAAATGAAACCATTGGGAGTGTTGATGCTCACTGCGATTATTAGCTTTTTTGCAGGTCAGAAATCTTTTTCACAGGATTTATACGATATCAATACCATCCAAACGATAGAGATTGTCTTCACACAATCAAATTGGGATGAACTTTTAGACCTGGAAATGGCGGGCGATAACAATTATACCCAAGCCGAATCTGTAACCATCAACGGAGTGCTATTTGAGACCGTTGGAGTAAAATACAAAGGGAACAGTTCGTATAACCCAAACTACACCAAGAATCCATTTCATATAGAATTGGACACTTACATAGATCAGGATTATCAAGGTTATAAAGACTTAAAATTGGCAAATGTAATTTTTGATCCTTCCTTTGTTCGCGAAACTGTGTCTTACAATATTGCAGGACAATATATGGATGCGCCAAAAGCTAACTACGCAAATATTTATGTAAATGGCGAATTGATAGGTTTGTACACCAATACCGAAGCCATTACCAAGAGATTTGTGGATGATACCTTTGGTTCAAAAACCAATGCTTTTTTTAGCTGTAGCCCTCCAGATGGAGCTGGCCCACAGTCAAATAATTATCCGAGTTTAGAATATTTAGGACCTAACAGCAGTAATTATGAAGATGCTTATGAAATAAAATCAGAGGGTGCTGATGATTGGGATGAATTAATTGAATTAACAAACGTCCTTAATAACGATATAACAAACATTGAGACGGTACTTGATGTGGACAGAGCCTTGTGGATGCTGGCATTTGATAATGTTATGGTGAATTTAGATAGTTATATAGGACAGTTTAAGCAAAACTATTACCTGTATAAAACAGACTCTGGTGTTTTCAATTCTGTTGTTTGGGATTTGAATATGTCTTTTGGAACCTTTAATATGACAGGGGAAGGACCACCACTAAATTCAACTACTCAAAAAGCGCAAGTGAGTCATTTGTTGCACTTAAATAACACGAGCTTTCCGCTTGTATCAAAGTTATTATCGATTCCAACATATAAAAAAATGTATTTGGCGCATTTCAAAACTATATTGACTGAGAATATTACCAATTCAAATTATCTGACACTGGCAAACGACTACCAAGATATTATTGATGCCGCAGTTCAGGCTGATAATAATAAGTTTTACACCTACGCACAATTCGTTGGAAATATCAATACCGATTATAATCTTGGACAGAATACCGCTTCTGGATTGACCAATTTAATGAATGCCCGCGGAAGTTACTTATCGGGGCTTTCAGATTTTACGGTAACCCAGCCTACAATTTCAAATGTCGCTCCTTCAAATAACGATCCAGATGTTGGTGATAATATTACCTTCACTACTACAGTAATAAATACTAATAGCAATGCTGTATTCTTGGGTTATAGAACAGACCAGCACGCTCCTTTCACAAAAATACAGATGTTTGATGACGGTAACCATAACGATGGAGCTGCAGGTGACAATGTATATGGAGTTGGTTTTACAATTACCAATGACTACACACAATATTACGTTTATGCAGAAAACAATAACATAGGCTCCTTTTCCCCAGCCAGGGCACAACACGAATTTTACACGCTTAATGCAAACTATATTCCGTTGCCGGTTGGTTCTTTGGTGATAAACGAACTGATGGCAGATAATGAAACCATCGTTACAGACCAAGATGGCGAATATGATGATTGGATAGAACTATACAATAACACAAACGAAACATTAAGTCTTGACGGTTTATATTTATCTGATGATGCATCTGACTTGTTACAATGGCGTTTTCCTAACGGACTTACGTTAGCACCTGATAGTTACTTAATTGTTTGGTGCGATAAAGACTTGGATCAAGATGGCTTGCACGCTGATATAAAATTTTCTGCTGGTGGTGAAAGCGCAATACTATCATATGCCGATGGAACCATTATAGAGAATATTGAATTCGGGCAACAAGAAGTAGATATGAGCTATTCAAGAATCCCAAATGGCACAGGTGATTTTGTTATTAAGCAAGCTACATTCGAGCTAAATAACGAAACAATCTTGGGCGTGGAATCTTTTGATACTGACCACTATTTAAAGCATTATCCAAATCCTACAAAGTCAATACTGAATATAGAAAATGTTGACGGTGGCATTACCTCAGTAAAAGTGGTTTCAATTACGGGACAATTATTGTTTTTACAATCCTATAATAATTCCTCATCCGTACAAGTAGATTTTTCAGCATTTGCAAAAGGCACTTATTTGGTAACCGTAAACGATACCCAAGTAATTAGAATACTTAAAGATTAAGACTTTCCCCTTTTGTTCAAAAAAGCCTCGCCAAATTGGTGGGGTTTTTTTACTTTATAGTAAAGTTAATAACGGCACTTTCTGTGTTTTAAAATATTGAAATAGAGGCAATGTCCCTTTCTACTGAAAACCAAAGCCCATTCGCTGAAAACCCAACTTTTGCATAAATCTATTGCAGACCTTTGGGGTCATAAGTATGAATTTAAAACAATTTAATATGAAAAGGATAGTATTTACAGCAATGGTAATGTGCCTTGGAATAACATTTTCAAGCGCACAGCAAAAAAGGGAAAAACCCCAAAAACCACCTACCTATAGCGAATTGCTAAAGGACTTGGATAAAGATGAAGATGGCAAACTTTCAAAAGCAGAATTGAAAGGCCCCCTAAAAGATGACTTCTCAAAGATTGATACAGATGAAGATGGTTTCCTTTCAAAAGAAGAATTTGAAAAAGCTCCAAAGCCCGAAAGGAAAGAGCGAAAAAGAGATTAAACAATAAAATATTTTGTTTGGTTGATTAATTTACAAAAGGCTTCGTGAACGATAGCGGAGCCTTTTATTCTCAGCCTAATCTTTAACATATCAACTTTAAAAGAAATTTAAAACAAACAGATTATGAATTTTATAAGTTCCTCGAAGGTTAACTTCCAATTGTTTTCGGCAGGTTCAAATTTTATTAAAGACAATACTTTAAAAGTTGAATCTACAAACAGACATTATAAATTAAAAATAAAGAAAGATGAAAAATACATTTAAAATTTCAACTCTATTTGCAATAGCAATCTTGGCTTTTATGGCTTGCTCAAGCGATGATTCAACCACCTAGGAAGAGGAAGAAGTAGTAACTGAACTCCATGCTGCTTTCGCGGCATTTAATCCTGAAGCAGTAACTATTTTTTTGGATGGAGGAAATGTGGTTATAGAAACTACGGGCTTGCCCAATCACGAAACGGTTTATTGGGGTGAGGGGCATCCGTTGTATAGAGAAGAACCTGGCGTGGAATTAACCCCTTCCATAATGTCCAGTAATAATAATGCAGTAACCATTACGGTTGACGCAACGCCCAATTTAACGGGAAATACCGTTGCCACCCAGTTAGGCACCATTGGGATTGCCGTTAGTGGTTCGTCTATTTTTAATGATCAAGAAGGCGGGGGGCCTTTGGATCGAGCAGCGGCAAGTCTCGATTGGACGGGCGCACATATTGGCCCCGGTGTTTATCATTACCACTTGGAGCCAAAAGCTTTTACAAATGATGATGACAATTTGGTTGGGATTTTGCTGGATGGCGTTTTTCTTTACGGAAGAAAATGTAATTCAACAGGCACTTATCCTACAGATTTGGATGCTTCCGGCGGTCATACTTCTACTACCCAATATACCGAGGGCGAGGAAGAATATCATTATCACATAATCAATGAACTGTATTCTAATACTGGATCTTATATAGCATTTGCAGGCCCTTACCAAGGATATTAATATATTTATGAAACTACTTCTTTTAATATTATCTACGCTGCTTTTATTTACTTGCTGTAATGAAGTTTCATTAGACAACAAGAAAGGTGAAGTTGCAAATAGCGCAGAAAAAAATATTGTAATTGACACTGTAGAAGTATTAAAAGAAGCCTTGGTTTTAAATCAAATTGAAGGGAAATGGTATTATAACAACGAACCTTTTTCTGGGTATTCCCTGAAATTTCATCAAAACGATAAGTTAGCGGAAAAGCTAGGATATTACAACGGAAAAAGAGAAGGGATTGCAAAAAAATGGTCTGAAAATGGAGTGCTTCGTACTGAATCCTATTACAAACAAAACCGATTGGACAGCGTCTATAAAACGTGGTGGGAAAATGGGGCATTGGCTTCACAATCCAAGTATGTAAACGGTGTAAAACAAGGCGTGGAAAAGGAATGGTACCCCACGGGACAACTTGCCAAAGAAAGGCAATTTGTGAACGGCAATGAAAATGGCCTACAAAAAGCCTGGTTAGAAAATGGAAAATTATATATTAATTACGAAGCCAAAAACGGACGTATTTTTGGAATGCTCAGGGCAAATTCGTGTTATAAATTGGAAGATGAAAAAGTTATTAGGGATAAAAAAGTATAGTCTTTTAATCTGTTTGTTTCTCCTACTTTTTGCGGGTTGTAAAAACGAAATTAAAAAGGAAAATGTAAAAGTTGTTGAAACCAGCAGAACGGAACATCTGCCCTATTATAACGAAGAATCCTTTACTCCCAATTGGTTGACGCCAGGTTCGAAAGAAGAACAGGCTTTTCATAAAATTCCCGACTTTATATTGATAAATCAGTTAGGCGATACGCTTACTCAAAAAACTTTTGAGGATAAAATTTATGTTACCGATTTCTTCTTTACCATTTGCCCGGGAATTTGTCCACAGTTGGCTGAAAGTATGATAAAAGTTCAAGAAGAATTTAAAAACGATTCGGACGTACTTTTGTTATCACATTCTGTAATGCCTTCAACAGATACGGTTCCTGTTTTAAAAGAATATGCCGAAACCCATGGCGCGATTGATAATAAATGGCATCTTGTTACGGGTGATAAAAATGAAATTTACGCCTTGGGAAGAGAACAGTATTTTGTGGAAAATGATTTAGGAGAACCAAAAAGCATAGATGATTTTCTACACACTGAAAACTTTCTGCTTATTGATAAAAACAAGCATATCAGAGGAATTTATAATGGTTTGAACAGAGCGTCGATTGCCCAATTAATTACAGATATTAAAACCTTAAAAGCAGAGTGATTTAATTCACAAAAAACACCGCATTCGCCAAAAACAGTTTTCCGTTTTGCCAAAAGGAGCGGAAGGAAACATCGTCAACCATATAAACCACGCTGCCCCTGCCCTTTTTCGCTTCCGCAAAAACAATGGAATTTTTTAAAGCAGCTTTTGCAGTTTCCCCGGAAAAACCCGAAACGCTTTCGGGTTCTTTTATATAGCCTACATTGAAACCTTCATTTAAAAATTTATAGGAATCGCTACCCAATTTTAAACTATAGTAAGTATCACCATAACCAAACGCCAAAGGATGGGTATTATCCAATTTCACTTTATAAATACTTCCCGTTATGAAATCTTTGGTGCTTTCCAGTTCGCGTTGGGCATAAGGCACCATATTTCCTAAAGTGTCTTTCTCTTTTTCAGCTTTTTCATCGCTATTCTTTTTTAGGTCATAACCATCTTT
>JBLWYD010000107.1:0-7713 GCA_048267165.1 Bacteroidota bacterium
AGTTTGGCGATTCAGAACTGTTGTAGCTGCACCAGTTCTAACTTCCCCTGCAAACAACGCTGTGAACCAAGCTGATGCACAGATATTCAAATGGTTAGCCGTTACAGAAGGAGTTGATTATCAATTCCAACTTTCTCGTTTAGCTGATTTTTCTATCCCCGCACAGGACAATCAAACTGTAGGATTATTACAACAGCCACTTTCTGAACTTGAAAATAATGTAAATTATTATTGGAGAGTAAGAGCTATAGATACTAATTCTGCAAGAGGGCCATGGTCAGAAATATGGACATTCAAAACGGGTCAGAAAAGACCGGTACATATTAGTCCAGCTAATAACAGTGGTGGACATCAAGCTCCACTTATAATTGATTGGTCTGAAGTGAAAGATTATAAATATGACTTACAAATTTCACTTAAACCAGATTTCACTGGTACATTTGTAGTAGATCAATCAGCTTTACCGGATCATAGATTCGAGCTTGCATCAGTTGAAACTAACAAGACGTATTATTGGAGAGTAAGGGCTGTGTTGAACGATACAGTTAGTCCTTGGACAGAATCATGGAATTTCTCTACAGGGCTTGCTAGAACTGTTCTAGAATCTCCAACAGATGGATCCGTTGATATTAAGAAAGTATCAGTTCTACTTAAGTGGGAAGCTACCCCTGGGGCAGACTCTTATAAACTACAAGTATCTAGAAATGCAAGTTTCACGGATTTCTTCTACAATGACTCGAATATAACTTTAAATTCAAAAGATTTGTATGATTTGAAAGCAGAACATACATACTATTGGAGAGTTATGGCGTTCGATGGTGAACTTGGTAATGACTGGTCTGAGGAATGGTCATTCACTACAGAGAAGGAAGTAATCGGCTCTGTACTATCAGCATCTGAATCAGGTATATCAATATATCCTAATCCTGCTGGCGAAGAAGTAACTATCAATATACCATCAGATTTAGTTCTGAATATAGATAATGCGACTCTGATAAGCCAAACTGGTGAAGAACTAAGAACTGTAAGAATTACTAATTCTATACAACAGCTAGGATTAGATGGGCTATCAAGCGGAACTTATTATCTAATTCTAGAAGGTAAGGGCAGCAGATATATGTTTAAGCTCAATAAAATAAAATAAAACGTAAAATATTTATCTAATTTAAAGCTCTATAGTAATATAGAGCTTTTTTTTTTGAATTATTTTTAGTAATTTGAGCAACAATAAACACGAAACATTTTTGAGAAAAATTTCTTACATATTATTTATAGCTGCTTTACTCCCATTTCTAGGGTGTGAGAATGCTTTGGGTCCTCAATATGACGAAACTCTGCCAATCAAATCAGAAACCAAATGGCGTGTATCTACTGTAGATGATCATAAAATAGATAAGATATCTTATAAACTATTCAATTCTAATGGTGATATAATATCAAAAGTAGAATATAATACGAATGGTAATGTACTTTCTACATCTGAGTTTGTATATCGTGATGGCACAAGGACTGAGCAAGAAGTTAAATATTCGAATGGCGATACGGTTAGTGTCCTAATGCATGAATATGAGTTATCTAAAGGTAAAATAATCAGCAAAGTTACTACCAACAAAGCTGGTGATGTATTAGATAACGAACAAATAATGTATGATGTCAACGGTAACGTAACTGAAATACAAAAATGTGAAGGTTTAAATGGATGTGACGATAAAACTATATTTGATAACCAATACGTAAATGGCAACCTAACTGTCCGTTACACTTTTGAAAGCGATGGTACTATTGCTCAGAAAGACAGTATAGTGTATAGTTCAATTGAAAATTATTTCGAAAAAATTACTTCTGATAATAAGGGTAACATATTCTTCAGGACAGGTTACTCAATAGATAAGGACGGTAGAATAAAATCAGAAGTTCTAAAAAATAGTGTCGGCACTATAGTCGAAAAATTTATTTATGAATATACTTATTTCGAGTAATAAGGTTTTTGTAAATAAGTATTCCCCCCAAAGACAAAGCTCCAATCAACAAAAAAGGTAAAAAAGCAATCATCGGATTGTAATGTGACCAAAGTAAATTAGTCACTTGTATATCACTGTATCCTAGGTTTTCCTTTAGAATTGATATTGCATAGTCTATCTCGACAGTTTGACCAAAATTTGTTGCCAAATACTGCTGAGCTAAAGCTGCTTTTTCACCATAGCTACCGTACATATAACCTCCAAGCAATGCACCTACAGGATAGCCAATTAGATTAGAAAGGAATAATAACCCCATGTGTGTTGATTGCTCATTAAGGAGCGAAATACTGTCGAAGTACTCTGTAAATTTGGGGTTTGTGATGAGTTCACCTATTGTGTAAACTACGAATCCAAGGATAAGGAATGCCCCATTTTGGTAGATTATACTAAGTCCAAACCCTATTACAACTAATGCAACTCCTACGAAAAGAGTATTTACTATGCTATATCGCTTCAAATATATAGAAAAGGGGAGAAGCAATAATAATGTCAATCCAGTATTTATATTATATAACCACTCGAATGAGATGCCTTTCCCAGCCCACGTATCCATTAAGAAAGCGGAGTTTAGATTAAGTGTTCCGACTAAAGTACTGGTGTCCGACCAATCGTATATAAAGTTAGGTAATGTCTCGTAAAATTGCATAAATAGCATAGCGAAACCTGACATAGATATAAGCAAGACGAAATTGTAATTCCGTTTGAATACAGAGATAGTTTCTTGTAGATTAATCTTTATGCTAGTTTTTGGCTTTTCTTCGATTACTTCAGTTCTAAAAAACAATGAAAGAATGAGAGCTACTAAATACAGCAAGCCAGCTCCGATGAATACATAATCCCAGCCCTGCTCACGTAAATACTTAGAGTAGGGAACTCCGAATGCAAAAATAGCCAGATTGTATAACCAAAAGTGTAAGCCCCAGCCAATTGACCCATTTTGTCTAGTTATAAGACTAGCTATCTGACCTTTCATCAGTGGGTTGAATACACTTACACCTATTGATACTAAAGTAATACCTACTAGCAATCCTAATAGATTATGATACATACCAATAGATAGAAAAGCTATAAAAAGAATAGCACAGGAGAGCAAAAGAAGTGACTTCTTCTTGTTGCTATTGTCTATTAGGCGTCCAGTAATTAGAGGGAGACTATTCTGAAGTAATACCCAATATAAGTAGATTATCCCTTTATCAGCTTGCGAAAATCCAAGTCCACCAGCTCCCTTTTGGGCTATAAAAATGGGGATTTGTATAATTAGAATAAACCAAGCAGTTCGTTCCAACATGAATATTAGATTCAGCAAATAATATTTTCGTGGGAACTGGAATCTGCTTAAAACTGACATTTACTTCAATGGTGCTATTGGACGAAGAACAGTGATACCTGTAAACTTACTTACACCATCTATATACTCGTCTAGCGTTGTATCAAGTACTACTTTCTTAGCAGTGGTAGAAGCGTGCATTAGTCGTGCTGTACCGTCTTCTTTATTGATAAGCCCTATGTGTCCATAGTCTAGTCCATCAATACTCGTTACAAATGCAACTATGTCACCATCTTGCAAATCTTCCATTATATCAGAAATATTCTCTTTTGGTATATAGTAAGCAGGATTAGCATTTATATCATCTTCTGTTTTCTTTATCTTAGCTATTAGTGGCTTGTTGCCTTTTAGCATAGGGTATTTCGTAGAATTTCTAGACATAAAATATACATTGAGTACTAGTTCTACTCCACCAAGTTCTTGTGTTATATCGGCTACTACTCCTTTTTCAATATTGTCAAATATCCAATCAGCTGTGTAATGTAATCTACTTTCGTAGCCATCTATGATTCCTTCGCGGTATCTAGTGTATTGGACTCTATCATACAAACTATTGAATGTCGGTTCGTCTTCAGTAATAAGTGCATCTGCTACTGCCAGAGAAAGTTCAAAGAAGGTAACGCAATCAAGTTTGTCAATTTCTATAGTACAACTTTCAGCAGCATCTTTATCTAAAGTACCACCAACATAAGGTACACCTAAAAATTCTTTACCGACTTTGACTATTAGTTCACCGTAAGGCATTGCAGCCCATTTTTCCTTAGTAGCTTTCTTTACTATTTTAGCAAATTTCTTCTCTTCGCTTTCGGTTGATTGTACAACTCCGAATCCGAATAATAGAAAAAAGGCAACGTAAAGTATATTATTAAAACTCATTTTAAAAAATCTTCCAATTGTTGTTTAGTTATTGTTATAGATTTTGTTCCACTTTTTATTTTAATTGATGGAACTCCATTTGATAAAACGTTTTCTAATACTATTTTGTTATCTTGTTTAGTATCAAGTATTGAAGTTTGTGGAGTTTCACCATTGGGTATATATCCTTCATCTTCTACCAAATCACCTCCCATTGCTGCTGCTCTAGCTAGTTCATCTACTTGCTCGTTGTGTTCTATTCCACTGTGGGCTTTTACTTTGATGAAGTTCACATCTAGCTTCTTATAAAGGGGGTATATTTTCTTCCAAATGTCAGCATTCGCTACTGGCTCGTTCTTCTGCTTTTTCCATCCTTTTTTAACCCATCCATCAAGCCAATGTTGGGTAAATGCTTGTATTATAAAGTTGGAATCAGAATGTATATTCACTTTTCCTTTGCCGTGTTTTTCGGCATATTTGAGAGCCATATACATAGCTTTCATTTCCATTCTTGAGTTGGTAGTAAGAGTGAACCCTTTGGAGTATTCTTCTATACTACTATCTGACTTTATGACGACAATGCCCCAACCGCCAGCTCCGGGGTTGTTCAGGCAAGATCCATCAGTATATATATTCAATTCGTTTTTCATATAAATGCAATTTAAAATAAAAAAGCCCCGTATGAAATACGAGGCTTAAAAATAAATTACTATTCTAACTTTTTATTACTCTTTTCCAGTAACAGGAGTTTTGATTAGTACTTGTACTGTTCTATTGTAGAATCGACCTTCAGGTGTTTCGTTGTCGTAAAGTGGCTCATCTTCACCAACTCCACGCATTTCCAAATTACCATACTTGCCTTTTGATTCTTTGTTGATACCTGTATGAACTGTTTTTGCTCTGTTAACTGATAACTTAGCATTAGTTTCATATAGTCCAACAACGTCAGTATGTCCGATTACTTCTACAACTGATTCTGGTCTTACACGATTGTAAACATAATCTTTCATTATTTTATCGTTAAGTGGTCCAGCATCATAGCTATTGAACTTGAATAGGATTAAGCTGTAGTTTTCATACATAGTATCAGCACCTTGAGTAACTAGTTTTTGCTCAGAAGTTACTTGCATAACTGGTACAGTTACTGGCTCAGAGATACACTCTTTGCCTGCTTTTGATATTACAACTAATCTAGCAGTGAATGCTTCTTCATTTTTAGGATACTTGTTTTCTGCAGATTTCCAATCCCACTCATAAAGTGATTCTGTTCTTCCAATTTCTTTCAATGTTTTCCATTCGCCAGTACCTTTTTGAATTTCGATTCTTCTAGAAGCAATGATTGACTCATCGATACCATTTTCCATTTCCCATTTCATTTTCACTGGTTGTGGGAATGTCTTAGGATCTTTTTCGAATACTGGTTTAGTAACTTCCCAGTTATCGCAAAGGATTTCAACACGTCTGTTTTCAGCAAGACCCATAGAGTCTTTAGGATTAGATTTGATGTCTGGGAAATTTCTAGACTCAATTTTCATTCTGTCAGCGCTGATGCCCCATACAGTGTTTAAGTAATTGAATACAGATTCAGCTCTTGACTTAGAAAGCTCAAGATTTCCTTTTTCACCAGTGTTAGTGTTATCATTACAACCAACTAAAGTGATTTTTTCATTAGGATATTGGTTCAATCTGAAACCATAGATATTCAATACGTGGTAGTATTTATCCATAGTACCACCTGGTATAGTAGTATCAGTGAAGCTAGCTTTGAATGCATTGTTCGGGCTATCAAATTTGATATATCTATCAGGTAAAGTAGAAGATCCAATATCAAAGAATACATAGTTCAATAATGGATATAAATCCCAGCTTAAAACTTCTTCCATTACTAGACCGTTGAAGCCAGCAATAGCAGGGTTTTTACCTGAGTTTTTCTTTACGTAATCAGCCATATCAACGTTAGCTTTTAGAACTGGTTTGTTACCTAATGTAATATCTACATTGTACTCTAGAGCGATTGCTCCAGCTTCACCAGCTTTACTTGTTTGATCAGGCTTTTCAATTTTTTGAACGATTGTTCTTTTGCCATAGCTAGGGTGCTCAGCAGTTATTTCTAAGTTGATGTACTTATGATTGTCTTTAGGATCACCGTACCAATCATTAGTGATGATTTTCTCAAAGTTCTGATGACCTTCATTTAGTTCATCAGAATATAATTCACCAGTTATAGGGTTTCTGATAGAGATACGAGCTGGGATAAATTCACCAGTACACTCATCTCTAACAGTACCAGCTAAGCTGACAGCTTTGAAGAATGAAGGTACAAATGCCATGTATATATCCAAACTACCTTGAGCTCCTCTCAGATCTTCTCTAGTAGATGAGAAATAAATAATATCACCAGATGCTGGTAATGTTATAAACTGCTCATTGTTTTCAGTATTAATAGGTGCGCCAATATTCTCTGGTTTAGACCATGTGTCAGCACTTTGATCATATCTAGCAACATAGAAATCACGGCCACCATAATTAGGTTTGTGTCCGTCAGAAGCAAAGAATAAAGTTGAACCATCGGCTGCAATAAATGGTGATTCTTCTCTACCCGGAGTATTCAAAGCTGTTAAGTTTTTAGCTTTTCCCCATTCTTCCAAATCGAAATCATAGTCAGAATACCATATATCATAATTCTTAACATCTAACTCACCATCTGAATTAGGACCTTCTCTAGTTGAAATAAAATATATTCTACTTTGATCAGGCGTAATTGTTGGTTGTGTATCAAAACCTTTATCGTTTACATTTCTACCTAGATTAACTGGACGACCCCATTGGTCACCTTGGATAGATGTTTTATAAATATCACAACTACCAAGACCATCAGGTCTATTACAAGCTGTGAAATAAAGTGTTTGTCTATCAGCTGCAATCGATGCCGCACCTTCATTTAGTACCGTGTTAACACCATTCAAACCCATATTATTAGAAGGATCTAAGTTATATGGCTGATTGAAAACAGTATCCATACGATCGGCTTTCTTAGCTACCCAAAAATCGTGTGATAATTCACCATCTTCAGTCATTATACTACCCGGCTTATTCGATACGTAAAACAAAGTTTTACCATCGGCAGAGATAGTCGGTGCATAATCAACACCAGAGTGGTTGATAATAGGACCAAGGTTTATAATCTTGATTTCCTTGTTGGCAAGAATCCCGCCATCCGAATCATCTTGAGCAGCAGCGTTAATTACAGCTCCGTACATATATAATGAAGCACCACCCGCATCTTTTGAAGTCAAATTCACATAAGACATTGCAAAAAATATAGCGAATAGCGATATTAGCTTAGTATATTTTCCAAACATACGCTTCCCTTAAATAATTTATAAAAATTCATTTACTTAGTAATAGTGTTGAGTTATTCTGACACACTCTGACACTTTTGGAATAATAAATTAATACAAATGTCAATTTAAAACAAATAAAATTATTGTTTTTTGACTAAAAATATTT
>JBLWYD010000108.1:0-7590 GCA_048267165.1 Bacteroidota bacterium
GAACATAAATTTCACTTACTTATAGCCAACCAAAATGTCAAGATAACTTTGTGCGCGTGCTCTAGCACTTGGTATATCTCTAACTATTTCCTTTGCAGAATTTATAATAGATTCATTACTAATAGGATTATCCATGACTCCTTTGATAGCACTGAAAATACTAACAACATCATTAGGGTCAAAATAATGAGCTGAATCTTTACAAACATCTTTTACAAACGGTAGATCTGAGGCGATTAATACTTTGTTCATAACCATTGCCTCAATAGGAGTTGCAGAAAAACACTCTAACAAACTAGGAAATATCACTGCATCTATACTTTCATAAAAACTAGGGCACTGATTGACTGAAATTTCGCCTACTGTATGGAAATTTTTTATAGTATCGAATCCAGCAACTCTCATCTCATCAGGTGTTAGAGTGAATAAGAAATCACATAATATACCTTCATCCAATAATAATTCATTGACGGACTTTAATATCCTCAAATTTTTATGATCGTAATTTCTCCCTATAAACCCCAACGTAAAACGTTCAGATCTAACATATGAAATATCTTCCCAAAGATTTTTATTAGAAAAAACAGAAGAAACCGTATTACTAACAACAAAGATATTTTTGTAACCTTTTTTCTGTAGAGCTTTTCTTACATGCTCAGCTTCAACTATTAATGAATCACTTTTTTTAAAGTACAATTCTTTTATAAAGAAACTCAACCTACTCTTAATTTTTTCAAGTAGAGATAATTTTTTAAAGGCTAGATTATTCGGATATGCGATCCATGGTTGAGCAAAACCAGTGATAAATCTTGTTGACTGCATGCTGGTGTAAAGAGGACCAAACACAGTAAAAACAACATCGTATTTTGAAAACTCTTGCTTAACGTTTTTACTAAGAAAAAAACCTCTTACATTTATTTCTTTAAAAGAAGAAAAAGAGCTATAAATGACTTCGCTACTAAGACTTTTTTTAACTGACGCAGATACAATTACAGAACAATCAGCATTAACTTTGCTTTCTTTCAATATCTGAGACAGTTCTGTAATAAAAGAAACAGCAACCTGGACTCCCCCACCGACATGAAGGTTTGACGCATTAATTAATATTTTTTTCATTTACCTTCCTTATCAGGGCACAAAACCTGTTAGCCATATCTTCAGTATTAAATGATTCTTTTACTGTATTACGAGCATTGCCAGACATCTGAATCAATTTATTTTTATCCAAGGAGTCAATCACCTTTGATAAAGAGTCTATATTATTCCGAGAAAAAGATACTCCATTATAGTTTTCCTTAAACGCAGCAAACTCTGGCATATGATAATCTTCATCGTTATGAACCAAAGCTGGTAAAGATAAAGAAAATGCGTGAATAAGACTCAACCCAACAGCGCCAGGGTAAATGAAAATATCACATAGATTAGTTATTTCTGAGATATTTTCATTATTAAACAACTTCCCGTGCCAAGTGATGTTTGATGATATATCAAGTTCTTCAGCTAATAATTCTAAGCCATTTTTTATATCACCTTCTCCTATAATATTTAGGTGGTAACTAACTCTGACTTTTGATAGTGCTTTAAATAGAACATTGAGATTTGCTTTTTCGGTTAATCTACCAATGAAAACCAATCGAATAACTTCATCTTTTTTCTCTAGCTTCTTGTCAAAAATAGGGACCGACTTCACATCTAGACCATTATTCAATCCTATTATATTTCTATGACTAATTTCTTTCGATTCTTTCTCGGTATAAACAGCTATCCCATCCGCCAATAGCATTAGTTTTCTGCGAATTCTCGAACTGATACCTTTACTTCCAGCAGTCCAACCTTGTCCCCACCAAATGACTTTCCTCTTTTTTAGTTTACACTTAAGGTAAAGAAGCATGTAGTTAATTATCCTTGGGTTACCCGAAATCACAATAATATCGCCCTCAGAAATATCACCAACCTTTAGCCCAGCCTGCCAATAAAAAGGTCCTATTTTTATAAAATTTCGTACTAAATTTAGACCTTTACATTGAACAGTTTTTACATTTAAGAAATCACTTGGGGAAGCATATATCTCTACATCATAATTCGATTTAACAATCAAAGATTCAAAAAAGGAAACTCTATAAGTTGGAAGTGCTGGCTGTAAAAAAACCAATCTATTTTTCATAAAATATCCCTAGCGGAAATTTCTTGCTTTATCCTTTTCAACAAATACATTAGTCTATTTCTATAAAGGTTAAAATCATTTAAACTAATTAACTTATTATTTTTTATCTTATCAGTTGTCAACTTAAAACCTTTATCTTTTTCAGCAGGCATATGTAATAAAATATAATTCTTTTCGTTTCCTTCTATATTATTAAATCTACCTGTATTCCATACCCTTTTTAAAATCATCTGCTCAGATATGGAACAACTATCATCAATTAAATCATGCTTAACCTGAGATAGAATATGCTCTTCAGTAATACTAGCTTTGACACTATTGTAATAATCAAACCAAAACTCAACTCTTTCACAAACGTCATCTAACTTGTTTCTTGGTATATATACGTATTCGCCACCACAATACTCTACGTTTGATTTATTGTGCTTCATATTAATAACAGAATCGCTGTTGAGCTCTAGGACAGAACGACCATTTACTTTACGATGATTTTCATAAGGAATTGTATAAAATGAAACCTTATCATTAAACATTAGCTTTAAATCTATAGGTTTATTTACAAATATATCAGAGTCTAGAAATAGAACATCACCCAAACTCATTTTTTGAACTTTTCTTATCGAGTCCAACAAAAAAAGGCAGCCAGGGAATTTATTTTTTATATTATTTTCATCGCTGTATTTACAATCTTCTACTATTACAATTCTAACACCGATCGTACTTAACTGGTCTCGAAACACGCTATTAATGTCTTTATTGACAAAAAGCATTAAATCAAATTCTTCTTTGCTCAATGACTTTATTTGGCTAAAAAGTTGTATGATACAGTTATGATAAATTTCAAAAGATTTGTTTTTTGAGTTAACAAATGTTGTATTGCTAGAATAATAAAATGGAGTAGCTATAACTTTTTTCATATACATTCACTTAACTTTCGATTAAACAATGTCAATCTAAACAAATAAAAAAACATCAAAATTTCAGACATCATTAATATTGAAATAAACCCACTAAACTCTAATAACTCACTCAGGATTGAAAATAATATAACAACTTGTAATAAGAGGTAGAAAAAAGAATATGAGAAGTAACATTTCAATGAGTTCAAATATATATACATAGGTTGCCAAAGTGAATAAAACAAAACAGACATCATAATTACTACATAATGAACATAATCATAATTGATTTTATCTTTAGTCCAATATGTATATATGTATTCACCGAATAGACTGTAAAACAAAAACATTACCAAAAGAATTAAAACATTTACCAACAGTAATTTAGTAAGAACAGATTTAATATGTTCTCTGTCTCCACTAAGGCGCAAGAATTCCTGCCACATTGACATGTTAATAGCAGAGGTGATTTGATTTGATAACCTAAAAAACGTTCTCATCGTTGAAAACATTATAACAAAAGCGTCGCCAAAATAGTGCTTTATTAAAACAACCAACACTTGATTATTAAAAATAATAGATATCGGGAGTAAAGAGTTTTTAAAAACATCACCTATATATACATGTGATGAAAAATTAAATTCACCCAATCTTATCATTCCACAAAAATTTCTTCTCTTTACAGGACCATTGAACATTAACAATAATGACAGCGCTCGCACTAAAGTCAATAAGAAAAAAACACTATCAATACTAGTTCTATAATAAACACAACCAAATATAACAATATACTCTAATAACCTTATCGTATTTGCGATAAAACTAGCTATGTGATACTCGCATGTAATCTTAAATAGAACATTATAATAATTAGTTAAAATCAATATAAGTGAATAAGAAAAAACGAGAGCATATAAATATTTATTACCACTAAAAAATAAAATTAACGTGATGAATATAGATATAACAGATAATACAGATAAAAACGTGTTTACTGTAGACGCGAGCTTGTACGCTTCAAGACTAGACGTTTCCAATCGATTACGTAAGGTAGTAATTTCATTAATCAGGACATTAAAAATCCCTAATTCCATCATACCTATGATAGATGGTATAGTATAGATAACAATCCATTCGGCATATTTATCACTACCCCAGTAATGTAAAAATAATGGTACCGAGAGCAGTTGAAATAAAATTGTTATTATTTGACCATAGTAAGAGGAAAGCATACCTTTTATAATTCTATTTTTCATTTATCAACCCTTAACTATGATATTGTTAAATTTGGCATTTTAATTTTATATTTTAAAATAAACTTTACCGACTATGATGGAAATTTAATTAATCACGTGTTAATAGACTTTAAGTATATGTGGTAATAAAAAACAAACCACCATACAAGATAAGCATTAACATTAATAAAAATAGCTGCAGGCTCAAAAAGAGATGGTATTAACATTAATAACACAATAACAGTTAATCGTTTATCCTGTGTTCTGTAACATGCGCCATAATAAATAAAAAGAATGAATATAATGATGAATAAAAAACCATATTGGACAAGGAGATTTAAAGGCACATTATGTATTAGGTAAAAAATACCTATACTATGGAAATAATTTAAATACCCTTGAGTACCTGAAGGCATAAAACTATTATCTAAAATATATTTTAACCCTTCAATATATTGAGTGATCCTTCCTGCAGTAATACCACCATTTGCAGCGTCGTCTAATCGATCTAATCTCAAATGTGTAATAAATAGCTCACTCGATGAAATATAAAGCAGCATGATAGTTATAGATGCAATAAAAATTAGTCGATTCTTGCCATGATCAATAAATAAAAAATAGTAACTCAATAACAACAATGACGACAATGCGCCACCTCGTCCACCCGAGATATATTGAACATAGATAACAGTAAATAGAAACAATACTTCAAATTTACTTAACCTTTTCCCCAAACTGGTGGTGAAATATATGGTTAATCCAACAAATAGAGATATGGAGCCAGACCACCCTGTTCTTAAAAATGTAAATCCAGTTGTTGATATAGTTTCTTTCACTCCAGGAGCTGAAATTTTAAGTTCAAGAAAATAATCAAGTAAAATTATGATTGATAATAAAAAGAAGGAAAAATTAACACCTTTTACTATCGCGTATATTTCACTATTATTGAATAAAGAGAATACAGAATTAAATAAAATCATCAAAACAATATAGTATATTAACGGATATATACCATTAAAAAAGTAATCAGTAACACCATTTAATAATTCAGAAATGCATATGCATACTATCATCCCTAAAACTAATACAATGATATAAATATCAAATTCAATTTTATTCTTGTATGTTATATATAATGAGAATACAAATAGAAAAAGCAAAACAGTATATTTTAGTATTGAAAACTCTAATACGTCGACACCAAAAAACCAGTACATTGGAGATGTAAGTAAGAGTAACACTACTAAATTTCTAACAAAAAACATTAATTACAATCCAAATTTATAGTCAGTCAATTGGTATCATTACCAATCTCTCTTTGAAGATGGTTATCAATTGGATAAAATTATTGAGGATAAAAGTATTGTACTTACAGGAGGAAAAGATATGAAAGTTTATAAACACTCCTATTACAAAGGCTTCCTAGCCCTCCTTGCTTTAGTGGAACTCTAAGTTAGAGTGTCTCCTGCTTTAATTCCATACTAAATACTTCTAGAAAATCTAGAAAATGATGAGGACACTAATTATTGTATTCCCTCACACAGATTATGTCAGATTTATTCACTCAGCGTTTTAAACACGTAAACATCGATGATTTCTATTCGAAGAGTCAGGTTAAAGCTATCGATATATTGTTATCTGTTTCCTTTCCTGATCGAATGAACTTAAGTTCAGCATTATTTTCTTCTACTCGTTTAGCCAATGTTGTTGAGAACAACTCTAGTTTATTGCCCACTTTTTCTTGCAGGGCCGCACTTGGAGATAATAATACGATCGAGACCCCGTGACCCCGTATTACTATGGTACGTTTAAACCCACGTCAATGGCCAAAGCTTTACGATTGAAACATCCACAACATTAAACATGCGAAAGTGCATTCCACAGACCAGCGAATAAATCGTAAAATAGATAGACAGCAACTGTTGCTCCCCTTAGGAAAGACTAAGAGTAATGACTTACGCTTACCTTTTGCGCCGCATGTTTAACTTGTTTAAGCATTACATACGATAAATCCACTTATGCTTCCAAGCATGTATCTAAAGCTTAAACACTTTAAAGATCCCAACAAACCTGTGCGAAGGATAAACGCTTTACGGTTTGGTTTGGCAATGAACGCATCATCTCGGTGAGAGGCCGGCTGGTATCAATATACAAAGGCACATATGACAAAGCAGATCTGGAACTATTTGCGAGCGTTCTCTACGAGATCTATCCGTTGTTCTCAGTGTTAACGAAAACTTCTAATTTCTAACGACCTGTTTTGTCGGGTAGGTTACATCTACTCTCACAACTTTTAGCACTAGCTACATCTTGTACAATAGTCAGGAAACTAACTCATGTTAAAGGGTATCAATACTAGAACTTGCTTGTATTTTGACTGAAGTGCTTAGTATTGAAACCTGTGACTAACCGTGCACTAAGCTCAGTCATTTTGATGAGGCGAGACAGTTTTCATTCGCTTTGAGTCAGTCTGATTTCACTAACTGTTTGTAGTCACTTGATTTGGCCTATTTTGGCTACCCGCCCCAATAGGCCCTTAATCTAAATATATTTCAATCCATTAAGCTTTATTGCTTGAATACTCATAGTTGTAATACCCATAGCCATAAGAGCTTGAGGCTTTTTTCTCGATTGCGTTAAAGATAACGCCTTTTACTTCAATGCCTGACTGCTGGAATCGGCCGCGCGCGACATCTATTTCTTTTGCGGTATTTTCACCAAAGCGCGCGACCATTAAGGTAGTGCCAGCAAAGGCACCGACAATACTTGGGTCAGTTACAGCTAGCACTGGTGGTGTATCGAAAATCACCAAGTCATAGTTTTGGCTTGCCCATTCGACTAACTCTTTTAATCGAGGGTGCATTAACAGTTCTGAAGGGTTTGGCGGTAATTGACCACGGGTAATCACATCTAAGTTTTCAACTTGGGTAGTTTTGACTGCTTGGTTGGTATCAATTTTACCGCTCAATAAGTCCGACAGTCCGTTATTCGCACTGACTCCCAAGGAGTTCTGTAAGTGGCCTTTGCGCATATCTGCGTCAATAAGTAGCACTTTTTGCCCAGTTTTCGCCGTGACTGCTGCGAAGTTGGTAGAAATAAACGACTTACCGATACCAGGGGCCGGACCAGAGATCATCAGTACATTATTTTTCGCTTCCATCATTGCAAAATGGAGGCTGGTGCGTAATCCACGTAGTGCTTCGATAGAAAGATCTGCAGGGTTAACCTCTGCCAGCAATGGCTGTTCCTTGCTTTTCTTTTGACGCATCGCCTTATTAGCGATATCAAGCTG
>JBLWYD010000109.1:0-7579 GCA_048267165.1 Bacteroidota bacterium
AGGCTTCTTAAAAAAGAACGATCCAACTCGTTGGAATCCACAACAAATGCGATTACAGTAAATTTTATTTTTTTCTCTATCTTTAACGAAAAGAGAAAAATATGCTAGTAACAAAATATTAACTATATCAACCAAATTTTCACTCAAAATACTACCATGAAACTCCATAAATATTAATCATATTAAGTTTTTTCATATTATCCAATCGTAAAAACCATAGTAATATTTAACAGTTTAGTACACATGTAGCATTCAATATTAAGATATCTACTTACCCACTTATAGAATCTTCTTTAATCTTTTTATTATTAATTATCTCATATTTAGATCTAGCAATTATTGATTTGTAATAATATAAAAGTAAATCATAGGACACAAATTCATTTTTTCTGCTCTCTGTTCTATAAAGTCTATTTAAACTCATATGACATATACTAAAAATTAAATTGGAAGAAATTTCTTTACTTGTTACAGTAGATTTGATTTCATTAATATATGGCTTAATACTTTGACTTTTGTAGTTTACTATATTTAAGATGTTTTCATACGTATTACTTCTAGAAAGTATTTCCTCAATATTTTTCTTATTGTTTCTATACTTAAGACTTAATCGTTTTTTTAGGTTTGTATCGTAAACAAACTCGTTTTTAAAAAAATGAATGAATGTCTCTGTCATTTCTTGTTTTTCTTCAACAGATAAGTTAAATGAGTCAAATATGTCATCTATTATTAACAAACCTATTAACCAACGATAGTTTTGACTTTCCGTGTCTTCTATTAACTCCAATAATTGGATAACCATGTTACTATCATAAAAAAATACGTTTTCAACATTTGCTATTCTGTTACTACCATATCTTTCTAGTTCTCTTATATAAAAATCTGATTGTAGTTTCCAAATTAAATTTTGTTGAATTAACGGTGAAAAAACAACATTTAAGTCTTTAATTAATTCTCCTATATACTTAGTATCTGTAAGATGAAAACGTAATCTTAAATGAAATTTAGGATCGTAGTATCTGATAAAAAACCACTGATCAATGTATTTTTTTTCCAACCAGTTAGTCATCAATGTTGAAATTTGATTAACTAAAATATCATCTGCTGTTCTTACGCCTGTATATATCTTAAAAAAAGCCCATTCGTCTCCTAAAATAAAAGTTCTTTTAATGCCAGAAGTTTCCATATCTATATTTGATTTTTATAAAATGAAAAAATAAATTCATTAACATAATGTTCCTTTTCTGAGTTCGTACAAATCGTATGTTCATTAAAAAGACATTCTTCTAACAAGAAATTACTTTTATGTTTAACAAGATTAAAAAGTGTTTGTATCGAAGAGGTATTCTGAAGATTTAATAAAATTTTATTGTCTCCCTCAACAAAATAAACAATTTTAGGAATTGATTTATTTGTTCTAAACTTATGCATCTCTTTTAAAAGGATCTTATTATTTTTAATATCGTATAAATGCTTAATATCTTTTATATTCATTTTCCATTTAGCCGTCGATATTATAATCTTCTTATAAATAATTCTAGGAAAGAAATCTGAAAAATTACTCAAAGAATCCCAACCAAATCTAATCATAGTTCTTTTATTTTCTCCTTGAAGATCACATAAAAATCTATAAATAGGAAGTGTGCTCGATTTAAAATAATGAGCTGTTGTTAATCTTGGTAAAACTTCTTTATTGTGCTTTTTAGATCTTAAACAAATTGCATTATTTCTAATAGAAATTAGTAAATCGCTTATAGGTATTTGATGTTCATTATTTTTTAGAGACCTTGCCAAATAAGGTATTTCAAAATTTCTGACAGAAGGACGCATTAATACATTTCCTAATCGATCTTCAGGTAAATGAACAATCTCTGCTAAAATTTTATCTGAATTTATTTTTTTTTCAACTTCTACTATTTCATTAATAAATTCATTCATTTTTACATCTCCATTACAAAATCTACCAATCAGGTTTCCTGCACTTGATCCTGTAAAAAAGTTAAGATGTACATAGTTTTCTTTTTCAAGATTAACTACTTGTGCTAATGTAGAAAACGTATCTGTTAAATCGTTTAGATTTCCCTCTTCAGGAATTTCATCTTCTTTAATTTCAATTGTAATTTCCTTATTGTTTTTTGCTTCTATAATTTTGTTTAAAAGCATTTTTTCAAAAGAAGACAAACTAAACTGATCTGAGCTTTTTCCAGAAACGCTTTGTATATTTAAATCATCAATTAACGGATTTACATCTCCTGTTCCGGTATTCACCGGATATCCTAACCCTAATTCTTTATCTAAGACTAAAGATAGTGGTACTTCTTGAGTTTCATATCTTTCATAAAAAGCTTCTTTAAATTTATTCAAGTCTGTATTATGACTATGATTTTTTTGTAAGCTAATACTGTTAATAACTCTAAGACCTTCTTCAATATGATTAATAAACTCATCACTCAATGTATTATACTCATTACCAATCACAAGATCGGTTTGAAAAACATATTTAGGGTTTACATTAATTTCCAGTTGTTGTAATAATGCTAAAACATCATAATAGAGCGATACTTCGTTTTGAACATGATGATCTAAATCAGTAATTTTACTCTTTATGGATTCAAGAACAACCAAAATCTGATCAACATCTTTAAGTTTTTTTAATGTTGAAATAATATTTTCAAGATTCTCAGTTCCTGATACGGTTTGTTGAAGCTCACTAGTTAATATTTGACTATTTATAAGTTCAAAAATATATTCCTTGGCTTCATCAATACTAATTTCTGGCTCAACAAGTCGATTTGCTAATTCCGTAATTGTTTTACCTTCCTTAGAAAATTCTATACTATTTTCTAAATATTCTGATGTTTCTACTTCTACAACTTTATGGATTAATTTATTGCTATTATTATAGGTTGATTCAACAAATCTAATTACACCTCCAATAGTATATAAACTATTATTAGGATAAAAAAGTAGCTGTTCTTTTAAGGCTAAATTATTCTCGATACGTTTTACTATGATTCCTGTTAAATCCATATCAAGTCTTGTATGTCTATTATTCAGTACGTTTTTTCTTTCAATATTATTTTGCTGATCAAACGCGCCTATTGAGCAACCGGAAAACAATCCGAATGGAGTGGGTCTAGAACTCATTCTAGACAAATATTTTAGAAAAGAAATTTTTATTTTATTAGCATCATCTGTCTTTTTTCCTTCAGTCCATTTTTTAATTTCTTCAAATAAAATAGGAGATGCCAAGTAAATCGATTCCTTTACTAAAGGATTCTGAAAAACCTCTTTAAGTTGATTATCAGAAACTTCTTCATCCCTAGTAATATTTAGAAAAAAATCTATTGGAAATAAAGGGGTTCTAAGTATATACGTGTCAAAAATTTTATACATTCAATTAGTCCTTTTTTTCAATTAATTCTATTGCTTTTATCATGTAAGGGTCGTTAAGAAAATTAGTTATTGTTTCATTAACAACATAGTCTATTTTGAGACCTCTTTTTTGTGCTCCGTCTCCGTTTGGATAAAAAGCACCTAAACTAGTAAAGTTAACCGGGGTACCATCAGGCAATTTATACGTAGTTATATTCATTACAGAACCAGCAGTTTGCTCACCAACAGTAATACAATTAGGAGCTGCTTGAATAGCCATTCCTATAAATTCTGCTTTGCTCTGAGTAGTATGATTTACTAATAGGATAACTTTACCTTTATAATAATTGGAGTTTTTAGACCCTGCAATAAAAGGGTCTTTAATGTAGCTAAGTGCTGTTTTTTCAAAATTCGCATAAGAAGGTTGCCCTTTAAGAGGAAAAAGAACTTTTATAAATCTTTTCTTTGTAGGATATAAATATTTTACAATATCTCTTTCCAAAATATTTTTTGGATAATTTCTTAAATCAATAATAATAGCCTTTGTTGTTGCATATTTTTTAAATGCCGCCTTTAATTCTTCTTTTGAAATTGAACCTAAATTTATATATCCTATACCATCATTAACCAACTGTTTTTTTGTTAGAATTTGTTTTGGTTTTAAATAGGAATAGTCCTCTGTTTGTATATTATTATACAATTTGATATAACGACTTTCAATATCTTTTCCTCTTTTTAGTTTTATTTTAATAGAATCGTACTGATTAAAGAAAATCCAAGTAGCCCATTTTTTTAAAAAAGAATTATTAGAGTGTGAAATTATAGATCCTACTCTTTTTTTAAGACTTGACGGAATGTCCAGATCATTTACTTCAACAATCAAATCTCCCAATTTAATATTGTTTACCTGAGCAAGTGTTTTATTACGTATGGAATTTACAACTAAGGTATCATTAACCATTTTTACACCAAATGCAGGTTTATATTGAAATAGTGAATCATTAACCACTGGAGAAACATAAAACGCATGTGAGTCATTTAAAGCGGCAATGAATTCAGATTTTACTTTTTCATATTTTAGTGTTGAATCTGCAACTAAAAAGTGAGGTATATAATTATCAATTTGCTCATACCAAGGAATGTCCATCAAATATTTATTTACATTATAATATTGTATAGCATTCCAAAAACTAAAAAAAGTAAGTAATCTGTGAGATTTGTTAGCAGAGTTAAAATTGGCAATCTCTGTTTCATTCTTAAAAGAAGGTATCATAGCCAACTTTGATATAGAAGGGTAATAATTTCCTATATCAGAATTGTTACTTAGAGCTTCTAATTTTTTTTTAATTTCATGAGTAAAAGGAAGTTTTTGAATCCATTCATAATCCTTATTTTTTTCAAATAATTCCTCCTGTTGTTTCTTATAAGACAACTCATTCTTACTACAAAACTCAGAAATAAATCCAATCAAAAATTTATTTAACTCATCTTGATTTTTAACGATTTCTATTTTGTTAATGTTTTCTAGAAATACAGCATTCCAATCATATTTCCCTTTACTTACATCAGGATCATGATATTTTAACAATCCCCAAACAAGGCCAAACTGTTTATATTTTGTAGTTTGTTGAAATTCATTTTGAAAAGCATTGGCTTGAAAAACATATAGCATACACCATATATTTAAAACTATAATTTTCTTGAAATTCATTTAGTTTTAATATTTAATCATTAATAATTCTTCTGATGCAGTTGTGTCTTTTCCTAAAAATTTATTGTAGCATAATAATATTCCAGCAAGCCCTTCTAAAACTGAGATGTTTTGCTTGTCTGTACCTTTTATATCAAGACCGTAGTCTATCGAATCCTCTCCCTGTTCTTTCTTTCTCTGTACTAGTGTTTTTTCTATCCAATAATTAGACGTTTTTAAAAATAAATCATCTCCTGTAATATCATAAATATTACGAAAGAGAATTGCTATTCCACTTGTTCCATGGCAAAATCCGGCGTCAATAATAAATTTTTTATGATTTTCATCTTCAAATTTTCGACTCGCAACATGTTTTAACATTTCTACTATCTTAGAAACATAAGATTCATTATGAATTTTTTTGGATGCAAACAATAATGTATACAAAATACCCAAATCTCCATAACACCATCCTAGTCTAGAATTTTGAATTACAATATTTTTATTAACGTAATCTTCATATTCCATTTTTACCGGATAAAAGCTGAAGATTTTTTCATTAATTTGTTGTTCGTATTTTAAAAAGAATTGTATAGCATTATCAATTATAGTTGTAATTCTACTTTTTACAAAATCTTCTATATAATCTTTAGTTAATACTTTTGTTAAGAAGAAGATATTGGCTCCTATTCCATGGGCATTTCCCAAATCAATTACCGTAGCAAACCTATCATATCCATCGTACTTCTTCCAAAAAATGTATCCATCTTCTGATTTACAAGCATCTTCTATGATAATATTAACCACTTTCATAACCATTGAAATATTATCTCGTTTAAGAAAATAAAAACCTATCCCTAAAAGTCCATGTAGGATATCAAAATTCCCATGACTATATAATTCTTCTACTTGAGGGATTAAAATTTCATCTACTTCTTCTAAAACTTCATTTATATCATTCTCTAGTTCCGAATCATTCTTTAATAAATTTTCTTCTTTTAGTTGTAAAAGAAAAAAGCCATATCCTGCTAAACCATCACAAAAAGTAGGTGTTAAATGATCTGCTTTATTAACAATATCAAAAGTTTTTTCAATGTAGGTTTTAAAATAGTCTTTTTTTGATTCATCATCAGAGTACTCACTTAAAGATAGAATTACACCTGGTAATCCTGACAAAAGACCTATATGATTTGTATTACGAATTTCTTTAATAGAATCCCAAGATGAAAGATAATCGTAAATTAAATTTACTTCGCTTTTAAGATTTTTTTTCATTTAAAACTTAATTTAGCTGTTATAAAATTATTAATTGAGTAATACTTTTTAATTTTTATTGATTACAGCCTGTTACCATGATTTGACATTCTGTTGCCATCATTGTAACTGTTTGAGACATTAGTGTACATCCTTTTGATTAAAGCATAATAATTCGGTACAATTAGAATAAGATGTTGTACCCGCTGCTTTGCCTCCATTAATAGAAAATAATTCTTCTTCTGTTAATATTAATACCACCTTCTTTTTTAAACTTAATTTACTCATAACAGTAATTAATTAACATACTTACTCTTTAAAGGATTTTCAGCTTACTCCTATTTTTTAAAACAATAAAATTTGTATAAAATAACTAACGGTATTATTATAATTTTAAATATATTGATAGAATTCCTTGAAATAGAATATCAAGGAATTCTTTAATTTGCTTTAGAAAGCTTTTTCTAATTCTACAGGTCCTGTACAATTTGGAGCTCCACCTGCCATACTCTGACATTCAGAATTCAAATTACATGTAACTCCTGCTCCTTCTGATGCTGGAACACATGGTTTTTGACTACAACATAAAAACCCTGTGCAATTGGAATAAGATGTTGTACCACCTCCTTTAATAGAAGATAATTCTTCTTCTGTTAATACAGATACTACCTTCTTTTTTAAACTTAATTTGCTCATAACAATAATAGTTAATTTATACGCTTACTCTTTAAAGGATTTTCAGCTTACTCCTATTTTTTCTTGAAATAAGCTAATAGAATTCCTTGAGATAGTATCTCAAGGAACTTTTAGTTTACTTTAAAAGCTTTTAAAATCTATAGGTCTATTACTAAATAGCTTTACAATCAGGATTCAAGTTACATGTAATTCCTGCACCTTGTGATGCTGGAACACATGGTTTTTGACTACAACATAAAAACCCAGTACAACCAGAATAGGATGTTGTTCCAGCCTCTTCTTTACCTCCGTTGATCGATAATTTTTGTTCTTCTGTTAATACAGAAACCACCTTTTTCGTTAAACTTAATTTACTCATAACAGTAATAATAATTAAAATATGTGCCTACTCTTTGAAGGATTTTCAGCTTACTCCTATTTTTTTGAATAAGAAACCTGCATGATATAATTGGCAATGTTTATAGCAATGTTTATAGCAATGTTTATAGCAATGTTTATAGCAATGTTTATAGCAATGTTTATAGCAATGTTTATAGCAATGTTTATAGCAATGTTTATAGCAAT
>JBLWYD010000110.1:0-7523 GCA_048267165.1 Bacteroidota bacterium
CGATCAGCACCGCTAAATCATCCACCCGCAGCTCGTGGCACGAGCCGGTCACCGTATGTTTTCCACCATGATGTATCAGTTGCATGCTGCGCTCCCTTAAATAGGCTCGTTGGATCAACCAGCATAGCCTTTTAAAGCACAGCCAAGTTTGACATGAGGCGGAAAAACCAAATGTACTCAGGGAAAGATAGAAATGCCAAATAACTACAAATAATGGAATTTGAAAAAAATGTTGAATATGCGTAGTGAAATTCAACATGATCCAGGCTGTTTGTCCATTCTGGCTTTGAGGAGTTTTGGTTTTGAGTTAGAATTTCGTTTTATAAATATCAGCAATAACAAACGTAACGGACTAAACGATTGGCTATGGTTCTGGAACTTACCTTCATTCTTTTCAGCTCATTCGCGATTCTTTTCTTAATGAGAAAAGTCGCAACCCGCATAGGTTTGGTTGATCGCCCTAATGCCAGAAAAATGCATCAAGGCTCAGTGCCACTGGTTGGTGGTATTTCAACCAGCATTGTCTTGGCTCAGTTTTTAACTTTTCGACCTGATATAATACCTCACAGCCAGTTGTTTGTATCTTCTATCATTGTGTTAACTCTTATTGGAGCACTCGATGATAAATTTGATTTGAGTGTCAAGCTGAGAATCATCGTTCAAGCATCTTTATCTATAGTTATGATGCAAGTTACTGGAATCGAGCTTCATAGTTTAGGTAACATTTTAGGGGTAGGCGTAATTAACCTCGGTTGGTTTGGCTCAGTTATTACTGTACTTGCTGTAATTGGGGCCATTAACGCCTTTAATATGGTCGATGGTATTGATGGTTTATTAGGTGGACTTTCTATTGTTACCTTCGGTGCAATTGCTGTTTTACTAAATGCTAATGGCCAACATGAATTATCTTATTTATGTTTAGTCATCATAACCGCTATGCTACCTTATATTTTTATGAATCTCGGTATATTCGGACGTAAACGAAAAATATTTATGGGGGATGCCGGGAGTATGATGATAGGTTTTACCGTTATTTGGCTATTACTGAACTCCAGCCAAACAGGTACTTCTCCACCAATGCGCCCGGTAACTGCACTGTGGTTAATTGCTGTTCCCTTGATGGATATGGCGGCGATTATGCTGCGTAGGATTAAACGTGGTGACTCACCATTTAAACCAGACCGTGAACATTTACATCATATTTTTCAACGATTAGGACTCAGCTCAAAACAAACACTAGCTGCAATATGCGCTATTGCTATAGGTTTTGCAGCGTTTGGTATCTTTGGTGAAGTAGCCAAAATTAGCGAAGCTATAATGTTGTATACATTTATATCATGCTTTATCGTTTACGCAATGCTACTAAGTTACGTGTGGCGTATCATTTCTTTCTTAAGAAAGACTATTGGCCCCATGTAAAGAAAAACCTCGGATAATAATATTTTATTATTAAAATTAACAAGATTTTATTAATTTAGATAGTTTTAATACTATTTTGCATGGAAACATATAGTATGGTACCCTTGGTGGAATATAAATGGCTATTTTAGATTCCGTTTATATTTAGTATATTCTTTATAAGATGAAGACAAGCTTGGACAAATCCAAAGCTTAAAAAGGTCAAGATACAAACCTCGCCTATTCTTAACTAAAAGTAGTAAAGTAGTAATAGCGCGCAAAATTCTATAAAAAGAGAAAGCAATAAATCCTCTTGTCTTCTTGAAATATAAAAACCTTCCAATTTCTAGATTTTTAATTTTAAAATCACTTTTATCACCCGTAATTGACGACACTGCATGAGTTATAATTATTTCTGGTAAAACAAAACAACTTCCACCACTATCTCTAAATCTTTTAAAAAACTCTGTTTCTTCGAAATACAGAAAGAAATCAGTATCAAATCCATCTAAACGCTCAAAAACACCCTTTGGTATACAGCAGAAAGCTCCAGAGACATAATCTACTTCAAAAGGTTGGTCTAAATTCCTATCAACCTTTCTAGATGTAGAGAGATTTTTTAAACAATTAGGAAACATATAACTTATCAAAAAAACATTAAGTAACTCTTGCTTTAATGAAGGGAAACAACCAAAAGAAACTGTTGACTGTCCCTCCTCGTCGATTATATTCGCGCCCAATACATAGTCTGAACGACTTTCTTCTTCAGAATAAAAATTATTAATTTTCTCTATAGCATTTACACATAAAAATGCATCAGGGTTAAGTAAAATTAAATACCTACCTATAGCGTGTCTGGCACCTAAATTAACTGCAGAACCAAAGCCGCTATTACTATCATTATAAATTAACTTTAAACTAGGCCCTGAGAATACTTCCAATTCTGAGAGGTCATCACCCGAACAGTTGTCAACTACGATTATTTCGTAATCATGAACGCGAGTATACTTAATCACACTCTCAATGGACTTCTTGACTAGGTCTAATGACTTATAGTTAACGTAAATAATGGAATACATTAATATCTACCTCAACTTATCTATTATTTGATTGATGTTTTTGTCTAAGCAAAATTCTCTTCTAAAAAAATCAATCCTTTTATTAAAACAATCATCATAGAAATTGGATGTATTAAATATCTTCAACAAGGCAGATTTTAATTGTTCCGTAGACTCGTTATCAATAATTTCGCCTAACTCACCATTATTGGTTAAAATCTCAGAACCATCTACGTTAGTAGTAAGTAATGCCATTCCCATATATGAGGACTCCACCATTGCTAAAGAGAGAATTTCCCACCTAGATGTCACCAACATGATCTTACTATTGGAGTAATAATCAAATACACTTTTCCTATCCAAAACACCTATATATTTAACTGAATCTTTCATAAATGGTTTATCCTGATAAAAATCAAGGAGGCTATTGGAAAATTCAGAGGTAATAGGCCCTATAAATAATACTTCCCAATTATTGGTATTATCAATGTAACTTAATGCCTGAAGTACTAATTCGGTATTTTTTTGATAATCACCAATACGCCCAACAACTAATATTCTGTTTGCCCTTTCCTCCCAAGGTAAAGGTAAACAACTAACCGTAGGAATATATATTGAGTTCGGGAAGTAAATTACTCTGTCATTTAAAAACTCAAACTCATGTAGAACATTAAAAAACTGCTTGCTTTCGGTACTAATCACATCAGGAAGGCGTAGTAACCCCCTCAATAATATAGACTTTAAGCTAAATTTCTGTGACAACAACTGTTCAAGTCTAGGAAACCTGGTTGAGTCCATGTCCATTTTTAAATATATCTTCTTTCCAAGCAATTTGAAGAAAAAAGCCAATAAATATGTTTCTCGTTTTAAATGAAACAAATGTATAATCGTTACCCTATTCTTGATAGAAAACATAAATGCGCGGAACATAAAATCGTATTTTGATTTAGCAGATAAAGGAGTTAGTATGAAGTTATCCCCATAATCATGATGAATTTTCTTTCCAGTTTTATCCCAATAGATCAAATATACAAGACAACCACTAACACTACCAAAAGCAGCGGGTATCATTCCAACATCTTTGGTTAAGTGAACTTTTTCAAAATTTTTAAAAATAGTTGCAAATATCATAAATACATTAATTCCTTACAAATAAATCTGAGCACCTTCCATAAACTTAGCTTAAAATAAAAACGACCTCGAAAAACAACAAGAAACAAATATCGATAAAATTAATAAACACATCGAGCACGCTCTCATTTTTCATTTATATGTTAATTTTTAACCAAAAAATTCTTTAAATATTTACCTGCAAAAAATTCATCTTTTTTATAAGTTGAATATGTTGAACTATCTATTTTCATAATTTGATCTTTCAGAAGCTTACTAGTACTACCAATTAGGCCAAGATTTTTAGTATAAATAAAATTCGCAATTTCTAACTGGTGTGTATCCATTCTATCCATGTTGGGAAACACTATTATTTTCTTATTTTTTTCTAAAAGTCCATACACAGAACCTGCACCAGCATGAGTTATAACGATATCAGCATCATCATAAAACTTTTCAATTTGTTCTGTAAAAGTAAAGAATTCTGTATTCTTTGGGATATATTTTCCTGTTGCAATTTGCATAACAACACTAATACCATCCATTCCTGATACATCGACATACCTTATCAAAGAATCAAATGGCGTAGTACCTACGGTTACGAATACGTTCATTAAAGCTTACCCACGTACTTGGCAAATTTATTGATTCGTAAAAGAGACTTATTTTGAACGTAAAAATCATCCGCTAATAATTTACAAATCCTTCCAGAAAAGGATAAAGTTGTAAATCTAGACCATGACTCGATAAATATAAATTTTTTCCGTGTTATCTTACAACTTACTGCAGATATTATTGCACAACCAGGCCCAGGTGAAATAACAACTGATATATTATTTACAATCAGAAATCGACTTATTTTAACAATACTAAAAGGAATTTTAAATATCATAAAGACACTAGAAACCTTACTGTACTTATGTCTTAATGAGGACACTAAAAGAGTATTACTTGAGTCATGTGCGCCATTAACATCCGACTCGAGAATATAATAAATTTTATCTTGTTCGGTTAAGTCATTTTCGATGAGATACTTTTCTAATCTTTTTGCTTGCGCTGCATGCCCACCACTTCCATAAGCTATAACTAAATTATTCTTCATACCTAATCCAACGCTTAGAATCAAAACAATAATACTTAATTAACCTTGCAGGAATACCAGCTATCAAGGAATAATTCGGAAAAGATTTAGTAACTACGCTTCCGGCAGCAATAATACAATGTTTACCTAAAGTTACATCTCCTACTATAGTCACATTAATACCAACCCAAGAATCATCGCCAATATCAATATTATTCACGATTGTAGGTTGTAAGGAAATTGGATTAAGAACATCTTTATATTCATGCTGAAAAGCCACTATTTTTACATTATCTGCAAACATGACATTATCACCAATTAGTATATTTCCTCTACCAAGAAAGGTAGCATAGTCTCCGATAGTAGTGTTTTTTCCTATAATAATCCGTCCACCTAAAGTTGAAAACTTACAAAACCGGTGAACTCTACTTGTATTACCTATTTTTAAAAGGCCATTTTTATCTACGTCAACTTTAGTCGATAGAGAAATCTTCACTCCATTACCAATAACTACTGAACCAAGTGAACATACACTTATAATCATTGGATGTATAAGATCAAATATGGATTTAATTTTTAAAAATAATAACCGAATAATCTTGTTCATAAAATTCATTTCTTCGCTATAGATAGCAGCATTTCTAATTCACATTTTAGAGTATTTTCAATATCTATTTCAATCATAGATTTTCTTGCCTCTGAAGATATATTTTCATATGTAACCTCATCAGATGATAGATTTTTAATCATATTTGCCATATCAAATGGAGTGTCTTCACAGATCCCATTAACTTTATTTTTAACAAATTCAGGTATTGCGGTATTTTTATTAGTTATTACAACACATCCACATGACATAGCCTCACACATAGATACTCCCTGCGCGTCCATTCTAGTGGGACACATAAAGTATTTATATTGATTCATTATGGTTGCCATATTCTTGTTTGGGATTAGATCCTCGATAAAATTAATCCGACTATCAACATTCAGTTCACGAGCTAATTGCTTATATTCCTTCAATTTAGGGCCTTTACCGTACAAGTCTAATGTATAATCCGGCAAATGCATCATAGCTTTAATTGAAATATCCACTGCATATTTTGAACTGGTCATTTGCCGTATAGATAGTAACTTTTTTTTATAGCGATTGAGATTTAACGGCTTAAATTTATTACTATCTACCCCATTGGGAATTATCTTTACATTTTTTAACTCAATCCCTAAATTCATTTCAGCTTCTTGCTTCATCCATAAAGAGGGAGTAGCAATAGCAAATGTTCCCCTGTTCATTAGTTTTTTGTAAAAACTAGCCACCTTAGGTATGTAATAAAAATCCTTATATAACGCTGTTACAATCCCTTTAAAAGAGAAGTCAAATTCAAATTTCCGACTTGATACCTTCTGGACTTCAGCCCCATGAATATACAACGCAACAGGTATATTACTTTTAAGAATACGGTCATATATAAAATGTCCGGACAATCTCTTATTGGGTTTTTTTATATGTAATAAATGTAGATATATACAGTCATGCCTATGTAGTTCATTAGCAATATTTTCTGAACTAGTCTGCTCGACTTTAACACCTTCAAAATTATAAATAACCTCTTCGAGGCTAGGTACATAAACTACAACTTCATAGCCCATTTTTATAAAGTATTTTGAGCGTTGATGGACAAATGTGTGAGCATAATGATTATTCCCCGAAGGATACTGCGAACTAATAATTGCAATACTTTTCATTTTATCTTCCATACTTCCAATTTTTTATAATTCCTGACCTAAATTCACAACCATGTCCATAAACGAACTACATATTAAATTAACTTGATTTATTACTATTAGTAAAACCTTATGCACTTTTACTTCTATACATTTTAATCTTATTTAATACTATGAGAGGCCACTTCCAGAAATTATATAGAGACTGAATAAATAACTGACACAAAATAATAGTTTCGGCATGTGGAAAGTAATTAATTAATGGGTAAGATATCAAAACAAATGCTAAACCTGAATATGCTACATACTTTGCATAGGATAAATTATTATGAGACATAAGGAAATTGGTTGAAATTGCAAGTATCAATTCAAATGTATATACAAACACAACCAAACACGATACTAACGTACCAGGTAATTTTGTGTTGCTAGATATAAGATCTAATAGAAAGTCCCCAATAAGAATCAGAGATATAGCAGAAATAAGATAAAATAAGATAGACTTTAAAAATATATCATTCTGAATACTAACTACCTCCTCTTTTCTACCACGATAAACAGCTGTGTTCAATATAGGGGTTTTAGTATTCATATATATATAAGTTACAGATGTAACAGTAGATATTAAATTTATCATTAACAACAAACTAGCTGCATCCTTATCAGGCAAGTATTTTGCAATAAAAAATGTAGAAGACCTATTAAGCAAGAAAGAACCAAACGTAAAAATAGCTGTATTACGAGCAGCACCTTGGACTCTTTTAAAGATATCGACATAATCTTTAAATAAATACTTATTGTTATTTAGGTATTTATATTCATTGGAAATTTTCAACTCATATAGACCAAAAGCCAAATATAGTAAGGAACTTATGAACTTGGAAATAGCTAATCCTAACAGACCCAAATCTTTGTTTAATAAAAAAATCGCTATGATTATATAGGAAAACCCACTAATCATCGATATTTTATAAATTGATTCTACTTTTTTAATACCGAAGAAAAATGCATTAAATTTATTGAAATATAAAGTAATGATTATGGATAATGAAAACACACTCCATGGCAAAAGTATCTCTATATTTTTACTAATGGAAAGATCATATAAATAAAATTTCCATATGAAATAAAGAGCAGCTAAGGTATAAATT
>JBLWYD010000111.1:0-7517 GCA_048267165.1 Bacteroidota bacterium
TTCGCAAAATATTATCAAAAACACCTATTAGTGACAATACGTATATACTAGATAGTACTCCAATAATAATATATAAATTAAATCTTTTTTTAGGTATAAAATACATTACAAGCATAGGAAAAAAAGAAGCATAATGAGAGAACGCTCCGAGTAACCCTGCAAAGCTAGCTTTTAGATAATTCTTATGAAAAAAGTATATTGCGAAAACAAAAATAAATGGCATAGCTAAAGATTGCCTTGTAATATTAAACTGGACAAGATAAACATTTGTCAACAAAACGTAGAAAATCAAGCTTATAAACGGCTTAGGTGAAAACTTAAATATGCCGTAAATCGCAATAATATTAGCCATCAATGCAACATATAGATTTCCATCTGCGTATTGTTCAGCCATTTTATACAAAATGAAAAACAAAGGCTCGAAATAGAACTCATATTTATTTTCCGAAATGTAGTTAAATATATAGGAATAACTATTGTAATCAGCGCCAGACTTTAAACGATAGCCAGAAATGAGACTTAAAATAAAGATTATAGGTGTTCCTACGACAAAAAAATTGAATGTATATCTTTTAATTTTCATTGCACCTTCAAAAGTCTCAAAAAAGCTTTTATTCTATCCAAATCTTCCATAGTATCTATGTCTAAACTCTTTTCTACACTCATTTCAAATGATATTGTCTTATCAGTGAATAATTGTTTTGACTTAAGAAAATCTTCTACTTTTACTATATATATTGCGCCATTAGGCATATATACTATTGGTAAATCTTGCCTTCTCATAAAAGGATAATCGTTATTTGATACTCCTTCTAGGTACCCTTTTTTATTATTTTTAAAAGCTTTTAGAATTTTATTATCTATTGTTTTTGTACTGATTAAAGCTGTTGCAGCTTTTTCTTTTAATTTTTCTATAGCACTATCAATATCAGCTGCATTCCTAAGTGGAGATGTAGGTTGAAGTAATAAAAGATAGTTATATTTATTTATATCTTCAATACTATTCAACACATGTTCAATGACTGGCTCTGATGACGTTGTATCAAGTGCAAGTTCTTTAGGTCTTTTTAAAATTTCTGCACCATTTTTTTTTGCAATATCCAAAATATTATCATCTTCACTTGACACAATTGTTTTCGTTATATATTTTGATTTTAAACTTGCTTCAATAGTCCAAGCAATAAGTGGCTTACCTGCTAAATCAATAATGTTTTTACCTGGTAAACCTTTTGAACCTCCTCTAGCTGGTATGATTGATATTATTTTCATGACAAATCTCTAAACTGTTTCTGATTTGATATTTTCCAAAAGTTTTCTTTTTGTAAAAGTTCAAAAAACTTTTTATCACTATTTCCATCCCCAAAATCTACATCTTTTTCTACCCTCCCTATTTTCAATGCTTGTTCTATAGCTTTATCAATATCTTTTTCAATAAAATCAATTGATACAATGGTGTTTGATTTAACTCGATTATTTTGCCTATTACCTATATTAATTGTAGGAATATTATAATATGGAGCCTCTCTTACACCTGCACTTGAATTACCTATAATAAATTGAGCATTTTTTAATAATACCAAAAAATATTCAAACCTTAAAGACGGAAATACTTTAAACATTTTATTATCAGATATTCTTTCATACTCATTTAAAATAATGTCTGACCCCATATCATTATTTGGATAAATTACCACATAATTTAAATTACTTTTAATTAAACTATCAATTAAAACTTTTACATGAGTTTTTAATTTATCTGTTTCAGTAGTTACTGGATGAAACATAATAATTGCAAAATTTTCAAAATCTATATCATAATAATTTTGCACAAATTCTATAGACGGTAAGTCTTTAGAGCTCATTACATCTAAATCGGGACTACCTATGTTAAAAATAGATTGCGAATCTTCCCCCATCTGAATAAGTCTTTTCTTCGCTTCTTCATTTGATGTTAAATGGATGTGCGAAAGTTTAGATACTGAGTGCCTTATCAATTCATCAATAGTACCAGATATTTCACCTCCCTCAATATGAGCAACTAAAATATTATTTAAACTACCAACTATCGCTCCTGCCATGGCTTCTATTCTATCTCCATGCACGACAATTAAATCAGGTTTTAATTCAGATATATAATGAGAAAACCCTTCAATTGTTTTCGCTAGATTTCTATCCATATGATCAATGTCATCGTGATTGATAAATGGATAAATATTTTTGAATCCTGATTTTTCAATTTCTAAAATGGTTTTTCCATATTTTGATACCATATGCATTCCTGTCACAAAAATATGTACTTCAAAAAAATCTGACTCTTGAGTTACTCTAATCAAAGATTTTAGTTTTCCAAAATCAGCCCTAGTTCCTGAAAGGAAAATAATTTTTTTACTCATTTATAATATCTTTCCAATCTATATGTTCATCACTTTCTATATCTCTACTTACTGTTTTTCCAAGTAAATCTTCAAAATACTCAGCTCTAATTGATCCAGTTCCTGGACGTTTTACCCAAATATTTTCTTTTGTAAGTCTTTCTCCTTTTTTAATTGATTTTATTGTAACAACTGTAGCAAAAGCGAAATCAATTGTTACTTGTTCTTCCTTACTTGCCTCTTTTTTGCCTCCTCTCATAAGTGCAATTTCACTACTTCCATAAATTAACTCTTGCAAGGCGATTGGATCCATCGAATTTATAATATCTGGCCCAGGACGTTCCATTTTATCAGTAAAGTGCCTTTCTAATATAGAAGCACCAAGTGCTGTTGCAGCAAAGCAAGCTCTGTTTGATGTAGTATGATCGGAAAGTCCCACTATAGCATTTGGAAACTCTTTTTGTAGCTCTTGCATAGCTCCAAGTCTAACCAAATGAACAGGTGTAGGATAAAGGTTTGTTGTGTGTAAAAGCGCATAAGGTACATTATATTTTTCAAGAATATCTACTGTTTTTCTAACAGAGTCAATATCGTTCATACCTGTACTAACTATCATCGGTTTTCCAAAAGCCGCTATATGCTCTATGAGTGGATAGTTATTACATTCTCCTGAACCTATTTTATACGAACTTACCCCCATTCTTTCAAGCCTGTTTGCAGCAGCTCTTGAAAAAGGAGTGCTTATAAAAATCATCCCTTTGGATTCTACATAATTTTTTAATTTGATTTCATCTTCTTCATTTAGAGAACACCTTTCCATAATATCATATATGGATACTGAAGCGTTTCCTGGGATAACCTTTTTCGCCTCTTTACTCATTTCATCTTCAACCACATGTGTCTGATGTTTAATAACTTCTGCACCAGCTCTCCAAGCAGCATCTACCATTTCAAAAGCTGTTGTTAAACTTCCTTCATGATTAATTCCTATTTCAACAATTACCAAAGGTGGATGATTTAATCCTATCTTTCTATTTTCAATTTGTATTTCTTTCATTTTAACTATTCCTTAATTTATGTATTTATTATTATTGAGCCAACCAGAAACCAAATAAAGTCTATAAATACAGTTTCTACTCATACTACCTTTATTAGTATGCAAGTCCTTATTCTTTTCAATTCTTCGTAAAAACTTACTAATATTTTTTTTATCCCAGTAATTGCACTCTAGAATTTCTTTTTTCATCCAATCCAAATTATTTAAAAGAATGCTTCCTGAATCATAACTAAATCCTAGTTTCCCTATGGCATCACTGTCTAGTGATATCTCTTTTTTTAAAATATCTCTCAATATTAATTTATTCTTAAATAGTTTTCTGTCAAATAAATACTTCTCAGGCATTTTAGAAAAATACTTAGCCACTTTCTTATTTGAAAAAGGTAATATTAAATTTGAATCAATCGCATGGGCAAAATTCCTTGCTTTACGTATATGAATTTCAGCAGCAGTAATCGTTGTAAGAAGATCTGTTTTACTATCAAATAAATCCCATTTTTCCCTTTTTTTAAACTCATTACTCCAGTGAGTATATACATTTTCACATTTATGATATATTGACTTACTATCCTTATAACTCAATCCTGACATGCCAAACCATTCAGGAGGTGTTCTTAAAAATTTCATCATAAAACTTTCTGAGTTTACAAAACTTCTAAGAACCGAAAGGTAAGAGGTATACTTTGATATTGGCAAAATTTTTACATCTCTTTTACTTGGAGGAGTCATCATATATGTATCATTACCTCCGCCATCAATTATATTTGACTTTTTTAATTGTGGTATTTGTTCTGTATATAAAGGGTATGCCAATGTTACGTTATCAGTTGATGGAAATGGAGAGTTTTTGAAAAAGTTTACAATGCTTTTTTTATGATTTTCTTCTAACACATCAACTTCATGAAGTACTTGATGCTTAAACCCTAATTTCTTTGCTATGGAATTTGATATCTCGCTTTCATCTTTATTTCCTTTTGATTTGTGAGTAATCAATGTTACATTATCTTGATATCCTGCTTTTGCTAATGCTAAAGCAATGGTGTTACTATCTTTACCTGCACTATGGAATAAAAAAGTATCTTTTTCTTCATCAATTCTAGATATTGTAGCGTCTGCAATTAAATCAAATATAAGTTCCTCGTCTATATTTAAATCTTTTAGTCTGTTCTCATTCTTGAAAGGGAAAGCATAAGTAAATTCAATACTTATCTTATCGTCTTTGGTAAATATTCTTGCGCTATCTCCAACCCCTAATATGAATATATTTTCATAAATAGTATGTGGGGGAGGAACTACACCACTTTGAAGCAAGAAAGACAACCCTTTTTCTGAAACTTTCAATGGTTTTTCAATTCTACTATCCTCTAGTAGCTCTAGAATGTCATCACTATATAACAGTTTATTTTTGACCTTATCTAAATAGATATATAAAGGGAATTCACCCGCAAGATCAGTTTTTAACTCTTGAATATCAGCTTTAATATTATATAACTTAATCATTATTTATACTTTGTTTTAAAATAAACTAATCCAGCTAATACCCCTCTTGTAGATATTAACGTGATACTTGCACCAATTGCAGAGAAAAATGGCACTAATGTAGTTGATAATAGGAAACCAAATAAAGAACCAGTGATTATAATTTTCTTGTACAAAGAATCTTGTTTTTCAACTAATAGCTTGTTAACTCCATAAGTCTGTAATATTGCCATAAAGAAAGGACTAAGCGCCAGAATATAAATATAAACTAAACTATTGTAAGCTTTTGTTCCAAATATAAAGGGAACTAAGTAATATGTAGTTGAATAAGCAAAAAAACTTAATATAGCACCACCTAAGATAGTAACTTTTGCGACCTTTTTAAAATTTTTATTATTCTTATTTAAGTACGGAAAAGTTATATTTCTTACTATGTAAATCAGTCTATTGAACACATCTATTACTTTAGTCGCTAATGAATAATATCCTACGATTTCCATTGTTGCAAAAAAACCCAATAATATATTTGAAAAATTACTATACAGATTTGGTATAAACTCTGTAATAAATATATTTAACCCATCTTTTAAAACTCGTCTTATTTTATTAAAAGATTGAAATGAAAATTTAATATCGTATTTTTTCTTTACAAAATGAATTGAGAAAATTCCTATCAATATCATACCTCCTCCATTCATTAATGGTTGCAATAAGTAGTCATCTGGTGATGATATAAAAATGAATATACCTAATGTAAAAAACAACCTTGCCCCCAAACTAAAATAACTTATATATTTCATTTCTTCTATACCTTGAAAAAACCAAGTGGGCAATAATGCATTTCCTATGACTAGTAAAAACGATAAATAAAATAACTGCCAATCATTATTAAATTTATCAAAAATCACTATCAATAAAGACAGTAAGAAGAAACTAACTAAAAGTAGAAATAATTTAGCAGTAAGAACAGTGGCAAAAATTTCTTGAATTTTTTGCTTACTCCCTATATTTTTAGATATATCTCTAGTAGCTGATAGATTAAACCCATATTCTACTAATATATTAAAGAAAAAAAGTGTTGATGTTGAGAATGCAACCAACCCAAACTTTTCAGCACCCAAAACTCTAAAAAGATAAGGCATAGTCAACAAAGGTAATATATAGTCAGCACCTTGAAGTATTGATAATGAAAAAAAATTAGACAACAATCGTTTTCTTTCTTCAGTACCAACTATTTTTTTTATTCTTTTTATCACAATAGTGTTTTGTATTAATTTTCATAAAACTCCCCGGAATTTTATAACTAAGTAACAGTTTATTCAAGACACAAATAAAATGTAATAATCGTTATTTTAAACTTCCATATATTTTTGTTTCATCGATCCTACTAGTGATATAAATACTTTTGTTTTGCTTTAATTTCTTTAATCCAATTTTTCACCACTACTACACCGATTCCTACAGCTATTCCTAGAAAAAAAAATATAAATAAAATCATTAATCTTCTAGGTTTTGATTTTTCTACAGGTACAATCACAGGCTCTATCACAGTAAAAACTGGGGTGTTTTCTTTTACTTTAATTTTTTGAGTTTCTAATTGCTTTGCTAACTCTGAATACAAATTAAACGCTAAATTATACTCCGATTCTATTCTTCTAAGGTACGATTGAGAACGTGAGGTAATCAATCCTTGATTTCTATCTTTATAACTAGCTAAAGTGGCTTGCTTTTTTTCAAAATCTAATTTTAGTTCACTGTATCGTTGCTGAATAAAATTAAGCTCTTGCTCTGCTTTTTCTATCTTAAATTTTGTGATAACTTCTTGTAAAATCACCTGTACTTTTTTGGTCATTTGAGCAGCTGCTAAGGCTTCTGGCATTGAAAACAATATTTTAACAAAACCTTCCTTTTCATTATTTTCAATTACTAACTGTTCTTGTATTTTCTTAAATAATTTGCTTTCATTTTTAGTAATTCTGTATATTGAGTCATTATTAGCTTCTGTAATAACTTCATTATTGCTTTTTATAGATGCAATAATCTTTGCTGGTAAACCTATGGTATAATCTTTAATAGATTTTAGCAAATTAAATTTTGTGTATTTATTATAATACTCTTGGTATGTGACTTCCTTTTCAATACTTGAGAATTTTAAAGGTGTATTTAAAAGTTCTCTTTGAAAGGTTACACTTTGCGCTATTTTGGGATATAAAGCAGGTGGTATACTTTCAGTACTGCCTCCTCCTCCTAAATTAATTCCAGCTATGGCTGCTAAGCCTCCTAAGTTGCCTCCAACTTTTGAGTCACTCGTTTGAGGTACTAGAGTAGTAAATGCTGTATATTCTTTAGCTGAAAAAAGAGCTATAAATAAACCTAATAATCCAAAAACTATTAAAAATTTTACAACTGTTTTTCGCCCCTCCCAAATAGTTTTAAATAGCTCTAATAAATCTATTTCTTCTTGAGAATCTTTTTTAACTTTATTTTCCATATTCTTTTATAAAGTTATTTATCTGTCAATGTTTTCACCAATACACCTAAAGTTGCTAGCCCTGTTGTGATAGCTATTACTTGTTGCGTTGTTACTTTATTTGTTACCTCTGGTTTTT
>JBLWYD010000112.1:0-7466 GCA_048267165.1 Bacteroidota bacterium
AATTATTCTCTTGATATTTCTCATACTGTTTAATTTTTTAATAATTGTTTAATCTCTTTTCCGCGGATATATTAATTAAACAGAAATATTAAAAATTACCCTACCAAAATAATTTCTTGAATAAGTGGAATTCTATCATTTAAAAATATCAAAACTTAGTAGTGGTAAAGAATGAGCGACAAGTGAAAATTATTTTGTTTTTTTGAGATTGAAAACACTCTGTTTAACATAATATTAATTATAGTACACTTTTAATATTGGATTATCCAGTGGATGATTCAATATTAAAACAACATTTAACTATAGATTTGATGTTTTACTATGCAGCTATAATTCCATAATTATGCAAAATATCCCAGAAAGTATTGAACACACAATAAACTGTAGTTCTTGGGTCATTAAAGATATGTGCGCTCATTCACCTATGTGTTTTAGTCAAAGTTTTCTGAGGCCGTTTTGCATCGCTTCATCTGGGTAAAAACGTAGGTTCTATTTTACATAATATTACAAACTAAGTTTTTAGTTTATCATTCATGTTGTTTAAAGCGTACTTTGGATTTGCTTGATATTTTAATTTTCCAATTTGACAAACTGGGCATTAAACTTACTTCGTTATTTACAAAGAAATTGTTGTTAGAATCTTGTAATTCTTTAGATGGAATGAGATATACAACTCTTGCTTATTTTTCTATGATTAAAACTAAAGCGATAAACAAGTTATAGTTGAACCTCCTAAGTCTTGAGTTGTGATTTTAATACTCTGTTTTACAGTATTTAAATCTATCAATTGTAATTGTAAATGTATTTGGTGGTTTCTTATTAAAAAATCAACCCCTTCCCTCCCACCATTTTTGGTAATTAATTCTGAGTTATGGCTTTTTAATTCTGATATTAAAAACTCTAAGGCAGTTATTACTTTAAGAACTATAATTATCAATCATCACTTTTAAATTGTTTCCTTCTTCAGTTATCCAATGATTTTTTGTTATTAATTCTATGATTTTGTTTTTGTCTTTTTTAGTATATAATGATGGATTTAAACCTGAGAGTTTTTCTGGGGCTTCAGGATATTTCCATAGGCTTTTATGGTCTGTTGCACTAATACTTTTTGATACACCATTTGGAAAAAGTAATTCTAAATCTGGAATTTTTTGCTTCGCTAATTCAAAAATTTCTAACCCATCCTTGTCCCAATCCCCAGAATAATAAATAGGTAGTCCTCTTCTTATTTGGTGTGTGTATTCTAGCTTGGGAATATTTCTACCTCCTGCATACCATAGTTCATAACCATTTGCTCTTGGTATTTTGTCTCTGTTGAGAAAATTACCATTTTCGCATAAAATAATAAGTTTTGGTGCTTCGCACTGTAATACATATAGATATTGTTGACTTTTATTATCTACTAGTGTTATGTTGAATATTTTATTTATCGCATCTATTAGAAGTGTTTTTCCATCTAGGTATTTATCGTTTTTAAAAAACATGTGCGAGAACCCTCTAACAGATTCTTGTGCTTCTTTTAATTCATTTCTACGCTGTAAAAGGCTACCATCTGCTATCCCTTGTTTAAATTGAATGAGTAGGTCTATATCTTTTTTGTTGAATCTTAATTGTGGTTTTAGTAGTTTTTCTGCTTCTAAGAAAGTAGAGTATTTCTCAAAGTCTTTTAAGTATCTTTTTTCATAAACTTCTATGAAGATATCATTTCTTGTGAAAAATTTTCTTCCTCGTTCAATTTCTAGAGCATCTTTATGGCTTTTAAATACTGGGCTTTTTGCTAAGGTCTGATTGATTTTTACTTTACCTGTATTGTATAATTTATTTAAGGCTTTTAATTCTATCCAATTCATTAACGTTGCGTTCTTTTAAGGTATCCTTGTAATTGTTCGTTTTTATAGTTGGTTTTAAAACTACTATTAGGGATTGGATAATTTCTATTCTTATCAGTTTTTCCTTCAATAAGTTGATGCAGATACCAGCCTTCTTCATTATTAGAACCAAATGGCTCTGGTGTCATCGTCATTATTTGATAATTATGTTTTTTTGCGATTTCTATAAACGTGTTAAAATTGTCATCATCAAGATTGGACACTTCTTCAAGGATTAAGAATTTAAGTCCTGGTCTTATATTTTTTGATGTTATTGATAGCCTTCCTATACCTAACAATACTCTTGCCGTATAGCTCTCTCCTGTACTTCCGGGGTATTCTTTGCCATTGTTGTCCTTAAATTCTGTTTTAAGTTTAAAATAGGTTTTAGGGTCTAGTAGGTCAGAAAAGCTTATGGTTTCATTATACCCTGAGATTTCTTTAAATGATTCTTCTACAAATTTTTCTACTCCTTCTGAATTGAAAAATCCTGCTGTCTGCGCTTTTGAAGATAAATTATTTACCCAGTTTATGTTGAATTTTGTACTTGGGTCAAATGCAATTTGGAAGTAGTACTTTTTACTGATAAGTTCTCCTTTAAAAAAGGTGTTAAGGTTAGTTACTACTTTTTTATAATTGTCATACTCATCATAGGTTTTACTAAAAATACTAAGCATCGATTCTGTAATGGTTTTTGCAAGCTTATCTCTATTAATGTAAAAACTATTTAAGGCTTTTTCAATATTTTTAGTAACACCAATATCATTTCCTAGAAGTTTTTTTTCTAGTAGTTTGAATTCGTATTTATGTTGCGCTTTGTATTTTATTTCGATATCGTCATTAAGTTCTCGATAATTTGTTAAAGACGTATCATATTTTTGCTCATAAGCTGTTTTTGCTAGTGCATATATCTCTTGAAAGTCTTTTTGTTCTTTTAGCCATTCCTTTTCTAAAGTATTTTTAAGTTCTGGATATTTATCTAGGATATGTTTTTTCTCTTTGGTCAACTCATCTTGAAGTTTTTGCTTTTCTTTTTTAATATGTTCTGGATTAAAGTTTATTTCTTCTAGTTGTTCTGTTTTTGTTTTTATTAAGGTTTCCGCTTCTTTGTGTTTTTCGGTTGCTTCGAGTTGTAGTTCGTTTAATTTATCTTGTTCAAGGTTGCATTTATTTAACTCTTCCTTAAAGTTATCGGTCGAAAAGTCAAATGGAATTTTCTCAGACAAGGTTTCGAGAGCAGTTTTATTGTTAGTAAGCTCTTGTTTTATACTCGACTTGTACTTTTCTAAACTTTGAATCATTTTAAAAGTCTTTCGATAGTCATTAATTTGGCGTTGGTCTGGTATATCTATATCCCATTTAAAATCTAAATCAAGGGTTTCTAGTGCTTCAACCTTTCCTTGTTCTAATAATTTTATTTGTTCAAGTTTAGTTTCTTTCTCTTTTATTTGCGAATCAAGTGTTTCTTTCTTTTGTGTAAATGCTTTTATTAGTTCTTCTTTATTTTCAAATAACCTTTCGGTAGTTAATTCTTTTACAAACCTTTGGATGCTTCCTATACTATACCAATATCCACCATTATTTTTATCTTTTTTAATTTTATTCTGGTCTAGTATCGATAAATCTTCTGTGTACATTACGCCATCTAATACTTCTTCTGGATATTTCCATTGCGTATCTAAAAGAAAGGAGCGTAATACTGTTTCTTGACCTAATGAAAGGCTTTCTTTTTCTTTCAATATTTTTGAAGCAAACGATTTCTCATCATCTAGTTTTAAAACTTGTATAAGCTTTTCACTATTATTTTTTTCGTCTTGAAGTTTTTTCTTAAGTGTATTTAATACATCTGTTTGTGTTTGATATTGCTTCTCAATTTTATCTACACTTCCGTAGGTTTTGAATAAGGGTAAAAACTGGGTTATCCTTTCAATAATCTTATTTAGTGAAAAGCTAGAGAAATCAAAATCTAACTTTGTTTGGTCTATGTCTTCTGGTATTGCTAAAGCACATAATTCATTATATTCTTTAGTTTTTGCACAGTAAACTTCATAGTTGTCTTTATATGTATTAAGATTACTTAATGCTGTAGCGTAATCTTTAAATTTTGTAATCGATTCCTTTTTATTGGTTTCTAGATTTGGTAATGACTTTTTGGTTGTATCTATAATCTTTTCAAGAGATTCTTTCTTTTTTACAATATCATCCCATGCTTTTTTTTGTTTATTAAACTCTAATAATTGTTTGTGGTATTTGTGTTGAAAATATTCTTTTTCTGAAGTCGTATATTCTTGTGATAGGGTAAGTAAATCTTCTAAAAATTCTCTTTTTCCCTTTAAGTTTTCTATGAGTATATTCAACTCTTTGTATCGCTTTACATAATCATCAAGGTTCTTTTTGTTTTGCTGGTAGTTTGCTTCAATTTCTGCTTTTTTGTTTTCAAATAGAAAGTTTTTAAGACTAATATCTTTATCTGTATCTAATGTATTTGCTTTTGAAAAGGCTTGTAGGACTTTTGCAAAAGCCATTAGATGTGCTTCTTGGCTAAGATTAAGTGGAAGTATTTGTTTATCGTAAAAAAATTGATATAGTTCTTTACGTTCTGACTTGTTAGCGTATACATCTAAATGAAGCTCGTAGGTGTCACGCAGATGTCTTATAAGTACATCGATTGACGGAATGGTGTTATTTATAATAAAATCTTTATGGTAAATGAGTTGGTCTTCTGATATGAGATAGTCACTTATATTTTGACGTTGTTTTATTGTTTTTCTACTATCGAAACTAGGGTCGATAGGTTCTTTTAATATTCTAAATAGCTTAATTTGCCCAGAACTGGTGTTTGGTATATTTACTCCAAATGTTAAGTACTGTTTATGTTCTACTTCAATATTTAAAAAGAAATAGGCATTTGGACCGTTGTAGGGAATGGTATGTATTTGACGGTATTCTTTCTTTACACTATCTGTCCCAAAATGAATTTTTTTACGTTCTGCTATAAATAATATTTGGAGTAAATCTGCTAATAGCGACTTTCCTATACCATTGGGTCCCGTAAAGTCTGTACGCGTATCGTGTATAAGGTAATCTTGATTGTAATGCTTTACTACGTTTACTGTGGAAATAGAATGTATTAGTGGGAGTCTACTCATAATTCGATTGGTTTAAATTATTTGCAAACTCTTCAAAGTTTAAAATTTCATATTCATACATTGTTTGAAAGCGGTGTATGGATTCTTTTATGGTAAATGAAAAATTATTTTCTCCTTTTTGAACTACATTATCCACCCACCCTAATTGTTCAAAATCATTAATTACATTTTTAAAATTCTTCATCACATTAGCCCATTCTTTTGGCGTAAAATTATCTCGAGAACCATTTTTAAAGAATACTGTTTTATACAATTGGCTAAACTCACTTTCTTTAATTTTTGTTTTTATGTTTTGAAATGAAATTTCTTTTATATTATCAAAATACTTTTCGTAATACATCTGTAGTAGAGTAATAGCTATGATGGTTTCTGTTGGTGTTAGGTCTCTGTGTCTTGATGTAGATGATAACACACCTTTAGAACCTTCATTAAATGTTAAAAAGAAATAGGTGACACCTTCGAATGTTTTTTTATCTAAAAAGAGGTTATAAAAAACTTCATAATACTTTTTAAGTTCGGCGTAATATTTTGATAATAATCGATAAAAATAATAACTATCATCCTGTATGTGCCTACCTCGCAATAATTCGATATTTAAATTGGCAAAATGTTCTTGGACGTCTGCCAATTTAAAAATATCTGCAAAGTGATTATTTACTGTTTTTGTAATATGTTCATTTGCCATATTAATATGTTTTTGTCCTGATATTTTTCCGGTATTTTTTGTTCAATTTTTATTATATACTCCTTTTGTTTACTTGCATATTTTAAGATGTCGAATACAACTTTTAAAGCCAATTTTTCGTTCTTGGTTTCTTCTAGAAGTTTGTAAAATACTTTTGTAAGGTCTGTATTACGCTGTTTTGATAAATTTATTTTTAAAATATTAAGTTGTCTGGAGGCCTCTTCTTGTTTATTTAGCGTCACATTTGTGCGTATTATTTGTTTTTGTGCATAGCTTGGGTCTAACTCTTGCGGAAGTACATAACTTTTCTTCTTAATGAATGTATCGTATCTCTTAATATTTAAATATTTAAACGTTTCTACTGGTATTGCTTTTAATTTAAGGGGTTTGTAAAATCGTATTCCCTCATTACGGTCGTAAATTGCAGCTTCAAGACTTGCTTCTAGAAATTTGCGAAGGTTTCTTTGAAATTGAGTTCGTGTTCTAAAATTCTCTTTAAAGTTAGCGAGTTGTTTGTCTGCATAAATATACCTGTCAATAATCTCATCTAGCTTTTCTTTTATAATTTCAAAAAAGTTAAATACTTCGGCTTGTATTAGTAGCGCAGTATCATAATCCTCTTTTAATTTTTTAAGGATTTGTGGTTCTTTTTGCGCTACGATGTGATTTACGTTAGTTACTTTTTTATCAAAATAAGCGACTACCTCTCTAATTTGCGCCTTGAGTTTCCCCCTAAGATTTAAAGTTTCATTTATCTCTTCAGAACGAGAAATATTACTTCTAAATATTTGTGTAAACTCGTCTAAATAATTGATTGCGACATTATCTGGACTAGAAATAATTTTATTAAGTCTAATAATAGATTGATTAACAACATCTTTAAAGGCTTCAAGGTGGCTTTCAATCAGCGTTTTACTGCTATTCTTAAAATTGTTTTCGTACCAAACTTTAAAGTCTGTTATTTCTTTAATGTCTTTAGCTTCAAAGAATCCGTAAGTCTGAAATGTTTTTCTTAACGGAAAATGCTTATGCTCATTAAAGAGTTTATTTCCTAAAAAATCTATAAACCTTATTGCGTGAGGAGTAAGAATATATTTATAAGGGTCGTTCCTGGGGTGTTCTATAAAAAAATGAAGTAATTCCTGAGTCAATTTTTCCACTTGAGGTTTACCTATTGAAGCGATTTCTATAACTTCTTCTAATGCATACTCTAAATCGGTCTCCTCAAAACGATGTGGAATGATTTGGAATTTTATTTTTTTATACAGAATGTATATTAAAAGTCCACCCGTCTTTGTTGGTATTACTCTATCGTAAAAGTCATTTATGTCTTGTAATTGTGTTTCTATAATTTTTAGTTTTTATTATTGATGAGTGTAAATATTAAACCCAATATCTTTGTCTATTTCATACATAAATAGTTTTGCTTTATAGTAGTTTCTACTACAAAACATTTTTTTAATTTGAGATAATGCTTGGGGAAATTTTTAACTCAAAATATAGAGCTTTAAATATAATAAATTTTAACAAGTATATATTTGAGGAATTCCGTAATTAACTGAAAATCAGAAAGAACATTTCCGTTCCATACACGGCTCAAGTTACATAATGCGATACATTATAGTGCATTTTACATAATACTTATAAAATCATAATAAGCAATTTCTATAATTTTAGAATCCTCATATACTCAGCCTTTAGTATGTGCCTTTACACACGTTTCCCTACATTCCTCCTATCGTTGTTTGGTAAAACGATTACATA
>JBLWYD010000113.1:0-7160 GCA_048267165.1 Bacteroidota bacterium
GTGAGGGATGCGCGCAGCGAATCCTATTCTTGAATTGCTAAAATTAGTTCTAAGGCAGTTTTTAAATAGTTTGAACTCCGTCCGCTTGAAGTCACTACTAAAACCAACACTTTGTAAAGTGTTGGTTTTTTTTGTTTGCCCACAATTTGCCTGCGTTTTACGTTTTTAATTCTTCCAAATTAGTGTTTATTATTCCGTGGATTTCTTTTTTTAGCTTTTACGCTTCATAATTATTTTTCGTACTAGTAACTTTGACTTCAATCTTTCTTCCCTGTAATCAGTTTTGAAATAGCTTAGATTTATAGTTGTTTTAAGTTAAATATAAATTGATTTGTATTTACGAATTTTTACAATAAAAAGGGGAAAGTAATTTCTATATTGTATGCGCTATTATATAACCGTTTAATACAATTTTATTTTCGTTTAATTAGAGTACCAAGAGTCAAGTTGTCATTTTAGAACATTTGAAGTTGGTTGGAGTGTATTTCAATAAGGTTGTGTTAAAATAACAGTGTTAAGTCAAATGACAATAGAAAAAGTTTATAGAAAGAATAAGATAAGTGTTCGTTCATATAATGTATGCATAGAAAATGGTTTATACATGGTTGATGACTTATTGAGGTATTATGAAAAACATAAGACATTTAAGGCGTTTAAAAAATGTGGAAGGAAAACTCAATTGGAGTTAACAGAATTATGTGAAGGTATAGATGATTTGGATTGTAATGATGAAGTTTTCGAGGAAACTGAAGAATTTAATTTGGAGAATGTTGTAAAAGGGTTGTCTAGGACTCAAAGAGAGGTGATTAATAGTTTTATATTAGCTACTTTCAGTAGTCTTAAGGTAAGGAGTGTAAACGCTATTAATTTATATTTGGATCATAATTTAAAAATAAAAAACTTCTCAGAACGAATTTTATTAAACCGTGATTTCGAAGTTAGTAAGTTAAGGAATATTGGAAAATTATATTATTCGGAGGTAGCTACTTTTGTATCTAAAGTAGAACATTTTGTGATTAAGGTTAGTAAAACAGATGATAATAAAAAATTGATCTCCTTAAAAAATAACTTTTTAATAAAACATGCATTTTCTGTTAAAAAGATTCCAAACGAAATCCTTGAGACAGAATCAATATTTTTATTATCAGACTTCATTCTAGACCAAAATTTATTGTTTGATGAGAATCGAACTATAATTATGAAATATGGTTTGAAACTATATAAAAATCAGGAAGATGTTTCTAACGAAATAATAGCAGATTTACTAGGTTTATCAAGAGAAAGAGTTAGGCAGGTAATCAAAGTCTCTATTGATGAGCTTTTTAATAAACTTAAATTTATTAAAAATTTTAATGATGATTTATTAGAGAAGTATAATATAGATGTTAATTTAAATTTTATAGAAATTAATGATGAATTAATTGATAAAATAAATTCAGTAAATAACACTAACCTTTCCAGGGGGTTTATAACATATATATTGTTTGTCTTTTTAAGTGAAGAATTTGCTTTAGTTGGCAACATAGAAGATGTGTTTTTGTTCAAAAAAATTAAATATCGGAGCAGGTACGATTGGAAGAATACATATTTAGTGAGAAAGAAGGTGGAGGATGAATTTAGTTTTGCTGACTTTGTTAACGATATAGACATTAGAGTAAATGATAGGATTTATGAAACTTACATATTTAGTTTTAAAGGTTATATCTCTAGATTTTCAGCTAATGAAAATTTTAAGTTTTTAGATTTGGTATTTCCAATTGCGGAATACTTGCTTAATGAAGAATTTGGCATATATCTTAATGTAAATGAAAATATAATATTTAAAAGAAACACTCTCAAGCAGGTGTATGAATATGTTTATGAGGCTCTAGATCAATTAGGAAAGCCTTCTAAGGTAGTTGATATTTACCATAAGGTTCTAGAACTTTATCCTCATTATGATACAGATGTAGATAGGGTTAGAAGTTCTATGAAACGTAACAATGGTTTTGTACCACTTGGTAGAAAAAGTATATTTGGTTTAAAAAAATGGGAGACAGAATTAGAGAACTTTAAAGGAGGTACTATCAGAAAAATTGTCGAGGAGTTTCTTGATAAATCTGATTCTCCAAAACATATAACGGAAATTACAGAATATGTTTTGGTCTATAGACCAAATTCAAGTCAAAAGAGTATTATAGCTAATATAAAGCTTGACGACTCTGGTGTATTTTGTTATTTTAAAGGGTCTATGGTTGGGCTTTCACGTAAAAAATACAATCCGTCTTTTGTTATAGTCGATGAATCTGATATTGTTAAAAAAAAGTCATGGGAAGAACGCTATCAAAATATTGTAGAATTTACTAAAAATAATAATAGACTGCCATATTCAAGTAGTTGCCCTAAAAGTGAAGAGAAATTATATCGTTGGTTTAATGTTCAATTGAATAAGATAATTGCGGGTAAGTTAGAAAAAAATAAGGAAATATTAATAAGAAATCTAAAGATGAAGTATAGAAGTCATCGGTAATTTAGATTGTAAATCTATGAGAATTATATAATTGATTTGGTGCTGATTAAAGAATTATCATTTTCTCGTAATGAACAGTAGCTTATTAAAAGATTTTTATGTTTTTTGACAGACCAAAATTTTATTTAATACTAATATACTAATAAAAAGTTAGAAGTTTATCAAAGGTAGCTTAATTATAAGCTGTATAAATCTCCAAAAAATATTAATTATGAAAATAAAAGAATCCAAAACACTTCAAAGTCAACGGCTTCAAGAAATATGTAGTGAAAAAGGGGTGAATTTTAATTTCCTTGAAACTCTGTTAGAGTCAGTGAAATCAAAAAAACTCCATTCTAGAAGAAATTATCATCAACAAACAATTGATGATACTATAAATAAAGCTGTAAAATGAAGTTCTCAAGTATAGAAATAAATAATTTTAGGCAATATTACAATTCTGTTAATGTTGACCTAAGCACTAATTCAGAACAAAATATTGTAATTATTGGTGGACGAAATGGTTATGGAAAGACAAATTTTCTTTTATCATTAGTGTGGTGTTTATATGGTGATAATATCGCTAAAATTGATGACAACTTTAAAAAGGAGATACAAAAAGAGAAAAATTATTCTTCCTTTATGCAACAGTCAATTAATTGGAAAGCTAAAAAGGAAAATATTGATACCTTTTCTGTCAGTATTCGGGTTGTTGATATTGAGCTTCCAGAGTTGAGAAAGCTGAATTCGAATTCCAAGAGTGTTATCATATCAAGAACGTTTAATGTTTCTAATATGAATGAAACACTGTCTATCTTGGATCCAGTTTCTCTTATTGAAATTTTTGATGAACAATCTGATAAGGTCAATTTTATTAATGATTATATAATCCCATTAGATGCTGCTAAATTTGTGTTTTTTGATGCTGAAAAAATTTCTGAAATAGCAAACTTGTCTATAAAAGAAGAAGGGAGTTTTATAAATGATGCATTAGGTAAAATTTTAGGTTTAGATATTTATGATACCCTCATTGAAGATATTGAGTTTTATATTAATAACCTTAAAAAACAAGGCGCCAAAAAAAATCTACAAGAGCAAATAATAGATAGAGAAAAATCCATTGAGCTTTCTGAAAATCAAATTACTGGTGACGAAGGGTTGCAAGAAAAAAATGCAGAACTTCAAAAAGAAATTGATGAATTAAGAAAAAGTATAAGAAGGTTCGATAGTTTAATTTCACAGCATAGTAAACAGGGTGATTCTACTTATGATAGGGCGTCTATAGTACTTGATATCGAGAATTTAAAAAAGAAAGAACTCGAGTTAGTTGATCGTTTTAATGAATTAAGTGAAATTATACCTTTAGCTATTCTCACGGGTAAACTTGAATCTGTAAATGAACAAATAGAAGTTCAAGAGAAAAATGAAACAAATCAAGGTGTTTATAAAGAGAATTTAGAAAAAATAGAGAATTTCATTGAACTTTTGTTCAACAAGCCGCCAGAGCCGGAAGACAGCTCTTTGTCCTTTAAAGATAAGTTGTTTTACTATGAAAAAGCACAAAGACTAGGTTCTGAATTGTTTAGTAATGGAGATGATTTTCAAGAATTAGAATTTGAGCACGATCTAAATAATGCTGACAAGAAATTAATTACAGATGCCATCAAGTTAGTAAACACACAATCTAAAAGTTTAATTGAAACAACAATTGATGATTATAACACGATTAAAATTGAAATTGCCGAGTTAAACAAAACGTTAAGTAAACTGGATGCAGATTTAGAGGATGAATTGGTGCTGGATTATTCTTCTAAAAAAGAAACAGCAGAATATAAAATTGCGGAAAACAATAAAAAAATTGGTGAAAACAGACAAAAGATTTCAAAGTTAAAAAAGGATGTTTTGCGTTTGCAACAAGAATTAACAGGCTTGGTGAAAAAGGTTGATATCAATGCTCAAAATAAGCTTAAAATAAATGAGAGTTTAAAATATATTGATGTTCTAAATTCTTTCTTAGAAGAACAAAAAAATAAACATAAAAATAGTCTAGAAAACACAATATTAAGTGAGCTTAAAATTTTAATGCATAAACTGAATAGCGAAGAAAACAAAAGCAAATTTATTGAGGAGGTTAAGGTTACTATATTAGCATCCGGACAAGGAATGAAAATTACTCTATTAGATCAAGATGATAATGAAATTAGAAAAGAAAGTCTATCCTCTGGTGAAAAACAAATATATATATCTTGTCTTATAAAAGCGATATTAAATGAGTCTATTCAAAGTTTACCAATTTTCATAGATACTCCTCTTGGTAGGCTTGATGAAGAACATAGAGATAGTATTACTAAAAAGTATTATCCATCTCTTTCTGAGCAAGTAGTTCTTTTCTCAACTAACAGTGAGATAACTCCAAAAAGATTTAGTGATATATCTAAAAATGTTTCAAAATCTTACCTACTGTACAACGATGGAGTCAATACAACTTTAAAAAACGGATATTTCAATACTAAAAATAATGATTAGATTTAAAATAGATATAGAGAGTACAGAGTTATTAGATAGAATAACTGAAATATATGATTTTAAAAGAGATACAATTACAGGTAGAATAGCCTTGTCATTAAGTATTGAGAAGGGGTCTGTTTTTGATGAAAGTGAAGATAGTCTACCTCAAAATGGAAGAGAATATACTCCAACAAGTAATATATTTGGTCGCTTGATTAATGATGTGGATAATTTCAAACTTTATAAAACAATTTTTGACCAACATTATAATAAAGAGCTGTCAGAAAGTGAATTTATAAAACTATATAAATTACACTTAAAAGATGGTTTAGATTTATGGAATAAGGAATTAAATGATGGGGATATTACAAAAGGTGATCATATCTCTTACTTGCTTAAATCTGTTAAAAAAGGCTTGTTAAAAAGGAGTTCTAATGTTTATGTAGCAAATCAGAATGACGAAGAATCGAATATTGTTAGTATTAATAGTACAAATAAACCTATTGAATTAAATCTTGGCACCGAGTTAAATGGAGATTCGATTAAAATTAAAATAAATGATGAAACAGAGTACACTAGTCGTCATTTTGGAATTGCAGGGACAACAGGTTCAGGAAAAACCCAACTTGTATTTGATCTAATTTATCAAATTTCAAAACAAACTAATTACGAGTTGAATTTCACCTTTTTTGATTTCAAAGGCACAGATTCAAAGGAGAAACTAAATTCTTTTTTAACCGCAACAAAATCTAATTTTCTTGACATAAAACATCAAAGTGGATTTCCTTTTAGTCCTTTGAAGAATTATGATTTAAGTAATCAAAATTATATAGAATCTTTTGCAAGCGATTTAAAAACATTTTTTAAAGATATCGGGCAAGTTCAGTCTGCTAGTTTAGTTCGTGAAATTAAGGACTTTTACTTCGATAATAACACTTCTCCATCATTAGAAGAGTTGTTAGAGAGTATTTTAGAGAAAAATAAGGGGAAATTTGATACAACAACTAGTGTTATTCAGCAGCTTATTAATTCTGGAATATACGATGAATCCAAATCTTACTCTATTTTTAATCAAAGTACATACATTTCAATGCCATCAGAAGTTACTAAAGAAATTAAACAATTTGTGACTTTTAATCTTTTGAAGTTTATGTATGATAGTATTAAAAAGTCAGGTGATACTGTTGTTACAAATAATATAAAAGCTTTAAAACACGTAATTATTATTGATGAAGCACAGAATTTTTTACAACATAAAAATGCTCGGCCAGTAATTGAATCAATGTTGAGAGAATTACGATCAATGGGAATAATTATAATTTTAATTGCTCAAGAAACTGAAGATTTTATTTATAAGGATTTTAATTTCATGTCACAAATTCAATTTCCCATTTGTGCAAATGTTAAAGATAAATCTCCAAAAAGAATTATACCGTTTTTGGGAAGTGTTAATAGTGAAGTTAAATTAAATACTCAATTATCAAAACTTGAAGGAGGAAAAGCTCTAGTGAATATTGGAGAGCCAAAACTTATCGATTTAAAACAATGGTGGAAAACTAAAAAAGAAGAAAACATATAAGTAATAGTAATGTTTAAGCGTTTTTATTAGGTGTGATTTTTAACTTATTTTTTATAAAAGATTGCAAACTATTGGCTTTTGAAATTCACGGATATTTCAGGAAGAAGTAAATAGTTTGAAATGAGTGGTTAATGTATTTGTATCCTTTGTTAAATACTATTTGTTCTTGATTTTCCTTTTTTTATGAAAGATATATGACAAGCGATTTAAATTCTGGTTGCTATATTTTGAGAATAAAATCTGATAAATCTGAAATAATTAAGAAATTAGTAAAATCATAAAACCTATGCCTAACGCCGTATAAAAGTAATTGCAAGTTCTAGCCTACTTACGAAAGTCCTCGCGGACTTTCTATCTGTGATTTATTTGCTAAATTAGGTGCTTAAACACGCCACTAATCATACACAAAAACGTTGCCATTCATTGGCGATACGCACTCAAAATCGAAAAATATATGAATAAAATAAAATTGATAATCATTTTTTTGCTAATATTCTCTTTACAATGTTTTAGTCAAGAATCTGGAAACAACGGCATAAAAAATACTGCAATAAGTAGTGGAATTGGGTTAGGAAGTGTATTAGC
>JBLWYD010000114.1:0-6939 GCA_048267165.1 Bacteroidota bacterium
AGGTAGCTTATCTAGATTGGTTAGATTTTCAAAAGCTGGTATGTTTTGAGAGAGTAATATAACATGACTTTCAAAATATTTAGATTGGCCATAATCGATACTTGGTGTATCAATTCCAATAGCATTGATGTTTCGTTCTTCAACTAACCATTTTGCTGCTTCTTTAGACAATCCAGGAAAGTGTAGTTTTTCAACCGCATCTTCACCTCGTTCAGCCGTTCCCATATATTTAACTTTATTAGGATAGTATTTAGAAAACCCTGTTTCTAATAAAATAATACTTCCATTAGGGATTTTGATTTTCTCTTTATTTTCCCACGCTAAAAAATCATCAATTTTTATTAAGTAGTCAGGATTGTTAAGTGTTTTTGAAGAAACATCAATTTTAATAGCAGACCCAATTAATTTTTCAAGAGGAATTTCATCTACAGTTTGGCCTTTTTCAGCAAAATGGATAGGTGCATCTATATGAGTTCCGCCATGCTCTGCAGTACTAAAATTATTTGCGGAATAATAAAACCCTTTATCTGTTTGTCCTTTAAAAACAGTGTCTAATTTAAACTCCTTTGCCGTAACCCAATATACAGTCTCATTAGAATATGCATGAGATAAATCTATAATTTTGCCTTCTGAAAAGTTTGTTTGGTCTGATTTATTAGAGTCTGACGATTTGGTCTGTTTCTCATTACACGCCAACAGTAAAAAAAGGCACAATTGAATTAAAGAAAATGGTTTTTTCATTTTTTTAAATTTAAAACGCTGGATGATTTTTAATCACGCACAACGTGTTTGTATATGGTTAGGTGCATGTTTTTAAGTAACTAATTTAGCAAATACAAACCGAATAGAAAATTCGGAAATATGAGCAAGAGTAAAAACTTGCTTTAATAGCGGTGTGTAATAAGCTGCTAAAACAGGTTTTTGCAATTATAAAAAGAAGGTTACCGTATAATATGAACTATAAAAGTACTTTGATATAAAATTTACTTGTTTTTATCTGGGCTTAGTTTTTTTCTAATATTTCAATTTTTGGTTTCTCAATTGATATTATATCAATTATGTCGCTTTCAGTCCACAGTCTATAATGTTTTACTTCTTTATCAACCACATCTTTATACCAGCCATGACTTTTTTCCATGTATGATAAATAGTCAGATTTTAATATAATTTGAAGAAATCCATTAGTGTCACTTATTTCATTTTTATCAAACATTGTATAAGATTCATCAATTACTTGAAAGTTAATTATGTCATCAAAGTCAAATTCAATTTTTAATTTTTTACTATTTTCTGTAATCACGATCGGTTTTACATTATCAATAGTTCCTTCTCCAATTTTTATTGATTGATTCTCATTTAAAAGAATTCCTTCAGATACGATGAGTTGTAAGCTTTCATTATAATGAAGCTCATCTAAAAATAATGTTTTGCAGTTATCAAGTATTGTTTTCATTTAATTAAGCCCAACGGATGGGTATATGAAACGTTTGGCATTTCAAAGCGATTTCCTATCAAACCGTTGCGATGTTTATAAAATGTACCGCCCTTAAAATTAGCACTTTTCGCCAAACGTTTTATATACCGTGTTGTATGTTGGGCTTTATTTATTATCAGTTAATTATCAAGGTTTTACAATCACCAATCCGCTTAATCGAAGCACCGCTGTTCGCGAAAAAATTAGTTTTTAGGGTCGGCAAAAAAGCGGTGGCAAACAGACAAGCTCTTTTGTAATTTTTGGTTGCGTGTCGGCATGTGCGAATTGCAAATGTGCTTGGTTGTGTGGATTGCATGTTTAATTTCTTAAAGAACAGTCTAAAACAAAAGCTTTAATCAATTTGTCATCGTCAGAGAGTCTCTTGGCTTCTACGTTATAAAACTCTTTAGCTTCGATTAATGTTGATTGTGCAGTTTTATTTTTCTGATTAGGAAATACATCACAATTAAACCAACCAACTAAATAAATTCCATGTTTACAATTGCTAGTTTCCAAATATCTGTCTTTTAGTTGTGCTTCCATATTTGTATTCACACTATCATTCCATGAGCCTTTGATTTCGATAATCACTTCAATTGCTTCTTTCGATTTTGGGTCAGTAAAAGAAACAAAAATGTCAGTTACTTCACCTTGCCTCCCGCCTGGTATATAATTTGGTTTTCTAAGTTGTACCTCGCGATATGTTGAAATTCCATTTGTCCTTAGTTCGTTATCTAAATGATGTTTTATATAGTCTGACAAATGTTCCTCCGATTTAGGTTTAAATTTCTTACTATCAATTTTATCCCAAAGACCACCAGATAAAGAATTACTTCCTTGCAAAATAAATTCCAATCGTTTTAAAGAATCAAGAACAAGATTTTGCAAATCTACTGGATTTAGAATTACTCTTGCCCTAGAGCTTTTTGCTAGTAATAATAACTCTTTAGGAGATAAAGGTTCCCAATTATTCATTCGGAAATTGGTTTTTGCTTCAACAAGATAAAAATCAATATTTAAATCTTTTCTTGCAGATTTGATTCTATCCAAAGCTTGAATGGATTCTCTTGTTCCTATTCCTGTTAAATTCCGCAATATTTGGTCTCTAAAATTACCAACACTTTCTCGTGCACCAACGGTATGCGCTCCTTCGAAAACAGGGTCTTCTTCGCGAGGAAAAACCTCAATTAACCATAAAAAGAGTTCAGAACTTTGCAACTCAGATAGCCTTTTTAATAAAGGAATCATATTAACTACATAGGTATCAACGAATGACAAGAAAAAATTCTTTCCAAAATCAGGCGTTGATTTAATATCACTCATTATTATATCCCAAGTCTGACTATTACAGAAACTTGCTAGAGATTTTGCATAAAGAACTTTCTCTTCACCGCTCGATTTTTTAAACAACTCAATATTGTAGCTACTGGCTTCTGTATTTTCTTTTTCCAACAACTTAGTAAGTAAGATATTCTTTATTATAGGTTTTAGCATTGAATCTTTAACCTTTTCCAATAATGCATTTTGAAACTTTGCATCAAGGCATGAATCTATTTTGTGCAAGAATGTTAAATAATTATCATCACCTTGATTGGCATTGTCTATTTTTTCTAAAATAATCTTAATAATCCCTTCAGGTATCTTGGAGTAAGCTAATGTAATTAAACTTAGATATGTTTCGTCTTTCCCTGCAATACCATATGATTCGGGATAATCGATTAATATGTGTTTCCAATTTTCCCAAATAGAAGCACTAATATTCTCAACAAATGAATTCTGTAAATTAAACAATAAAACTAATGATTTATAACCTGCAGTTGCTGGTCTATAAAATGTATTGGTGCCAAACCATTCTGCTTTATTATCATCGAAATTATTTATATAATATTTTGCTGCTTCAATAATTCTTGTTTTTAAATTAGAATCCACATATTCCCATCCTGGTAATGAAAAAACATTTGAATTTAATTCATCACCGTAATGTGTACTTGATTCACTCAATGTTAAATCCATAAACAATTGGTACCACGAACTCACATTTCGTTCTAATTCAAACTGCTCAATATCATTTGTTATTCTTAATGCAACATCAATTTTTTTCGCCTCTTTATCCTTCTTTCGCTCTTTTGCTTCCTCTTCCCATTTTTTACGCTGTTCTATATCTTTTTTAAGTTTGTCAGCTTCTTCTGAATCAATTTCAATCGTTCTTAGCCAATGGGCAAAGACTTTTTGAAATTCATTGTATTCTAGACATAATGTTAGTATTGTATCAATATTCTTAGCTGCAGAATAATAAAAGTAGCTTAATACTTTAGCAATTTTTAAAATTAATTCTGAATTTCCAGTTTGCTTGATGATGTTTATTAACTCTTCAAAATCATCCTGTTTTATAATTTCGTTATGAGTAACAAAATGAATCTGTTCAACACCTACAATCTTAATTAATTCTTTAAATACAGAATATCTTGTCTCATTATCAACAGACAAGGAATTCCATGTTTTATGTATTTTTTGAGGAGTAGGAAAAATAGTTTGATATTTCTTCATCCTCAACATTAACACCTGTGCAAAAAGGTTCTTATCATTGATACTTTGGTAGAAATTCCAACATTGATTTATTATAACATCTTCAAGGTTCTCAAATTTATAGTGTATGTTTTCTTTTGAAGAAATATTATCAATTATCCATTTGAGTCCAGAATCCAAATCAGACTTTGTAATACTATCATGTAGTAAATACATAAAGAATACATAACCACCGCTATAATTACTTCTTTTCGGTGGAGTTAAAAATTTAAAAACATCGTTGGTAGTCAAAATATCGGGCCATAATGCTCGCAATGCATAACCTTTTAAATCATCATTTTTATCAAGTTCTTGAGGTTGAGTTGCAAGTGGAATTAATTGTTTTTTTGTTTCTGTGTCTCCAGTTTCAATTAAAGCATGTACAGCATTACTTCTAGTGTGAATATCTTCAGTCTCATCAAGTGCAACTTTCAACAGACTCGGATTCAATTCATTTAAATTACAGGCTTCTGCAATATCAATTGCAACTCTACGAGCTAAAAAATAACTATCCTTATTTTCAATATAAGGCTTCAATTGTTGATGAAGATTTGGATGATTAAGTTTCTTATATTGTTTATGTAGTCCCCAATCTCCATCTACAATTGTATTTTTACTAAATTTCTCTAATAATGAATCTACTAGCTTTTCCTTGTAACTAATGCTTAATACATCTAAATCACCATGTAATATGTTTTGAGGGTCATTCTTTATCGTTTCTTCTGCAACCTTTACGTCAATGATACTTAGCCAAGAAGCAACTCCTTTCATTTGAGGTATTATCTTATCTTCATCATCTGTTGAAAGAGAAATCAATGATTTAATCTGTTCTATTTCTAAATGGTTATTTGCAATAAATTTTGAAGCTAAGTATTCTGCAAATGCTAAATGAGTGAAACCAAATAATAGATTTCCTCGACTTGTAAAAAGGGAAGTGTTAGTTATGGTATCAATTAAATCTTGTTGAACATATTCAAAACTAAAATCATCAGTGTTTTCCTCACCCTCAAGAAGTAAATCAACAGTGATTCTATCATTCGAATATGTTTTAATTTTACCTAAATCAATTATTCCTTTATTACAGAAAATCATAACAGCCGCAATTCTTGAAGCAAGAGCTATACGTTTTTCTGGAGAAAGATTACTTGTTTTATAAATCATTTGACGCTCAAAATTCGGTTCTGAGCATAACGTTTTACATCCATAATAAAATAACTCTTGCTTGGAAGAAGGAAAACTATTTGTTTTAATATACTCCTGTATCAATAAATCTAAAGTTAAAGGATTTATTGCTAAAGGTTGTAATTCTCTATTTATTATCTCATTAATGAAATTTTCAGAATTTAAACCAATTTGAGTGGCGGCTAATCTAACATCTGATTTCTTTAAAGGTGCAAGTTCATAAGCTCCAACGTTTTCGTCTCCAAACAGCTTATTGAAATATAGAGTTAAGTAATCAGACCAAAATCCAGTACGACAAGTAATTCTAATAAAAAGCCTACTTGAAATTTCTTTAAAGTTATCGAACTGTTTCTTTAGAATTTGAAATAATCGTCTTATTTCAAGCAGACACTCATCAAAACTGTCTATATAATAAAATAAAGGCTTGTCCGACTTAAGCCAGGCTTCTATTTCCTTTGATTTAAACATCTCGTCAATGAGTCTGTTCTCATCACCATATTCGCTCAAATCTCTATAAATAAGAATTGCTTTCCCCCTTTGTAGTTCTTTATCTTTGAAATATTCCTTCCTTAGAGTTGTAGATTTTCCAATACCCGGTTCACCAAGTAAAATAAGACAGTGTAATTTGTTTATTTCAGAGTATTTAACTACATCCGTTTTACGATAGAAGCTTTCCTTAGTATCAGGGTCAAATAAAAAACCAAATTCATCAAGTGCAAAAAAGCTATCTTGTTTGCACCACAGTCTATCCCAGTTTAATTCTACATTATTTAAATATTCCATGTATTTATTTTGTGTGTCGGCAAAAATTGCACTCTTTTGCAAATTTCAGTCTGCGGGTTGGCTTGTGGGATTTGCAAATGTGTGCAATGTGCGTAGGCTTCCCCAACTGTCCCGAAGGGCAGCAGCGGGTGGGCAAAAACTAATTTTTTCTTGCACAAACCTTCAATCAATGAGTTAATATTTTCAAGCCGTTTTTTCAAATTTAATAATCAAGTTTCAGTGTAAGATTTGGTCTTTTAGCCTTGCATACAACTCGTTATATGCCAAGTTTTACTTTTGTTATCCCGACAATAGCAAGGGATATCACAAATAAAGGATAGCAATTTTATAGGTTATCAAATATAGCAAAACCAATGCTTTACCAAAAAGAAAAGTTATTAACGAGTTACAGTTATTTGTTAATTAATTATACAATTCCAGCGAACCTAACACAAAGTATGCATACATTCTTACGGAATCCCATAAGCTCAATTATTTAAGTAATAAAAGTAGTGTTACGTGTCATTAACGACTTCAGATGTAGCTGTCAAGGTCGCTGATATCACGGCATGCTCCGCAGACACCGCGGCACGGGTCGCTAATATCACGGCATGCTCCGCAGACACCGCGGCACGGGTCGCTAATATCACGGCATGCTCCGTTGACACCACGGCACGGGTCGCTGATATCACGGCATGCTCCGAAGACACTACGGCACGGGTCGCTAATATCACGGCGTGCTCCGAAGACACCGCGGCATGGGTCGCTAATATCACGGCATGCTCCGCAGACACCACGGCATGGGTCGCTGATATCACGGCATGCTCCGCAGACACCACGGCATGGGTCGCTGATATCACGGCATGCTCCGAAGACACTACGGCATGGGTCGCTGATATCACGGCATGCTCCGTTGACACCGCGGCATAGGTCGCTAATATCACGGCATACTCCGT
>JBLWYD010000115.1:0-6853 GCA_048267165.1 Bacteroidota bacterium
AATTGTAGTATGCAATAAGCTATTAAAACAAGCTTTTGCTATTGCTAAATCTGGACTAATATATGAGGATAGTTACAGAAGTTCTTTCGTGAAAAATTAATGCTTTTTTACTTGTTTCTTGCTAAAGGGGTTTGTTGGTATTTCGGTGTTTTCTTCAGAGTTTTAATTTCCTGTTAATTTAGTTTTACACTTCATACTGTTTATAAAATTCATCTCTGTATTTTAAGAATGTATCAATTTGATTAATGTCTCCAACATAATTTGGTTTTACCAAGTTTTCTATATCCCATTTAAAGTCTATAATGAGTTTGTCGTTATATGGTAATAAGTCACATACATCGGAATAAGTACTATTTATTAGTTGAAGTAATTGCATTCTTATTTTACCATTAAAATCAGTAGGTTTCATTAATGAGTTATTTATGAAAATTGTATTAGTAACGCTTGTGAACATACTAGCATATGAGTTTTGGAATCTCTTAATTTTGTAATTAACAATATCAAAATTTCGTTTGTGTCTATAATCTTTATGGTCAATTAAGTGAGCTAAAGAATGACCTTTTGGAGAGTTAGCAACAGTGAATTTATTTCCTGTCATTAGAAAGGCCCAAATCATTTTTGGAAAAGAATTATCATCTAAGCGTAAAGCATTCCTTCCTTTTGAATTTCTATCCTTTTTAAATTTATTAATTTCTGATTGTCCCACGTGTCTCCTTATGCCAGGGAATAATACTGGAGAATTCTCCCAAAGATAAATTTCGGGTTTGATTTTATTTTTAGATAATAAATCTTCGAAGTAATTCTTTTTTTTATTATTATTTTTGACTAATATTTCTACAATTCTTGGGTCTATTAGTTTTGTATGTTTGAAAATTAATTTCGCAATTGTTTTTTCATCTTCTGAACTAATATTTGTCCAATTGTTCCAAGAGTTTAATTTGTTATTTTTCAGTATTTGCATTGACTGATTAGGTGTTTTTGGTAAATGAATACTAGCGTTTAAGTATAAGAATAGTAATAGGTTTGCGTGCGAGGATTTTCTGAAGGAAAATCAGACGTTACAAACACGTAACTACCTTTGTTTTAGAACTAAATCGCAATTATTTTTCTACGTCTTAAGTTAGCTGTAGTTTTTTTATTAATTTAAACTTTTTATTTCTTCGTATAAATTCATTAAATGAATCATAGACATATCAATTAAAGGCTCAAACATAAATGCATTAATATGAATATTTTCAGGTGTCATTAAGTTGACTTTATCTATTTTGAAACTATTATTACTGTCAGGATATTTTTTGCAATATTCTTTAAACAAAGCCTGAGTTTGGTTTTTCTTTATAGCTTTTAAATCAAAATCAGGAAGTTTATTTATCAAGTATTTTTCTGTTTCTAATCTAATTGCAATTGCTAAACAAATTTTATTTTCGAGAGCTATTTCATTAGAATCTTCTGCTTTTATAGAATCTGCTGTTTTGAATATTAACTCTAATAAATTTTCTTCTCCAAAATCAATTGTTTTATCTTTTAAGAATATCAATTTCTTTTGAAATATATTAAATATATCATTTGCTAATAAGCTTTCTGATTCTTCTTTTCTATGCAGACAACTTGTTAGTGTTAAGTAATCTTGATTACTCTTGCTTTCGCTATATTCAATTAAGTTTCTAACAAAAGCAATTAAGCTTAGAAAAATTTTTGGATTTTTGAAATTTCTAATAAAGTAGCTAAAAACATCATTAACATACTCACCTTGATGAAGAGTTATTTCATTTTCTAAATTCTTTGTAGTCATATAAATCACATCTCTATTTAATTGAAGTCTTGATGCAACAGTTCTGTAAAAGTCAAAATTGTGAGTTAATAAAATTACTTTAAAGTCATTTTTCTCGTGAATTTCTTTGATGTATTCAATGATTGCAAATTTATTTTTATAATCAAATGAATCTGCAACATCATCGAATATTAGTAAATCTCTACTTTGCTTTAATTTTCGGGCTTCAATTTCGAATAAGAAATGTAAAATAAAATAAGCTCTTTGTTCTCCTTTACTTAATATTGAAAGTAAATTATCTCGATTTTGTTTTATAGGTTCTTTTCCTCTGTCAGAATAATCGAAGTTTAGATTAGCTGTTTCTTGTTTTAAAATTATATCTTCTTGGTTTATAATATTAACCTTAAATGGAACGTGGAACCTAGAATTAAAGGTTGTAACAATATTTTTCCATAAAGTAAATTCCTTTTTAGCATCGCTAATAATTTTTTCTAATCTAGCTTTTTTGGATTTATAAAAATCTAATAACTCTATTGCTTCTTCCTTTATTTCTGAAAAATAATTAATCCAAATTTCTTGTTTAAATTTTTCATAATCCTTTAGTTTAATTAGAATTAAGTTGTTTTTTTCTAAGACGTTTTTAAAAGACCTTAATTCTGCATTAGCACCAATTGCTTTATCTACTTTGTCAAAGGATGCTTTTAGTTTTTCATCATTTAAAATATTTTGAATTTCTTCTTGAATTATTGATTTTAAATTTTCTACATTTTCTATTTCAGTACCATCTTCTAAAACAAACTTATGACCTGCTTCAAAAAAAGAATTATCTTCTATAGATTTGATAATAACGTTTGCTTGATAAGTCCCAAAAGTATTATCAGTTGAATCTTTAAAGAATCTTGATTTAGAAATGATATTTTTGTAATCATTAATGTATTGGTCTAAAATAGTTTTGTTTTTATCAAGAAATTTTTTCACGTTTCCTTTCCTGTCAAAAACATCATTATATCTAAAATCAAATTTTTCAAATTTTGTTTTTAGATTAATAATTTCTTGATTTAAAACCTCAAAAAAATTAGAGTTTTCATCTTCTGAAAATGTATTTATAAATTCTGTTTCACAATCCGTACTTTGTGATATAATTTTTAGTTTTTTTATAAATTCGACTTTATTGTCATTTAATTCTTTGTAGATAGAATCATATTCTTGTTTTAATTCTTTACTAGCTAAGAAACTGCTGATTTTACTTGAAGCATCAAAATTATTATCTTCAGCATTTATTACTAATATATCTTCTGGGTTAATATATTCATTTTCAGTTAGAACTTTGTATTTAGTAATTCTATTCTTATAAATTCTATCGCAAGGTTTTTGTTTCGAATCATTTTTCGCAATCAAATCAAGTGTTTTTGCGAAAGAGGTTTTCATCGTTCCATTTGGGGCATAAATTAGATATGAATTACTTATGCTGAAATCAAATAAATGGTCTAATTTTCCGATTCCGAAACAATTTTCAAATTGAATATGAAGTTCTTCTTTCATTCTGAGTTTTTATGGAAATTACAGCTAACAATTGGACAAACTTCCGTAGGGAGTTTATGTACAAAATATATTTTGCTTTGGATGTAGGTTAATTTGGTTTGATGTCTAAATTAATGAAATATTAATCATTGCAGGAATTTACTTTACACCTTTGAACCTTTATTTTTTTTATCTAATCTATTTGGTTTTATTACTTGCTTAAGGCTTTTATTATACGCTCTTCATTTATTACTATATCTCTAAATAATACATGTGGAAACACTGTGTGGGCAGTAGACTTTTTAAATGCGTCTAATATTTTTAAAAGTGTAGAGGCTGTAATTAATGATAAATTTAACTCTGTGTCCATCTCACAGTCTGTAACAAAATCATCACTAAACTCTGGTGCAATGAGTAATATTTTTACTATTCTTAAGTTGTTTTTAAGTGCTAAATCCTGGTAAGATTTTAATTGCCTAGATACCGAGCTAAATTTGTTATAACCTCTTTCTTTACTTGTTTTACATTCTACAATTATTATTTCATCGTTCTCCAAGTTTAAAAGAATATCCATCATATCCTTTTTAGTATTCAACTTGTTTTTTAGTGTATCGTCAACATTAAATCCTAGACCATTAAGGATTACTTTTGTTAGTTCTTCGAATTTTAAGCCTAGTTCACTTTCTTTAACAATAATTCCATTGTCTTTAAGTGCGTTTAAATTTCTATATGCAACATTTTCGAAGTTTTCTAAATATAGATTCTCAACATCCTTGTAATGCTCTAGTATGTTTAAAATGCTATCACCACGTTGTTTAATTCCGTTGTCCTTGATAAATTTAGTTAAGTCTGGTTTGATAATTAAATCTAAAATATCTCTTGGTTTTATGTTGTAGTCTAATAAAAACTCTGCCTTTAAAACATATTCATCTTGGAGTTGGAATTGATCTTTTATTTGTTTGTTTAACTTTGGAAGAGACTGGTTTAGCTCTGTTAGTAGTTTGTCGAAACCATCTATAGATATGCCTACTTTTTCATCCCGTTCTACTTGTTCGAAATGTTCAATTAAGCTGCTAATTTTATCATCTAGTGTACTACCTCTTAAATTTGGAATATTTAAGCCTTTTTCACAAAGTTCATTTAAGGTTTTCTTTCTTTCTGTAAGTGTATTTTCTTTTTTGTAAATATCTTCTAAAAGTAGGCTAGTAAAAGAAACTCCTTCTTTGATTATTTCTTCAATTTTTTGAGCATAAGATAGTTTTCTGTCAATATTGTGTTCTTTTGCTACTTGATTTATAATAGGTTCTCTAAGTAGTTTTAATGTTCTTCTGTAGAATTTATCTGCAACTTCTTTTTTACGAACTTTACGCAACAGCCTAACCATTTCATCTGCTACATAAATAGTATTCTCTTTATTTGAATAAAAAATTACACCAATATTTTTAAGATTTTTAATTACATCCTGGATGTCGTTTTTTACAATAGGAATTATAGAGTAATTAATGAGTTTTACTTCTTCTTGAGACAGTCCTAATTGTTTTGATAGTGTTAAAATAATAGATAGTTCATCAGAAGTTACTTTTGCTTCTCTGTTATTTTCAATATCGTTTTTATAGGCTGTATTAAGGCATGATTTATAAATTCTATAATCACGTTTTCTGGCATCACTTAAATCTGATTTATCTGATTCAAAATCTGTATTTAGATTTTTAATTTTGGCTTTTAAATTTTTAATTTCCGCTTCATATAGTCTGGAAAACCAATCTTGTTTCATTATACAGTTTCCGTCTCGTATTATGATATCAATTAAAATATCAAGTTGGGTAGTAATTTCTTGAAACTCGCACTTTACGTAATCTTGGAATTCCTCTTGAGTAAGTGCGAAAATTTTAGATATATTTTGGTTGTCAACTGACTTTAATCCTTTATCTGAAGAACTTAGGATTTTATTAATTTCTTTTTCATTTTTAGGACTCTTACTAATGATTGTATCTATAATTTTTATAAATGAGTTCTTTTCAATAGAACCGAGTCTATCTAAAATATTTTCTAGTTTCATTTTTATGTGATTTTTTTAAGTTGGTTATAGTTGATTAATGATTTCGATAAACTTTTTTTATACAATTTATTACTTTCTAGTATATGTTTTAATTTTTAGTTGGAACAATCAACGGTAAATTACATTGTGTCATCCGTATCGTTCTTAGTTTTTTTTGCAAAATATTGACCGTCTTCAGCATTACCTGAGTAGAATGCTGATTATATTGTTCTTTTGGATATTATTGGAAAGAGGGGATGACTAAATTAATGAAATTATTTGAGATGGAGGCTTTTGTTATAAATGTTTCACGTATATTTTTCTTTTTTAAAAACCTAAGTCATCTTTTATCCTTTGCAGGCATATCAAAAGCCAATAAATTAAACATGGAACGCATGCGGGAACGGACACGGTTTCCGTAGCGGTCTTTAATTTCGGCAGCGTTGAGGTTGGAGGTATGGGGATGAGTCTTTGATCTTTTTTGCATATTCTTCTAAGGTTTTAATCCCTAGGTTGTTTTTTTCTTACTGGTTTATGTTGAGAACGTTTCATAGTAAAAGATTTTTAAAACTAAGTATACATTTTATGCATTTCGCTAATGTGTTTTTTAATTTTTTCTCTAAACCATAGTGGTTCTAACACCTCGACCATTTTACCTAATTTTAAGATTTGTATTTCGAATTCGTAATTAGGCTTTAAAAGGTAGGTTACTTGACCCCATTCATTATCAATTCCATCTATGCAAATTTGAGATTTATGAATAGCTAAACTGCGTAAATATTTAAGCTGGTTGTTGTGGGCTTTAATTATAATTTTTTCTGGGTAATTGTTTTTGGATTCGGTATAATTTAAACCAACTATATCTTCGTATTGCTGGAGCTGCTTTTTAAAATTTTCAATTTTCAGGGACCTTGTGTTTTTAATTTCTATTTGCGATAGTCTATCTACTCCGAAATTTTTGATTTCACTCTCACCAGCTACAACAGCAATTAAATACCACCGGTTGGCATATTCCTTTAGGCACAATGGGGAAACAGTGTATGATTTTTTTGTGCCTCCATAGTAATTTTCTTTTTGAAAAGATATTTTATGGTTTGTAGAAATTGCTTGAATTAATTTTTTGAAATGTTGTACTCCAGTGAACCCTGAACTATCTTCTGGAAGTACCCACTTTTGAAAAGATTTATAATCTTTAATACCGTTTTGATAAATCTCTGCCATTGCTGCAAATTTGGCAAATTTGAAAAATTGGTTTAAGGATTCTTCATTCTCTTCTAATATATAGCCTCGAGATTTATGATTATAGCTTATTGTTATACCAAAATCGGATTCTAAAATGTTTTTGTCCCGCTCAAATGTACGCTCAGCAACCTCTAAATCGTAGTCCTCGCGTAATCGTTCTAAAAGCTGTTTTTTGGATATGTTTGGATGGAATTTAATTAGTTGTGCCACACAATTTAATCGTTTGAGTACTTTATAGTCGGACATAGTAGGTGTTTTCTTCAAAAATAATATAACAGTTG
>JBLWYD010000116.1:0-6707 GCA_048267165.1 Bacteroidota bacterium
GTGCGCCAAAGATGCCGCAGCCACAATGGCTCCAAAATCGTTGAATTGATACCCGTGAACACTTTGCAATTGTGGATGTTTTTTCAACAATTCCTTTCCCACAATTCTTCCCAAAGACCGACCAACAACGGAAACCTCCAAACTATGCGTCAATCGAGTATGGACAAATGAGGTCTTTGAAAGTGGAATTACTTGCGTTTTGTCCTGCAAACTTCTGAAAGCCGAAGAAAAAATAACACGGTCATAATCCACCTCAAAACCCAAACGGGTTTCGTTCTCTTCAATCCGCAATCTTTTGTTTTTATCCCCATGCTTTCTCAAAGAGAGCAGCTGTTCCCATTGCATCATATTTCTAAAAATTTAAGGCAAGATACTATTTTCAAAAAGTAAAGCAATGATAATTTTTAGGTTGTTGCTTAACTATTTCCTAACACTATAGTGACGAATTGGTAATGCTTAATTAACACGGGCTTTACATAACGGGAGTTCCTTTGCACAAATAAATCAAACGACAAAAATGAAAACAATTATTAAACTTTTATTCTTCTTTTTAACCTCCATTTCAATAGCGCAAACAGGCACTATTGTTGGAAAACTTACCGATACCGATTACAATAATGAACCCTTGCCATTTGCAAATGTTTTTCTAAAAGGAACCACAAAAGGGGTAACTTCAGACATAGACGGTTTGTATTCTTTGGAAAACATTGAACCCGGAACTTATACTGTTGTCTACAGTTTTGTGGGTTATGAAACGGTTGAAATTCCCGATGTTAAAGTAATTGCAGATAAAGTAACAAATATTGATGTGCCAATGGGTGCCAGTGCAGCTGCTTTAGAAGAAGTGGTAATTAAAACCACAACACGTCGAGAAAGTGCAGTTGCATTATTATTGGAACAAAAGAAAGCGGTTGGAATCACACAGTCAATTGGCGCTGAAGACCTATCCAGAAAAGGGGTTGGCGATGCTGAAGGCGCAGTGACCAAAGTAACGGGAATCAAAAAACAAGCTGGTGTAAAAAACGTGTTTGTTCGCGGTTTGGGAGATCGTTACAATTCCACAACTTTAAACGAATTGCCGCTTCCATCTGAGGATCCAGAATACAAAAACATTTCTTTGGACTTTTTCTCAAGCGATGTAATTGAAAGTGTAGGCATCAACAAAACTTTTTCAGTGCCACTTTACGGCGATGTTGCTGGAGCCAATATAAATATTGTAAGCAAAGAACTTACCGGACCGGGAAGTTTAAAGTTCTCCATTTCACCGGAAGTGAACTCACGTGCCATTGGAAAAGAGTTTTTGATTATGGACAATACAAAATATATTGGCAATATTCATAATACTCATCTACCAATCACCAGTTTGAACGTACACGATTTCGATAATAATTTTAAGCCAAATACACAAAATGCACAATTAAACTCTAGCTATTCCCTTTCAGGCGGAAAGCGTTTTGATATTGGAAACAACAAGCTAAGTATTTTCTTCGTAGGTAATTTCGACAATAAATATGAATACCGAGAGGGAACCGCAGATAGAATAAATGCCGCTGGAGGTTACAATCAAGAATTTAATAAAACAGAATACAGTTACAATGTTTCAAAACTTGCAATGGCAAATGTAAAATGGCGCTTTCCAGAAGGCGATTACATTGCCGCAAACAGTATGTTTATCAAAAACAACAGCCAAAGTGTTGCTGATTATTACGGTTTAAAAGCAGGTCTAACCGAAAATGACGAACCTCAAAATCCAATCCGTGCTTTTATTAGAAGACAAAAAGAAAATGAAAATAACCTTTTTGTAAACCAGCTTTTAACCTCAATAACGCTTACTGAAAAACTAAGTTTAGAAGCGGGAGCTTCATATAACACTATTCGTGGTTATGAGCCAGACCGAAGAACCAATACTTATGTGATTGATGTAAATGCAGATATTGCACGCGCTGCTTCGGGAAGTGCACTCAACAACCGATTCTACTCAAATCTTGAAGAAAATGATTTGGCCGGAAAGCTTTATTTGGATTATGCATTGAATGGTAAAAACGAAGACAGCAAAAACAGCCGAGTTCGATTGGGATACAATTATAGAGATACAGACCGAACTTTTAATTACACACAAATAAATTACATTCTTGACAGTCCAGCGGTGGTGGATATTGACAATCCTGATACTTCACTTTTCAACCAGCAATCGCTAAATGAAGAAATTTTCAGATTGACTACAAACCGAGGAGATGGCCGTGACGGAAAAGATCCATTTATTCCTTTTTCTTATGACGGAACCAGAACAATCCATTCTGGGTTGGGAGAAGTGAGCTATGATTTTTCAAATAGTTTTTCAGCAAACGTAGGCGTTCGCTATGAAAAAGTGAAACAAGAAGTACTTTTTGACACCAACCTTGCATCAACAAACGACCCAAACACAGATCCTTCGTTAATTGATGAAAATTTCATATTACCTAGTTTTAATGTGAAATATAACTTCAACGAGAACAGCATCGTTCGTTTGGCCGGAAGCAAAACATATACCCTTCCACAGTTTAAAGAAGTTGCACCTTTTCTTTATGAAGATGTGAGTTTCAACAGTTTTGGTAATCCAGATTTATTGGTTGCCGACAACTATAACTTGGATTTAAAATATGAATACTATTTCAGCCCAGGCGAAATTGTGGCGGTTACTGGTTTCTATAAAAGCATCAAAAACGCAATTAACCGTATTGAAGTGAATTCAGCCGCAGGTGAACTATCATACGTAAACACTGGTGATGCAAGCATTGCGGGTGTTGAACTTGAATTGAGAAAGAATATACTGAAACTTTCTAACGATTCAAACGATGAAAAAACACTGACTTTCGGTTTGAACGCTTCCTATTTATATTCAAATCAAAAATTGGAAGACGTTCCAACGGATAATCTAACGGTTCGTTTCACCAACAAAGAAGATGAACTGGAAGGTTCTTCGCCTTTCATTTTAGGTTCAGATTTAACCTTGAATTTGAAAAAGAAAAAAAGTGGAATTACCAGCTCGGTAGTTTTCAATTACAACAGCAAAAGTATTTACTCTTTAGGAACTGGAGGCGATGATGCAAACCCAGGTTCCGGGAAGCAGAACATTATGCTTTCTGCAATACCAACTTTGGATTTCATCAATAAAATTGCCATCAATGAAAACCTTGGAATTAAACTTAACATTAAAAACATATTGGATCCCGAGTACAAATTGACCCAAGAGGTAAACAATATTGGGGTGCCAAATGCCGCATTGCCCAATGGGCAAGAAGTTCCAGTAGAAACTTACAAAAGAGGCGTGATTTTTAGCGCTGGAGTTTCTTATTCTTTCTAAAGAATACAATTAACAGAACGATAATATTAACCTAAACGTAACGAAACAAGCTAGTTGTTTCTTTGCACCAAACTTTTAAAACAAAACAAAAAAATGAAAAAAATTCTTTTATCAAGCTTTGTAATCGCAACATTAGCCCTTACTGGCTGTAGTAAAGACGATAGCCCCACACCAGTGGCAGCTACTTGTAATGATGGAGTTCAAAACGGTGACGAAACGGGTATTGATTGTGGTGGTTCAGCATGTGAACCCTGTGCAGTTCAAGCTGAAAAAGATGGTATAATTGCCTCTCAAGACGATCCAGATTTGGACCCATTAGATCTTAAAGGTGATGTTACTGCAGATGTATGCCTTACAAATGATACAGTATGGATTCTTAGTGGTCCTTTGCATGTTAAAAATGGAGCAACATTATGCATAGAGCCAGGCACAACCATTAAAGCTACTGCTGGAGGAACAAACGTTTATGTTGCAATAGAGCAAGGAGCAAAAATTAATGCCGCTGGAACTGCCGCTGCACCAATAAAATTTACTTCAAGCGCAGCAAATCCAAGATCAGGAGACTGGGGTGGAATTCTTCTAATTGGAAAAGCGCCTATTAGTGGTGGTGGAACTGCAACTACTGAAGTTGTAGACCTAACTTACGGTGGAACTACTTCTAACGATAACTCTGGAGTTATGAAATATGTTGAAGCTTCTTATACTGGAGCTCGTATTAATGGCGACAAAGAATTCAATGGAATCACTTTTTATGCGGTTGGAAATGCAACAGTTATTGAAAACGTAGGAGTATTTTATGGTGATGATGATGCGTATGAATTTTTTGGAGGAACAGTTAATGTAAAAAATGCAATTGCAGTAAACGCAAAAGACGATTTGTTTGACTGGACCCAAGGCTATACCGGCACTATTACCAATGCATATGGCTTAAGAGAAGCTAACTATACCGCAATCACTGAAGACCCACGTGGATTGGAAGGTGATGGAAATCTTGATGGAAATTCCCCTGGTGACAGCGGACAATCAAACCCAACCATCAATGGTTTAGTATTGATTAACGCAGGCATCATTGATATGGCTGATATGATTAAAGTAAGAAGAGGTAGCGGACTTACCCTTACCAATGCTTACGTAGCCTTTGGAAATGCTGATGCATCTGCGAGTGACTTCATAGATTTGACAGATTCTAAAGGTGACGCTAAAGGCTCTTCGGTTAATCTTTCAGTAGTTGGAGATTCTTCAACAGGTCTTGATATTGCAGATATCAAAACAACCCTTAACGCAACAATTAATATAACAGACGGAACTGTTCCAACAGTGAGCAGAGATTTGTTCAACTGGACTGGTTACGTTTTTGAATAAATATTGAATTAGCAAAAAATTAAAAACCCGGTTTCTTTCGAAAACCGGGTTTTTTTATATTAATCTAAATCTTTAATTTGAAACCACTTGGGTATCGGAAGATTTCCAAGTAACAACTTTTGCTACACGTGCATCCATATAGCTTACTTCTTTAATATTTTTATTGGTAAAGAAGTACCAAGTGCCAACTTTTTCACCGTCATTGTATTCGGCAACGGCAGTTTTGTTTCCGTTAGTATCATAACTTACCCATTCTCCAGTAAGTTTATTTTCCTTGGTATAATATCCTGTTTGTGCAACCATTCCATTATCGTGATAGATTGTTGCCTCAATTACATCACCATCTAAAAAGTAAGTATTTTTTTTAGTATCCTGAGCCAAGGCAACAGAAGTTATCAAAACGATTGCTAAAAGTGTGAGTATATTTTTCATAAGTAAGTTTTTAAATTATTGGAATATTCAAATTTACAAAATTAACCTCTATGAAACTATTCCGTAACATTATAATAACATTAACCTTGTAATTAATTGTTTTTTAACTATTTAATATTTTAAAATAAATAAAATTAATAACTTAATGATTTGGTAAAGGTAAATTTACACAAACTAAACATCTTGTCATTTTCTTTGTGTCTGCCTTATGGAAGGCAAATTTTAAAATCGTTTAGTTTTTGTCGACTAGATTTTAAAACTGGGCTGTATTTAATTATGCAGCCCTTTTTATGTTTAAAATTAATAATTTTAAACCATTCCTTAACATTCACATAACATTAAAATCGGTTCTTTGTCCCCGACAAAAACTAAGAATGATTTTTTAATGTTACACAAGTGCATACTTTTAGTTGCCTTGGTGTTGTCTTGTATTAATACATTTTCGCAAGAAACACCCAACAATCCTTTTTCCTTCAAGTGGGACAATGGCTTTAAATTAGAAAGCCAAGACAAGCAATTTTCTTTAAAGTTTGGCGGCCGCATTATGGTGGACCATGCGTATTTTTTTCAGAATGATGAATTGGATTCAAATTTTGGCCCACTTCTTTCAAAAAGTGGAACAGAATTTAGACGGGCACGTTTATTTATATCTGGAACCGTTTACAGCAATGTGGAATTTAAATTACAATTTGATTTTGCTGGCGGCGAAGTGGCTTTTAAAGATATGTATATAGGCCTTACAGATGTTCCTGGTGTTGGCAATATACGCGTAGGCCATGTAAAAGAGCCTTTTCGTTTGGATGCTTTAACAAGTAGTAAATACATTACTTTTATGGAGCGCTCGTTTTTCATAGATTTTTCGCAAGAGCGCAATAATGGTATTTTGGTTTTTAATGATTTTTTCGGAGAACGTCTTTCCGCGCAAGCCGGCGCATTCAGAATGGCTAGCAACAACGGAAATGATATTCTTGCCGACGACGGTTACGTTCTCACAGGAAGAATTACTGGATTGGCAATACAAAATTCTGAAAAAAGACAGTTACTTCATCTTGGTTTGGGATACAGCTATCGTAAACCTGAAAGTAAGACCTACAGTATTGCTTCAAGGCCAGAATCCCATTTGGAACTAAAATATATAAATACCGAAACCATTGAAAACGTAAATAATATTAACCTTGCAAACTTTGAAGCAGCTTTTGTAAGTGGCCCTTTATCACTACAAGGGGAATATTTAACAGCTACGGTTAACAATAATGCCGAAGCAACTTTTAAAAAATATAACTTTGACAGTTATTACGGTCAGGTAAGCTATTATATTACTGGGGAAAGTAAAAATTATAAAGGTTCTTACGAAGGTTTTGACAGGGTAAAGCCCAAAAAGAATTTTGGGGGAAAAGACAAAGGCGCCGGAGCTTGGGAAGTGGCGCTGCGCTATTCCAATTCAGATTTGGAGAATAATGATGTTTTGGGCGGAAGGCAATCTGATATTACCTTGGGCTTAAATTGGCATTTAAACCCAGTAACCCGAATAATGATAAACCATGTTTGGGCAAATATTGAAAATAAAGGA
>JBLWYD010000117.1:0-6706 GCA_048267165.1 Bacteroidota bacterium
CACAAAATGCTTCTCAGACTTTACTTCGTACTATTAAAGATGCCTTTGAAAAAGAAAAGCATCAGGTTGTTACTATTAAAGAGTTTTGTGACTATATGGGATTACCCTTTGAGGAAGTTTTTAATATGATTAATAGTATTAAAAGGGGTGAAGAAAGTGCTTGAGTTATTTTACTTAATGTTTTTGTACTATTTGTTCCCTTATTATAGGGATTGCTTTAATTTGTATTTATTTTTAGGGTATTGTAGCTTTTGTACTCTTAGTTTTTTTCTTTCCTTTTTTCTTATTTTTTAAGGTCTATTTCCTGTGACTTTGTATATTAGTCGGGTAAACGCTAGTTATGCAGGAACAGCCTTTAGTTTCTATTATTATTCCAACCTATAATCGCGCGCACCTTATTGGTGAAACGCTAGACTCGGTATTAGCACAAACCTACCAAAACTGGGAGTGTATTGTGGTGGATGATGGGAGTACGGATGGTACGGATGAGGTGATGGCTGAGTATGTAGCTAAGGATTCTAGGTTTCAATATCATCATAGGCCGGAAGATAGATTACCTGGTGGGAATGCCGCTAGGAATTATGGGTTTGAGGTGAGTAAGGGGGAGTATGTGCAGTGGTTTGATAGTGATGATTTGATGCATCCGGAGAAGCTTCACCTACAAGTTGAACTGTTAATACAATCCAATAAAGATTATTGTGTATGTCAAACCATAGTTTTTAATGAAAAGTTAGAAAACATTATAGGCCCTAAAAAGAAAAATATATTTTCAAAAGACCCATTAAATGATTTTATTCGGTCTAAAATAAAGTGGTTAACTCAAGCACCTATTTTTTCAAAATCTTTTTTGCACACAAATCATTTAAAATTTGATGAAGAACTATTGAAAGCTCAAGAATATGAATTTTTCATTAGGGTGCTAAACACTAATTCTGACTACGTTTATACAAATAAGCCTCTTGTGTATTTAAGAAAGCATAGTGATAGAATATCAAACGATGACTATTTGCCGTCTAAGTCATATTCTGTCTTCATGGCCTCCTTTAACTCTTTAAGATTAGTTCAAAACTTTGCTAATAAAGAGGCTAAAACAGATCTTATCAGAAGAATGGTTAATCAAATTTACATTTCGATTCAAAACAATCAGGTCGATATGGCTAAAAAAATGAAAAAAGATCTCATAAAAATGAGTGCTTCAAATAAAAGTAATTTACTTCTACAAATAGGGTTCTTTATGTATAAGATTTCTGGAAATTTGAGGGTTATAAGCTTTTTATCATCTAAGAAAAATCAAACATTTAAATCATTCCTTTCGCATAAAGTAAAATGAATAACATACCGCTTGTTTCAATTATAATACCCTTTTATAACAGACACGATCTTGTTATTACAGCTCTGAATTATATTTCACTACAAACCTATAAAAACATTGAAGTCATTTTAATTGATGATGGTTCAGATTACGCCTTAGAAATAAATGATGATTTTGGTTTAGATATGCAACTTAAACGATTAAAAGAAAATAAAGGGCCTGGCTATGCTAGAAGAGTAGGGCGGCAAATGGCAAAAGGAAAATATGTTTGTTATTTAGATTCGGATGATTGGTGGAGTGATAATTTTATTGAGGAATGTGTTAATGTAATTGAATCTGATCCGGAAATTGGGATGGTGTATACTAATACTGTAAAGGTAGTTAATGGTAAAGAGGTAGCACGACGGGTAAAGAATTATTTACCCACGAGAATACTCCCGGATCTTTTGGTTAACACTAAGCGATTTTGGTCAACTCCTTCTTGTCTTTGGAAATATGATGTTTCATTGGTAGAGAATTGGTTAGTTCTAAGAAATCATGAAGACTACCTTCATGATATTTATTGTTCTAAGATTACAAATAAAATTAGATATGTGTCGACAGCCTTGACTTTTAATAATCATAGTGCAGAGAACCGAATTATAAGAGATAGGGAAGAAGTGAAAAAAGCATTAATTAAGTTAACAGAAATATCTAGCTTACCTTCTTATACGGGAATTTCACACTTTATCTTGTTAAGGATGTATCAATATAAAATGTATCTTAAGCCTATATATATCTACAGAATAGTTAAGCTTTTTTATAAAGAGTTTGGTTTTACTTCATTGAGGTATTTTGAAGTAATAGGGGTTTTATTCTTGTTGAATTACTCTTCAATTAGGTCTTATAGATTAAAGAGTTATATGAATTTAAAGTAAAGCAATTTTAATATGCAAATAAAATGGGAGAATGATGTTACGGTAGTAATTAGATATGTAGGAGAGAGTTCTTTAGCTACTTTAAAAAATCAGGTTTGTAAAGAAATTTCAATAAATAATGTATTTGTAATTGAAGAAAAACCCTTTTCAAAAGCTGTTGATACTACTTTTCGTATAGGAATCGAACAAAATAAAAAATGGACTTTGGCTTTAGATGCTGATTTAATTTTAATACCAGGAGCATTAAAGCAAATTATAAGATCTGCATCAAAGTATACATCAGATTTATATGTATATCAAGGGTGTGTATTGGATAAATTTAAATGCTCTGTTAGGCAAGGTGGGCCACACCTGTATCGTACAAAGAACTTGCTTAAAGCAAGGGATCTATTAAGACAAAGTCCAGAAAATTTAAGACCAGAGTCTCAATTATACAATAAAATGCAAAACTTAAATTATCAGGTGATTATTGAAAGAAAAATATTTGCACTTCATGATTTTTTTCAAACACCAGAGGATATGTATCGAAAAGGATATTTTCATGGAATTAAACATAAGGGATGGAGAAGTTATTTGCCGTTGTGGTTAGAGAAAGCTAAATATGAAAAAGATTATGAATTAGGGGTTTTAGGGTTTATTCACGGATATATGTCAGGAGAAATCACTTATCCTGATTTGGAAAAATTATTAGCAGAAGGGCGAATAGTATCTGATAGAATTGGTGTGCAGGGAGTATATTTAAAAGAGGAGATTGAGGACACTTATATTTTAGATGTACTTAATACATATGGTGTTTTATATAATGACAATCTTGAAATACTTAAAAAAAAACAGTCTTTAATCAAAAGGGTTTTAAGAGGATTTATTAGTGTGACTAAATTTAAATTAAAATATTTTAACAAATTAGAAGAAAATACTAGTTAATTTATGAATGAAAACTAAAATACGGATAATACTATTTTAGTATACTAGACTAAATTTGAGAAAATAAAGACTAATTAGTAAGAAATATTAAGTATTGAAAACAAGAATTTACGTGATTTTTCTTAAAAATACAATAGAAAATCATCACCTTCTACAACAGCTAAACTATTACAGGTTTTATTTGCTTTGTAAAATAAACAAATAACATTAAATGATTATTGAATTTAATATAATTATATTTTAATCAAATTTAGAGTTTTTTGACTTTGTTAATAGCAATTTACTTTTTTATAATATCAATATAGGTTGGTTTAAGTTAAAGTAGCTTTTAGTTTAAGTCGATATTAGAAATTTATACTGAATGTTTTAATGCCATTAACTTTAAATTATATACATTTATTTAAGCAATACTATTGAAGAAATATTTCTTGATTTTTATTTTGAAATCATAATCGTAATAAAAACATTCTGACCTCCATAGGAGGTATATAATCTTATTCTAAAATGAGTTTGCGATTCGTGTTAGATGACTAACTGTTAGTATATGGCTCAAGAGTTTAAGCAAAAACATAAAACATTTAAACAAAATATCGGTTTTATTAATTGAGTTAAGAAATGAAATTATTATACAAAAAACCTCATAAAATAGCCTATTTAACAGCATCTAACCCGTTAGATAAAAGAAGTTGGTCTGGAATACACTATCGTATGTTTACTGCTCTCGAAGAGCAGTTTGAAGTAGTTGTACCGCTTGGACCGGTACTTACTAATAAGAAACTTAAAAAACTTCTGAAAATTATAAATAAACTGCATGTGGTTTTCTTTGGAAAAAAATATAACAAGCAGCATAACAGTGTTTTAGGTAGGTTTTATGCTAGAGAATTCCAAACTAGGTTAAAAAGTAAATCTATTGATGTAATTGTTGCTCCTGCAGCTTCAACCGAATTATCCTTTTTAAAAACAGATATTCCTATTGTTTATATTTCTGACACTTCATTTGCACAAATTCAAGGCTATTATAATACGTATTCAGGTTATTCTAAAATATCAAATACTATTGCAAATAAAATTGAGCAACAAGCAATAAGTAAGGCAAGTGCTTTGATTTATTCTTCAGATTGGGCAGCTAACTATGTTAAGAATAATTATGTTATAGATAGCAAGCTAATAAATGTTGTCCCTTTTGGAGCGAATATAGATGGTGTTCCAAAAATACTTAAACAAAGCAAAACTTTTGAAGGCACTTTAAATTTGCTTTTTTTAGGAAAACAATGGGAGCGAAAAGGGGGAGATATTGTATTAAAAGCAACACGCTTATTGAAATCAAAGGGCTTTAATGTGACCCTTACAATATGTGGGTGTGTACCTCCAACACCCATTAATGAAGACTATATTGAAGTTTATAAGTTTTTAAATAAAAATAATGAAGAAGAATATGTTCAATTCTTAAATATTATGGCGAATAGCCATTTACTTTTTTTACCAACCAAAGCAGATTGCACACCTATTGTTTTTTGTGAAGCAAACGCTTTTGGTATCCCAATATTGAGCAGGGATACTGGCGGTGTAAGTTCAATAGTTAAAAATAATATTAATGGAGTTTTACTATCAGAATCAGCCCAAGCTGAAGAGTATTGTTTAAAAATGGAAGAGTTGATTTCACAACCAAATAAATTATTGAAAATGTCTAAAAATGGACGCAGATTATATGAGGATGAATTAAACTGGAGTAGTTGGGGAGATAGTATGCAAGAAATAATCTTGAAAATAACAAAATACAATAATGATATCAAAGAAGGCTAAAACAAGGTATAGACATAATGATGCTGTGCATAACTTAAAATCATCACAAGATTTTGTAGCATATTTAAATTCTATTTTCAAACCTAAAAGTGTAATAGATATTGGTTGTGGATTAGGAAACTTTCTTTATAATTTTAAAGAACTTAATGTTGAAACTGTTTTAGGAGTTGATGGTTCTTGGGTAGATAGAAAGAAAGTAGCTCATTATTTAAAAGAAGTAGAATTTTTGGAACATAATCTTGAAAAGCCATTAAAATTAAACAAGAGGTTTGATTTGGTATTGAGTTTAGAAGTGGCAGAGCACTTATCTGAAAGTTCAGCAAAAACACATGTTAAAAATTTAGTTAGCATGGGAGATGTCATAATTTTTTCTGCGGCTATACCTTTTCAAGGAGGGCAAAACCATATCAACGAACAATGGCAGTCATATTGGACAACACGTTTTAATGATGAAGGATATGAAATAATAGATGTTATTAGACCAAACCTGTGGAATAATGACAATATTCCTTTCTGGTACAGGCAAAATACTTTAGTTTATATAAACAAAAATGCTAAAATAGAATTGCCAAATAGTGTTCCTATTTTAGATATTGTTCATCCAGAGTTATATCAAGCAAAAGTTTTAAACATAGAGACTTTAGAAGTAAGGCTGAAAGAGGTGTTGGAAGGTAAAATGAAAGTTTATTTTTATTTTAAACTCCTTTTAAAATCAATTATAAACGGCTCTAAAAAATGAAAGAGCTAGTTTCAATAATCCTTCCCAATTACAACCATACCAAATATCTCCAAAAGCGATTGGATAGTATCTTTAATCAAACACATCAAGATTTTGAAGTGATTATACTTGATGACGCATCTACAGACGATAGTTTGTCCATCCTTAATGATTATAAGAATCATCCAAAAGTCTCTCATTTTATAATAAATAAGAAAAACAGTGGCTCACCTTTTAAACAGTGGAAAAAAGGGTTGAGTTTAGCTAAGGGTGATTATATCTGGATTGCAGAAAGTGATGATTTCTGTGACTTGAATTTTTTAGAATCCCAAATAAAAAGACTTGAGATGAACGATATGAGCGTTGCAAAAACCATAGTCTTTAATAAAAACAACTATAATAAAGAATTAGCCCATCCAGCTTTTAAGGAAAACAAAAATATAGTGATAGATAAAGATCAAATCTTATACTGTCCGGTCTTAAATGTTAGTGCAACTTTATTTCGAAATATTGATAAGCAAAAATTATTAGGAGCAAACTTTGCTGAATTTCGTATCATCGGGGATAGGGTCTTTTACCACGAGTTTTTCCATAATAAGAAGTTAACTTATAACGGCGAAACTCAAAGTTACTTTAGACAAGAAGACAAAAACTTGTCAAACTTAAACGCAAAAGATTTAAACTATCTTGAGAGCTATTTTAAAGAACATGTACAGTTCATTAATTTAGCTTCAGACAAAGACAAGTCTTTAATAACTTATAGGAAAAGCTATATTACACGTTTCTTTAATCGTGTTCGTCATCGAGTCTCGCGAAAAAATAAGTTTTCCTTTCAGTTTTTGAAATTATATATTTATTATCGCTTACAACTAGTATCACCATCTTGAAAATAGCCATTGTCCTTACTGTTAAAAATGAAGTTCGTTTATTGCGAAACAATTTGCTGTATCATAAGGCAATAGGCGTAGATAGGGCATTTGTTTATTTTGACAATACTACAGATAAGGGAAAAGAAAGTATTGCTGATTTAGA
>JBLWYD010000118.1:0-6699 GCA_048267165.1 Bacteroidota bacterium
AATAAATTAGTACTTCGTGTATTTGCTGTTGCTAAAAGAGAGGGACAATATGTGAAATTATTTAATTAAATATTTGGTTTTATCTTAGAATGCTCATTGTAAACATTACGCTTCTACAAATCTTAGATACATAAAAAAACAGCTAACTCCATTAGTATAGAGTTAGCTGTGTGTGTGTTATATAATCTGATTTTATTCTACAAGGAGTGCAAAATTCCCTCAAGCAAATCAGAAGCTTCTTCGTGTTGAGGATATATTTTTAAAGTACGTTCTAAGTATTCTTTAGCTTTTTCTGTATCACCATTTTCGTATAGTATTTCTCCTATTCCGAATAGTGCATCTATATTATTTTCATTCATTTCTAGCGATGCTTCGTATATCTGAATAGCAGATTCCAAATCACCCATTGTTGCCATTATTTCACCTGTGAAAGCAAGTATATGGTCTAGTGTCAAGCTTATCTGACTATCATGTTTTAACTGTTGCCAATTATTCATAATATCTGTTTGCATTTGCAATGCTTCTTCGAATTCTCCCCCAAAAGCTAATGTCTTAGCTTTCAGATATTGATAGTCAACATCTGCGGGGTTGAAGCTCTCTAAGAACTCGTGAGCAAGCTCATAGTTCCCAGTGTTCAGCATTATCAGCACTGTTTCTTTTAGTGCCAAAGCTTCGTAATCATCGGATAGCTCACCTGACTCGACTACTTCTTTGTAGAGTGCAAGCGCAGTTTCATAATCGAAATTATTGAACGCCTGCTCAGCCTCGCCTAGTAGTATGTATGAGTCAATTATTTCAGGCAATTTGACCATTGCCTTAGTCGCCATCTCTGTACTGTAAAGAACATCTAATCTCTTAAGCGATTTGATAGTCGCCTTTCTCCAAGTGAAGCTAGTTCTAGCTCGGAGCGAAGCTATTAATCCTACGCTTATAAGTGAAGTTGAGCTTTCGAAAGCTTCTCTGAGTTTATTACTCAAATCATCTTTATCTGGCTCTAGCAAATATGCCTGATCTACGAAGACTCTATCGCCCATCGTCTTATCCAGCGGCTTTTTCGTCGCCTTTACTTGCCAACCAACGTTTTCATCAACGAAATCATCGGTTGCACCACCTTTGGTAACTATTACAGGCAAACCGCATGCCATAGCTTCTAAAGTAGGTAAAGAAAACCCCTCACCCCTGTAAGGAGAGACGAAAACATCACATGCTCTATATAGTGCAGCTATATCTTTTTCGTCAAGCATCTCATCTATATATTCTATATCGGGTGTATCGTTTATCAACTGTAGTTTATTTATATATTCTTTTGCAGTTTGTCCTTTGTAGAACGAATCACCACCCATATCTTTGATTACTAGACATACGTCATCATGCTTGGTAAATGTACTTACGAAGGCATCTAGGAGTATGTCAATTCCCTTTCTAACTATTGTTCCACCCACGAATAAAAACTTCACTTTCTTATTAGTTTTCAGTGGTAATTTTTTCCCATAAGGTGTAAATAGCTCTGGGTCTATACCATTCGGTATTACCTGAATTTTGTCAGGATTTATACCAGATTCTATGTAAACATTCCTACACCAAGTCGAAGGAGTCCACACCTCATCGGCAGCGTCGAATGCTTCCTTAAGGTCACGTGTCAGCATAGAAAATTCCCATGGCTGATTTATAATCCACTTTGCACCTTTTGGTATTTCATTCTTTGGTGGCCATTGGTGTCTTATCCATACATAAGGCAGCTTTTCTTTCGGCTTATTTTCTGGTTTAACTCTTATATCATGCCAGTAGAGCTTTTCATACTTATCATTTCCTTTGGGACTGAATTTCTCTGGCTCATAAGGTAAGATAGTCAAATCGGCAACTTCAGCGTCTATTATGTTCGAACATTGTTCTCTATTTATAAGTGCTAATGAGTGATGTACGAACTGAGTTCCTTCCCACACGATGTTCAGCTGCGGCTGATATTCGTCTGAGTAAATATGACCTACATTTTCATTATTCTGTGCAGTATGTACTGCTCTTTTCGTTCCACTTGCTATTACTAGTGGTTTGCGAACTCCCTCATTTTGATCTGCATCAGTTTGCCCAACTTCTATGTCTTTATAGTTTTGTGCTTTCAGTATTTCGTTCAATCTAACAGAGTTGAAAGTATTAACTAATGCTCTGCCGCTCTTCTCGAACATCATACTATTGAATACTGCTAATGACCACTCACCAGTACTGAAGAGTCGTCCCATTTTCTCTATATCGGGAACAATTATTTCAAGTTTACCCGATGGTTTTAACACTCGTTTTACTTCGTTCAGTAGCTTTTGTATATCATTATCTTCGTAGTACTCTAGGGTTCTTTCCAAAGTTATAGAATCAGCGTTTGAGTCATCTAAGTTGATTTTGCAACTATTCACATCAAATAGCGATTGGCTTGTAGTCTTACTGTAAATATTCGTTTTACCGCTTGAACTAGTTCCATCTAAATTCAGATAGAAATCGTTCGTTTGGCTTGTGTTTTGTTCCATAACTGTCTCCTTAGCTCTCTTACCTAGTAGTTTCTCTTTGAAATCTAACTCTACATTTTCTCTTCTCAGAGTAGAATTATGTATCAATCCATCATATATTCCACCCAAATGCATCAAATAATCGTTGAAGCTAATAGGCACTGAACAGTTCGCTTGCAACTCATATAGTAGCTCGGGATTCTTGATTATATCAAGCAATATATCTCTCAGTTCTAAGCTGTTACTATGATTGTAGATTATACCATTGTACCCATCTTCTATGAAATCTGAAATACCACCGAGGTCAGAACCGATAACCGGTAAGCCCATAGCCAACGCCTCTTGCACAACGAAAGGTGCACAATCCTCCCATATACTAGGCACTACAACTACGTCTAACTTATTAGCTATTTGGTTGAAATCCTCCTTGCTATAAGCGTCGTGGAATACCATCTCGCATTGAACATTTATACTGTTCAGAAGTGATTTGTACTCAGGGTCGATATACCCATATATATTCAGCTCCAAATCAGTAGCTTCAATCTGTGAGCAAGCAGCGATTAGCGTCTGTATTCCTTTCTGTGGGATAACAGCACCGATGAAACCGACTCTTAGTGGCTTACCAATTTCGTAATTCTCTTTTCTATTTATCAAGCTGATATTGTTATGAATCTGATTCACTTTATAGATGATTTCTGGATATACCCCGAACTCACCGTATATTTCCGCTTGTCTGTTGGAAACAGCTAACACCATATCGCAAGAGTTAATACCACTTCTAGCGCTATTGATTCTTTGGTTATATAAGTCGTGTTTTCTATCCAAATCGGGAACGTCCGAATTTGCGAAAAAGTCCGTATTATCCCATTTCTCCATATCGTCCGTGAACATATAAAGCTTAGGATCTATCGGGTGATAGTTATAGGGGGTGAATATCGTCTTGATATTTCGCTCTAATGTCGGCTTTATAATTCCGTAAGAAAGCCCAATAAAATTGTGATAATTCACAATATCAGGGTCTATTTTATCTAAGTATTTTTCGAATATTGTGACAATTCTATCATCACGGATTTCGCGCTCCGGCTTCTCATAATCAAGGAATTTGACAGGGCGATTATAAATACCGATTAGGTTTACACCTTCGTCTGTGGTCTCTTCCGTGTAGTATTGCGTATCTATTAGAGGATGATTGCCAGTAGCATATATTACATACACCTCATACCCTTTGAGTACCAATCCTTTTGCCACAGCTTTTGGGAAAGTAGTACCACCGCCGACTTCGTTCCAGCCGTACATAGTGAATAGAACTCGCTTTTTATCCGAATCTGTTTTCGTTGTTGCGGTTGCTACCTCACCTCGTAGGTGCTTATCAGCATCGACTTCTATTTTGTCTGACCATTTAGAGAGGAAGTACTCGTGGTTTGCTTTATCATAGCTATCTGGACTCTTAAAGAATCGCTCAAATTTCTCCATTCCTACATCTTTCTTAGTCATAGACTCATAGTGATAAGCCGAAGCTTTGTGGTTGTACCATACCTTGTATCCAGCTTCACGAACTTTCATACATAAGTCCAAATCCTCGTGACCGAAGTGATATTTCTCATCGAATCCGCCAACTTGGTGGAATAGCTCTCGCCTAATAGCAAGCAACGCACCCGTCACCATCTGAAATTCTTTGGAGACGTTGACTTTCGGGTCTTCGCCATCCGCTACAAGGTGAACGTGATAATGCAGATTCATATTATTAAGCTCGGGAACAGGCCCCCAAACTACACCTGCGTGTTGTATTCTATCATCAGGATATAATAACTTAGCCCCTTGTATCCCGATAGTGCCATCATGATCAAAAGTATCTTCGAACGCTTCCATCCAACCCGAAATACCTTCTATGTCATTATTCATAAATACTAGGTACTTACCCTTAGCTACTGCTGCACCCTGGTTATTAGCGTGCGAGTAACTTTCGTTTTTCTCATTGACAATTACAGTTGCGAAATCGCCTAGAGTACTTAATAGTTTTCTAGTTTTGGGATCAGAGTCATTGTCAATTATTATTATCTCAACATTATGCAAATGAGAAGTACGATGAATTGCACTCAAACATTTGTGTGTATATTCTAGATTTCTATGAACGGGAATTATAATAGATATTTCTATATCATCTTTTGATTTACCAAGTACAGTACGTCGAACTTGTTTGTAATCATACTCAAGACTTTTATTTATAGCTTGTTGTCTTTTATGTGATTCAACTTGTTCAAATAGTGTTTCTTCATCAGATTCTTCTGGGCTTAAAATATCACCCCACTTCCTATCAAATCTTTGCCAGTTAATTGTATCATATTGATGACGTGACTGCGACATAGATTCGTAATGATAGAGCAAGGACTTACCGCAATATATTATTTTCCAATTATGCGTTATTGCCATCATACAATAGTCTGTATCTTCGAATCCATTTATATAGTTATCATCTAGAATACCGATTTCCTCAATCAGAGTATCCCTTATTAGAAAACATGCACCAGTTACTGCCTTTGTTTCTCTATTCTTACTTACTAAAGGAACTTCACTAAGTTTCTTAAACATAAGTGGGTGATAAGGAGCCAACCGCCCCTTCCCATTACTTCCTAGTATAACTCCACAGTGTTGTATATATTCAGATTCTGGAAATAATAAACAAGAACCAACTATTCCAGCTTTTGGATCATTATTGATTACCAATAGCATCTCTTTCAGCCAATTCTCAGTTACTACTATGTCATTATTAAGAAGTAATGCGTGTTTACCTTTTCTTGACTCTATACCCTGATTACACGCCTTAGCGAACCCAAGATTCTCATCATTTCTAATAAAAGTAAAGTTGCTGAACTTGCCTTTGTATTGTTCGCAAACTTCTGGGGTACTATCTTCCGAAGCATTATCAACGACTATTACTTCATAATTTATATCTTTGCTTGTCAATCTGAATAGCGATTCCAAACATTGCTCTGTCAGCTGTACTTTATTGAAGCAAGGGATAATTATACTGACTTCATAATCAGTATTTTCGGTAGTTATCTCGCTTAACTTATCTTCAGTTTTGTAATGCGAATAATCCAGATTAGGTTTGTTTTCCATTGCATCAGATATCGCCGATTGCAGCTCATAAGCTTGCTCGAAATCGGGATTGATGATAATCTCAGCATATATGGCTTCGTGTGCCTCATCGTATCGACCTAGTTTGTATAAACAAAGTGCCTTCGAATAATGCAGATTAGATTGGCTTATAGTTTTGCGGGGAAGCTTTTCCATCAACCGTTCTGATATCTCTAATGCCTTCTCGAAGTTTCCTTCTTCTAAGTTCTTGATTAGCTGAGGAAGATCTTTTTGGGATTGACTTTTCTCATATAATAGCTTTCTGTACTCTGAAATGGGTAGATTATAATCTGATTTCATCAGGTTTACTAATTCTGAAAACTCATCTCCTAAATTATCTTCAATAGTTTTAGCAATAGCGTAAACATCACGCAATTCTCTCTTAGGTGTTCTATAATGACTATTTAAACCTTCTGGAGTATAAGGATTAACAGAATCAATACTTGTAGCCCATCCGAAGTCTATTAGTACTGGTTTTTTGTTTCTTACAATTATATTATTAGCATTTATGTCACGATGAGAAATATTCTTACTTTGCAAAATTTCAAGAATATCTAATAGTCCATTTACGAAGCTAATTTTGTCAGAATTTGATAATTCCATGTGGAATTTTTCTTTTTCTCCTAATCCATAACCCTCAATAAAATTCATCTCAAAGTAGTCATAATTATCAGCAGAATTAAAGTTGAATACTTTTGGGAAATAGTCCGAATCTTGTAAAAAAGATAGAGCTATAAATTCATTAGTGGCAAGTCCGTGGTTGGCTTGCTTTATTATTTTCTCCTCTATTTTATAGAGACGGCTAATGTACTTTTTATCAATCCCAGTATGTAAGACTCTAGAGCTAAAGCAATACTTAATTGGATAAAGAAATTTGAAAGATGTACTTGATATAAATTCATTTAATGGCACAGGACTCTCTATTAAAGAATCAAATTCGTCACTAAGCAATTTGATATCTGATAAATTGGTTTTCAAAGGATTGATTCCATCACCCATTACATATTCTATTGGGAATTGATATCTAGAGTCAAGCGCTCCAACATTAAACACTAACTTAAAAATT
>JBLWYD010000119.1:0-6694 GCA_048267165.1 Bacteroidota bacterium
CGATGAGTTCAATAGCGATTTCCCATGTCGTTGTGCTCATGACATTTATGATAGTGGATATACAGACTCGTACTTAGACATTAAATTTGCTGGAGCTTACCCTCATCATCCTCACAGCATAAATCAATACGATTCTGAAAAAAGAAAAGAGTATTTGATTGGCATAAACGCACTGGTAGCGAACATAAAAATTGGCTTTAGAAGAGAGGGATTTTATCGGGTGAAATACGGAATACAAGAAGGTATTGATGTCAAAAGGGTACTTATAGAAAAAGGATTTAAATTAAACGAAAAAACAGGGACTTTCGAATATGACAGCGATATCACTCGTCATGACAGTGAGACATTGAGCTATTTAAAAGCATACAACGAATTTGAAGAGTACAGTAAAGAAAAATATGTAAGAGATCACGAACATATCGAGAAACAGAGGGTGAAATTCGGACTACCTCCCATAAAAGAATGGTCGTAAAAAAGAAAAAACCAGTATAACACTTAGGCGATCAGGAAATGAGGTTCTAAAAATTAAAGAAAAAGAAATCGGTGTTCCTCACCGATTTCTTTGCTCTATGCTACTTATCTTCCTTGCTTAGCAACCTTCACTTTTCTACGAGTGCATTCAAGCTAGATAGGCAATTCAGCAATTTGCTTGCTACCTCTCTGTATGATGCCTCTAAATCATCATTGTTGATATCTAGACGCTTCTCTGATGTGTCATAATTTTTACTCTTTCTATGTGCAGAACCTGAAGATCTCAACCCTTGAATTTTAAAAATCACATCAAGATCAATATTTAATTTTTGCTCAAGCAAGAATTGCTGAAATAGCTTTATCCCTCTCAGCTCTTTTTCTTTGTCATCATGTGTATTTTTTGTAATTTTCTTTATCTCTGACTCATTTAGAGAATCAATAAATATTTTTGTGATAAATAGAATTTGTTCATCAAATTCCGATTGTTCATTCTTTAAAAGAGGGTGAAGCATGTCAAGGCAATGCTTGTCTTTTTCGTTTAACTCCTTAAATAAGGAGAATTTGAATTTATCATTCCAATTAGAATTAATACTTTCTCTAATCCTTTTAAGTTCGAAAACAGGCTGCTCTGAATTGCACCACCTCCCTTTTAACGATCTATCTTCAAATGTATCACTCATACTCAATTTATCAGGGGCGACATTGTATGATTTCCAATGATACTGTTCTTTTGTAGATAGATATCTTCCAATGTCTTTTAAGAAAATTGAAACATAATCATTATGGTTATTATCTATTGGCAAGATCCAATACCCCACTTTCTCTAAAGTATTATCTCCAACCTTATATGTCTTACTATTATTAAGATATTTATTTAGCACTTCTTTCTTGAAAAATAGAGGTGAAAATCCTATTTGAAGTCCTGATTTTGTATGTTCTTTACTAGATGAAACTATATCTGGATCGCAAGAGTGAAGTTTATGGTCAACCTCATCACCTGATACAATGTAAGATAAATACTCTCTTATGCTTTCAGGTGTTATATTTTTTTCATTTAACTCCATACAATTAAATGAATTTTTACCAACAATAGTTACATCATTATTGTAGGAGTTTGAGTACATAGAGTACACTCGATTATCATCTGAAAAGAGCTTATCTACATCATGCCGAGAATCCAATTCCTCAGACATCACAAACGATATAATAAGGTTAGCTTGTCTGATGCACATATATGCATCTAAGAAAATTTTTCTTATTTTAATGAAATCTTTACTGTATACAATTACATCAATAGGGTCATCGTTATCATCTGCTGAAACATATCTATTCTTTTCTTCTTCGTGAAATAATCCCAAATAACCAGTCAATTCTTGTGAAATCTCCCAGTAGCCTTCCTTGTTCAAATGAGGGAATTTTCTAAAAAATACTAATGGTATTATTCTTTCATCATGAGGGTAGTATTTAAACTTAGAACTCCCCTTATCAAAAGATTCCTCGTATGTTGGGGTTCCATCACCAATATTAAAGTCTCTCAGGTGACTACTCATAATTTCATTGTTATAGTCTTTCTTGACTAAATAAGAATATATACTTCCATAGACATTAGGTTTTTTCTTATCTTCTTTTTTGTACAATGTAACCCATGAGTTATCATTACCTATATTATTTATCTCACACTCTTCGAAATCGAAAATGTTCATATTAATTCCTATACTTAAAATAAATTATCAGCTAATGATAGCATCTATTTTAAATTAAATACATGAGGTGTGTGAATGTAATAATTAAAATATGAAAGCTATCGATAAGCACCATAACCTACCGTAAGTATATAGATTATAGTGCTTTTAAAGCCATTACGCTAAATTGAGAGCCTCATTTAAAGATTGTCTTAGTATAACACTGGTTTTTATATGGTTGTTTACTACACTTTAGCCCTTTTAACCAATTACCAATATCTTACTTATGAAGAGGATGGCATTGTGGGCAAGATTATGGATTACTAAATAGGTGAGAATATTGTTAGATTTATCACTGATCATTTAACTGCCGAAACATTTACAAAAGGGGAAATATGTAAAATATCTCCTGCTTTTCTATTTAAACAGGATAGCTATAAAACCGTTAATTCATCCAGATTAATCAAAATATACAACCATCATAGCGAAAATAGTCTTGATCCAGACTTCTCAAGAAAATTTGAGGAAGTCAGGAAGTTGAGGAATGATTTCGCTCACTATCTATCTTATTATGACCCAGATTTAATTGAGATAGTATTGGATTATATACCTAATATGAATGAGGTTTTTGGACGCAAAGGCAATTTTATTCACATTCTGGTGAGTGAGCCATCAAACATACATGAAAGCCTGCTAGTAACAGGAGGTTATGAATTTTACAATGATGGCTATGTCGGAGATTTGATTTGTGCTATTAATATTTTAAAAAGAAGCAAGATTAAATGATACTTTGGCACAGACATTAAAAAAAGGATGATTAAGTGCCAGGATTGCAATGCTCAATCATCATATGAGACAGCCCAAATCATAGATGACAAAGTCCACTGCGCATTATGTTTCCCATGAAATGGGTAGCTTTCATTAATAACCAGACAAAGCTATTTACCAGATAATAAGTCAAAAAGAACTTTTTCTCCACAATGTGCTGGGTTAATGTGGATTAAGTCACTTTCCTGATTAAAAAACACACTGAGCTTCAATTAGATATAATGTTACTTTTAGCGGAAAGATATTGTTGATAAGAAAAGGAAGAGTTCCAATCAAATTCATAGGAATACAGGTTAACTTCTGTATAAATATGCGTTTCGAATGTTTTGGACTTTGCAAAAATTGAAAAATCCGATATATTAAAAATAAATAAAACACATGATTATGGATATAAATCAAAATAACAAATGCACATTATTTATAAATTATGTAGATGTCATTTTAAAACCTGCCTTTAAAGAATTTGAATGCAAACTTGACTCGAATAAACTGAATATCAGCCAGGTAATTTCACTTAATTTTATTGTCGCTCATGCAATAGATTACATGATTGCAATAAAGAAACTAGTTGGTCAATCTAAGTCAAGAAAAGAACATATTAGAGAATTTGACGAACTATATTCAGTTGAAGGAGGTTTACATATAAATAAAAAGTTTATGCTATTGGATGCATTAAACAATGCGATTAAACACGTTGAACTTGATCAGAATAGATATAATGATCTTTTGATCGAGTATGGAGAAATCTCTATTAGTTGTTTAAAGCAAGGAAAAGGTAAGGTTTATTTCAGCTCATCAAAATACTTTTTTGATTATGCTAGAGTTGTCTTGCGCCCAATAGCAGCTACATTTGAATGCGATATTCATAATATCGAACAATTAGAAGATTTCCTCAATGGAGATTATCACGGATGCGCTTCATATGGAAATTATGAATGTTACGATGATGTTAATGCTGAAGCTATAGAACGAATGATTGACTACGCTAATCCTCAATGCCGTGATTGTGGAGAATATGAGGCTGACTGTGATTGCTCCAGCTCAATATACAATGGAAAGCAAGGAGGATTTTCTCCAGATGATAACTCATCATTCGATTTTTATGATGTATGGTCTCAAATATCAAGATCAAAACAATAGAAATTTAAATGTCATGACCTAATCAGATTTAGATATGAGAAATGATATGTTAAGAATTAAGTTATTAAAGACAGAGCAGGGTATCTTCGTGTGATACGCAGCTCCAGGGAATTTATATTAATCGATTTATAAAATAGCAAGTTAAGTAATATATTTAATTTTACCTAATTTGCGCTTTTTGTTTGATTTAAATTGGCATTTAGGTAAGATAGGTTCCTTAATATAAAAAATCGAATTGCCATTACAGAATAGTGTGGAATCACAAAGCAACTAATATAAATGCGCTTATACAAATAACAGCAAAATCAATTAATCTTATGACTTTGCATAAATTTAAATTTCAACGGAGAATTACATTATGAACTATGATTACAATCCATTTAACAAGAATTTAGTGGATGTAGAGGGCGATGATTTACTTGTACTAAAAGATGTTTCAGAAGGATGGTACATAGAGTATAAGTCTCAAAGCTTAAAAATATCAGACCTTGCTAAACATTTGTCGGCTTTTTCAAATCAATATGGCGGCTTTTTATTTATTGGAATAGAAGAGGAAGACAACAAAGGCATTCGAACAGCAGGTAATTTTACTGGTGTAGATAGCTCACATATTCAGAAAATATGTACAGACATAAGGGAAGCAAGCTCTGCACATACAAACCCAGAAGTTTTCTATGAGGAAAAAATAATTCAGGGTCCAGTAGAGGAACTAGGTTTGGAAAAGGGAAGAAGCATTATCATCATAGGGATACCCAAAAGTTTTAATACACCACACATGCACTCGAAATCTGGAAGTATTTACATAAGAGTAGGTGATCATTCCAAGCCAAATACAGATCGCTATCAGCTAGATAGACTTCAAGAAAGAAGAGAAAAGTTTAAAAGAGAAAATTTTGATTTCTTTACGAGTTTACCTGTGTGCCATCCAGCTCAAAAGGGTGCGCCTTTTTTTCATTTTTACCATGCACTATCGAGCTTTCAAACACATTCAAATGAGCAGCTTGAATTTGATGAGTTCAGAAATATTAGTCAAGCTGAAAGTGGACGTAATCAAACCACATACTCAAAACTAGATCATGTTGCTATGTCACCAAAAGGTTATATTGGACGACAAATAACAACAAATGCCCCATACTTAAATACTTTGACATTAGAATGGTTCCATAAAGGAGTTGTGCGATTTGATATACCATTACAAAAACTTACCCTGAGTGAGCTTAGCGATAAATACAAAAACAATCCTAACGCCATTAAATTTATCAATATCATGAAGAATAGACATCCGAACTATCACAATGATATTCAAGTTATTGATTTTTCGCATTTAATCTTAACGCTAACATCACTAACTGGAAATGCACTGTATTTATTCAAAGCCATAAATGAGAAAAGGGATATATTATCTTGTTTCATGTTAAAGAATGTATCTCATACATTTCCTTTTTTCGACTCTGAGTATTTTGTTAATAAAGTAGAGAAAGATATGGCTCCTATGTTTCTTGATGAAGTAATATCTTTCCCCGAAGTTCCAACAGAAGAAGATATGTCTATATCAAGTGTTAATTTGGATGAGGTTGATATCGATGATGCCAAAAGTGTTGAGATGGCAATTATATCTATGTTACTAATTCCAGTTGCAAGGCTGCTAGTTTTCTCTGGAGTATTATTGGACATAAACGATGAAAATGAAATAGCTTCTCATTTGGTATATCGTGAAAAATTATATCAAGATAAACATAGAAAAAACTAACTAGCAATACTGATATAGAGCTATGCACAAAGAGAAAAAGAGTTTGAATATAAAAATCTGTAGTGAGTCAACTGAATTTTTATAGACAGGCTCTTTTCCATATGACCAGTGTTGTCACAAGGTAAAAACTAAGCAGAAATATTATTTTTTACACATAAAAATCAAGATTGGATAATTAGATATTATAAACATCAAATAGTCTCGATATTTACAAGCCGATAATAAATGCAGTTGTCGGCTTATGCGTATTTTATTGCAGTGGAGTAGGCTGGCTCACACTTGGTCTTTCGGAAGAAATCCTTTCAATTAGCTTTCTAGAAACAAATCTCCCAACTTCGCACATACCAATCAGAACCAAAATCCAAAGACCGTTCATCATAATCACACTTGGCATATCTTTCTCAAGATGAGGTTCAACAAAGCTATAGCTATAGCTTTCAAGCAGGACAGCGTAACCAATGAAAGAAGCAGAAGCAACGATTACAGTAGGCACAAAACAACTAGCTAGGCGCAGGAACGTAGGCTTTAAAAGCATGCTTCTAACTTCAGAATGAATCACAGCATGTGAGGAAATAAGAAATATCAATGTAAGACCAGCAATGCCAGAGTTTAGCATTTCGATAGCAAAATCCCGATCTGATTCAAAAACAAAAACTGTTAGGGAAAAAACAAAAAAAATCATTGGCAGTACTGATAGTAATGCATGCAAAGCTACAAATCTAAGTTTCATAACAAATAGGCTCGTCGTGTATTAAAAGCATTAGCGCCAGGGCGCGGTCAAATGCAGCGAGGAAAAGATTATTCTTTTTATGGAGTGCTGCAT
>JBLWYD010000120.1:0-6685 GCA_048267165.1 Bacteroidota bacterium
ACGCTATGTAAAATTGCCGCGCCCAACCGCTTTATTGTTTTTAAAAAATTAAATGCTTTATGGCATTTATTTTTAAACTCAATTTGCCACCGCTTGGCCACACCAAAAAAAGCTAAACCTTTTGCTATTAACTACAATTCTCGTATTCGAGGAAAATCCCGTAAAATTTTTTTCTATGCAATTCTCGTAAGCTAGCCACAAGAGTATAAAATTTTCCCTAGCTCAAATCCACGCTCTAAAATTTCTATACACTTGTTTTATGTAGAAATCCAATTAAAGTTTTCTTTTTTGAGCTATCTTTTGCCTTGATGCAAAAGAAACAAAAAATCAAGGCTGCATAAAACTTTGGAAACAATATACGGTTCAATCGCTATATTTTAGAAAACATTGTAACTCGTTAAGATTGTTTTAAACTCGCTTTAAACCTTTTTATTATTAAGAATATGTATTGCTAGCCCTCTAAAATATATACGCTCATTCACCTATTGTTTTAACCAAAGTTTTCTGAGGCCGTTTTGCCAACGCTCCATCCGGGTAAAAACGCACTGCTTCTATTTTACATAATAATTTTATTTGAATGCTTCATCTAGCTTCCATAATAATTCTAATGCCTGTGTCCATCCACTTTTCACATATATATCAAGAATAGATATTAATTGGCTTAAAGATTTTTCATCTTTTAGTAATTCTTTGTGATCCGCAAAGAGCACCTCTGTAAGGCTAACAACCTCTTTAATTGCTGAAGAATCAAAAGTATATCCGGTTTTATATGATAGTTTAGTAATTTTTGAAGTCATATCTAATATTGATTGTGCTTCCTCTGGGTAAAAATGAATTACACCATTTAATGTTTCCACCAAATAATGAGCTGTATGAGCAATCATAATCCCCTCTCCTATTTCTTTTGAATTCTCTACAATGTGTGTCAAAATTGGTTTTATTCTATCGTAGAATGCTCTTTTATTTGTCTCATTTGGTTTTAACTCATTTTTATTACTAATTCTTTCATTAATATGTAACCCAAAATAAATTCGTTGAACAATAAAATCAATTAGAAGCAAGCGATCTCTTTCTGAACTCCCTTCTTCAGAAAATTTAATAGCATCATCTTGTTTTAATAGTTTAATGTTTTCAAATGTAGCATCTTGAAATAATTGGATTAATTCTTTTCGAGTGGACTCAATTGTGTAATCATTATCAATATATTTAGGGTCTATAAAGTCAAATAACCTAAACACAAGAGTTTGAATGAAATCAGTATTATCCAAATGATTATAAATTATCTGTCTTGCTGTTTCATTTTTATTTTTGTCCAGTAAAAACAGTAGTAAGCCTGTATATGTCTCCGTAAATGAATCTCTTTTTTTAAACTCTTTAATTCTAGTAGATGCTATTTCAATAGCGTTAACAACTCTTTCCTCATCATTGATGATATTCTTTCGATAAACATTATTTAAAACAGTTGCAATCGTAAAAGAATGAGCTTCGTTTTGAAGGCGCTCCAATATTATTTTCCAATATCCTTCAGGTTTATGTTCCCATAAAAGAGCAATATTCTTTAAAACATTAAATCTTACGATTGGGTTTGAATCAATAACTGCTGCTTTTATGTTTTTATAAATAGAATCTTCGTTTTTAAAAGAAAACAACCCTATTAATGCATTTGAAGCTTCAATTCTTGGTGTTGGAGAATAACCTGATGATGGAGAGCTTGACTCATCAAATGATTTATCAAAATCTGATATATAGTCTAAACCAAATTGAACTGCTGCTTTAGCTTGTTGATAATCTGTTTCTTCAATTTGTGAAGAATTTCTAGTTATAATCGAATAAAATTGAAATATTTCCTTAAATGATGAAAATTCTAACTCCTTATCATAATCACCACTTTTAGTAAGCTCAAACAACTCGTTTGCAATTGGTAGTAATTCAATAAAATTATCACGAGGTGGAGAATCATTCATTTTTTGATGGTTGAATGATTGCAATTGGCTTAATAAATTGTAAATGTGCTTGTTTTCTACTTTCTCTAAATCTACTCCTTGTTCCTTTAACCATTTATCGGTAGTGTAAGGTTCGCTAGAAAAGGAACTTTTATACCTAGGTTCATTTTTTACTGCTGTCAGATTTTCTAAAATTCTTTTTGCCTTTTCATTAATCATTAAATCTTTTGGGATGCAGTTCAGTAATCTGCTTACATTATATTCTGCATATTCTTTTTCTTTTCCATCGACGTTGTCCAATATACCTAATATTGCATTGTCTATAGCATTACGCTCATTTTTGTTTAAAAGTGAATAAGTGTTTTTAAGCATCACTCCTACTTCGTAGGTTGTATCACTAGAAGTCAGAATAATTTTATTAAGGGCTAATTTATATAAATGATACTTGAAAATTTTAGGGTATTCATTTCCAAATTCTATTAATTTTTTCCATGTGAAACCGACAATTGAATTAGATATATAAATATTTATATAATCATTAAGCTTGTCAGTGTTGCCTTCAGCTATTAACTCTTTGAAATATTCGAAAATTTTTTCAACTAATTGAGCTGGTTTATGATAAGAAAGGTTTTCATGCCAAATTGAGGAGAAGTCTGGTAAAAAATTAGTAGCAATATCATTAATCGTAATTTTCTGTGGAACTTTACTTTTCGGATCTGATATATGAAGTTTATCTTTAATTACATAATTATTTGCAATTTTAAGACCAGTTTCAATAGCTATTTCTGGAGCAGTTGATATAAAGATTGGATAGTTTTTTTCCAATCTATAATAGCACATATTAAAATCTTGTCTTCTATTACTAACAAGGTTTAAAGTGACTGTTCCCATATTTGTCTTATCGTCACTGGTTTCAGTATGAAAGAATATTCTGCAATATATTTCTGCCACAAACTTTGGCGCATATTCAATGAAATATTTTAAATCATCAGACAAACTTGAAAAATACCAAATTTCAAAATTGGGTTCTTTTAGCAAGTCGAGAATTTCTCGAAATAACTTGATTGATTCTTTAGGATTTGTTCCAAAAGTCTTAGAAACAAACTCAACACCTCTAGTGCTTCCAAGTCGATCCAAAGATTGATTTCGCTGAACTTGTTTTTTTTGTTCTTCTAAAATATACCTAAGAAATCTTCTGCTAATAATGCCACATTTTTCTGGATTATTAATATTTTCATTAAAAAGAATTTTATCAAAAATGAATGCATAATCCCAAAGAAAATGAATATCGAATTGATTTGATAGATTGTATAACAACTCAATATCTCGTTGTCCTAGTTTCCTATTAGACAGAAATCGAATTGATTGAAGTAGTTGTTGAATGACATCTTGATTACTAATGACTGGGGCAATATCTTTTATGGTTTCAAATTCATTAGCAATAACTGAAGTTGGAATTAATCTTCTAAAGAGAAGTATATTTGTATCTGATTCCTTTCCAAAATGATTATAATTTTCCCAAAATAAATCTCTGTGTTGATACCAAAGATTGGTGAAATAAAATATAAAACTTGGTCTTAAAAAAAATGGACGAGACTTATCTTTTACAATGAAGTCAATCATTTTTTTAGGTTCAAATGGAAAAACCAACCTACCCACTATGTAGTCAAACAGTATGTTGTGAGAGAATGCTATACTCCTCTCACCGACTCCGACTTCATTTATTAAATCATCACTCCGTAACTCCTTGAACGTTTTTTCATCTTCGATGAACTCTTCCTTCAAACAGCTAAGATTTTTATTCTTCACAAGCTGATCTGCCAGTTTTTTTAATAAACTTTCCTTTTTATATGAGTTAGCCGAATTTGCGACTTTTGTATCCCAATATTTATTGAGCAAGTCTGTTTCAGACTTAATTAGTTTTATTTCTTCTGAATCTGACAAGCCTGTGTTTTCCTGTACTACTTCTAAAAGCCTGAGGAAAAAAGGAATCTTCAAAATCCCTTGTAATTCTGTATCAGCTACTTTATATAATTTGCCAAGAGCAGAATTATTTTTAAATGCACTTTCTAATTCTTGCTCTGTTAAATCTGGAATTTCAAAGTGTCTACAAGATATAGCACTTCCATGATTTTGACTACCAAAAAGCCTCAATAATTGAGGTGATTTGGTAGCGTCATAAGTTCTAACACTTACTATAACATTCCATTTATGAAGCTTCGAAATAGCTTTTTTGATTTGAATTAATATTTCCTTTTTGAGCTTTTCATCTCTTGCCGCATCATAAGCATCAAATATTAAAACTGCTTTTTCTCCTTCTAATAGTTTTACTTTGTTCAAATAAGAAATCCAATTCTCGCTTGATTCTATTTCTAATTCGATGGATGAATCCGTTCCATCAAGCATAGTATCTATTGGTAAAATAACTACAGGAATGTTTTTATTAGCTAGCATTTCAGCTAACTCAGCTATAGAATAACTTTTACCAATTCCTGGTTTGCCAATAATCACTCCGTTGCCTTCCTGCGAAAACTGGAATAATTTTTCAATTATATGTGAACGATCTATTTTCATTTTCTTTTTAGTTCCTCTACCGTTTTTCTAGTTTTTACAAGTAACTTAGAATTTATATTTTCATCTCCTTGTATGTTCTCTAACGTTTTAGATTCTTTTATAGGAATACCAGTTTCTAAATCAATATGATCTGGTTGAATTGAATCAGAAAGAAAACTGTTTGGGGATAACCCTTGAAAGAACTTAACGATTCCTCCATAGTTTTTGTCATCATCGAAGAATACAAGTTCAACTCCTTTGGATTTCCATATTTTTTTCTTTGTTAAATAATCTTTTCTAGTCCAATCTCTTGTATCATTATTACTCATTAATGCAATATGATTGGTCTCAAGAGGATCAAAATCAACTTGAATATCATCAATTATTTTATTTAGAAAATCATCTCTAAGACCAAAACCGGTAAACACCAATCTTTGACTAGCAAAAAGCATATAAATAGTTTTATAGTGTAAAGTTCTGAAAGACTGTTCTTTTAACTTTGTTTCTAACTCAAAATCTGTAATACTTAGACTTCCGCTGATTAGCTTCTCATATAATTCCTTTTGCTCTTTAATATTTCTACCATTATATTTCTCTACATAATCACCATAAGATAATATTGTTGATGAAGGCCGGTTGTATTTACCATGTAAATAAAGATGATATCTTGAAGATAAATCTTTATTATGAACCAATGAATTCAGAAAGTAATGTACATCGGACTTAAACTCCTCAGATATTACAACCCCATACTCTGCTGTTGGTATTTGAATCTCCTTTAGTGCACATTCAATTACTGGATCATAATTCGTGGTTACAAAACCTTTGAATCGTACACTTACTAGTAATTTGTGAAAATCGTCATGTGTTCGTTCCTTAGGCCCAAAAAAGTCTTTAAAAGCATCATTGTATTTAGTTAAATCAACTTTACTTTTAATAATCTCAGCTGCAATAAGTAGTTCCCCTTTCTGGATTTTATCTTTTATAGTGTTTTTAACATCTTCTTCATTAATATTTTCAGTTAAATCAAGGAGAACACCTTCCCATGATGGGTAATCTAATCTTCGACTACTCCCGGATCCTACAAATAAAACTCCCTCTCCATTTTCAATTAATTTAAAGAGTTTTTTCTGACTTTCCCTATTCTCATCACAACTTACTATGTCAAATACTTCGTTCAATTATCTTTTAATTCTAAAGATTTACAGATTTCTTGAAACACTTCACAGGGATCAACATCAATAGCTAAAGCGATTAAATACAACTCATCTACTCTTAGTTTTGTACTCTTATTATTAGCTAGCTCACTCAATCTGGTTTTACTAATCCCTGTCTTTCGAGATACATCAGATCTATTTACAGATTTCCGCGATAAATAAAGTCCTAAATCAGTCATTTTTGTCCGTTTTTAAGAATATAAATCTACATAATCAGATATTTTATTCCGAATTTCTAAATAATAAATTTTTATTTTATCCGAATTATGATATATTTGTTCTTATAATCGGAATATTTAATCACAAAACAAGAACAATGCCAAGGCCAAAATATACAAAAGCAGATTTAGAGCAAGTAGTTTACACCCAACTTGACAATTTGAATGCAATTCACGATTTACTTAGAGTTATGAAACTTCAAAATGAATTGATAGAAAATGCTAATAAGAAATTAAAGGATGAGATTATTGATTTTAAAAAGAGAGTTAATTATTATTCAACAGGCAAGAAATAAGCCCATTCCATACACATTTTGCCTCCACTCCTCTGCCCCTTCTGCAAAAAGAGTATTCCATTACATTCTTAAAGAAACTTTTAGAAAGGAAAAAAATTAAAAAAGATTAGCACTGATAAAAGCTTTTTACCAAAGCAAAGTTACATAACGCAGAACATTATAGTACAAATATGATATTCGAGTAAAATGGCGAATACAGTGTATTTAACATAATTGTAGATATAACTAACACGTCAGTGTTTTATATCGTCAACAATTATGTTACAGCCATTTTACGACCTGAAATTCTTTTTATATTCGTAAGCTATAATTCCATATTATGTAAAATATCCCAGAAAGTCTTGTACACAAAATAAACTGTAGTACTTGGGTCATTAAAGATATGAGCGCTCATTCACCTATGTGTTTTAGTGAAAGCTTTCTGAGTGCGGTTTGCATCGCTTCATCTGGGTAAAAAC
>JBLWYD010000121.1:0-6667 GCA_048267165.1 Bacteroidota bacterium
AATCAGCTTTAGAATATAAACTGGTGAAGCTGGGTTATGGCCTAAAGCAATTTTGATAAAATAAAAAAAACCTGCAAACGCACTGTTTACAGGTTTTAGCGGAGAAAGAGGTATTTGAACCTTTAATATCTTATTATATCCAATTATATTAAACCTCAACAAATTCAATACTTTGTTGATAAGTGTATATCTAAATATAGGTTCATATCCATACTTAAGCCTATCTTTACTGTCAACTAAACTGTCAACTAAACTGTCAACTACTTTAAAGATATGAGAAGCACGTTTAACATCAAAGAACCTAACAAAGACGGGGAATCACTAATACTTTTTTCTGCTTACTTCAAAAATGAAGGACGTAAATTTGTCTATTCTACAGGCGAAAAGATACACCCTAATGAATGGAATTTTGACAATAGAGAGCCTAAAAACCTCAACGGGCGCACTGATGAAGCCAATAAGCACAGGGTAATTAAGAGACAGTTGGACAGATACTCTAATTTCTTTTCAGATACAATACAGAGTTATAAATTAGCCAACAGAGATATTATTGTTTCAGATATTAAGGATGATTTTGATGCTGAGTTTAAACGAACTTCTGCAATAAGCAGTAACTTTTTTGATGTTTATGAAGTTTTCATAACAGAAAAAAAGAATGATTATACTGAAGGAGCAAACTCAGAGACTACTATTAAGCGATATGAGTATAATAAAAAATTAATAAGTGATTTTCAAGACCACCGAAAAAAGAAAATCCATTTCAACGAGATTAATAAAAGCTTCTATAATTCATTTATAGAATTTTGTGTAAGTACAAAAAGCCATTCAGCTAATACGCTTAGAAGAAATGTAGGATTGTTTAAGACCTTTCTTTATTGGTCTTTGGAAAATGGACATACTTATAAAACCGACTTTCAAAAATTTAAAGCTCCTAAAGCACAACAAACTGATGAGATAGCTTTAACTTTAGACCAAGTAAAAGAAGTATTTGAATTTGACCTCAGCGAAAAGCCAAAATTAGAAAGAGTTAGAGATTTATTTGTTTTTGGTTGTGCTACAGGAATGAGAATTTCAAATTATTCCAAAGTTGCTAAAAAGGATATACAATCTGGAATGATTAAAGTCAGAGACCAAAAGAATACTGATAAGACCTTAGAAGTACCATTAAATGACTTCTCTACATATATTTTGAAAAAATATGATTACCAACTTCCCAAAATTTCAAATCAAAAATTTAATGATTATATAAAAGAGGTTTTTAAGCTCATAGGATATGATGAGCAAATAAAAAAGACCATTAAAATAGGGAAAGATATTATAGAGCAAATTAATCCCCTATACGAGCGTATTTCAAGCCATACAGCACGAAGAAGCTTTATTACTATAATGAAAAACAAAAAGATTCCAGATAAGGTTATTATGAGCTATACAGGACATAGAAGCTTAGAGGTATTCAATAAATATTATAAACCAAATAATGAGGACAGAAAAGAATTTATGCAAACTGTATGGAGTGCAGATGCTACTCAGCTTAAAAAAATATTGTAATGGCAAAAAGAAGAATAATTGGAGTACAATTTGACCCAGAAGAAATAAAACGTTCTACTAAAATCCAATTAGACCCTGAAACTTTGGAAAGCTTATTTCCTAAAAAAACAGGTAAAAACTATTATGATTATATTAAAGATTTTCTACAGTCGGATGAGCTTTACGAAAAAATTTGGGATGATATAAATACATTAATTCATGATTCTTTAAGTGATAAAGAAAAAAACCTTTGTCCCTGCAATGATCCAAAAAGAAAGACGGTAATTCAATATAATGAAAAAGCCTGTGCGACTCAGGGTGCAAATTTTCACTTTGTTTATTATTTATCTGGAAATGATTTTGTTAGAACAGTATTAAATCATAAAGCAATTTATGAGAATAAAGTAGCCCTAAAAGAACTTACTATAAATTATTTTAAATGTTTTAACTTTCTTCCGAAAGCAGTTTATTTTGACTTTGATAAATTGGCTAAATATTCTTTAAATGCCAATTTCAAAGCATTATCTAACATTTTTAAAGGTTTTGAAACTTTAAAATATATAAAAGGAATTGATTATACCATTGACAGTTTGCAAGAAACAGATATTGAAAATGAACTTTTTGAAAAGGAAGATGAAAACTTTGTAAAATTACAACTGAAGTTTTTAAAAAGTAAAAGAATATATCTAAATAATAAACTACAGACAGCTGAATTAGAAGGTAAAAATTTAAATGTTAATAAAATAATTCAAAATTCCAATTTAAGACCAAATAGAACAGATTTAGCCTATTTTATATATTATTTAGAAGCTACCAAAACAAGAATAATTGAAAGTGAATTTCCTTCGGATAAGGCATGGAAGGAAATAGGAGATAAATTTGAAAAAAACTGGAAGAATATTCAAAAAACTTATAATGTAATTGTAAGGGAAAAAGAAAGGTTTAAAAATAGGCGAGATAACAATTTGTTATATGTAATAGAAAATATGCTTACAGAGTATCCTAAAGCCCTAAAACTTGCAAAAGATGAGCTGAAATTGGCTCAATTAAATTCGTAGTACCTACTACGTAGTTACTATTGAGAATATTGTTTAGTACTATCTAATACTTTGCTACAGTAATTAAAAATTCTGTAGTAATGACAAATCCATTTGAAGCACTAAACAACCGTTTAGCAAACATCGAAACTCTTCTATTAGAAATTAAACACAAGCCAATAGAAGAAGAAAAACCAGAAAATCTTACCGTAAAAGAAACCGCTGAGGTATTAAAAGTATCGGAGCAGTCCGTACACAATTATATCAAAAAAGGTTTTATTCCTGCTCAGAAAGTTGGTAGAGTATTACTGATAAAAAGAGCCGATTTAGATAGCTCCCTAACTGAGGTTAAGTCCCTAAAATACAAACGTATCTAATTATTCAGCAAATGGAAGTTAGAAACGATTTTGGAAAGGGTATCTATACATTAGCACAAAGTAGGACAGCAAATTTTGAGTTTGAACTCAACAATACTGTAATTACTGGCACGGGAACGCAAATTGAAGGAAATGATGCTATACTAAAAAGGGCGAACAAAAAAGTAATTACAAATGCTTTAGTTTTGGCTATGGCAGATATAGCAATTGAGAATGGAGAAAAAAAATTATCTTCAAGGTATTGGAATACATATTACTGTCAAACTAAATTAATAAGTGTTGATGGTAAATATTATACTGATTATTGCAAAAATAGATGGTGCGTAACCTGTTGTGGCATTAGGAAAGCCACTATGATAATTAAATATTTTCCAATAGTTTCAAATTGGGAAGAACCTCATCTTCTTACCCTTACTTTAAAATCTGTAAAAGCTGAAAATTTAGATAATAGAATAAATCAAATGGTTAAGTCATTTAGTAAAATCAAAGACCGATGTAATAAAAGAAATCGAAGAAGTAATGGGATGAAGATAATAGGTATAAAATCATTAGAGTGTAATTTTAATGCTTCTAAAAAAACATATAATCCTCATTTTCATATAATAACGCCAAATAGACAAACGGCTCTATATTTAAAACAGGAATGGAAAAAGGAATGGAATAAAAATGATTTTCTTGCTGGCGAAAGAGGGCAGGACTTGAGAAAGGTTGAAGACTCTGAAAAAGATTTAGTTGAGGTTATCAAATACGGAGCAAAAATACTTAGCGACCCAGACCCAATACATAAAAGAAAGCGAGTAAAAGGAGATATGACTGGTTTAAAGATTTATGCAAACGCTTTGCATACTATCTACAAAGCTTTAGACAATCATCGTTTATTTAGTAGTTTCGGGTTCATACTTCCAAAAGCAGAAACAAAAGAAACTTCTGCGAGAACGGTATCAAATTTTGATACTTGGATTTATAAACCCAAACTTATGGATTGGAAGAATAGCATAACGGGCAAACTATTTACAGAATATGAAATTGATAGCTATTTAGAATTTATTTTGAAAACCTGCATTGATAAAGAACTTTGCTAAATTGTTTTTCTATATTTGATTTCTTTTAATTTCTTACCTAAATTATAAAAATATTGCTGTTTAATTCAATTGACTTTGCAATCTTTTTACCAATAGTATTTATACTATATTGGTTTGTAACAGATAAAAATTTAAAACTTCAAAATTTTCTTATTGTTGTTGCAAGTTATTTATTTTATGGTTGGTGGGACTGGAGATTTCTATCTCTAATTTTTTTTAGCACTCTTGTTGATTATGCGGTCGGTCGTGGGCTTTCAAATGAAGAAAATCTAACCAAAAGAAAAATTTTACTATGGATAAGTATTATAGTAAATCTTGGATTTCTTGGGTTTTTTAAATATTATAATTTTTTCATAGACAATTTTACAACAGCATTTTCGTTTTTTGGAGCGCAATTAAATGCAAATTCTTTAAATATTATTTTACCTGTAGGTATTAGTTTTTATACATTTCAAACATTGAGTTATTCCATTGATGTTTACAAACGTAAATTAGAACCTACAAAAGACTTCATTGCATTTTCCGCATTTGTTAGTTTCTTTCCGCAACTTGTAGCAGGCCCAATTGAAAGAGCAACAAATTTGCTTCCACAATTTTATAAAAAAAGAAATTTTGATTACTCCGAAGCTGTTGACGGAATGAGACAGATACTTTGGGGTTTGTTTAAAAAAATTGTTATTGCAGATAACTGCGCTCAATATGCCAATATTATTTTCAACAATTCATCTGAATATTCAGGGAGTACATTGTTTTTAGGAGCTTTATTTTTTACGTTTCAAATTTATTGTGATTTTTCAGGTTATTCAGATATAGCAATTGGAACTTCACGTTTATTTGGGTTTAACTTAAGACAAAACTTTGCATTTCCCTACTTCTCAAGAGATATAGCAGAGTTTTGGAGACGTTGGCACATTTCTTTATCAACGTGGTTTAGGGATTACCTATACATTCCTTTAGGAGGGAGTAGAGGAGGAACTTGGATAAAAGTTAGAAACATTTTTATAATATTTATTGTGAGTGGTTTTTGGCACGGAGCAAATTGGACGTTTATTGTTTGGGGCGCATTAAATGCACTTTATTTTTTACCAATTTTTCTAACTAATAATAACCGAAATAATTTAGATATTGTAGCTAAAGGAAAATATCTTCCAAATCTCAAGGAACTATTTTTAATGCTTCTAACTTTTACATTAACAGTCTTTGCTTGGATATTTTTTAGAGCAAACAATATTAAACACGCATTTGAATATATTTCTGAGATTTTTTCAACTTCATTATTTACTTTTCCAATATTTTATAAAGATGATTCCGCAAAGCCAATTTTTATTCTGTTATTTATTTTTTTAACTATTGAATGGTTAGGTAGAGAACAACAATTTGCAATAGCTAAGCTATGGATAAAATGGCATAAACCATTAAGATGGGGTATGTATTGCCTAATTTTATTTATCATTTTCTATTTCGCTGGAGAGGAACAACAATTTATATATTTTCAATTTTAATTTGATTCGAGTGAAAAAATTTATTTATTCCATAGTTGCTTTTAATATTTTAATTTTTTCAATCTATTCCTTAATTTCATTTTATGTTAATGCTGAAAAAATTGATAGTAGTGATTACATGGATGCAATTATTGATAAGCATAATAGAATAGAACAACTTAATTGCCCTAAAATCATTTTCGCTGGAGGTTCTAACTTAGCATTTGGTTTAAATAGCGAATACATTGAAAATGAATTTTCCGTTCCTGTTGTTAATTTAGGCTTACATGCAGGGTTAGGCTTAAACTTCATTTTAAATGAATTAAGAAACACTGTAAAAAATAACGATGTTGTTTTTTTGTCAATAGAGTATTTTCTTAGCAATGAAGGAACTTACCAACTAAAAAAAAATGTCAGTAAAAATTATAAAGAAGCTAATAATTATTATTCAATTGATTTACGATATGAAATATTGTCTAATATCGATAAAACCCGATCTAATTTAAAGTTTAAAAAAAGTAAAGAGAAAATTGCTGACAATTCTGAGCCTAAAAACCAGGTTTATTCAAGAGGAGCTTTTAATGAATACGGTGATGCTATTGCTCATTTAGAAAAAAAATCGCCAAATAGTTTAAATGGCAGAAAAGAATATACATACAGTTATTGGGCTGGCATTAACGAATTAAACAAATTTTATAATTATGCAAAATCAAAAAATGTTACAGTTTTTTTTCTTTATCCTAATTTTCCCGTCACTGAATTTGAAAGAAATAAAAATGCAATAAACAAGTTATCGCATGATTTATCTAATAATCTTAAAATAGAGATTTTAAATAGACCTTCTTCTTTTATGTTTTCAGATAGCTTGTTTTTTGATACGGTCTATCATTTAAATAAAAAAGGTCGTGAAATAAGAACAACAAAACTAATCGAATTAATTAAAAAAAGTACGAAAGCACAACAGGCTATATCCAAAATTGCTAAAATGAAAGAAGATTAAATATGGTTTAATTTGTTAAGAATTGTCAACGATATTGTCAACTAAAAAAACAAAGCCCCGTCATCATTGCGATAACGGGGCTTTTTGCGGAGAAAGAGGGATTCGAACCCCCGGAGGTGTGACCCTCAACAGTTTTCAAGACTGCCGCATTCGACCACTCTGC
>JBLWYD010000122.1:0-6628 GCA_048267165.1 Bacteroidota bacterium
GGTAACCAAAACCCATAAAGTTATTAGGGAAGGGGAGTTAAGTGAATTTATTTTAGAGAAGATGAATTCTTACCAAATCTCTTAAGAGGTTATTGTTGGAAAGAGAGATTTTTATCGCTTGTAGATTTTTGGTTTTTTTGAGCTTTTTTTGATCTACATAGCAAAAGTCCACACCCTAGATAAACCCTAGATAAGCCCGAACTAAGGTTTAGATTAGGATTTAGCGAAAAGCGATGAGCGAATAGGGTTTTTAATTTGGGAGACGTGAAGCGTGAGACGTGAAGCGTGAATCGTGTATTTTAATTCTAATTTCTCTTTGCTCTTTAATTTTCGGTTACTTAATCGAGAAAAGCATTTTTATTGGAAAAGTGTTTTGAGGATTTAATATATTTACGTTTCTCCCCGATTAATTATCTCAATGCGGAATCCCGTAATGGGTTGATTTTGTATTGTTTTACATTTGAGAATAATTACACTAACAAAACCACCAACAAATGATTAAAAAATTATTTCTTTTGATTTTTGCATGTTCTATTTTAGGTTGCAAAAGTTACGGACAGGTTTTTGAAACTAAAGCTGACAATGTAAAAACTGTTGATTAAACCTACGTTTTTGAGAATGACTCCTTGAAAATAACCTACAATCTTTGGAAAGAGAAAGGTTTAATGCAGTTTGAAATTTATAACAAACTCAAAACTCCCATATATGTAGACTGGTGTAAATCATTCTATATAGACAATAAAGTTAAGCTTAATTATTGGGAGGATGTGGAGCTTACAAATGCGCTTTATCTTTGCTATTATTATGAAAGTGCTTTTTTAGGAAGACGTTCTGCAGGTTTTTCAAATTCTACTAAAACAAAGGAAGAAAGAATTACATTTATACCACCAAAAGCCAAATTTGATTAGTTGCGATAATAAGTATATTGAGGAAAACCTTTTAGTTGGCAATGCTTTCTAAAATCAAATTCTTATGTAAAGTGTTTTCATAATTACTTTTTTAATTATTAATTTGTTGGTAATTAAACAATATGCTATTAACTTGGAATTATTTCAGTTTAGATAAAACAAAACTCCCAAATTCCAAGCTATTTCGAAATTTGGGAGGTAATGCTGCAAAAAATTAATAGTCTGCGAGATTAAAGCAAGCTATTTCAAGGTTCGTTATTTTGTGATAACTAGCTTATGCGTGGCTTGTTTGCCATTGCTGCTTATTTGAACGATATATATTCCTTGCTCCAAAGTTCCAAGATTAACAGTTTTGTTTTCTCCCCTTTGCAGATCTACTTTTAAATCTTTTACTTTTTGTCCCACGTAATTCATTATCCTTAATTCATATATACCCGTCTGTGATGCTATAACATTAATATCACCGTCAGTTTTTGCAGGGTTTGGATAGATTTTAAAGACTTCATTACTGTTATTATCATTGGTGCCAAGTGGAGCATTGGAAACAGTAACCATCCATTCTTGACTATCTGTGCCATTTTCGGCAGTTACGAAATAGCTAACTGCGCCATTGGAGAAATCAACTGTTTCGCCTGAACCCGGAGTAATGGTTGCCCCTGCCGATACAGTTATTTCAGGAGTAAGCGTAGTAAGATCTGTACCGTTTTCCACTTCAACTGAAACGGTATGAGCCGCTGTATCAATAGTTGCCCCCCCGGTTTGTTGATCAAGACTGAAACTTAAAATGTCTGTGGCATTATTTGCACTTTCTTCTGGAATTTGATGAATTTCATTGATATTTGGATTTGAAATTACTTGATGAATTCCTGAGGGCCAGAAAATTTCAATTCTATCAATACTTGTTTCTGAACCTATACCAAACGTTTGTACAAGAGAGCTTCCGGTGTACTGTCCTGTTGAGGAAGCTACTTCTCGCGTTTGAACCATGCCATTGGAATAGCAATAAATGCGGGCGCCAATAGCAGAGCGGTTTGAAATTACGCCTTCCAATCTAATGCTAATCCAATTGTTATCACCTCCATTGTTTTTATAAAGTCCGTGTACGATTGTAGTGGAGTATGATGGAGTGAAAATATCAGCATATCCGTCATTATTATAATCTGAGATTGTAGAACAGAAATCGCGAATTGGTGTTTGCGTAGAGGCATCGTCAGTTTGATCTGTAAAGGTTTCATCCCCATTGTTTTTATACAGATTATTGAGACGTCTTTGGCTTCCACCATTATTGGAAACAGTAAGATCTAGATACCCATCATTATCAATGTCTAGCCAAGCGGACCCGAAAGTTTGTCCACCATCAGTAGAAGGAGTGGAATTCACGAGTTCAAAATCGCCGTTTCCTATGTTTTTGTATAAAAAATTGTGTTTTATATCGGCAAAATCATTAACTGTAATATAAACATCCATGAGACCATCGTTATTAAAATCGCCCCAAGAGCTTCCCTGTGTTAATGCCGAGTCGTTCGCTATTATGGATGTGGTATTTTTTGTAAAAGTACCATCCCCGTTGTTATGGTAAAGACAGTTGTCCTGCCCAGGTAACGCTGAATAGAAGTAATTTACTACATATAAATCTTGGAAGCCATCGTTGTCATAATCAACCCAATTGGCGCTATAGGTATTAAAATTATCGGTGACAATTTCACCTTCGGTTATTTTGGTGAAAGAGCCATCGCCATTGTTTTTATATAGCCTATTCTCTTGAATAAAGTTAGATACGTATAAATCAATAAACCCATCATTGTCATAATCTGCCCAACTTGCACCTAGAGACCAATCCTGATCCGTAACAATTTCCCCTTCTAAGATTCGAGTGAAATTGCCACCACCGTCATTTCGAAATAAGAAATTGGCCGCGGTTTCATCGCCAGTGTTCCCGGTGTTGCAAATATAAAGATCTATATTGCCGTCGTTATTATAATCTCCCCAAGAACAGGCAATTGAAGGTCCTGTTGTGGTGTAGATTACATTGTCTGTTTTTTCGGTAAAGCTACCGTCTCCATTATTAAGAAATAAAGTGGAAGGGTAATCTATGGTTCCTACAATAAGTACATCGTCAAAACCGTCATTATTGTAGTCGGCAAAAGAGGCGCTATATGTTTTTATAAGTGCTTCTGGGAGGTCACCAGTTTCAACCTTGGTGTAATACTGCGCAGCCATTGGCTGTACAAGCAATATTAATAGGCTTATCACCATTAGTTGCCGTAGGTTTGTGTTTCTTTTCTTTTGTAACTTTAATAAGGATTTTTTTTTCATAATGTTTAAATATATTAAGGAGTTAATAGAAAATTTTATACTGTTTTTAGTTGTATCATGAACGGTAAAATTAAATTGTAGGGCTTTCCTATGGAAGCGTATTTTTACCTGTTTTTTGAAAGCTACTTTAAAAACGTTTTCAATTCTGAAGGGAAATAAGACCCATTATCCATAACTATGTTGTAGGTCTTTTTCAGCTGCAGCAGCGAGGGAGGTTTTATGAGAAAGCCTTTAACTCCAACTTCCATAGCCTCTTTTAAGTATTTTTCCTCGCCAAACATCGTGAGGATAATAATGCGTAGTTTGGGTTGTTGTTTAAGTGCTATAGTAGCAACTTCAATTCCATTGATGCCAGGCATACGGATATCCATAAAGACGAGATCGGGACAGGTATCTTCCAAATCTTCAATAAATAGGGAGCCACTATCCATTTCAATAATCTCAATTGCTGGAGATAATTCTTTAAGCATTAAATGCAAGCCTTGACGAAAGGCAGGATGATCGTCAACAATTACTATTTTTATCATAGCCATCTTTTGTGAGATACAAAATTAGGCCAGAAACTAGGGTTGAAACAGCGTAAAAATACCTGTTAGGAAAGAAAGCGTTAATTGTTGACAAAAGGAAAGACCCCCTTAGGTGGAGAAATGGGTGATATATGATGTTTTAAATAACAACCAAATGATTTTTAATGGCATATATTACCAAATCCACAACATTTCTGGTGGCCGTTTTGGAAATCAGATTGGCTCTATGTCCTTCCACAGTTCGTCTGCTTATAAACAATTTGTCCGCAATTTCCTGAGTAGATAATCCTTTTACAATTTGTTGAAGTACATCAAGTTCTCTATCGGAAAGTCTTTCATTCATTTCTTCCAGAAAAACGCCTGAACCCGAAGTGGGTTGCCATTTGGAGATGTCTTCTATAACTTCTGGCGAAAAATAGGTTTTACCATTTACTACATTTTTTATAGCATATTCCAGCTCTTTTTTACCTATGCTTTTTAAGATAAAACCCTTTACACCTGCTTCTGCCATTAACCGGAGGTATTTATGTTCACTGAACATTGTTAAAGTCATTATCTTAAGATCGGGATATTTTTCAAGTGCTTTTTTAGTGGCTTCAATACCATCCATCAGGGGCATTTTAATGTCCATCAACACAAGATCTGGCGTCATTTTGTCTAACAATTCCAAGAAATTCACGCCATTGGAAGCCTCACCAATTACCTTAAAATCATTGCATTCATTGATTAAAAGATTAAGGCCCTTCAAAAAAATAGCATGGTCATCTACCACAATAATTTTAATAATATTGGTCATAAGGTTTTATTGGTTTGCGTCAAGGCAAATTTGGCATCTCCATCCAAAGGAATACCAATTTTACAGGTAAAACTTTTACCAGACTCTGATTTAAAGATACAGCTACCGTTAATGGATTTTATTCTCGAAATAATATTGGACAAGCCTAGGCCTTTATAGTGGGAGGAAAGCATTTTTTCAACGTCAAAACCAATTCCATTGTCCCTGTAATTAATTTCTATTTCCTTTTTATTGCGCACTATTGCAATAGCTATTTTGCTCGCCGATGCATGCTTTAGCGTATTGTTTATTAATTCGGAAATAACGCGATATAATGCCACTTCCGTTTGTTTTGATAAGCCCTTAAAGTTTTCCGCAACATTAAAATCTATTGAAATGGTATTCATCTTATTTATTTTCTCCACATAAACACTAAGTGCTTCTATAAAACCGAAATCGTTAAGAAGGTTAGGAGTGAGGTTGTTTGCAATTTCACGGGTACTTTTTATAGAATCAAAGAGTAATTCATCCGTCAAGTGAATAAACTTTAGTTGTTCTTCAGGATTGTTTATACGGGCCGCAATTAGCTCCAAATGAATTTTTGCTGCAGACAATAATGGGCCAAGGCCATCGTGCAAATCTTCCGAAAAACGTTGTCGCTCGCGTTCTTCCGTTTCAATAGTGTTTCGCAGAATGCGCTGTTCTAGTTGCTTTCTATCCGTAATGTCCCGCAATACGGCTATCATACCTTTGCTATTGCCATCCGCATCATAAATACGTGCGGTTTTCAGCTCGCCTATAAATGTACTCCCGTCTTTTCTTTCTAAAACTAAATGTAGATCATATTGTTGTATTTTATCAAAACCTGTCTTTAAGTTTTCCTGAATACGCAGCTGATCCGTTTTTGCAATCCACTGATTTATATGGGTTCCCAACATTCCTTTTTCATCTGAAATTCGAAAAAGTAATTTAGACTGCAGACTGGCAAATACGATAATTCCCTTGGGATTAATTTCAAAAACGGCGTCTGGAGAGGCGCTTATAAGTTGTCGGTATAACTCTTCGCTTTCCCGTAATGCCAGTTCTCCAATTTTTCGCTCCGTAATATCCTGGATACTGCCCTGCACTAAAACAATATTGTCTAGATCGTCTTTCTTAACCTCTCCATAAAGACTGATGTATTTTGTTATTTTTCCATCCGTAATAAATCTAAAATCGAAGTCGAAATAATTGGCTTTGGTATTAAAATATTTTTTGTAGATTTTCAGAAGATTGCCACGGTCTTCAGGATGCGTGCTTTTTAAAATAGTAACAAAGTTAATTTTATCTTTCTCAAGCCCTAAGATTATTGGAAGCTCGTCGGACCAGTTTAATTGGTTATTGGTTATATCCCAATCCCAACTTCCAGATTTTCCAATGCGCTGCGCCTCCTTCAGTTTTGATTGGTTAACGAGCAGATCGTGGGTGCGCATTTTCACCACATTTTCTAATTCAAGATTACGCCTTTTCTTGGCAAGGAATCGAAATAATAAAATTACTCCAACAATCAGTATAATAATAGAAATATAAACTAGTGAGTTTCGTAAGCTTCGCTCTTTAGCTAGCTCTAGTTTTTGGATGGCGTTTTCTTTTTCCTTATGCTCCGTTTCATATTTTACCTGCATCTCTGCGATGGAGCTTGTATTTTGTTTATTGAAAATAGAATCTTTAATAGCTTCATATTTTTTAAAATAATTGGAAAACTGGTCATAATCGCCAACCGCACTGTAATATTTTGTTAGGGAACGGTAGCTGAACATTAGGTTGTCTTGCGCTTTGAGTGCTTGAGCAGTCTGTAGACCCTGTTTAAAATAAGTATAAGCTTGGTCATAGTTTTGCATCAACAAATAGGTTTCTCCAATGGAATTCGAAATATAGGAAACATCCCAGATTCTACCCATTTTTTTACTGATGTGCAATGCTTTTTCATCGTATTCCAATGCTTTATTGTAGACCCCATTTTCACGATATAAAAGGGCTATGTTGTTATAGGAACTGCTTAGGCCAATGGAGTCATTGAGTTTCTCGAGCAAAGCGACAGATTGATTTAAAAGTATATAGGC
>JBLWYD010000123.1:0-6595 GCA_048267165.1 Bacteroidota bacterium
AGCCCTGTTTTGCCTATCACAGAGGTGTTTAAATTAAAGCTGTTTGTATTTACAAAATCAAATCCGTTTTTTGATGAATAGATAAGTCTTCCTGCATTAAAACTTAAAACAGAGTAATAAGTCTCTGGCAATACCTCTAAAGTATTTTCATCCACTGGTCGCAACCATTTGTGTGGAAACTGTAAGCCTAAACTTATTTCATCAATGCTTAGATTAAAATTTAACTGAATTATTTCTTTGATCGTTTCTTGAATATTTTCAAAATACCCAATAAATAATTCTTCTAGTTTTTGTAATCCTTCATCTACTGAAATGTTGATAAAACTGTCATAAATTACTTGAATAACATCTAAATCTAATTCGTAAATTTCATCTGACAAAAGCTCTATTTTTTCTAAGTCAGATAGGTTGTTTAAGGTACTAGGCGTTAGGTTTTGGCTATATCTTGTATTAAAGTCAGTAATAAAGTCTGATAAAAAAGTTGCCTCTGGGTAAAATGCGAGGATTGCATCTTTTAATAACGTTTTTGAATCGGTACCAGCTAAGTCTAAAAGAATATGGAAAACAGATTCTACAGCATTATCAAAAGAAGAAGCCGAAAAATCTTTAATATATTTTATAATTAACCAAGAATAATCAAATTGAATAGGAATCTCTGTAGTACCAGTATTGGTAGGGTTAAACACCAACCGTAAATCATCTACAAAAGGTATGTCTACACCTAAACTATCGGTTACTAAATCGAGGGTATAATACCCTGCATCTCCTTCATAACTTTTTCCAACAATTAGGTTTTTTACAAAAATGCTGTCTAACACACTTGCTAACACCTCTTTAATTACTTCTAATTCGTTAGGTATTCTTTCTAGCGGTAATAGCTGGTTTAATTTTGGGTACATATTACTGTTTTCCATAGCCAATTTGTTTTTTATTTTCTTTTTACTTGTACTTAGTAAATTTTTTAATTTTTATTCTGTCTTTTGCTCTTGGTAGTACTCTATAATTCTGTTTACTTCTGCATAGGGTTTTTCTTCATCATTTAAATAGAAATAACATTTCGTCCAGTTATCGTATTCATCGTGTCCAAAATACTCCATACGATAGGTAGCATATACCGTTTCTTCGTCATTTTCATAGGCAACTACTTTTGCCACTTCTTGTTTGTTGGTATAAAAAAACTCGTTATACGCTTTCCAGTCTTTATTAAACGAGTGTCCGCCCGCTGCCCATCTTTTTTTATGTATCAACTGGTTGTTTTTATCATAGGTATACTTTTCTAAAAACCTTGTATATCTTTCTTCTCCATTACCCCAAAAATTAGTTGTTCGCACCGATGTTAAGTTTCCTGCATCATCATAGGTATATTCTTCATGGGGCTCAGACCCTCTATTCCAATTTACCATCCCGTGGTCTGGAAAATAGGGGTAGTCTTCAAAATTGAATGTTTTTTTTATAAGCTGGTTTTTTTCATTGTAATGATAGGTAGCTGTATAACCACTTGATTTCTTATCTATAATTCCATCTAAATCTTTATCCCAAATAGTGAATTGTTTTTCTTGGTGTATTGTTCCATTATTATTTAAAATATAATTATATGCATTTGCTGACCTTTTGTAAGAACTGTCTTTTTTTATAATTACATCATAAAAATCATAATGATCGTTTATGTAGTGAACTCTATAAGGGTTGAATACAAATTTTTTAATGGGTAGGTTTTGTTTAAACTGTAACTTAAGCCTAACATCTACTGAATCTTGTATCATTTTTGACATTCGTGCCAGTGCTCTTTTGTCTTTTATTTCTCCTGTAGGAAGTTTTTGTGTAAGAGAATCTAATGCAAAAGAAACTTGCTCAATACCGTTTTCATCAAATGTAATATACCCTGGAAAACCAATTACTTTTAGTTTTGCATAAGGAGTAGCATATAGCGAGTATTTTTTACGAAAAACAGGGTCGTTTTTCTTGTATATGGTCATTTTAGACCTTGTAACCTTAACAGGTCCATTATAAAAAAAGTCTCTCTCTGAATTTTTATAATAACTCGCATACTTGCCCGTACTTATTTTGGGACTTGTACAGCTATAGAAAAATGACAGGCTGACTATTGTTAGTATATACTTTAGTTGACTCATATAGTTATTTTGTTTGTATTAATTAGGCAGTTGAATTATGCTTTTTCGAATTCCTTTACCATTGGCATCGGTTACCTCACCCGTACTTTCATCAATTCCTATAAACGCTCCTATATCTGTAAGTACTTTTTTATCTAAATCTCCTGTTTCTAAAGGAATTAATTTATTGTTTTCTACTACATGATACACAAAAGCCAACGCTCCTTCAAACATGGCCAACAAACGTAGTTTACCACCAATAGCTCCTGAGATGTTTGGTGCTATTTTAACCCCAAGTTTCGATTCTACAAATAGTTCGGTATCTACAATATCTGCAATACTTACCAATGCAGGAGTAAATCGTTGAATATCCATATCTTCCCATTTTGTGCCCGTACCCCCAGCAACTTTAGTGGGCTTTACAATAGTAGTTTCGTTGTTTAAGTATTGTAATAAATAACCCGTTACATCTAATAATTCTAGTGCTGTTGAACCAAAATTAGGTGCTAGACTTTCCTCAGTATAAAAAGCTGTAATTTCGTGGTTCAGCTCTACAAACAGCTGCTCGTATTGTTCTTTCGACAAGATGTTATCTTTCGTTTCACCGAAAGTTTCATAGATGTTTTTTATTTTTTCTGGAATATTATTATTGATAAACTTGTTTATCCTTAGTAATAGTTCGTCATCATTAATCTCAATTGGTGCCTTAAGGCGTAAATACCAATAACGAATGTAATATTTTATTACGTTTGCTATTGACCCTAATAAATCTCCTATTTTAAACTCCACTTTAGCATAAAGCCCCGCGTACACTTCACCTGTATATTTACCATTTTTACCCCATTGAGCCAATGATTTTTTGGCTATAAAGTCACGCCTATTTCCTTTATTGAATCTATTATTCATAGAACCCATTACGCCTTCTGCAAAAACCACTCTTCCTTGACTTCTTCCAAGATTTAATAAGCTAGGTTTAAACTGAAATTCTATACTGTAAACCAGTTGTATGACATCTTGAATGGTATTAAAAGTGAAAAAGTTTCCATTTCTTAATCTTGTAACCAATTCATAAGTGTTTAGTTTTAACGTAACTTCGTTTCCCTGTATAAACAAAACATCTACATCACCTCTAAAACGACTTAATAATGCTTGTGTTTCCCAAGTAGCTTTGTTGTTTCCGTATTTTGCCTTACTGCCATTGGCAGTAACAGGAATACTATCTGGGTCTCCAGAGGATACTGGATCCACGTCTTGTACGGTTAATTCATCAGCTCTTCCTTCTCTATTAAATGTTATTTCATGACCAAAACCATAATTAGTGTCAAATTTTAAAAAGTTTAAAAAAGCGGCTATGTTATTTGATAAAAACAATCTTGTTAAACGACTTCCCATTCCATGAGCAGCAAAACTACCTCCACAGAAAGCAAATACTTTTGCTTTTATTTGGCTAGGAACTCGGTCTCCTTTTTGGGCCACCAATGGTTTGTTATCATATTTAGCTTCAAACTCTATTTCTGAGCCTAACGCTGCCGATCCATCGGCAGAAATTCCTGCATCTGAGAATAATTTGAATATATTTTTTGTTAACCAATCCCCTGGTGATTGGCTAGAATTATCTGGTGTAATTTGACCTGATGGGAAATTAATATTTTTCTTTTTCTCTGGTTTCGAAGTATCATCTTTTTTATATCCTAGTTGAGATGCTCCCCACACATTTGCTTCAACAGAAAGTCCTATTTTCATTTTGGTTAGGTATTGATCTGGATCAATATTCAACACCCCTAAACTTGCTGCCATTTTTGCTGCTAATTTTGTTACTGGGCCTCCAAATACATGAACTAGTAATGTTAAAACAGCAGTCTCTTCTTGCCTTACAGGAAGCTCATACTCGGCCATATAATTAAACACTTGACCTGCTTTTAACCCTGCTCCAATTTGTAAGCCTAACGACATGTTTGATTTCTTTTTCCCAAAAGCTGTCTTTTTTAGTCCTACGGCTCCTCCTACACCTACATCAATCCCTCCAAAGGCTTTGTTGTTTTGTTGTAACACAAAAACATATTCATCTTTACGAGACATTTTTCGATAAAAAACGGATGTTGATTCTATATCTCCTGCAAAAATACCATAGGTAGCTCCTAAGCCTACTCCTAATTCTCCTCCTAAACCTCTCAACCAATCTTTAGAAAGTTGCTTTGCAAATGCATAAGCCTCTTTCATAAAAAAATACACTTCACTTAATAAATTAGTTGTTTCTTCTACAACAAAATTTACAATAGCAGCAGCAGCTCCCGTCCAAGTACTTAAAAGATCTATAACATCATCAATAAAAGAAGTATCGGCAACATATTCATAGCCTTTTTCTGTTTCTACCAACATTTCTTGATGCCTAAAATTAATGTGGTAATATAAACTATCAGCAAACTCTCGTGAAGGTATGTATATATACTTCCCTGCATTCATAACAAAAGAAGTGGTCTCACCAGTATTGTCAAATTCAATTTTTGAACCCTTGCTTTCTTGGTATTTTAAAAAGCGATAATAATTAAGAAGGGCTGTTTCTGGGTTATTAGAATCAAGAGTATTATTATACATTTGAAACTCTAATAAGTGATCATTATCATATCTAGTGTAAGTATCTGATTTGTTGACACCAAACTCTACAAGCGAACCATCTTGATTCTCAATTGAGTTACAATAGTACAATAGATTCATATAAAATTGTAACTTAGCGTCATGCTCTCGGGTATCTGGATCTGTATTTAAGGTCTGCGCTTTTAAAGTATAAATAGCTTCTCCAGTATCTGAAAGGGGGTTTGGAATATCCACAGGTTGATTGTTGTAGTATTCTCTCTCGACTATTTTCATCAGAGTATCACCCTCCGAAACCAAATAAAGATAGGCTTGCTCTTCTGGTAAAATTTGAGGAGGTGTTATATCTAATTCACTTTCTACATCTTCAATACCTAAATTTAACCCTGCTGTTTTTAAATCTCCTGAAAAAGACATCATTTTTGAGCGTCTTATAAAAGCCTGTTCATTATCTTCAATAATATTGTTTTGATTGATAATTTCTTCTTTAGTAACATCTTTAAAAATAAATGCATTTTTACCATCTAACATAGTATCAATTGGAGAGGTGCTCATAGGCGTATTACCATAATGTTGATAACTATACGTTTTTTCTCCTATACGTATTCCATATAAATAATATACATTTCCATCTCCATCATCTATTAACTCACCTGGTTTTACCATAATTGATTTATTTATGGCTTTACCTAAGATTTCATTTTCTTTATCTTCTCTAGAAAAAAAAGAATGTAAAAAATTGTCTATATGATACAAAGTTTCTGGTCCTATAACACCATCTTCTGTTATACCCACAAATTTTTGAAACTCAATAACTGCTGCTTCAAGTTTATCATCAAAAACGCCTGAATTTATTTGACGTGCTTCTAATAGTTCTCCTCCTGGTATTTGGTATATATTACCACCTACACTACCTGTGAATGTATGAATAAAGTTTAATGCTTCTTTTATTCTTCTTACAGAGATTTTGTCATTGTTAACTTTATACTTGCTTAAATACACCCCAGACTTAGGAGAGGTCATTATTTGAATTAAGTATGGTGTTTTTAAAAAATCCGTTGTTAATGGTGGGTATTTTTTCTCTTCCTTATCTATTTCTTGCGTAACAAAAGGATTTTTGCTAATTGCATTTTTTGATATATATATAGCCATTTTTTTAGTTTACTGTTGCACTTGTTAATATTATTTCTTCATCATTTACTATTGCACTTGTTGGGTGTTCTGCAATAACAATTGAATAATTATTATCGGTGGTAGTAATTATTTTTGGAATACCCAAGGTTATTGTTGTTTCTATAAAGTTGAACTGTTCATAGTTGTAGTTTTTAGTTTGTTTCCCTTTGATAAAATAAGGGTGTTCTTGAATAAAATCTACATCACTTATAGCCTCTGACACTTTAGACTTCAAAGCATTATATTCTTCGTGTGTTAACGTAATACAATCAAAATGCTCCATAAACTCTTCATAATTGTTTACTGCAGTACTTTGTGGTAGTAAAAATTTTGCTCCATTTATATTATTATCTACATCAATTAAACTGAACTGTGATAATTCAAAATTTCTTATTTTATTAGTTACTATTTGGTATAAGAATCCAACTGCCTGACCTCCCTGGTACAATAAATTAGTTGTATCGTAGGCATTATTATATTTTCCTGTTTGAATAAAACTCGAGCGAATCGTTTTATTTTTTTGTGATTCTTCATAAACCAACTCATCATAAAACGAGAAAAATGATATCTGGTATTTATCTGCAACAATTCCTATTGTCGGACTATAATATCCAGACAAGTCTTTGTTTATATTTATAGGTGCATTTATAGATGCATATGTTTTTAACCTAAACTCTCCTTCAGGAATAGCATTAGTATTAAAAACATTTTTCATATCT
>JBLWYD010000124.1:0-6556 GCA_048267165.1 Bacteroidota bacterium
CTAAACAGTATAAGATCACGTCAGATCACCACATTCAACCTATTTTTTGAAATTTCACCCCGAAAACTTGAGAAACACTGCGAAAATAACATGCGGGAACCCTGCTACCAATCCAACAATGCGAGCCGTTGTATCTTGACTTGGAATACCTGATAAATAAGGACTGAACTTTCTGAACCATTCTAAGTTCTCTTCTACAAACGCTTCTATTCCATCCCAAGTTTTCATTCCCCACAGCATGGCTGTCACCACTTGAAACATCACTTCAAAGAAATCATAAGTGATTTTTCGCTCCTGACGACTATCACTCAATATGTTAAAATGGTCTTTGAATTCGTCGTAATTCATCTTTTCAATCTCATTCTGTTATCTAAACAGTATAAGATCACGCCAGATCACCACATTCAACCTATTTCTTGAAATTTAACCCCGAAAAATTGAGAAAAACTGCGAAAATAACATGCGGGAACCCTGGGTGCATATCCAATCCAGACTCATTTAAGCGCTTCGCTAGGTCATCTCTCAACTTCTCAGCTTGTCAGCTTTCAGTCTTGTTCTTGCATGAACAAGTCCATCATCTGCATAGCGACACCATGGGCTGTTTGGATAATTCTTATCCAGCAATTTATCGAAAACATAGTGAAGGATTAAATTAGCAAGTACTGGACTTATTACGCCGCCTTGTGGCGTACCTATTTCTCTGTCCGTTTTCGTCCCATTGGCTTTCTGCAACGATTGTCTATGAGCTATTTTAAAACAACAGAAATGATCTACAAGACGATCTTAATTATCATTGGGTTACATTTAAAACTGAGAGTAATGAGGCATTAGTAACAAATTTTAGGCATCACCGCAGTCCTTAAATATCAACAACATTTACGCGGTTTCTCTGACGGTAAACTCAGAACTTCCCCTGCAAATAGAAAGTATATTTTTATACCACCTCAGATAAAAGAAAACATTCCAAATTAATTTATAATCAAAGAATACACCAGAGTAATAATCTTCAACAAACTGTATAATACTAGCATTATTAATACAAAAGTCTGGTTCCATCAATTCGATATCAGATAGAATTAACTTGAATTTAAGTTGCAAATGATTATCTAAAATATCTTTATATGGTACAGAAAAACCTGACTTTGGCCTATCAATAATAGCGTTCGGCACTTTTTTACTTAGAAGTTTTTTTAGTGCGAACTTCTGAACGCCACCTTCTATATGTTCATTATCAGTAGCCAACCTAGCATAATTAACAATTTCAGGATCTAAAAAAGGAACTCTAGCTTCAAGTGAGGTAGCCATTGTTGCTCGGTCAACTTTTGTTAGAACATCCTCGTGTAAGTAAGATTTAAAGTCGACATGAGCTAAATCCCTATAACTTGCCACTAATGACGTTTCTTTATACGGAGGGGGTAACAGAAGTGCCTCAGAGTAGTCATTGCCAGCCAATACACGGAAAAAAAGGTCATCTAAATCCTTAAATGGCAAAATTTTATACAACTTGTCGAAACGCTCTTCAATAGCTGTCGCTTTTTGACTCTTATAATAAAGCATTTTTGTAAGTCGTAAAGCTATCGTTCTAACAGCACTACCGGGTTCGATGAATTTGCAAATTGCTCTTCTAATAAACACTGGAACACATTTAAATCTATTATAAATATGAGGGACCAACAAGTGCCTATTATAACCAGAGAAAAGTTCATCTCCGGCATCACCACTTAGGCATACACTAACATCGTTTCGTGCAAACCGACTTAAAGCATACATTGCAAGATACGATGCATCAGCAAAGGGTTCATCAAAAACATGCTCGGTATCATCGATCAACTTATAGAGGTCAACATTGCTTAGTTTTAAAACTTTAATAGGGATACCTAAATGCTTTGCTACTTCAACCGCAATAGAAGATTCATCATAACATTCATCTTGGAATCCTAAACTATACGCTGTAACGTTAGGGTTAAAATCTGCCACATAACTAGAAATTAATGAAGAGTCGACACCTCCCGATAAAAAGCATCCGACAGGAACGTCTGCATCAAGCATACTTATAACACTATTGCGAATTAAATCTTCTAATACAGGTTTATTATTACTAGAATCAATTTCAGGTTCATATTTAGTAATGGTATGTTCAAATTCATTTAAATCATATTTTATAATATGTCCTGGTTCTAGCTTCTTAATACTAGACAAAAGAGTTTGCGCACCTTTAACATAACCATAATGCAGATATGTAGAAAGTGCAAATTTGTCAATTTCAGTTTCTTTTTTAAGCTGTACGATACTGTATAAAGATGAAGATACAATTAATGACTTATCGGTAAGAGTGTAGTAAAAAGGTTTCTCTCCATATGGATCTCTAACAGCTTTCACCACATCTAATTTTGAATCAAAAAAAACAAATGAAAACATACCTTTAATCATTTTCAATGTTTCTTCGACATCATATTTTATAATTAATCTCAAAAGAACTTCAGTATCAGAATCAGTAGAAAAATCAACACCTGGAAAGTGTTTTTCTTTCAATTCTTTAAAATTATATACTTCACCATTGAAGATGATGCTAAATCTTTTACAACTGCTATACATCGGCTGATTGGCTTTAGCAGAGAGGTCATGTATAGAGAGTCTTGCATGCCCTATAAAATTTCCATTATGTACATCTACCGTAAGATTATCTGGACCACGAGAGGATTGAAGCTTCAAAGCATTACTAAAACAATCAGAATTTAGTTTATGCTCACCGTATGCACCTAATATACCACACATATATACCTCTAATAGAATCAAGTTAAATTCATGGAATTTAACGTAGAGAAAAAATTACAATCAAATTTTGGATAATCTGATTCATTCTTAATTAATCCAACCTTTAGATTCTCAATATCTTTAGTGTCTAATAATTGATAAAAATTTTGAACAGAACCATTTAAGTCGTTGGTATCAAGATAAATCGCATTCTCGTTATTGTTGGTATAATTAGGTATTTCTCCTACAGGAGATATAACTGGCAACAACCCGTTTTTAATTGCTTGGTAGACTGAGATAGACATACCCTCGGATAAACTTGTTTGTAAATAATAGTTATATTTTCGCATAACTGATTCAATTTCAAATGGCAATACTGGGTTGTGAAAACTGATACAATCAGATAAGTTCTTTGTCAAAATATATTTCTCTAATTTTTCTAATTGCCCATCATCTCGCCCGTACAAATCTAAAGTGGCATTCACTTCTATCTTTTGTAGCTCACCTATAAAATCGATAGCATAAGATAGGTTCTTCTCTTTACTAAACCGACCTACATAAACAAAATTAATTGGCATAAAATCAGTTGATTTAACAGTTGAAGAAAAAGTGACATTCATTGGAATAACACTCGACTGCCTAACAGAAAAGTAGCTACTAACCCATTTTTTTGATTGCACTGAATCAAAAAAAACATGACAGGCGTTGCGTAGTGATAACTTAGTAATGAATTTATCAATATTATGAGCAAACATTGAACTGTGAACAAAGTGGATACGCTTGGTCGGCCGGTAAAATATTTTAGCCATTAAAGAAACTAGATGAGCTCTCCACAATGAACTAATGATAACATCAGGCTTAAGTTTCAAAACTTGACATAAAGCCACAAAAATACCATTACATATATATAATCTATCTCGCTCATCATTCGTTAAACTATCATAAATACGACTATCGCATCCATTAGTCACTACAACTTTATAATTTTTTCTCTCAGGGCTCTTTAGCAAGCTTAAAACTCCAACTTCAACCCCACCAATTTCCATGGCATTTATTACATGAACCACATTATTCATAAAGATCAACCCAACCAGTAGAAAATATAACTATCAAATTTGTAACTCTGAATATAGCCGCTATACAGATGCCAAGTTATAAAGGCTATAGTTGAAGATAAGTATAATAACGTACTACCGTGAAATTTCAAATGATTAACCTTTACTTCCTCTCCCTTAGATCTAACTACCATCCATATCAAAGTTGCAAGCAGAATAAAGTAGTAGCAAAATCTGTCTGCTACAGTAGTTGATAATATAGATAGAATAATTAAAAAGGGGAAAGAGAAGATCGATAGTAAAAACAATCTATTTTCAATTAATGATAAATTATCTCTTACTTTCCAGTGAATTAACAAAAGAGCTGAAGGTCCGATAAGGTATAACGCACGTAAATAAAAACCTGCACTATCCATTTCAGATTCAATATACTGCTGATATTTGGCAGCAGTAAACAAATAAAAAATTATCGGCGGAGCAACGACTAAAAATGACAGTAATAGATATCTCTTTTTACTTCCAATAAAAATTAATGGCAAAAAAACAAGAGAAGATGTATGAAAAGATGCAGCAACAAGAATGAAAAAAAAGAACTTTAATCTATCACCTTTTAGGAGCAAAGAAACAGAAAAAATAAAGATACTTAAAGCAACACTTTGACGTGTATAATTGACACCTGACATTACTAAATGGTACGGAGCGACTATTGCTAAAAAATAAAAGGGATTTATACTCGATTTTTTTGCCGCTAAAAATGTAAATAAGAAGAAAAGTATCGTGGATAGCATTACTACCGTAACAATACCGGCATCGACATAATATGCAATAACATTTAAAAACTTATATCCAACTTCTATAGTATCAAATGAATAAAGATTAACAATAGAGTTCTCATAGAACACTATATAGTTGAGCCAATCGACTCCTACTTCATACCTAAATCCATAAACAATTGAAAAGAAAAACGTTGCAATATATATATATATTACCTGATTGTTACCTTTGTCCCTATCATATATATACCCTAGAGTTAAGCAAAACAAAGAGGTAGCGTAATAAATAAACATTCGTAGCCTTACAGATCTTTCAACGTACCAATACTATTACTAAATTTAACAACGTGATGTTCCATTCCATAACCCTCAACTATCCTAAGTGCATTAGATATTTTTTTCTTTGCTAAGTCCTGATGGTTATACACATGAATATATGCGTTGGTCAGTGAATTGACATTACCTTGTTCTACAAACTCTGCAGATTCTTGATCCAAAACTTGTTTAAATATTTCGTTATTCCAAACAATAAGTACCGTACCGGAGCTCATTTGCTCTAGAAGTGCATTTGATACTCCCGCTCCACCGAAGTCATTCGATATATAAGTAAGAGCCACACAGCAGTCCATTTCTTTCAGGAATTCACTAACCTTATTATTATCCATAACTCCATGATATTCTAATAACTTTTTCTTTGAATATTCACGAACTAATGTGACAATATTTTCATCTCCAGAACCAATAATATGAAATTCAAAATTATCAGATAAACCTAATGAATTCAAACGTTCTATACTATTCAGAAAATCATAAATACCCTTAACACGACTAAGCCTACCGACGTAACATATCTTTATCTTTTCTTTTAAAAACTTTTCTGTCTGGGGCCAATTAGATAAATTTATAGCATTATTAATTGTTGTAGACTTTAGACCAAGAGAGTTATAAAATTTCGCAGTGTCGGGACCATTTGTTATAACTAAATCGAATTTGGATAATATAACCTTTTCTAACCTAATTAAAATATACCTAGTAATCCTATTCAAAGCTCTCCCTTTCTCTTTACTAAGAATATTTCTTAACCAAATCACTCTCTTCCCTTTATATTTACCTCTTGAATAACTTAATAAAATAGCTATTGCTTCAATTAAGCTGCCAACACCGATAACAATATCTGAGTCAAATTTCTTCTTGCGGTATTTTTTCGAAAAAAAATAAATAAATGATAAAGACCTTGGAATTTTCGATTTAGGTATAACCAAATCATAGACATCTAAATCATTTACATTTGTATGCCCATCTGAAACTGCATAAATGTCTATATTGTGTGAGGTTGTCTTTATTATTTCTTCTGTAAAATTATATAACCACGTTTCTCTTCCGCCTGAATGCATTTTGAGGTCAGAGAGCATTATAATATCTATCTTCATCAGATCCCTATTTTTTTGAAATTGCTGGAATTCCAACTATCGTAGTACCACTTTCATGGAAACTTTTTGTAACTACAGCATTTGCACCAATACTACAGTTTGAAGCTATCTCCACACCACCAAATATTTTCGCACCAGGTCCTATATAAACATTATCTCTAATGATTGGATTTAAATACTTGGCTTCTTCTATTGAATACTGTCCCGCTTTACCACCGATATTAACACCTGCATGAATTCTGCAATTACCACCTATCTTGGCAAGTGGACTTATAACTACAGTTCCATAATGCACAATACAAAGGCCGGGGCCCGCAACATTTATAGGTACACTAAACCCTAGCTTTACGGATAAACGTTTAAACCAAAATTTCACAACGAGGTTTAGTATATTTTTCGTATATACATTGTTTATATATTCATAAATTCTCAGTATTAAATGAAATCTGATTAACGGATCTAAACAATGCTTAAATGTGAGTTTACCTACACCTCTTGCCGATAAATCTGAAGTTATATAATTTTTCAGATCACTAAAGTTTCT
>JBLWYD010000125.1:0-6433 GCA_048267165.1 Bacteroidota bacterium
GCTGTATGCGTAACGTTCCATCGCCGTTATCTACAAAAATGTCTGATTCTGCATTTAAAATATTGATAATCTCATTATAGATAGCTCCCTGGTTCTGTATGTTAGTTACAACATCGCCTACGACGTCGACTGTAATCGTATCACCATTTTCGTTTGTAAAAATGTAAGTTCCATCACCATTATCTACAAGTGTAGTAACAGTTTCGTAATTCTTAATAATCACCTCTAAATCAACACTATTAAGATCACCATTCTCATCAATATACTCTAAAGTTTTACCGTCTGTGTTTAATGCTAAATAGGTTAAAGTTTCTAAATTAGAAATATCTATCGTAGTCGTATTACCATTTTCGTCTGTATAGCTAAAAGTACCATCTCCATTAGAGGCGATAGTAGTTAAGGTCTCAAAATTATTAATCACCGTTGCAAGATCTATATGGGTAATCTCACCGTCTTCATCTGTATACTCCAATGTATGCCCATCTGGACTTAGTTCCAATGAAGTTAGAGTTTCTAAATCTGAAACGTTGATAACAACTGTATCACCCTGAGCATCAATATATGTAAACTGGTTGTTAACTACATCCCAAAACACAATATAGTCCGGCATATTTGACTCTGTCATTAGTCTTTGCCATTTTCCTTGATACCAATAATAATAACCCGGAGTAAGCGTATCATTAGTATTTATGTTATATACAAGTAAACTTTCTATATTCCCAGCATTTATAGTTGTTTCATCCGTAACACTTGTTAAGGGTACTTGTGGTATCAAAATACCACGATTTGCTGACTTAATTTCCAACTGAGAAGATGGATTTGGCATATCTGTACCTATCCCAACTTGAGCATAAAGGCAATTACCAGCGATTAATGTTAACAACAGTAATAGTTTTTTCATAATGAAATGTAATAGTATTGGTTATTTAAAATTCTTTTTTAATTCGGGCCTTTTAGATTGAGTACTATCTAAAAAAAACACCTGGGTAATTTTTAAGGACCATCATAGTTAAATATCATACTAGCTACCCGTTTTTGATGGCGCGAATGTAGAAGAAAGAAAAGAGGCCATAAATTGTTATCCTGTGTGAATTCCGTAATATAGACAGAATACAAGCACCTTATAACCAACACATTACACTGCAACCTGAAAAAGAAGCATTTTATCGATGTTATACAACAAAACAAAAAGTAAACGAATCTATATTTGGAGAAAGAAAATTGAGATTGAAATAAACCTCTTAATATACTTTATATCAAATTCAATAAACCAAAGAACTCTTGGTGAAAAAAAACTGTTAGTTATTTACACTCAGATATAAAAAAACTCAACATATCAAAAATGGACTTGTTTATGTAAAATATGTAGTATATAGTTTAAATAGCTAGTTTTGCTGTGCTTTGAATGGATAAGCCATATCACTAATTCCTAAATTAGTAAACACAAGTTCTATTAAAAATTTAATAAATTAGCCTATAAGGAAGGTGGTACTGCTAAAAGATTTTTGCATGCGCACAGTATAACGCAGATCTCAATTACTGCAAAGAAATAGGGAAAATTCTAATCGTTTAGCAAGATATAATTACGTTAGGTTTTTCAGAATTATTTTCAAAAAGAATTCTTAGAAGATGATACTGTTTTCTAGATAGCTTATTTCAATAATGTTGTATTAAAAGATATTATTGCTATAGAACAGATGAAAAAATGTTATTTCTTAAATAAAATTAGTAAAAATAAAGTCCCAATATTCTCAAAATATTAATTGTAATAAAAAATAAGCGGACTGATTCATCTGTTGGATTAACAATTAGTCAATTGTATGTTAAAAAACAGAACCATTTTCCTTAAAACATAAAGCTATCACAAACTAATAGTTTTTTCTTCTTTTATTCGCTCTATATACCTTGAAGGAGAAAGGCCAACTTGCTGCCTAAAACTAGCTGAAAATTTACTATGTGAAGAAAAGCCACTTTCAGCTGCCAGATAACTTATTTTATAATTTAAATATTCTGGATCTGTATTTAACTTTTCCACTATATAATTAATACGAAGTGCATTTATATAGTTATTATAATCTGTATTCTTATATTTTTTAAGTATCTGTCTTAAATATTTTTCATTACTATTCACGTAGGCTACTAATTTAGAAAAAGACATATCTTTTTCTAGAAACGCATTTGAAACTTCAAATTCCTGTAACTTAAGCATAAGCTCCTCTTTCATTTTTAACGGAAGGCTCGAATTAATAGAAACTTGCGCGTTTGAAGAAGAAGCATTACTTTTCTCTAGATTTTCCGCACCTCCTAACCTTCTCTTTCTTTTTACATAGAAAAGCGTTGCATATAAGACTAGAGCTGCAATAAATATGATAAATATAATTACATATCGATCAGATCGGATATCGGATGCTTGAGTCTCCCCTTCTGTTTCTTCAATAAAATTTTGTATTGGTATACTTAAACTATTATTCATTATTACTCGCAAGCTATCATTCAGGCTAATATATCTAGACAAATAACTTGTAGATTTCTCATAATCACCCAATTCTTTATAAAGATAACCTATCTTTTTAAGGATTTTTACTCGCAATCTAACCCTCTTCAAGCTTTCTGCAATAGACAAAACCTCTTGATACTTTAATAATGAAGTCTGATAATCTTTTTTAATATAATAATGATAAGCATACCCCTCGGTTATATTAGACAAGTGTAATTTTGATAAGTAGTCTTCGTGCATATAAACTTTACCCTTATAAAGAGTGTCTTGAATTAAGGACAAACCATTAGTTAAGTAGTAATTAGATAATTCAAAATCTTTGTTTTTATCTAAAGCTATATCTGAGAGATTTTTATACGTTTGGGCCAAGGGATACTTCTCTAATGACTGTAGCAGATTTTCATATGCCTTGTCAGTCTGACCTAACTTTATATAAGCAATTGACATATTATTTCTAAAAACAGATTCTATAAACAAGTGATCTTTAGAGTTCTCAATAAGCTTTATAGCATCCTCCCAAAACTGAATAGCTTTTCTGTTTAAACCTAAATTCAAATAATTTCTAGCTAAACCTCCTAATAAACGTGCTTTTACTTCTTTGTTGTTACCTTGATATCGCTGTAGAATAATATTTAAATAGGTTATACTTGTATCGTATTCTCCTAAATCAATCAAATACTGTGCTTCAATAATATGCTCAATGGCACTTTGATCTGTTGCAACAGTCATTGTAGCAAAAACCTTGTCGTATTGCACAACAACACCTGCCTGTAGCAAATTACTTTGCAGACTACAATAGCATAAAAATAAAGTAAAAAGTAAATGTTTGATAGCTATTAGATCTACGTGATTTTTATTGTTCACTACAAAACTAAGTAATTATTATAGTTAATTATTAATTACCCTTAAGAACTTCAATATAGTCTGAAGGTGTAAAATTGGTGATTTTTTTAAATTCAGCTGAAAACTTACTATGTGAAGAAAAACCACTTTCATCTGCCAGATAACTTATTTTATAATTTAAATAAGCTGGATTTGTTTTTAACTTTTCCACTATATAATTAATACGAAGTTCATTTATATAATTATTATAATCCTTGTCCTTATATTTTTTTAGAATATACCGAAGATACTTCGTATTCGTATGCAACCTACCTATTAAAACCGACATAGAAATGTTTTTATCAAGAAAATCATTGGAAGCTTCAAACTCACCTAGCTTGTCTAAAATTTCATTTTCGGTTTTTGGGGAAAGATTTAAATCATTAGTTTTATCCTCAATGCCATCTATGCCATCCTCAGTAGTCCCAAACAAATTTTTCCTTTTAAAATACAGCACCAAACCAATAAAACATATTATAACTAAAGCTAATATTTTATATATGGTATCTTTTGAAAATTCAGATTTAGTATACTCTTGAAGAGTCTGGTAGGCATCATTAACCATAGCCTTCCTTTTAGTGTTATTCTCTTTGGTGATAGCATTATATTTTGAATCGTACTTCGAAAAACTATCTAGTATATTTAATTGTTTATAATAATCAGAAGTCGTTTCATACACACGTTGTTTTAAACTGCTGTGATTTCCATTCTCTGCAATACTCAACGCCTTTTTTAAATAAATTTTAGCGCTATCTAGCTTTTTGGTTTTCAAAAGGGCGGCTGAATAACCTTGATAAATTAAAGCAGCCCAAAGTGTATTTCCCGCTTCTGCTTTATTAATATCTATATTCGCTTTCGAAAAGTGCTGTAATGCTCTTGACGGATTGTTAAGTCCTAAATAGGCTCGACCGAGCATCTCCTCACTATTACCTATTAAAAAATGTCGGAACGATTCGTTTCCTTCTTGCTCATAGGATAGCATCGCTAATCTTATGTGCTCAATAGCACGTTCAAAATCCTTTTCGTCCAAAGCGTACTCTGCCAATTCTTGGTCTGCCATTGCTTTGTACTTTGTAACCTCATCCTTATCACTAATCTTTGAACTAATGGCAACCCCGTTCCTTATTGACTCTTTTCCTTTATCTAAAAACCCAACAGTTCGATATTGTGTAGATAAAAAACCATAAATCCGAGCCTGAAAAACATAGTCATCTTCATCTTTTGCTATCTGCAATGCCTTTATAGCTTGCTTAATTGCCTCACCACGTTTTTCCTGTTTCTCAAGTATATCAGCTTTCAACATAACCGATCTCAACTTCTGTTTACCGTTAGCTGAATAAGTGTATAAAGAATCTGCCAAATGCATCGCTTTAATAGGATTCGATGAAGAAACGTTAACCGCTACATGATAGAAAACACTGTCAAATGCTTTAACAGCTATGTCATTTTGAGAAACAATATTGGAAGAAAACAGGAGAAAATAAAAAAATAAAAAAATCCATCTCTCATAACAGAGATTGAAAGGTTTTTGTAACATAAAATTAAGAATTAAGCGAAAATTCAAATATACTAAAGAATTTGATTTTTAAAGTTAAAGCAAGGTTATTTGTAGGAAAATTACTAAAACATCTAATAGTAATAAACAGGTTTACAACACAAAATAATAACCTAATAATCCATGTCTTAATAATTACTCTAGACATATCATATCAAGAAACAAAAAGCAAAACTCCTCTGCCTTCTGTGTTGTATAGTTTATCCTGAGCCTAGTCGAAGCGCACCCCAACCCAAAAACATCCAAAACCCCAAAATTTCAAAACGTAAATTCCTACAATAAATAATATTTCATTAAATTACACATCAAAATAATTCAACCTACATCCAAAGGAGTATATATAATAGGAATAAACTCCCAAGGGTGTTTATACATTTGTTGCCCACAATTATGAAAAAAATCGCCTTGACGTTAATAATGGTTATTCCTTTTATGGTCAGTTGTGTTGATGAGAATAAAAACGAATCAAATAGTGAGGTAAAAAACGAAATGAATATTTCTTTGGATTTCATCGACAAATGGAATCAACTTGAACTTGCTCATACTGATGATAAATATGGAGAATGGGGCGGGGACTCGGATGTGATTTTAGTTTACTCTGACGGCAAAAAAACTTATGCTGATTATTCAAAATATTTAGGTTCTTATGAGCCACCAATGCCACCCAAAGAAAATGAAAAACCCAAAAAATGGTATGAATATAAAATGCTGGAACTTAAGATTGATAGCATTGAGTTAAATAATGTGGAAATCGACCTTATCGAAAAAGCGATTGTGGAACTTGTAAAAAAGAAAATAAATAATCGCTCTTCTTTCTCTCACGCAGGAATAGTAAATAGGGTTATATCCAGCGATTCAAGTTTTATTATAAAAGATTATCCCTCAAACGATTGGGTGACATTTAAAAAGCTCAAAAAGAAGCTGACCGAAAAATAACTGTGGGCAACAGAACCTATGAAGTAATGCGGGCCCTGGTCTTCAATTCAAAGTTTTATCTATATTTATAAGGGCGCAAAATCTTTCCGATTTTGCTCTGAGAATAAAAAATAAATCAAAACAAAAAGCTTTTGCTATGGGCAAAACGGAATGGTAAGCGCAAGTTTGCTCCCGCACTACTCATAGCTTAGGCGTTGGGCGCAATTTAAAAAATCGATGAAAGTCAATAAAAAAATACTTGATTGAATGATTTTATAAAAATCCAAATATTAAATTTGTCGAATTAAATAAACATAGACATTTTATGAGGCAATTCATTCAAAATAAATATTTTCTACTCATCTTTATTGCTATAATCTGGGGTTCTTCTTTTATACTCATAAAAAAAATACTACCAGTATTTGACCCATATCAAATCGGAGCTTTTAGGGCAGGATTGTCAGGCTTGCTTTTGTCATTTATTGGATTCCCAGCTTTGAAAAGAATGTCAAAAAAGGACGTTTTTTGGATTGCTCTATCAGGATTATTTGGTAACTTTTTAGTGGTCTTTATTTTTCCTATTG
>JBLWYD010000126.1:0-6404 GCA_048267165.1 Bacteroidota bacterium
AAACTGTCTAAATTGTTGTGTGTTTGCCCAAGCATAGACTGTGTTGGTTTCTGGATTGAAGTTTAGAATTGATAATTGCGTTGTCCATTGTTCTAATTCTTCGGGAGAATTTACTTGAAAGCTAAATGTAAGCTCTCCTTTTTGACTTAAGAATGTTTCAGCAAGTTCTAGGTTTCTATTTTGTGAATAATTAAAGTTTACTGCAAAGAATAGTACTAAGACAATTAGAAGTCTTTTTGAATACTTGTGGTTTAGTTTCATTGATTAAAGTAGGTAAAATTGGTGGTGCTATTATAAGTTTAATTCAAATATATATAAAACAGAACGACTATTTTTTATAAATATCAAAAAATATTCTTTTTATTTGATTTTTTTGTTGCTAAATGGTTAAAAAATTAATGATTATATAATACCTGTTTGTTTTTGGAAGTACATGTTATTTCCTTCTTATTATAAGGTGCTCCAATGGTGTAAACGGAGTTACTATGTAGTATGTTGGGAGTATATACGCTATAGATACGCTATAGATACGCTATACCTATTGCGTAATTGTTTAGTTTTCATTATTTTAGTAGTGTTATGGCTAGACAAAAAGGATTGGTTAAGGTTACGGGTACTATAGGTGATGTGAACTTTTATATGGTTAAAGGGGTTGCATATGCTAGAAAGGCTGGTGGTGGTTTTAATGGTAAGGCTATTAAAACGAAAGCTAGTATGCAGCGTGTTCGTGAGAATGCTAGTGAGTTTGGGCATTGTAGTAAGGTGAAGAAAGCCTTTAGGTTAGCTTTGCGGGATGTTTTTTATGGTATAAAGGGGAAGGGATTTCACTCTAGGATGATGCGTTTGTTTTTGGAGATAAAGGCTTTGGATGGTGTTTCTGAGCGAGGGAAGCGTAGGGTGTTGGCTGGTTTACAAACAGCTAAGGGGAGGCGTTTGCTAAAGCGGTTTGATTTTTTGGTTCACCAGCCGATGGTTGGTGTTTTTAAAAACCAAGCTGTGTTTGATTGGAATACACAGGTATTGACGGTTTCTGGGTTTAATGCGAGTTTGTTTCCGGCGCCAAATACGGCTACGCATTTAGGGATTTGTTTGGGGGTTTTAGACTTTGATTTTGAGGGCTTGGAATCTTCGGTGGTGTATTCTAGTATTCATTTTTTGGAGCTAGGGGCTGGGGCTTCTAGTTTTACTTTGGTACCGGAGGATGTGTTGTTTCCGCAGCATGTTGGTATTGCTGTGGTTGGTTTTAGGTATTATGAGCTTATAGAAAACGAGATGTATGCTTTTGATAAGCCAGTAGGTGTTGGGGTAGTTGATTGTAAGGTTTAGTTTGTTTATTCTTTATACTATTATGTATATCACATTGCTTGGTATGTGCTTATTTGGAAAGTCTTAGAATTGTATAGATTACCATATATGCCTTCCCCAAGTCAACGCAACGTGCCATACACTTGCATGTTGTAAACATTGAAGCGTGATGGAGAGGTGAGGAAAGAGGAATAAAGAGTGGAATATATAATGAAATAAAAAAATGGAGAAAGTTTACGTGTAGATAAAGAATTCTATTTAGTGTCATGCTCAGGATACCCTAAAAGGGATGCGAAAACTGTTTGAGTTAGTCGGATAATATTAGCTAACTCTTAAAGCATTGACTAGAATGAAATATTTGCAAAACCTCTCTCCAATTTAAAAATCGCATGTGAGCGGAGAATTTTATCAGTGGATGACTAATGACCGCGCAATCAGGTAGTTTTAGTTGGCTTAATGAGTAGTATTGTTAAGTATTTAATGAAACCAATAAAATTTGAAACCCACTTGCTTTTATTTAAAAATTAATAAATATGAATAAACCAAAATTCATAGAGGTTTTGATTGATAACTAGTTACGCTCTATAAGTGACGGTAATATCGCATTGATAAAACAAATTAATGCCGATATAACAGAAATACATCTTTTCTCTAAAAGAAATAACGAGCAAATTAGATTTCAAGTAGCATATAACTACATGAATTTTAAAGCCTTAATCGAAGATGAAAACAGATTTGGAATTAACTTCACTTTGAATGAGTTTAAATAATAACTCTATTACTTTGGTTGGTAATCCATTCAGCTCTTTAAGAATATTAGCTTTAATAATATCTAATTTTTTAGACCTAATTTCGGTTGGTAAAGAAAAAACTTATCCCATAAAAAACGATTTACAACACTGTATATGAATTTGGTTATAATTACAAACGCTCTAGTTTTTTGGCTAGAGCGTTTTTGTATGGTTTAAGTAGTGTTTTTTATTTTTTACGAGGGATTATCATGAATGGGATTTTTGAATTAAACCCTAGTCTTTTAATTACTGGTTCTTTTACTAGGTTTTCAATAAAGCTATGTTCGTAATTAATCATGGTTAATATATTGCTATTGTTTTCTTTAATAAAGTCTGTAATAGCATAGGCTTTTGTTTTATAGTCTGTTCTCCAGTTAAAGTTTAGCTCCAAGCCTTCTAGGTAGTTTTTTAGCATGTCTAGATTGGCGTTTTGAATATCTGAAAGTGTTTCTTTAGCATTAATATGTAGTACGTCTATAGATGAGTTGTGTAATTCTGCTAGTTCTTTGATGCTTTGAATTTCTTCGCCAAAAAATCTAGTAAAGGCACTTGGGAATAATATTTTTTTAGGTGCTTTGTATTTACATTTACTAGGTACTAATAAAAGTGGTGCGCGTCTTACTTTGTTTATTACTGCCACGGCATTGCTACCTAATAGTATTTTTTTTGCCCCTGTTGCCCCTTTGGTACCCATTACTACAAGGTCTATTTTATATTTTTTATTTGCTAGTTTAATAGAGTCCATTAAGGAACCGAAGCTAAAGATGGTATCAAATTCATGATCGCTATTTGTGCTTTCTTTTTTTGCACGATTCATCACTTCTATAAGCTGTTCTTTTTCTTTTTCAACTAGGGGGTCTATTTGACTTTGTGGAACCTGTGTTCTTGTTCCTGTATTAAGAAAGGTGAAAGCATGTGAGAAATAAAAGGTACATGGTGTGTTTGCATATAATTTTAAAGCGTATAGTGCTGCGCTCCATGCGTTTTCTGAAAAATCTGTTGGTACTAAAATATGTTTTCTCATGCTTAAATTGATGTGTTACTGTAAAATAAGGGTTTTGGTTAATTATATCTGTAAATTTAAGGTTTTATATTTAATGGCAAAATGATATTTGTCAGCTTTAAGTAAATATGCGTTTATATATTGTTTTAGTTGCAGGTTTGTTTGTAGTACTTGTTGCAATAGGGTGGTTTTTTTCTGTTTGTTTTTATTTATTACATTGCATGGGTAAAATGGAATTTTTAGTAGCATCTATCTTTAGTATATACACATGAATAAAGAGCCTTTTTTAGATTATATAGGTAATTATATTACTTTAAGTAAGGAGGAGGAAGCCTTGCTTTTTTCGAAAATAATTGAAAGAAATTATCTTAAAGATCAATATATTGTACAACAAGGAGATGTTTGTAAAAGTGTAAATTTTATACTTTCGGGGTGTACTAAAACTTTTTATATTGATGCGGCAGGGCAGGAGCATATAGTTGGTTTTTCTATTGCGGATTGGTGGACTTCTGATTTGGGAAGTTTTATAACACAAAGTCCTGCAGATTTTCATGTGCAGTGTATAGAGAGCACGAAGATTCTTCAATTTCGTTATGAAGAATTGGAGGTATTGTACCAAGAGATTCCTAAGTTAGAGCGATTATTTAGAAAGATTACGGAGCGTGCTTTTGTTGCTTCTCAAAAAAGAATTATAAGAAACTTTAGTTTAACAGCTAAGGAGCGTTATCGTATTTTTAAGGATACTTATCCTAAGATTGAGCAGCGTGTACCACAGTATATGATTGCTTCTTATTTAGGAATTACTAAAGAATTTTTGAGTAAAATAAAGCGTCAACTTTCTTTAGAAAAATAAAAGTTAATCTAGTTTAATCTTCTTTTATAAACTACTTCATTTTGCGTGTTTGTGATATGTTGGATATTTGTGCTTTAATATTTAACAGAAAAACAGATACAAATGAAAAATTACATTAAAAATTTAGCAGCTATTGTTTTGGTAGCATTTATGACATTTTCTTTTACTACCATAGAAGGAGATAAAAAAGAAATTAAAGTAGGGGAGAGTAAGGTTGTTTGGAAAGGTTATAAGGTAACAGGCGCTCACGAGGGTTTGATTTCTATTAGCTCTGGGCATCTTGCCTTTGATGGAGATAGACTAACAGGTGGTGCTTTTGTAATGGATATGCCTAGTATAACGGTTACCGATTTAGAAGGGGAATACAAAGGCCAATTAGAAGGGCATTTAAAGTCGGATGATTTTTTTGGTGTTGAAAAGTACCCTACGGCAAGTTTGGTATTTACTAAAGTTGCAGTAAGCGGTAAGAATTCATATAAAGTTACAGGAGATATTACTATTAAAGGTATTACAGAGAGCATCACTTTTGATCTTTCGGTTTATGGTAATAAGGCTAATGCTGCATTAAATATAGACAGATCTGTTTTTAATGTTCGTTATGGTTCTACTAGCTTTTTTGATGACTTGAAGGACAAAGCTATTTATGATGCGTTTGATATTATTGCAGATTTACAATTTTAGTATTTTAGATTATTATATAGTTTAGTTTTTATATATATACAGGTTTTTATTTTTAAGGACCTAATTACAAAGCCAAATTTCACGATTTGGCTTTTGTTTTTTCTATTGTTTTTTTGTCATATACTCTTGCCATTTTACCAGGACATATTTTTCTGCCCCATGTTCTGATTTCTTTAGGAAGCCATATTCATATACAAATAAATAGACGTCTTGGTTTTTGTTTTTCCAATAGTGGGTAAAGAAATTGGGGTTAAATCCTTTATTTATTAATATTTCACTTCTTACGGTTGCTTTTCCTGCACGATTGAAGTTTTTTAAAATGCGTCTGTTTGTTTTTAGTTGTTTATCTACTTTGGTATAGAAACTTGGTTTTTCTTCTATTGATTTTTGGTAGTGATAGGAGCTTTTACAATAGGTGTCGCAGAACTTTTTATCTGATCTGCCTGACAAAAGTTTGTTACATGCTTTACAGGTTTTTTTCTTTTTCATGGCTAGGGAATATCTATCTGATAGTTATACGTTTATTATACGCTTAATATACGGTTAAAATGTTGATTATTAGTATTATTGGTTATGGATTTTAAAAAGCATATTACTTTAAGGCACTTATTGCTAGATAATAAGAAATATATTGGTTTGCAGTTTTATTCGGATAAGGTATTGAATGCATTGATACGGGAGTTACCTGGTTTACAATGGTCTGAGGAGTATAGCATGTATTATATAGCTAATACTTCTAATAATCTTACTAGTATTTTTAATGTTTTTAAGGGTGTTGCTTGGGTTAATGGCAAGTATTTTTTTGGGTCTAATAGATCTAAGAATTTGGATGAAGAGTTTGATGTTTCTTGGTATAGGAAAAGAGCTTTGCCTGATGATTATAGGGCTTGTCCGCCTTCTTATTTACAGAAACTGGAATTAAAAAAATATGCAAACAATACGGTAAAGACTTATGTGTCTTGTTTTGAGCGTTTTATTAATTATTATAAAGGTAAAGAAATAGATGCTTTGAATGAGTTTGATATACGAAGGTATATTCAAATGCTAATACAGAAGCATCATTCTACTTCTTATATTAACCAGGCTATTAACAGTATTAAGTTTTATTATGAAATTGTTTTGGGTATGCCTAATAGGTTTTATGAAATAGAGCGACCTAGGAAAGAAAAGAAGTTACCTGTTGTTTTGTCTAAGGAGGATGTGTTTCGGGTTATAGCCTCGACTAATAATTTAAAACATAAGTGTATAGTGAGTTTACTTTATTCGGCTGGATTAAGGCGTAGTGAGCTTTTGAATTTGAGGCTTGAGGATATTGATAGCAAGCGAATGGTGATACGTGTTGTTGGTGCTAAGGGTAACAAGGATAGGTACACATTGTTGTCTAAAAAGTTGTTGGTAGATTTAAGGTTGTATTATAAGGAGTACCAACCTAAGGAGTATTTGTTTGAGGGAATGAAGGGTCGTAAATACCATGCGAATAGTGTTTTTAAAATAGTGAGTAGTGCAGGGGAGCGGGCAGGTATTCTAGTAAAGGTTTCGCCACATGTACTGCGTCATAGTTTTGCTACACATTTATTGGAGTCTGGTACAGATTTGCGATATATCCAGATGTTATTAGGTCATAATTCTACTAAAACGACAGAAATTTACACACATGTGGCCACAAATAATTTTGATTCTATAAAAAATCCGTTAGATTTGTGATATAAAGGATATAAACTCCCTTAGGGAGTTTATCCAATTGTTGCCATTCATTGTGAAACTCACTATG
>JBLWYD010000127.1:0-6337 GCA_048267165.1 Bacteroidota bacterium
TAATATTGATATTCGTAGATTTGATTTCATTTATAGCTGAAAGAAGCTCTTTAGCTTCAATTTTCTTGTCTGTATCAGTGGTCTTTATATTGGAATCCTTTGTTAACTTCCCACTTTGAGTCACTTTATTCTTTTTCGGAGTTTTTGGTTTATAGTTATTTACCTCAGTCGTATCAGTTCTATCTACAACAATTCCACCTTCCTTTTTCACTTGAGATGTAATTTGTCTTAATTCCTGTTCGAAATTTGTTTTAGCTTCTTTGTTTTGATCTACGACCTTAGTTTTTCTCCATTTCACGTACAATGAAACTATAAATAGCACTATTAATAATAATGCAATAATTATGTATTTTAAGAAATTTTTCATGTCTAAAAATGCATCTTCATTTTCTAACTTGTTCTTAGCAACAGATTCAGTTTTCTTTCTATCAGAATCTTCATCGAATAGATTAGAGAAACGGTCATTATTTGCTACTGCTTCTAAATCGACATCAGAGGTATCTACATATTCATCTAATTTCAGACTATCTATGTTTGATTTACTAAATATTAATCTTGGATATTGATAATTAGTATCTTTGACTGAGAGACTAGTCAAAAATTTATTTTTGTAATAATTAGCTTTAGTGAGACTACCTTTTTCAGTATAAATCTGACTAAGTGCAGCATAAACATCTGGTATTGTTGAGTTATTCCTTGCGGCGATAGAAAGTTGATTAAACGAAGCTTCTAAACTATCCTCTAAAAGATATACTATTCCTAACATTGAACGAGCAGTATTTAATTGTTCTTTAGATTCTCTGAATAAATTGATTGACTGCTTGTATAGGCTGCTTTCATAAGCGAATAACCCACTTCTGTATTTATCTTCCACAGCTGAAACTTTGTTCCAATCAAAAACATCAACTATAATTGAATTAGAGTAGGGGAGTTGGAAAGTATTAAATCCAGAGTTATTTGTTAGAATTATATTTACAACTAAAATATTATTTTTAGTAGAAACGAACATTTCTTTTATTAACTCAGAATCAAATCTCACACTGTTTTTACCAATCAAATTCTTTGTATTCTTTAGCTCTAAAGATATATTTTTTTTATCAGAAGAGAGATTGGTAGAATATGTAGCTCTGTCATTGAATCTTAATAACAGTGTATTATTATCGATTTTTATAGCGTCAAGTAATTCCGTTGATTGCGTAGCGGAACTAATAATAAATAATAATATAATTATGAGGGTTTTCATTTAACTAAAATATTGAAAAAATATCCTAATTCCTCGACATTTACAATTTCAAGTCTGGAATTTATACTATTCAATAGTTTTTTAGTTATTTCTAATTCTTTTGGTATAGGGATTTCAACAGGGGAATCAATTGTCATATTAGTAGTGAATGAGTAGTTCTCAACACCAAGGTAAAATGAAATGTTAGCTCCATTAATAGTCTTCTTATAGTATATATTTAATACTCTAAATTGATTTGATTGATTCAGAATATGGACTAGTAAATTAATAATTGCAGACCTTATTTTACCTTTAGAAGTACTAATAAAAAATTTCTCAGTTGATTCTATAAAACTGATTTCAATATTAGTATTAAGAAATTCATGGTTCATTACTTCAAGAATCTCATTAATTATTTCATCTAAACTCAAACTAGTATTCAACTTATCGGGATTATCCCCAATGTCTTCTGTAAGTTTTGAATTTAATTCTGATATATTGTTAATTTCGCTTGTTATTTTATTAAGTCGAGTATAAAAAGTTTCAGATTCATTGTCAATCAGATTTAGATTGTTTTTAACAATAGATAATGATTGATTAATCTTTTCTGAAGTACTTTCAACTAGTAATTGACCATCAATATAATTTACACTACTGAGTATGATTTTTTCATAATATTCTATGCTACTTGCTAATCTTTTTAATTTTAGTTCATAATAAAGAGATATGAGCTTTGAGTTAAAAAGTAACACTAACCTATCTATATTATTAATTTGTACATCATCGAATAGGAGTCTATTGTTTTTACTTAATGCCAAGTAAAATCCAATATGAATTTCTTTATTGAATAATGGAGTTATTATTACTGCCGCTTTACCATAAGAGTAAAAAGGGGAGGGCACAATCTGAGTTTTACCAGTAGATTTGACCCAATCTAGTATTCCTTCTTCGCTAAGATATGTAGTTTCTTTTTCTAAATACTTCTTTTTATCAAGGGATGATTCGAAGAACTCTAAGTAGTCTTGATTTTCTAACTCAATTTTTGATTCTATTATACTGAATCGTTTGTCTAATTCTTTTTCAATAACTAACAAGAGTGAACGGAAGTCTGAGGAGTTTACAATTTCGAACAAAGAATCCATCTTATCTTCCATTTGGAGGATTTTTCTGATGTACTTTCTATGTCCAATTTTGCTTTTTCTCATCTACATCTCTGTGAAAAAACTATATTTTTCAAATTCTTTTAGTAAGTCTTGTTTAATTAATGATATAGAACTATTAGCGTCAAACATTGTATCATCGCTTGCTGTAAAAATTTCAGGTCCGATGAATAGTTTCGAATCTGTCATCTCGTTGTTCCAAGTCATAAACCCAAGCTCTTTAGCAAAATACTCCGAAAGTGCCACTGCTACTGTCAAAGGCTGCTCATTAATTACATCTCGTACATCCACATTACTAAAATGATAATGGTGATTTTTAAGTGCTACACAAATTTTTGAAGGTAAATTCCATTTATCTGCTAACCATGAAGCTACTTCAGCATGATTAGTTTGTAATATCTTTTGTTCAGCTTGTACTAGTGAATATTTGTGATCCATTTCTAGTTGAATCAGAACTTCTTTATACTCATGTGAGAAGTAAGTACTAAGTAATAGAACACCCATATCATGCATTAACCCAGTTACAAATGATTCGCCCAAAGGTCTATACTTCAATTTTGCTGCAAAGTACTTTGTAGCACCCGCACAGAATATACTATACTTCCAATAAGAATCTAGATCAATAACAGATCTATGCGAGTCTATGAATATACGTTTTACCATTATACCCGTTACTATATCTCTTATAGTATTAATACCAATAAGTGCTATTGCAAGTTCGACAGTAGATATTTTTCTAGTAAATCCATAGTAAGGCGAATTAGCTACTCTTAAAACTCGAGTAGTTAACATCTGGTCTCTTTCTATAGTCTCCGCAAGATTCTTAGATTTCAAATTCTCATCATCCAACATTGTCATAATTTCAGTTAAAACAATAGGAATAGATGGTAAATCTTCAATTCTGGAAAGACGTTTTATGATATTATTACTAAGCATTCTCATAATTATTTATTTTAACCTTTAATTCTTTAATGACTTCTGAGTGTATTTGACTTACTCTACCTTCAGTCACATCAATCAGCTTGCCAATTTCTTTAAAAGTTAAATTTTCATAATAATAAAGAGCTATTACTAGCCTTTTCTTCTCTGGTAAATCTTTTAAATAAGTAGTTAAAAAATCAATTTTTTCTGTTTCAATCAAATCTTCTAACTGATTTGCATCATTATCATAAGTTATATTATCAACTAATGAATATCCATCTGCATCGGTATCTATACTACTATCTATAAAAGAAAGTGTGTTACGTGATGCTTCCATTGCTTGCAAGTAACTATTATATTGATCGCTTGTCAATCCTAACTTTTCAATTATCTCTTCGTCTGAGACTTCAATTCCATTTTCTTTAAGAGTTTTTTCTTTTATTTCGTTAACACTGTTTACTTTTTTCCTTGCTGTACGAGATAACCAATCAAGCTTTCTCAACTCATCTTGTATTGTCCCTCTAACTCTTGTAATTGCATAACTCTCGAATTTAACTTGCTTTTCTAAATCATATCTATCAATTGATTCACTAAGACCAATCATACCAATATTTACTAAGTCACCTCTCTCAAGTATTGAGTTATCCGGTACTTTTAGTTTGCTTAAAACATAATTGACTATCCAAGAATACTGAACAAATAATTTGCTCCTCAATTCTTGGTTAGGATCTAGTTGGTATTCTACCCAAATATTATCAGTTATGTTCATCTATTAATCTAAATATGGGTTAATTATTCGTTGTCTTGTATTGATTCGTTCATTATTCTATCCATTTCGTCTTCTTCATAGTCAAAATTTTTGTTAGAACTTTTCTCGTTTTCTTTCTTCGATTCATTGACTTTAATTCTATAAAGAGAATAAAAGAATATTAGCACAATCAAACCAATTCCTACATAAATAGTAGAAAATATCAGAAATGCTCTATAGCTACTTTCAACTATGTCAAATTCGGAACCGAAATAGAATACTAAGAATCCAATAATTGTGAACATTAATGCCGCTAGTAACAAACTCTTGAACGGTGATATTACTATTTTATTCGCTTTTTTTTGTTCTTCTTTCTGACGTTTCTTTAGCTCTTTTTCTTTTTCTTTTTGTGCTTTTGTATCATCTTCTTTTGATTTTGCTAACTCTTTTTCATCCATACTATCTATTCTCTTTTATTAGATTTTTAGATTTCAAATATTCTTCAATTACGCAGCAAATATCGTGCAAGTTTTTTGAAATTGGTGAATTATTATTGCTAATTGTGATTAATTCTTGGATTTGAATGGATTTTCTTACTTCTCTATCATAAGGTATGAAGCCAACATTGTTGAAATTAACACCTAAAAATTTATTAGTCGTTAGATTAATCTTGCTAATAATTTCTTCATAATCTTCTTCATCTATTACATTATTTACTAATATTCCAATTCTATCTGAATCAACGAATGGGAGAATTAATTTAAGTAATCCATAGGAATCAACTATAGTTGTTGGTTCATCAGTTATCAAAACAATAGATAAATCAGAAAGAATACAAGATTCGAGTACTAACTCACCTGCCCCTGGCATAGTATCTATTATTACATAATCATACGTATCTAATGATTTTATTTCTTGGTATATCTCATAGAATTTTTCACTGTGTTCGCTATCTTCACGGTCACTTAGGGGACTATCTATAATTAAATCAAAATCATTACTTACCTTAAAAATAGTATCTTTAAACTTAACATTAGAGCTAATATAATCATTCAATCTTAGTGGGGGATCTACTCCTAATATTAAATGGAGATTAGGGAAGTTGAGGTTAGAATCCCAAAGTAAAGTCTTACCCTTTTGAGAAAGAAGATTTGCAAGATTCGCTGCTACGAAACTCTTACCAACTCCACCTTTACCACTACAGATGGTTATAAACTTTGTTGATTTATCCATTGTTGAGTATCATCTTATTTATCCCACTTCCATCAGCTAATTCTATATCATCAGGTATATCAGATCCATTTGTATAAAAACATAAAGTCAAATTCTTGTTAATCAATAATTCAATTATTGGTTGTATCGAAAATTTTTCATCAAGACCCGATAAGCCAATGAAACTGCTACTGTATTTACTCAATTGTTCGTTTAAATAGATTGGAGTACCATTGACAGGTAGTATAAGTATATTCTCAATAGATGAGTGTGAATATTTAGATTTACTATCGAAATCAATCAAGAGCATATCATAAGCCTTTTTTGTTTCAATTAATCTATTTAATTCTTCTTCAGAACCAGCTTTTTCGTAATCTAAATTTAATATTTTACAATAAGCAGCTAGTAAATCATTAGCCCCAAAATTATGATTATTAGCCCCAATTACTAGCACATTAGAGGAGTTCATCAATTTATGTATAACCGCAAATTTAAGAAGGGTTGATGATTTGCCTACGCCAGATGGACCAACAAAACCATAAACTTTGCGTGAAATTCTTTTTTGGAATAGATTCTCAATATTAATTCGGCTAATTATCGAATTTAATAACTCACTATCGGATATATCTAGATTATTAGATTTTGAAATAGACTGTAAAATAGGCCCAATAAATGTTTCGTCGAAGCCTAATTTCTTGAGGTATTTATATTTATCAGAAAGTTTTGTATCTAAGAATTCAAGAAATGGGAACTTTATTGATTCTATTAGCTTGTTTACTTCACTATTACTTGTTTCATCACCCTTTATCCTGGATTTTGATTCTTTTTTAGGTTGGTCTTTAATCTTTTCGTCTATAGCGGCAACTATTTCAACTGAGTCCTTACCAGTCTCAATATTCTTTATATTTCTTGTAGAAAGAATTACTGCTTCTTCTCCAAGTTCTTTTTTTATAAGAACTTTGCCTTCACTCATGTTTTCAGCAATTATCTTCTTAATTCTCATCTATTCAATTACCAATTTATACAGACATATAAAATTAAATTATGTAAAAATATAAATGGTTTTTACATAAT
>JBLWYD010000128.1:0-6286 GCA_048267165.1 Bacteroidota bacterium
GAGATAATACGTAAGATATACTCTATAGAAAACATAATGGTAATTACCCATTCTGAAATATCAAAGAATGCATGGTATTGATTATCTAAAGATTCCACACTCTCTAGCATCACTAATAAGATACTCGCTAGTATGGCTATAAGTAAAATAATGTCAAATAGCTTACCGGCAGGAGTTTCCGCTTCATAAATAATATCATGAACTTTTATTTTCCAATCTATATGTGGTTTTTTTTCGGCCATTAAGTATTTAAATAATTACTTATATTCTCAAAAGTAGTGAAAAGAGATTAATTACTTCGTTTTAATACAATAGTACTGTTCTTTTGGATATTTACAACGGTACTCATTGCTTTTTTTATATACGGATAAAATTCTTTAGTATATATTTCTTGGTTAAAGCTTAGTTTAAAATAAACAATTATTTCATTATTATTTACAAGGGTATTAAATAGTAATTGTCCTGTATTTTCTGGTAATTGTAAAATAGTTTCTTTTGGTGTTTCTAGAATTTCAAAAGCAGTATCTATTTTAATTTTATACGAATATATATAAGCTCTTTTATATCCAAAATCTAATGGATAGCTACGTTCTTGAAGTTTAAAAGGGTTTTCTTCAAAAAAAGTAAAGATAAACGGGTTTATATAAAGCTGTTCTCCAATTTGTTCTGCTTCGTAATTAATTTTAAAACTCTCATTAAAGTCTAAGCTGTTTTTTGCTTCGGTTTCTGCTTGGTATTCAAAAATTTCTAAATTCTCATATTCATCTTGTAAATCCTTTTGGTGTTGTATTGGGTTTTCGAAATACGATTTTTTTTCAGTTAAAGCAGGATATCCTCTATTATTAAATTGAATCTCGCCAGTTATATTTTGATCTGCATGTAATTGAAGATTTACTCTATAGTTTATATTAGAACCAGGAAGCGCTTCAATATCTACCCATTTGCTTCCGTTTTTAAAATCTAGAAGTCTTCCATATTGATTTAAAGCTCTAAACGGAATTTGACCAAAGCTTAAATACCTATCTGTAGCATCTAATAAATAGGTTTTATTATTAATGCTTGCTTGTACAATTAAATAATTAAAATCGGAAATTACAGGATATATAGTTGTTGGTAAACCATTGTTTCTAGTAGAAAGAATTATGGGTTTTACTTCTATATTGCATGCTTCTAGTAAATTATGCAAAAGAATATTAATTTCGGAAACACTTCCAGATTTTTTATCTATTAAATTTTTTATAGAAACATCTTCAAAAATACTATAATTGCTATTCCAAGTATAGTTGTCCTGAATGTGTTTGTAAATCTGTTCAGCTTTTTTCAGAGCGTCTTTTTCTTCTAAAATATCGGCACTTAAGAGCTGTTTTTTATCTACTTTTCTTTTTAATTGTTTGCCTATGTTTTTGTTGTCTCTAATTTCTCTATCTGTGTTTTTCCAGGTTTTGGTTATGTTTTCAACAGTTCCGTCAAATCCTTTAAAAGTTTTTAATTCATATTCTATTCTTGATAGGTAATTGCTTTTAGTTGTCATAAAATCTTCTTCAATAAAAGCAGGAATGTTTTTCATGATATAAATAGATTCGGTACAGTCTGAAGAACCTCCTCTAGCAGTTTCTAGGCAATGATGTTTTAAATCTGATTTGTTTTTTGCTAGTGGAATAGTGCCTACAAGTTTTATATTATAATCATAATTAGCAGGAATGCTAGTATTGTATTCGCTATATAGTTTAGGTATTTCACTTTGAAACTCCCAACCTTTAAACTTGTAAATAAAAGGTAATGTAAGGGTGTAACTATAAGTTATTACAGAGCCTTCTTGAATATTTGGAAATGTAAATTTAACTAAAGTGTAATTCTCATTATATTTTTCTGTGTAGATTTCATTTTTATTAAGCTCTGTTTTATGGATGTTTCCATTAACAAGATTATGTGTGGTGGCTTGAATATCAGAAACTTTTTCCTTTTTACTTCCCGAGTTATAAAGGTAAATCATAACCGTAGCATGATTATAGCCTTTTTTATTTAATATCTTTAATTTTTGTTTGAACTCGTGTTTTAATTCAAAAGAACTATCATCAACATAGGTTTTACCAAATTCGTAGATAACTAAAGCATTTGCTGTAGAATCTTTTTCAAAAATATTGGTTTCTAAATCAGCTTTGGTTGCAGCATAATAATTATGATGAAACTGCTGTGCTTGCCCCAAAAAAACGGTAGTAAGAAGAAAGCTAATTAGTAGGTATATTTTTTTCATTTACTTTATATTTAAAACTTTTATATTTTTATTTCGTCTTAAATAGCTTTTAATAATATGTTGGGTATCTTTATTGTTTTCCATTGGTGTAATTATAGATTCTAAGACATCTAAATTATTTATTTGATAGTTTAAATTAAAGAATCCAATTCCTTTAAAAACACCATTTTGAATTAAAATAGCAGAGCGTTCATCTACTTCACGACCTCTATCTACAATTACTATATTTTCATTAGAAAAAGAGTTTTTATCAATTAGCTGTTGAACTCTTTTATTGTATTCCTCGGGAGCTTCTTCTTGTACACAAGCTCCTTCGCAAGTTTTTACGGTGTAATTAAAACAGTGGCTTTTAGAATCATATAAACCTGTAAGCTTTTGGCATAATTGATATTCTTCTACTTTATTAAACATAAAACTTTTAGCACTTTGTCTGTTACTAAAAGTAGTAATAGGTTTTTTTCTTCCGTCTACCTTATCAATTTTTAGATTGATATAGCCATTTTCATCTGTAAAACTGTATAGAGCGTGGGTGAAAACAGTTTTACGCAATGCTCTATTGTAGATGGGCTTATTTTGTTTTATAGCTTCACTTTCTTTTAAAAGTGCAACAAGTTCGCTACCGCATGCTTCGTATGTTACTGCAGCAACTTGAAGTTGAATTTTTTTAGCCTTACGAGTAGTTCCTGTAAAGTGCTGGTTAATACGTTTTCTAATATTTTTACTCTTTCCAATATAGATTATTTCTCCATCTGCTTTGTGTATATAATATACACCGGTAATAGCAGGTAGGCTTTCAATAATACTTAAAAGTCTAGACTCTACTTGAGTTTTAGGTTCGTGCTTTATAGATTCTTGAATGATGTTTTTCTTTACATCTTTTTCTAAAAGAATTTTAAATAATTTAACCGTTGCAAAAGCATCTCCGGCAGCTCTGTGCCTATCTGCAACAGGAATGCCTAATGCTCTAGTAAGCTTCCCAAGACTATAGGATTCTTGTTCCGGAATTAGTTCTTTAGAAAGTTCTACAGTACATAAAGTCTTGCGTGTAAAATCGAAGCCTAAGCGCTTAAACTCAGTACGCAGAATTCGATAATCGAATTTTGCATTATGAGCAACTAATATTGTGTCTTCGGTGATTTCAACTATACGTTTTGCTACTTCGTAAAATTTAGGCGCATTGCGTAACATTTTGCTGTTAATTCCGGTTAGGTTTACTACAAAAGGTTGAATTTCGCGCTCTGGATTTATTAAACTAATAAACTGGTCAACCACTTCATGGCCATCATATTTATAAATGGCAATTTCTGTTATGCCTTCTTCATTATACTTACCACCAGTGGTTTCTATGTCTACTATTGTGTAAATGAGTTCTGTTTTTTTAGTACTTGTCAATACGAAAGGGTAGTGACGATGTAGGTTTTTAAAGATTCAAGTGTGTATTGTTTTACAAAACAAATACAGTTTAATAATTTCTAGCTCCAAAGATACTACTTCCAACTCTAATCATGGTGCTTCCACATTCAATTGCTAGTTTATAGTCGCCACTCATTCCTATAGAAATAGTTTCTAGTTTAGGATTTAATTTTTTTAAATCTTGGAATGCAGCTTTTAAAGAAAGAAATTCTCTTTTTATTTGCTCTTGGTCTTCTGTGAAGGTTGCCATTCCCATCACACCAACTACGTTTACATTTTTAAGATCTGAAAACTCTTCAGATTGTAATATTTCTGAAGCTTCGGTTGCAGACATACCAAATTTAGAATCTTCTGTAGCTATTTTTATTTGTAATAAGCAATCAATAGTTCTATCGTGTCTTGCAGCTTGTTTGTTTATTTCTTTTAGTGTTTTGAAATTTTCAACACCATGAATCAGGCTAACAAAATGTGCCATATACTTCACTTTATTGCGTTGTACATGACCAATCATATGCCACTGAATATCTTTAGGCATTTCGTCATATTTCTCTACCATGTCTTGTATTCTGTTTTCACCAAAAATACGTTGCCCGGCTTGGTAGGCTTCCATAATTTCTGAAACAGGTTTGGTTTTAGAAACAGCTACAAGAGTTACCTGTTCAGGAAGCTGAGATTGTATGTCTTGTAGGTTTTTTGTAATGCTCATTTTGATATTTGTTTTTTTATAAGAGAATGAAATTAACGAATTATTTACTAGATATCAAACTTCTAGTATTACGGATTTTAAAACTCGTAAATAGTAACGCCGCTTCTAAGTTTTGGCTCAATATAGGTGCTTTTTGGTGGCATTTTTAAGCCGTCGTCTGCAAGTTGTTTCATTTCTTCAATAGTAACAGGAACCATGCCGAATCCAACTGCAAAATCTCCATTATCAATATTGCTTTTTAGATTGATTATATCTTTTTTTCCGTTTAGATAATTTATTCTTGTGTCGTTACGTAAATCTTCAATACCTAAAATAGGTTGTAAGATAGTGTTGTATAATAGCTGTGCATCTAAGGCGTCTAATGAATTTGAAAAGGAATGATTTACTTTTCTTAAAGAAAGGGAATAAAACTCCCCGTCTAGATACATACTAAAGTGATGCTTTTGGGTAGGTTTGTATGGTATGATACCTCTATTTTCAATTTTGAATGAAGCATCTAGTTTTATTAGAAATTCTTCTTTAGTTAATCCGTTTAAGTCTTTTACTAAACGATTAAATTCATGAATTTTTAACTCAGATTCCGGAATTAAAAAAGTCATGAAGTAGTTATATGCTTCTGTACCGTTATGTTCAGAATTTTTTTCTTTTAAGTCTTTACTTAATAGATACGAAGAAGAAGTACGATGATGACCATCTGCAATATAAATGGTTTCCATATTTTGAAACTCATCTTGAATGGTTTTTATGGTTTCTTTGTCATCAATTTTCCACAGGTAATGTGTATCTCTAAATGTGGTTGTAAACTCGTATTCTGCACGTTCATTTTCCATTTTGTTAAAAATGGAATTAATAGTTTTGTTGTCCGGGTAGGTTAGGAGTACAGGCTCTGTATTAAAGCCAACTGTTTTTAGGTAGTCTTTAAAAACAATCTCTTTGTATTCAATGGTGTCTTCATGTTTTTTTATGATATTATTTTCATAATCTTCAGCACTTGCTGCAGCAACAATACCATGAAATACTTGTTTGTCTCTATCTACAATTTTATACATATAAAACGAAGGAGTTTCGTCTTGTATAAAGATGTTTTCTTCTTTAAACTCTAAGTAGCGGTTTTTTACCAAAGTATAACGCTCTACACCCGTAATTTCTCTGGCATATTTATAACCAGGGTTTACAATGTGTAAAAACGAAAACGGATTGTTGTCCAACCTCGCTTCTCGCTGTGCCTGTGTATAGGATTGGTAGGAACGAGACGCAACTAGGCTAACCTTATCTCTAGTAGGTCTTACTGCTTTAAATGGAGTTATTTTTGCCATGTTAAAAGTTTACATTTTAAGGATAAAAACGTGGTAATATTTAAAACACTACCACGTTTCTATATATTCTTCCAATGATTTTTTCAATGCTTACTTAGAAAATTGTTTAGAAACATGTTCTGCTTTTCTACTTTCAGAATAGTCATAGAAACCTTCTCCAGATTTAACACCTAATTTACCAGCTCTGACCATATTTACTAATAATGGACAAGGAGCATATTTAGGATTTTTGAATCCGTCGTACATTACATTTAAAATCGATAGGCAAATGTCTAGTCCAATAAAATCAGCTAACTGTAAAGGTCCCATAGGATGAGCCATTCCTAATTTCATAACTGTATCAATTTCTTCCACTCCAGCAACTCCGTTATATAAAGTTTCTATAGCTTCGTTTAGCATTGGCATTAAAATTCTGTTAGCAACAAATCCAGGGTAGTCGTTTACTTCTGTAGGTGTTTTTCCTAGTTTTTTAGAAAGCTCCATGATTGTGTTGGTAACCTCGTCACTTGTGCTATACCCTCTAATAATTTCAACCAATTTCATAATTGGTACAGGGTTCATAAAGTGCATTCCAATTACTTTTTCTGGACGCTTAGT
>JBLWYD010000129.1:0-6205 GCA_048267165.1 Bacteroidota bacterium
TTTCTACGAGTCGGTTTTTGTTATCGTATACATATTGATAGCCTAAATCATCCAGTTTAGATTTTATTACAGCCAAAGTATTTGTTGAAGCATTAATCATTGGAGGTAACACATAGGTTAAATTTCCAAAATCGTCATACACATAGTAAGTATCGTGAGGAGTTTCAACCGCTTCTACCAAAGCAAAGGTTCGTTTTAAAATTACTTGCCCTTGCTTGTTTTTAAACTCTTCTATGATGTGCAATTTACTTGAGCTACCATCATGATTTTCATCTTTGGTTATGGTTTTAAAAAGCTTTCCAGCTGTATAATTTCCATTATTCACTGTGCTAAGCTCTAGAGTAGGAACATAGGTATTATCAGCCAAAGCGGTAGTAACATAATAGTTTTTTACCTCGGTAGCAATATTGGTATCATATACAAACTCTATTTCATGTCCGTTATCTAATTTCCAATCTTTTCCTGGAGCCGCTTGTTTTAGTACTCGATTAAAAGGAGAATCATCAAACTGTTTATCTGAATAAGCATTTATATCAGGTAAAGTTACATCTATAAAATCACCGCTGTGTTTTACCTGATAATAATTTTTTGTAGCTGTAGCTACATCACCAGTTATAATTACTCCATTAGCAGTTTCTACAGCATAGGGGAGGTATTCTTTAGTTTGGCGACCAAACTCATCATATTCTATATGGGTAACAATATCTTTAGGAGTTTCATTATTCCTTAAAATTCCTCCTGCTTGTATTGCTATACCTTGTTTAGCTCTTCCTAAACCATCAAAATAGGTTATACTTTCTTGTACATCTTTATTTTGCGTTATTCCAGTAGAACTTTTTATTGGCTCTTGATACTCTCTTGTAAACACATAGTTTTCGTTGCTAAATACAGAAGGGACATAACTACAACCATTGTTGGTACCTGCTTCATTTGGACAATTATCAGTATTGTTAGTAACATATCCTGCAGGCTTAACGCTGTAATACACGCTATTGTTTGGGTCTCCAAACCCATCTCCATCTGTATCTAAATAAAATCTTTGTGGTGCAATATTGGTAATATTAACTGTACTATCGTCATAATCATCATTATTAGTGGTGTATCCTGTAGGCTTAACGCTGTAATACACGCTATTGTTTGGGTTTCCAAATCCATCTCCATCAGCATCTAAGTAAAATGTTTGTGGCGCAATATTGGTAATATTTACTGTGCTATCGTCATAATCATCATTATTAGTGGTGTATCCTGCAGGCTTAACGCTGTAATACACGCTATTGTTTGGGTCTCCAAACCCATCATTATCGGCATCTAAGTAAAATGTTTGCGGTGCGATATTTGTGATGTTTGTAGTGCTATCATCATAATCATTATTGTTGCTCACATATCCACTAGGAGTTTCACAAGTGCTAATTGTATTATTAGCATCACCATAACCATCTCCATCTTGATCTGCATACAAAATAGAAGGAATGTTTATAGTGTAACTAATACTCCTTACATTACTCCAGCATTTTGTAGAGGTATTGTATGCTCTAAGATAATAAACTGTTCCGCTAGTTCTGGTAACACTAGTACTAGAGTTTAACATACTGGTTCCAGAGTTACTGCTTTGCCAATACCAAGTGATTCCATCAGGAGAGCTTCCTTTGGTGAGTACTGTATTTCCACAGTTTTTTTTGATTGTTGGTATTGATGGAATATCTGGTTTGGTTTCATCAATTTGTCCATCACAATTGTTATCAACTCCATCACATATTTCAAGAGCTCCAGGTTTAATATTAGGATTGTTATCATTACAATCACCTTTTTTTTCAGAATAATAAAATGGCTCTCCGAGAGGGTCTGTAAAAAAAGGTTTCTCACAAGCTAAAACTCTCTCGCCACCATCACCAAAGCCATCATTATCGGCATCTCTATACCAATATTTTGGAAGACTTGCATCTGAGTCATTACAGTCACTAAAATTACTCACATACCCTAAAGGAACTGAACAGTCAAGAACTTTGTTAGTTTTGCTCCCATAACCATCTCCATCATTATCTCTATAATAATATCTAGGAAGTGAAGGATTACTATCATTACAATCTCCTCCTTTAGAAGTATAACCTGTTGGTTTCCTACAACTATAAATTTTATTATTTGGATTTCCTAACCCATCTCCATCATTATCTTTATACCAAACTTGTTCTGACGTAGCATTGGGATCACTATCATCACAATCTAAGTTATTAAAAACAAACCCATTAGGACGAGTTGCACTTCTATATGTTATTAAAGGATTTCCTAGTCCATCCCCATCAGCATCTCGATACCATATACTATCCTCATCTGTACCTATTGGAGTCGGTATTGTTTGAGAAAAAAGAATCCCAGAAAAAAAAAGAGAAACAATTATTAGTAATAAGTTTTTTTTCATAGCAAAAATTAGTTTTTGTAGTTGTACTTATGTTCTTTTAAAAGATTTCCGTCGGCATCTTTTATGAATTCTAATCGGTTAAAATCATCATATTCATAGTATATAGTTTGTCCTCGAGGGTCAGTAGTACTTGTTACTCCAACTAATGGATTGTAAGTAAAAGTGGTTACTTGAGCGTCAGATAATAATGGACAAAAATTATGATTTCTTAACTTATCTAACGATACTCTTAGACTATCTTCTGTAGTTACATCAATATCTTGATTAGAAGCGCTCTCTATTTCAGATATTATGGCACTAGGAATATCTGATAATGTAGCATTCTCAATTTTAGCTATAGGTCGAGTTTTGTTATACCCCCAAATATAAACAATATGCACTCCATCTTTCCTACTTACTTCTGTCGGATTTCCTTTAGAGCCATAAGAATGATATATAACTCGATCTTTTAATGTTTGTGCACCTTTAAAAGCTTGAATCTTATTAGGTAAATTCACCCCATCAAAATCACCGTACACTGTTTTTTGATGAAAAAGGAGTTCATCAGATTCAGTTATTCCGTTTTTGTTATAATCTTGATAGGTTAATGTTTCTATGGGTATATACCTATGAGTGGTTACCAATTCTTGTTCAGGTGTAGTTCGACTTACAATATCTTGTGGATAAATTGTTTCGTTAATAATAATATCCCCGTTACTTTTTGTTTGTTTTTTCTTACTTAATTGGTAATGTTTATCGTAATTATAGAAATAATTAGTAATAGTCTCCGTGCTTCCTGAATCAAAATAGCTGGTTTCAATAGTTTTATACAAATCAGAGGTTCCTCCTGTTAATTGAAATGCCTTATAATAATAAGCTTCATCTGGAACTACATAATCTCCGTTATCCCATTTTTTATTAAGTTCATCCTGTACGCTTGGTATTAAAAAATCTTCTGTAATTATTAACTTCCTTAAATCTCTTGCTAAAAGAACCTCAAACATTGGAAGTCTAAAGAGTGTTGAGTTTTTCACATATTGATAAGTATCAATGTTTAGATTATCTTTAAGCGGTAAATATGTTTGAGCAGAATAGAAAGTCGCATAAGAATCATAACCTTCTTGATTATTAGCATACAAAAACTCTTTTTCTATTTTTTTTATAAGCCTACCATTTTTCTCAAAAAATCTAGTCTCTAAATTAGCTCCTCTCAACCATTCATGATTATTAGGTATGTTATATGGATAGTTATACCCACTTCCTGTATCCCCAGTTACGAGGTATTCGTATTCAACTTTACCTGTATTATTTGTTTTACTTCCTAAATACTCTGTTACTAAAGAATAGCCTACGCTATTTCCTTGGTCTGTGCTTAATGGGCTCCCTGGCATATTTCCGTGTTGAAATAACATTAAAAAAGGAAGTCCCTCTCTATTATCATTTGACTTTTGTACATACCCAGGAAGGCCTAGAAGTTCGCCTGTAGAAATTCCATTTTCATTTTTATAAGAATATTCTTTAAACGATGCTAACGAATTTTCTTTGTCATACATTTCTATTCTTTTTATGCGTTTACCTCCTCCATAAGTCTCACTATCACCTCCTCCATCTTCTTTTACTTCTTCATATCTCATTTCTATTGCAAAATCATACTGATCTTTCAGAAAAAGAGGCTCATCATTTTCATCCGTATTTCCTGGTAGAGGAAATGGTTTAAAATAAATGTATCCAGCATTCCTTGTAAACTTATCTCCAGGAAATACCCTCCCCGTTATAGATATTCCATCACTACTAATCCCTAAACCAAAGATGCAATCTGGTATTTTATTATCTTCTATACTTTCACAAAGTCCTGGGTCTTTATCACAGTCTACATTCATACCTGTGTCTATAACAAGATGTTTACAATGAAATTCAAATTGAGTATTAGGAGCTGGAATTTCAACCTTCAAAATTCTATATCCCCCTACCTCATCAAATACAAAATCTTTTTTTGTTATCTGTTTACTAACTGTAACTGTTTCCTTAAGAGGAGAAGTAACAATTGACTTACTTACATAACTAGTTTTAACAATATTATCTTCAAATACTAATACTTGACTTCCTCCTGTTGGATATTTAATTTTCTTTAACATCCCTGCAGATAAAAACGATGAGTTAACTTTTCTATCATCCGCAGTATTATTCTCATTAAAAAAAGTTAAAAATCTCCCATTGTTAGCTCCGTTATAATACCCCCATCCATCTTGTGAAGTTGAAAATCTACTAGGTAAAACACCAGAATTATATTCAAATTCATACAAAGGAATGCTTTTTCCTCCCTCTAAATTTACCTCTGTTAATTTAGTTAAAAACATACGCTTCTTCGACTTTGGATCCAACTGATCCAATAACTCAAGTTGATTATTAGTCGTTCCAAGTGTGTAAGCATGAGATAAGTCAAATCGTTTGATAACCTTACCCACATTATTAGTTAATAAGATGTTTTTTAGGTTAAACCCTCCTACAAGGTCTTCTCTTTCTGTTGTATTAGGTATAAAATGTAAACTCCCCGAACTAAACCTAATTTCTTTTACATGATATTGAATACTCTTCATCTTACTAAAGCTACTACGAACTCCATTTGTTACTACTTTATCTGGCCCTTTTCTATAAAAAGTAGATTCTTCGGGTTCATTAGGGTATATATATTCCACTTTTCCTCCTTCAGGAGTATGAATCTCCATTAATTGCCAAGCACTAGGATAAAAATCAATACCTTCTTCTTCTATAGTTAATGAACCATTAAGATAATTTTCACTCTTCACTACTCTATCATATGAAATAGCTATACGTTTTTTATCTTTAGATATCCCAAAATAAAAAATTGTTCCATTTGAATCAGTCACCTTAAAACCTAATAAATTAAATTGAGTATTTATATCAGGAGTTTTATAAATAGTTTCTATTTTAACATCTGCAAACTTTTGTAATAATGGTTGTCCATCATTATAGTCATAAATAAAACTTCCATTAACTCCTGAACTAGTACTAATCATAAATTTATCAGGTGTATAATCATAAGGATGTCCAACGGACATCGAACTCACCATCTTCTCTCTTTTTAATTTATTTATTAGAAAATCTTTGAAATCATCCATATTATCAAAATAGCCGTATGGAGCCTCATCTGCCTCCCCTCTAATCTGTCTTGAAATTGCTCCCCCATGGCTTAAAGCCCAGCCTAATCCTACTCTTGAAGCTACTTCTCCTATTTTAATACCTCTTGTATGATAATTCAATTCTATGGGGACAGTAATTCCTCGTTCTTGAATAGTAAAAATAGGAACAGAAATATTTGCTGTTCCTGTATACTTACTTACAGGAATTTCAGAGAATTTGGCTAGTGAAATAGCCTCTGGTGTGGGTGGTATAATGCTAGGAATTTCTTGTGCATACCCCCATACACAAAACAACATTATAAAAATGCTTAATGTAATTTTTTTCATAAAAAATAAGTGTGATTAATTAGCAATTTCCTTTTTTGGGAGAGCAAAACTACACTTTTTACCATAAAAAATAAACTATGGATCAAACATTAAGAGAAACATTTAAAAGAAATGTATTTAACACACTAAACAAGAATAAATTACAAAAACTAATTTCTCTCCTTATATAGCAACTCCATTTACAACCTCTCAAAACTATTATTATTAGTTCATGTAAGCATTAAAAATTGTAACGTCTAATCAAGTAGATTTAATTAATCATGAAAAAGTATATTCTTTTATTTTTAAAGTTGACAGCTGCCTTTATAATGCTTCAAACACT
>JBLWYD010000130.1:0-5981 GCA_048267165.1 Bacteroidota bacterium
GCTAACACCGTGTAAAAAACATTGCTTATTTTAGTTCAATCGTTTGGTCGTTGCTCTTTTGCTAGCTTCTGATTTTCCTGCGGAAAATCCTCGCATACAAAATCGCAACATTCCTTACACAAAAACGTTAGCCACAAGCTCTGAAAAGCCACCACACAGTCAAGCACATTTTATTTTGCTCGTGCCTCACAAAATAAAAAGAGCTTGCCTTTTCCCACCACCACCCGAAAATATTTTGATTTAATACACAGTTTTTTGAGATATAAATGTAAATTAGTGGCTGAAAAATAACATCTGAAATGAACCGAATTAAGGAAGTGTTGGAACAGAAAGGAATAAAACAAACTTGGTTGGCTGAAAAACTAGGCAAAAGCTATAATATGGTAAATGCTTATGCTCAAAACAGACAACAACCGAGATTGGAAACCTTAATGGAAATTGCCAATATTTTAGATGTGGACGTGAAAGAATTAATAATATCAAATAAAGAAAAATAAATGCCTGTAGACTTTTCAAAAATATTAGTAGTTGGTGTTTCATCTAGAGCACTCTTCAATTTAGAAGAAGAAGAGCAGATTTTTAAGGAAAAAAACATTCGTGGTTTTCGAGAATTTCAATTAGCAAACGAAGACAAGTTACTTGAAAAAGGAACTGCATTTCCATTGGTTGAAGCTTTATTAAAACTTAACACACACGTAGACAAAAAAAGTCCAATTGTCGAAGTTGTTGTAATGTCTAGAAATAGCCCAGAAACAGGCGTAAGAGTATTAAAAGCAATCGAACATTACAATCTACCCATAACAAGATGGGCATTTTCTGGTGGCGAACCACTCTCACCATTTATAGATGCTTTTGATATTGACTTATTTCTTTCGCGAGATGAAAGTGATGTTCAAAAAATAATTGATACTACAAATTGTGCAACAGCATTAATTTATGACCCACCAGAGAATTTTGAACCTGAAACAGACAGAGTGAAATTCGCTTTTGATGCTGATGCAGTTGTTTTTTCAGAAGAGTCTGAAATAATTTATAAAACCAAAAACATAGAGGCTTTTCATAAACACGAAAAAGAAAATGAAGATGTTCCTTTAAATGATGGTCCTTTTGCTGTGCTTTTAAGAAAGTTGTCCGATATTCAAGATTTTCTTCCTATTGAAAAAGAACTTTCACCATTAAGAATAGCCATAGTTACTGCTCGTAATGCACCAAGTCATATGCGAGTTATTAAAACTTTAAGAAAATGGAATGTATATGTTGATGAAGCCTATTTTTTAGGTGGTTTAGCCAAAGAAAAAGTTTTAGAAGCATTTGGAGCTCATATCTTTTTTGACGACCAACATACACACTTAAGTGATTCCAGTAAAAAAATTCCTTGTGGTAGGGTTTTGTATAAATCAAATTCCATTTTAAAGAATTACGAAAAAGAGATTATTGTAGAACCAAAAAAAGAAAAACAAAACTAATATGCCAACACTCAATTGGATAGGAAAAGACAAAGTTATAAGCCATCATCAAGATGTACCTTACAGAGTTTTGGAACACAAATACGGTTTTACAGCTCAAAATGGCGACCAAACCGAACCAACGGAAAGCGGAAATAAAATAATTCACGGAGACAATTTAGAAGCTCTAAAAAGTTTACTACCAGAATACGAAGGAAAAGTAAAGTGCATTTACATTGACCCACCATACAATACGGGAAATAAAGATTGGGTTTACAACGACAATGTTGACCATCCGAAAATGCAAAAATGGCTTGAAAACACATTAAAAGCTAAAGCAGAAAATAAAGATGCAACTGTTGCTATTGATGATTTAACAAAGCACGACAAATGGTTGTGTATGATATATCCGAGATTAAGATTACTTCAAAAACTTTTAGATGATGATGGTGCTATTTTCATAAGTATAGACGATAACGAACAAGCAAATTTGAAAATAATTTGTGACGAAATATTTGGAATAAGAAACTTTGTAGGAACTTATTTTTGGTATAAATCAGGAACACCACCAAATTTATCTCATAAAATTAAAAGAAATATTGAGTACGTTCTTTGTTACTCAAAAACTGTTAATTCCAATAAATTTACAGGAGTCCAAAAAGAAAGCAAAAGTGATGACCCAATAACAAAACCGCAAAACTCGTTCAAAGAATTAAAATTTAAACCAAATACTTTAAAAATTAAGTTAAAAGATGGAGTAATAAAAAAAGGAATTTATGGAACATCCAAATTTCCTAACGAATTACTAAATGACTTAATAATTGAAAACGGAACGAATAAAAATGAAGTTTCTTTTAAAAATAGATTTATTTGGGTTCAAGAGAAACTTGATGAGGAATTAGAGAACAAAACTCTTGTAAAAATCAATTCTAAATCATTAGTTATTTCTTACAAAAAACAGAACTACGCAAAAGAAGTTCCACCAAATTTTATCGATTCTTCAGTTGGTGTTGACACAACAGAAAATGCAGGAAGAATGTTACACGAAATTTTTGGGCAAAAAGTTTTTGATTTCCCTAAAACACCTTCACTAATTGAATATATAATAAATTTTTTATGTGATAAAAACTCTATTATACTTGATTCCTTTGCTGGTTCAGGTACAACTGCACACGCAGTTTTAAACCTCAATAAACAAGATGGAGGAAACAGAAAATTTATTTTAGTGGAAATGGAAGATTATGCAAATGACATAACTGCCGAAAGAATAAAAAGAGTAACCAAAGGTTATGGAAAAGGTAAGAAAGAAGTTCAAGGAACTGGAGGTGCATTTGATTTTTACGAATTAGGATTATCACTTTTTGACGATAAACAAAACTTAAATGAAAAGGTTGCTATAGAGAAAATACGAGAATACATTTGGTTTTCAGAAACAAGAACACCTTTTAAAGCACCAAAAGAAATTAATTACTTTTTAGGTAAAAAAGATGATTCGGTTTATTATTTCATTTATGAAAAGAACAAACTAACCACTTTAGATTATGATGCTTTAGAACTCATAAAAACTAAAGGCGAACAGTATGTAATTTATGCAGATAATTGTTTGCTACCTAAAGATTTTATGGCAAAAAATAATATTATTTTCAAAAAAATACCAAGAGACATTACAAGATTTTAAATTATGGAATTAAAAAGCTATCAACAAAAAGTAATAGAAAATCTTGAAGAATATTTACAATATGTTCAAGAACATAAAAATGTATCGCTTGCATTTAATCAATATTGGGAAGATAAAATTGGACCATACAATCCTTTGGATAATACAGGAATGCAACCTTACAAAAATAACATCCCAAATTCAGCACACGTTTGTATAAAAGTTCCAACAGCTGGTGGAAAAACTTTTATTGCTGTAAACGCTCTACATTCTATTTTTTCAGCTTACGATACAAGTAAAACGAAAGCTGTTATTTGGTTAGTTCCTTGGAGTAATTTATTACAACAAACTGTAAACGCTTTATCAAATCCAGAGCATCCTTATCGCCAAAAATTAAATGCACTTTTTAATCACAAAGTTGAGATTTATCAAAAAGAAGATTTACTACAAGGTTCAAATTTTAATCCAACAGTTGTAAAAGAACAATTGAGCATTTTTGTTTTGAGTTTTGCAAGTTTACGAGCAAAAAATAAAGAAGACAGAAAAGTCTATCAAGAAAACGGACAATTAGAATCTTTTGTTCCACAATACGCAAATAGAAAACACCTTTTAGAAGATGTTGACGACACAGCTTTAATAAATGTAATTAGAAGTTTACATCCTGTTTTAGTGGTTGACGAAAGCCACAATGCGGAAAGTGATTTAAGTGTAGATATGCTCAAAAACTTAAATCCATCTTTTATTTTAGATTTAACTGCAACACCAAAAGACAATAGTAATATTGTGAGTTTAGTTCCTGCAATAGAATTAAAAAAGGAACATATGGTTAAACTTCCTGTTATCGTTTACAACAATCACGATAAAACAGAAGTCATAAACAATGCTTTGCATTTACAACGCAAATTGGAAAACTTGGCAATAAAGCAAGAAAAAGATGGCGGAAAATACATTCGACCAATCGTTTTGTTTCAAGCACAACCAAAAACAAAAAACGACAACACGACATTTGAGAAATTAAAAGAACAATTATTAGGTTTAGGAATACCAGAAAATCAAATTAAAATAAAGACTGCGAATATTGATGAACTTAAAAGTATTCCAGATTTACAAAGTAAAGATTGTGAAGTTCGTTACATAATAACAATAAACGCATTAAAAGAAGGTTGGGATTGTCCTTTTGCATACATTTTAGCATCATTGGCTGACAAATCGAGTGCAGTAGATGTTGAGCAAATTTTAGGTCGTGTACTTCGTCAACCTTACGTTCAAAAACATAAAGCCTTTCAATTAAACCTTTCTTATGTTTTGACAGCTTCAGCAAAATTTAATGACACTTTGCAAAGTATAGTTGAAGGTTTAAAAGCATCTGGATTTAGTGGAAATGAACACAGAGTTTCAGATAAAATGACCGAAGAAGAAAAACAACAAGAAGTTGTAAATCCTGTTGACTCTTTTCTATTTCCAGAACAACAAAAAGAAACCGAAGAAGAAACAATTGATAAAGGACGTATTTCTTTTGACCCAAATGCAAAAGAAGAAGACATTGAAGATACTTCTGTAATTACAGAAATAGAAACAATGGCAGAAGAACAAAACAAAGAATTAGAACAGCAAATACAGGAACAAGAAAAACAACCTGTTGACGAAAATATTTTTCAAGAAATGGGAGATAAAGTTAAACGCTATCGAGTAAAAGAAGCAAACAAAGAAATTATTGATAAAATAGATTTTCCTCAATTTTTTCTAAAAGTAACAGCAAGCGACATTTTTGGAACTGACCAAGAATTATTAAACAGGGAATCTTTATTGAAAGATTTCAAACTCTCTGATGAAGATATAAAAATTGACTTTGACAAAATTTCATCTGATTTATACAAAGTAGATTTAACAGAAACTGTAAAAGATAATTATACACCAGATTGGGTAAAAATTGAAGAGAGTCAAGTAAAAGACCCAATAGCAGAATACATTTTGGCAAAACCAAAAGATGCACAAATAAGCGATATAACGCATCAAATAATGCAGATTATTGGAAATATGTATCCAATTCCAGACCAAGAAATAAAAGTCTATGTTGGAAGAATATTAAACGGAATGAACGCAGAACAAATGCGTGATATTTTAGTTAGAAAATGGAGTTATACCGACAAAATAAAGGCACATATTAGAAAATTATCAGATGCTTACGCAGAAACTCGATTTATGGATTTAATTAAATCAAAGCGAATAACTGCAAAAGAAAACTGGAAATTAGGAAAGGAAATTGTTCCTGGAAATGTTGGTTCTTCAATCGGAAATTCATTGTATGAAAAAGAAGGAACAATGAACAATTTTGAGGAAAGAGTAATAATGGAAATCGGAACTTCTTCAAATATTGAGTTTTGGCATAGAAATTTAGAAAGAGGAAAAGGATTTTACATAAACGGATTTAAAGCAAATCATTATCCTGACTTTATTTTGAGAACTAAATCTGGAAAAACAATTTTAATAGAAACGAAAGGAGACCATTTAGATGGTTCAGACAGCGAAGGAAAATGCAGACTCGGAAACGAATGGGAAAGACAAGCTGGACACGACTTTTCTTATTTTATGATTTTTGACAAGAAGGAAGTTGATGGAGCATATACGTTGGACAAAGCAAAGGAATTAATAAGCGGAATGTAAAAAGCCAACGCTAGTGCAAGCACATTTAAAGTTTGCTCGTGCCTCACAAATTTAAAAGAGCTTTCACGCCAACGCTAGCAAGTTTGCGGAATAAAGCCAGTGGCTAACAACGTGTATAAAGCATAGCTATTATAGGCTTTCCGAGAGGTTTTTGTATATTTACAAAGTACGCCAAATTTTTTATTTGGTTATATTTATAAAAGAAAATTAAACAT
>JBLWYD010000131.1:0-5975 GCA_048267165.1 Bacteroidota bacterium
AGGCCTTAATGAAAGAGCATTGGTCATAAAAGATAAAGCTTCAACTATGGCTGAGAATTCCTTCATTGCTCGAATATCTAATTTCGATGGTTCCCAGTTCGCGTTAAAAGATGTGTTGGGTCTTATTGTTGAGAAAAAGACTGAAGATTGGACTGATTTTGATGTGACAACTGCAAAAAATCGTATTGCCGAGTTTTCCAAACAGTTTAGAAAACTAGAAACCGTAGCCCATATTCATGGCTTAGATAATCAGCGAGAATCAGTAGCCATTGTCTACGCCACTCCTCGTAAAGGTCTAATAGAAACAAGCGTTGAAATTGATAACAAAAGACAGTTAGAACTAGCTGTCATAGGATCAGAAATGTTAAGAAGCTTGAAAACATCGAAGTTACATAGGCATGAACAACTGTCTGTACTAATTTCTGCATTAGAGCAACTTGATGAGGTTAATGATGGCGCATAAATATGTATTGGGGCTTTCTGGTGGTAAAGATAGCGCAGCATTAGCAATTTTCATGAAACATGAGCATCCAGAGTTGGAGATCGAGTATTTTTTTACCGATACAGGGAAAGAACTTCCAGAAGTTTACGAATATTTAAATAAACTAGAGGGCTTTCTGGGAAAGCCAATCCTTCGATTAAACGAAGAGCGGGGTTTCGACTTCTGGCTGGAACAATATGGCAATTACCTCCCTTCAGCTCAGACTAGATGGTGTACTCGTCAGTTAAAGTTATTGCCATTTAAGAACTGGGTGAACTCGATGCTTAAAGAGGGCCATATAGTTCACAGTTTTGTAGCTATTCGTTCTGATGAAGAGCATCGTGATGGATATAGCAGTCATCATGAGAATTTACATATACACTTCCCTTTCAGAGAGGCGGGCTATACAAGAAATGATATCTTTCAACTGTTGAACGATTCACCTCTTGGCATACCTAAGTATTATGAATGGCGTTCGAGAAGTGGTTGTACGTTTTGCTTTTTTCAACAGAAAATTGAATGGGTTCACCTCAAAGAGCGTCACCCTGAAGCATTTGAGGAAGCTAAGCGATACGAGAAAAAAGCCAAAGAATGCAATTCGCCTTTCCTCTGGTCTCAAGGTGAATCATTGGAAGAGCTTGAGCAACCTCAAAGAATTATTCAGATAAAATCTGATTTTGAAGCTAGAAAGCTGAGAGAAAAGAACAATAGGCCAGTCAACGCACTACATGTCGGTTTAGAAGATATTGACGAACTGTACTTTGCCGATGAGGGAAATGGTGCCTGTAATATTTGTCATAAGTAACTTAATTTTAAGGATTACATGTGTTTAAGATTTCAGCAAGAACGGTACTTGAGCTTGGTTCTGAACTGATTAGCTCTGATATCATAGCTTTTTACGAACTCATAAAGAATGCAATAGATGCTGGCTCAAAAACAGGAACTACAATTAAGTTCACTATTGTTCTTAGAAAAAATGCATTTCTTAGTTTTAAAGATAAGTTGATCAATAAGAAATCGTTAGATATAGAGGCCTTCAAATTATCTATAATAGAGCAACTCAATCAAGATACTGAACCAATGATTCTTGATTGTGCTATTTCTCTGATACGAGAAGCAATTACTAAAGATGAGCTAATAGTAGCGCTGCAGTCGGTTTATGACTTGAATAGTATTGAAATAATCGATACCGGATCTGGTATGTCGAGTAAGCAACTCCAAGACAACTTTTTAGTTATAGGCACTAGCTCTAGGAAATTAGAAGTAGATAAGGCTGTTGATGATGGGACAACTTCTCCTTACTTAGGAGAAAAAGGAATTGGTCGATTGTCTGCTATGAGATTAGGTTCCAAGTTAAAAGTTGTTACTAAATCTAAGAATGACAAAGTGGCTAATATACTCGATATTGATTGGGATTCTTTTAATGACCCGACAAAAATGATCTCTGACATCAATGCTGACGTTATATTTAGTGATAACAGTGAAGGCATTGAAAAAACTGGAACAAGATTAATTATTAGAGGCTTAGCCGAAGACTGGACGTTAAATCGGCTCGAAGAATTAGTAAGTTATGACTTTGCAAGAATTACAGACCCATTCTCTAGCTCTTTAAAGAGACCTCGAATTGCTATTTATTGGAATGAAGAAAGAAAAAGCATTCCTAGAATGCCATCTGAATTGCTTGATTCTTCGCATGCTTTTTTGAAAGCTAATTATGACATTGTTGATGGAAAGCCTATATGTTCCTATCAGATTACAATCAATAATCTAGGGTATGATCACCCAGTCGAGTTTCGAAGTGGAATAATAACTAAAGATGATTTACTGGGGGTCGCTGGAAAGTCTGAAGAAATACATGAGAGTGCATTTACTGATGTTGGTCCCTTTAAGTTTGAAGCTTATTGGTTTAATAGACAAAGACTTCGAGAAATTGAATCTATTGGGGACCTTGAGCAAGTAAGAAAGTTACAAAGACGTTGGTCTAGTTTAATGCTATTTAGAGATGGCTTCCGTGTATTTCCATATGGAGATGAAGGAGATGATTGGTTAACACTAGACAGAAGGGCAATGTCAAGGTCGGGATATACTCTAAACAAATCACAATTTGTTGGCCGTTGTAATATCAGCCGTAGCAAAAATCCTTACTTATTAGATCAAACAAATAGAGAAGGGTTAAGAGACAACCAAAGTAGCGAAGTTTTTATAAATATTCTTCAGATTCTGATACAAGAATATTTCTATAAATGCATGAAAGAAGTAGATAGTCAATATAAAAGTCAGAAAACAAAAATTAAAAGTGCTGAAACTGAACTGGAATCATTAGAAAAAAGAACAAAGAACTCATTAAGAGTGCTAAAAAGAAGTAAGAACCCATCTGTTTCTTCAGCATCTGAAGAAATTGAACAGACATTTTTTTCCTATATCGACATTGTGAAAAAATATAAGGATCGCATTGTTGAAGTAGAGCAAGAAAGTCGTCAAATGACAGAAATGGCGGGTATTGGTTTAATGGTTGAGGTAGTTGCTCATGAATTAGCTAGAGCATCTGAAAATGCATTACTCAATATTAACAGTTTATCTAGAAGTAAAGACCCACAAGAAATAGATAAAAAATTGTCATCTCTTAAGTCTCAAATGAAAACATTACTTAAACGCTTAACTGTGCTCGATGAGATAAGTATACCTGGTAGGCAACGAAAAGAAACCGTAGGTCTAATATCGCTGGTTGAAGGTGTATTAGAAGGACATAAGAGCTTATTTGAGCGTGATGGCATAAGTGTCAATTTCATTAAACCAATGAAAGAAATAAAGGTCAAAGCAGTCAAGGGGATGATGGTACAAATACTTGAGAATCTTATATCCAATTCAAAATATTGGACCATAACTAGAAAAAATAACGAAAAATCATCTTCTTATGAGCCTTGCATAACAATAGAAATTTTAGAGTCTCCGATAGCTATAAAGTTTAGTGATAATGGTAGAGGGATATCACCTGACAATCACGACCGAATTTTTCAACCCTTTTTCTCTTTAAAAGAGAAAAAGAAAAGAAGAGGACTTGGTTTATATATCGCATCCGAATGTGCAGAATATAATGATGCTGTTTTACTTTTAGATTGTGACATGAAAAATCAAGATGGTCGTTTAAATACGTTTATACTAGAGCTTAAAGGAGAAGATTAATGCTCGCTGAGTTGATAAAAAAAACAGGTATTATAAAGGCGTGTATTGTCGATGATGCAAATGACAGCAAACCGCAAAAAAAAGATTTAACAGGCTTGTCGGATGAATGGGATGCCCTCCTAGATGACATCCCATTAAATGAACAATTGATAGAAGAAATATCTAATAAAGTCCCTAGTTTTGATATCGATAGCTTTTCGAAGCAAGGTATAGATGACTTTTTTATTGAAACTTTATGGGAAATAAAAGATAAATTTTCGGAATTATCTCCTATTTTCGAAGCATACGAAAGCACTAAACTTTCAGACAAGGAATATGTTCAGACTTTACAAAATATTCTAGAGGAAAATAAATTTGAAGTTACAAAAGTAGGTAGGGATTTTTTTAATGTTGCCATAGACTCTCATATTATATTTATAGATCTTTTTCTATATCTAGATCAGACAGATGTTAACCTTGAATATACAATTGATAAACTGAAAGATATAATTAAAAAGAGGGGGGATAATCCTCCAGTTATAGTTTTAATATCAAGAAGCAATCAATTGAAAAACCATGCGGAAAAGTTTAGAGATGAATGTGGAATTATGGAGTCAGGTTTCCGAATATATAGAAAAACCGATTTGACTGATAAGAATAAGGTTCAGTTTTGTATAAAGAAGTTACTTGATCATTATGAAGACTCTAAGAAAGTGTTAAAGTTTCTCACTACTTGGGAGTTGCATGCCAAAAAGGCCGTTGATGATACTATAGCGAATTTAAAAAAAATAGACCTTCTAGATCATAATATGATTCATAGATTACTTCTTAAGGATGAAGGGCAATCCAGCGCATCATACTTCATGGATTTGTTTGATTCTGTATTAATACATAATTTTGAGTGCCAATCCGACATAATTGAATCCGCTAAGAATTTAAACACAATCGACTTTAGTAAAGTTCCTACAATTCAAGGGCTTGAAAAAGATTTTTTACAAGATCTTGTATTTAAAAGTGTTTTTATGGGTACAGAGCGATGTCAGATAAATGAAGAAGCAATTATAGAGCTCGGTGATATATTTACGCTTACAGGTAAAAAAAATAATAATGATGATTACTTACAAGCATGTACCAATGACAATGATGATATTTGGTTAGTTATTACTCCATCATGTGATCTGGTTAGAGGTGGAGTTAACAATATAGGCCTATTGAAGGGATATTTAACTAAAGTTGAAATTGGAAATTGGCAAACAGATACTAAAATAAATACACCGATAATTAAGATTAAAGGTGTTTCTTATTCAGTCAGATGGGATGTTAAAACTTTTATAACTTACCCTAAAGAAAAATTACAATCCCTTCTCAAGGATAAAGTATATTACCGAGTTGCAAAAATGAGAGAGGTCGCTGCACTTTGTTTACAACAGCAGTTCACTGCCAATTATAGTCGTATAGGTCAAAGAGCTGTAATGCCTTCAGTGTTTAAAGCTTCTATATCTATGCATTATTTAGATAAAAATGACGACTTGATAAAGATTGATTCACAGGAAGACAGCAAGGGACTTTTCTATGTTGGTTCTTCTAATAATAGAGTTGTTAATTTTTCTCATGTTGACTTTAATAACATCCTCTCTGCTTTTGATACATTAGATACTGACCTAGTTCACAACCAAGCAAAACACAATGTACAAAAAATCAAAGATAACCCATATATTTTGATTGAGGCTTTGGAGGGTGGATTAGAAGTTGGGAACGCCCTTAAAGATGTGAGAAATGCAGACAATAGTTGCGCGTTAGCGAAGATCGTTTTTGGTGAACTAAACGAGAGCATAGGTAGAAAATTGAGAGGGGTTGGTCTTATCTTTAGTGTACAAGAAACAAAGCAAGAAGAAGCTGAATAAACTTCAACATATCAATGTGTTGAACACTTTATGATTTCGATTTGTTCTCTACTAGTTGATTAGTTGTTTGATATATGGACATGAAAGTTTCACACTTTATTGTACTAGTTTGCTGATTTAAAGTAGAAGGTGTGGCTTTAGTTTCAATCTTTATTGTAACGATTTAATCAATTCTTTAGCTATCTAGGTTGGTTACAAAGGCCATTAAGTTTCAAACTTTAATGTCCTCCGACACATAGATAAAAATAAGCCCATCCTGTGATGGGCTTTTTTGTGCCTGTTAGCTAACGATCGGCGTTAGATCTAGCTTTAACGGGGTTAAGCATTAAGTGCTTGCTCTAGGTCAGCCAAGATATCGTCAATGTGTTCAATACCTACTGAGAGGCGAATCATCTCTGGTGATACACCAGCTTGCTTTTGTTCCGCTT
>JBLWYD010000132.1:0-5945 GCA_048267165.1 Bacteroidota bacterium
CATACGAGCTAAATATCGGCTTATCCAATGCTCACATCAGAACTCCTAACCATAATAGCCGATATTCACGAGTACCCCTAAAACAATATTAACCATACGAGCTAAATATCGGCTTATCCAATGCTCACACCCGAACTCCTAACCATAATAGCCGATATTCACGAGTACCCCTAAAACAATATTAACCATACGAGCTAAATATCCGCTAGCCTTTGCCCTCACATCCGAACTCCAAACCATGGTAATCCATAGGCACGGGAAAGCCGAAAAAAAAAAAAAAAAAAAAATGGTTTTCTAAGTTTAGCATAATTGGCCTAAGGTTTTCGAATATTTTACTAAATTGAACTGGACAAAAAAATATACGGCACACAGCACGCTGTATAATTAATTAAAACTATTGAAGAATTTAAAAAAGATAATTTTTCCAATATTTTCACTGTTTCTTTTCTATAGAACCATTGAATTAATAGGTTATTTGAACTCAAACTCGTCAAACGAGTTTAGTATTCTAGAAATCGTAACTATTTCGTTTCTTCTAACTCTTTTTATTACAGGAATATTTGCATTTATTGGTTTTGCATACCCGACAAATAGACTATTACCAGAGTCTTATTACAAAATAAAGAATCCAAAGCTTCTTGAATACTTATATAAAATACTCGGATTAAAATATTTTAGAATTATCCTTCTTATCACTTTTTGGGGTATAAAAAAGAATCGGAAAAAATATTTTAATGGAACAAAAAAAGGATTGACTAATTTTATTTATCAAACCAAGCAATCCGAATTCGGACATTTAGGAGCTTTTTTTATGATTTTAATTTGTTCGATTATGCTACTATTAAATCGATTTTATTTAATTGTATTAATAATGACACTATTGAATATAATCGGAAATGTATATCCTATAATACTCCAAAGATTTCATAGAATTAGAATTGAAAAAATAACTAATTACAACAAAGACTGTGAGAAAAAAGTTAAAATGTATTAATTTCAATCAAAGTTCTACTCTAACTATCCGCATATACTAGTCCAGATTTTGTAGCAATTACAACTCAATACAATTTGCTTATCGTTTAAAAACATGAACCTCTAACGGCATAAGTCTCAAAAAAATATAAAACATTTTCACTATCTTTAAGCAAGCAACTTAACACTACAATATCAAAAAAATGTAAAACCATGCAATTCAGAAAGATTATTCTTTTTTTCCTATCCACCATATTACTATTGCTTTTACCGTTAATAGCCATGCAATTCACTAAGGAAGTAAACTGGACAACTAAAGATTTTATAGTAGCAGGAACCCTTATATTCGGAGCAGCAACCATATCCGAAATCCTATCCAGAAAAATAAAAAATCCCAAACACAAAATCACTTTAATAATTACAGTTTTAGCTATGATCATACTTGTTTGGATAGAACTAGCAGTAGGAATATTTAGCAAGCTGGTTAGTGATATCTAAACCGAACAGTCTACCTAATATAAAAGGACACAAATCTTTTAGTAGCCTTTCAAAAGACTGTAATGAAGTACGGAAGTTAAATACAAAAAAGCATACCTCTAATAAATACCACTATAACATTAATTGTATGAGTAGGAACGCAAATACAACACACACAAAAACTGTTTTGAATCATATGAACCTACAAGGTAGTCAACACAGTTAAAACGCTTTATATAGCAACTTTCCATAAAAAACCACTTCCACCCCTACAATCAATGACCATAAAACTTAAAAAAAAAGTGCTGTTTTAAAAATATATCGTAATATTGCAATGAAACAATTAATAACTCTAAATCATGTATTCTAATCAACAAAAAGAAATCGCTTTATTCGCAAAAGTTTTCGGACATCCTGCTCGAGTAGCTATTTTACAACAGTTATTTAAAATGGACACTTGCTATTGTGGAGATTTATCCGAAGAAATCGGTCTTGCCCAGCCTACTATATCACAACATTTAAAAGAATTAAAAAATTTAGGGCTAATAAAAGGAACGGTAGAAGGTGTCAAAGTATGCTATTGTATAGACAACGAAAACTGGTCTAAAATGAAAGTACTACTACATAAATTCTTAGACCAAGACATTCCTAAAGCAGATTGTTGCTAAGTTTTTTTTTATTTTATTCATCGCTAAATAGCAATAAACAAATAAATATAAAGAAATGAAATTATCAGAAATTAAAAACCTATTAAATAAACGGAATAAAATAGCTTTCCTATTACCTAATGGAGAATTAGTACCTAACCACTTTCACGTTACAGAGGTTGGAAAAATTTCAAAGCATTTTATAGATTGTGGAGGAACACTTAGAACCGAAGAGCTGATAAACTTCCAACTCTGGAACGCAAATGACTATGATCACAGATTGCACCCAGAAAAACTATTAAGTATCATTAAACTATCCGAACGCATTTTAGACTTAGATGATTTAGATATCGAAGTAGAATATCAAGATAGCACGATTGGGAAATTCGGACTTGACTTTGATGGAAAAAACTTCTTGTTAACCAATAAACAAACCGATTGTTTGGCAAAAGATAAATGTGGGATTCCTGAAGAAAAAACAAATCTTTCTGAAGTAAAAAACAGCCCCTCGTGTACAATAGACAGTGGCTGTTGCTAAAATAATAAAAGAATATTTTTAAAATGATAAAAAACAAACCTACCTTGTTTTCAAATATTGAACAAGTAATCAAAGAATTAAACCCTAAAACTGTTTCACCTGAACGTAAAGTAGTTTTACAACCTCTTACAGATTATATACAATCTAAAGTTTCAAAGCAACAAGATATCAGACTCAACTTTATCTGTACTCATAATTCACGAAGAAGCCATTTTTCACAAGTTTGGGCACAAACAATGGCAAATTACTTTCATATTAAAAACGTATTTTGCTATTCCGGAGGTACAAAGGCAACTGCCCTTTACCCAATGGTTGCAGAAACTTTGAGAAAATCAGGCTTTCAAATAAATGAAATCTCACAAAACAAAAACACAGTATATAGTATTAAATATGCTGAAAATGAACATCCAATAATTGGCTATTCAAAAAAATTAGAGGACGATTTTAATCCGAAATCTGAATTTGCAGCAATAATGACCTGCGATTCTGCTAATGAAGCCTGCCCATTTGTTCCTGGGGCTGAAAAACGAATCCCAATAACCTTTGAAGACCCTAAAGCATTTGATAATACACCGCAACAAGAAGAAAAATATAAGGAGAGAAGTCTGCAAATTGCAAACGAACTATTTTACATTTTTTCTCAAATAAAAGATTCTTAACTTTTATCAATACTGCTAATTAAAATAGAATTAATTATGGAATACCAAATTAAAGCTTCATCCATTTCTAATAAAAACGCTGCTATTCAAATAAAGAAAAATAATATAGCGTTTGGAACAACTGCAAAATCTGCCGATACCTTACCTAATCCTGCCGAACTTTTTTTAGGAGCTTTTGCTTCCTGTATGCTGAAAAATGTCGAACGTTTTTCTGCTATGATGAAGTTCAATTATGTAAAAGCCATAGTAAATGTGTCTGCCAAACGAACGGAAAAACCTTTGAAAATGGATAACATAGATTACAGACTAACTATTTATAGTTCTGATGAAAATTTAAATATCCCTTTGCTAAAAAAGAATATTGAAAAATTTGGTACAATCTACAATACTGTAAAATTATCATGCAATATTAACGGAATAATCGAGCAACAAAAAAACACCACAAACAACTGAATACAAGAAACATATGAAAAAATTAAGCTTTTTAAATAATTACTTAACACTATGGATATTTATTGCTATGCTCGTGGGCGTAGGAGTCGGATATTTCTTCCCATCGTTTCCAAGCATTATCAATGCAATGAGTCAAGGCACAACTAACATTCCAATAGCCATAGGATTAATATTAATGATGTATCCTCCATTGGCTAAAGTAAATTATAGGCTTTTGCCAAAAGTGTTTAGAAATACAAAAATTCTTTCCATTTCACTTTTTCTAAATTGGATAATTGCTCCCATATTAATGTTCGTTTTGGCAATTACTTTTTTACGTGATTATCCAGAATATATGGTTGGTGTAATTTTAATCGGATTGGCTCGCTGTATAGCAATGGTATTGGTCTGGAACGACCTTGCTGAAGGCGATAGCGAATATGGTGCTGGTTTGGTCGCTTTAAATAGTATTTTTCAAGTTTTTGCTTATAGTTTCTATGCTTGGGTTTTTATAACAGTGCTTCCTCCATATTTTGGATTTGAAGGGGCTATTGTAGATATATCAATAGCTACGGTGGCAGAAAGTGTAGCAATATATTTAGGACTACCTTTTTTAATGGGAATTTTAAGTAGGGTAATTTTGGTAAGAGTGAAAGGAGAAAACTGGTACACAAAAAAATTCATCCCTGCCATTTCACCCCTAACTCTAGTGGCATTATTATTTACCATTGTCATTATGTTCTCACTCAAAGGAGAATTAATTGTGGAAATTCCATTAGACGTTTTAATTATTGCTATCCCTCTAGTTATCTATTTTACTGTCATGTTTCTAATAAGTTTCTTCTTTACCAAAGCTATGGGTGCTTCTTATAAGGAAAATGCAGCCGTATCATTTACTGCTGCAGGTAATAACTTCGAATTGGCAATTGCAGTTGCTATAGCCGTTTTTGGCCTAAATTCCGGACAGGCGTTTGCAGGTGTAGTGGGACCATTAGTTGAAGTTCCAGTGCTTATCTTTTTAGTTCGAGTTTCATTTTGGTTAAAAAGAAAATATTATGACAAAAAAAATACTGCATGAGCTACTAACGAAACCAAAGCTAAAGAGCAAAAAAAATGCAAATAAAAAGCAACTCCTACAGGTAAAAAAGTAATTTTATACGCATGTGGAAATAATTCTGATTCCCAATAATCATGAAATTAAACGAATATGTAAAGAAAAGAAATGGGGTGCCACTAGGCAATTCCAAATCATTACCCAATAATATATATCGCGCATTAGGAGCAAAAAATTTCTCTTCATTTTGGAATTATTGGAATCCAATTTTCGGGTATTATTTAGGGATATATATTTTTAAACCATTAAAAAAAAAGGTTCCTAAGGAAATTGCGCTTCTAGCTACGTTTATCTTTTGTGGGATGGTACATGATGCGGTCACCATAGCTGTTAGATGGAAAGTTTCTTTTTTCTTTACCATTTGGTTTGTACTAATGGGAATTGCTCTTATAATCACAAGATACTTTAACCAAAATGTAAACAAACAAATATGGGCTATACGTGCATTAATCAATCTAAGTATAATTGCCTTGTGTTTTATACTTACAATCTACCTAAGAAAATTAACTTAATATAAAACTGAAAAGTAGAAAAAATAATGATGATCTAAACAGAGATAAAAGCCTAAAACAAAACACTTTAGCTTTAAACCAATAACTTCTACTATACCTCTTCTATAAATTGTATTATGTAACTATCCAGCTTTTTAAAATAAAAAAAACAAATTCCTTTAATTGATTATTTTTCAGCAAATTACATATTACAAACACTGTAAAACACCAAATAAGAAGAGCATAAACATGATACCTATTCACAAAAAACCGTGTAATTGCCAGAAGTAAACTCAAAAACAAGTAAAAAACTACCCCTATTAAATACTATATACTTTAAAAAGTAAATTCCCACAATTAAATATTTATACCTAATTTACAACCTCAAAAAAACCAAACACACACAAAACAGCCATATAATAGGAAGAAACTCCTAGGGTTTTATATCACCACTAGCAATAATACTCTTAAAAAAACTTCAAGAATGAAAAAAATCAGATTAGTAATTTCGTTAATTCTTATTTCAAATTTATTATCAGCTCAGAATGAATCTGATATTACTCAATTTGATAAAGCACTAAATCAATTTATTAATGTAAGGGATTTTTGTATTTC
>JBLWYD010000133.1:0-5891 GCA_048267165.1 Bacteroidota bacterium
ACATTTATTGAACGAGAATGCTTATAGCGAGTTCCTAAAATTTAGGTGTCAAATGAAAAATTTAGATAAAGCATCGTCAGCCTAGATTTTTTTTGGTTCGTTTTTTTGATCAATGCAAATCAAAGATTCACGAACACAATTTAAATAAATAAAAAATAGTGAGTAAAAAATGAACATTTAAAAATAAAACTCCTACTGTCATTCCTGCAAAGGCAGAAACCAACTAGTAACAAAACAATTATTTTAAATAATGAGCCCCAACCTCCTTATTCTTTATCCTACTCTTTTCCACTAAAGGTTTTATTTTTAATAAAATGGATAGCTCTTTTTTATAATCAGCAGCCCTTTTATACTTCATTTTAAATTGAAGCTTGAGAATCATATTCTTAAGTTTTGCTATTTTCAGATCTATAGTATTAGCTTCGTTGATATTAGCATAAACAACCTTATACTGCTTTTCCTTATTTCTAAAATACGCAGCACTAAAAACTTCTGGTCTTTCTTGTACACGATCTTCTCGGTCATGTATCACACAAGCTTTAGGTAAGACACCTATTTTAAATCCATGATATCTAACACGCTGGCAATAATTATCATCTTCCCCATAGTGAAAAAACAAGGGATCAAACCCTCCTACTGTCTCCAAGCACTTCCCTGATACCAACCATGCCGCCGCATTGACAAATGGAACCTCATAAACCTCATTAATGGGATTTCCTAAAACAAAATCAGAATAAAACTGCCCTGTATTTTCATGAAGCATATAATTAGAAAAGTTCTTATCTAACTTTTGTTGATTCCCCGTAATATGAATAGGACTTAAAATACCATAATCAGGATGCGACTTTTGAAAACGTACAAGTTGCTCTAAAACATCCTCAACTAAATAAGCATCTTGATTCAATAAAAACACATGCTCAGCTCCATGATCCAAAGCATAACGAATACCTAAATTATTTGCCTGACCAAAACCTAGGTTTTTAGCCTGTTTTAAAAGTGTAACAGTTGGATAATTGGATGCAATAAAAGCAACTGTTTCATCAGTAGAAGCATTATCTACAACAATAACCGAATAGTTATCACAACTCTTCAAACAAGTATCTATCCATTGCATACCGTTATAAGTAACTATTATGATACAAATATTCATTTATATAAGATACTTTTAATTTTGTTCTTTATTCGTATAAACATTCGCACAGGTTTATTATATTTTTTTAATAGTCTTTTTTGTGTTTTACTATTCACATACCAAAAATAATCGGTATAAATCAGCTTGTTATAAATGGCATAATCACCAATATCGTTCCCTCTATTTACATTAGTTGCTTGTAAAGGATGTATTCTAAATTTAACCAAAGGTTTATTTATTATGGCAATAGGTTGTTTTTTCAGTACTCTATAACAAAACTCATAATCTAATATTTGCTTCAAATCTTCTCGAAACCATCCAACTTCTTTTATTAAGTCCTTCTTAAACATATAAACAGAGGGTTCACCTATCTTATTCAAAGGGGATTTTAAAAAGCTATCTAATTTAAATAAAGATTTATTTATTACTCCTACACCATTATCATACTTTAACTGCATCCCAGCTTGTAAATCACCATAATTAGCTATCCAACTTTCCGTTTTATCATTACAACTTTCAGTTGCAACTATAAATTCCCGCTTCGAAGTCACCATTCCTAACTGTTTATTTTTTTGAAAAGCAGCTACCATTTCTTTCACACAATCTGGTTCTAATACATCATCTTGAAATAAAAACTTAATATAATCTCCTTTTGAATGCTTTATAGCATGATTCCAATTTGCACCAATACCATTAGGTTCATGATGATAAATACAGATAGGAATGGTGGTTTGCGCTTTGTATCCTTCAATAATTTCTAAAGTACAATCTTTAGAAGCATCATCCGAAACTATAATTTCTAAATTTTCATAAGATTGATGAATAGCCGACTCCATGGCTTCTGCTATAAATTTAGCACCATTATAAGTGGGAATACATATGGAAACTTTAGGATTCATTTAATTTACGCTTTCTCTATTACATGAAACAACTGAGGACAAATTTCTTCTGGAGTAAACTTAGCAAAAGCTTTTTTATTAAAGGCTCCATCTGTTTCTATGAATTCTCTATTATAATAATATCTCATAATCTGCTCGGCCATAGAATCAACGTCTAGATATGGCACTATTCTTCCACCGCCATTCTTTAAAATTTCATTAGTTCCTACGGCCTGCTCAAAACTAATTATAGGTTTTCCAAGTAATCCTACCTCAATACATACCAAAGGAAATGGATCTTCACGAGATGTCATTAAAAAAATATCAAAATCATTAAAGTAGGTATTTGGGTTAGAAACCTCCCCTATAAAACTTACAGATTCTTGTAAGTTTAATTTTCTTAAATCTTCGTCTATAATGTGTGAAATGTTCTTTGGTACTTTACCTATCCATTGAAACAAAATATCTGCATCTGGATAACGTAAATGTATATTACTAGCTACCAATAAAAATAAATCATAACCTTTTCTCCAATGCACCATTCCAGAAGCACCAACAACAAACTTTTGTTTTGATTTAGCATCCTTTTTTATGAGTTTAATTGTATCAGCTTCGGCACACTCATAAACAACGGTTATATTTTCTTGACTAGCCCCCCAACTGTTTACTAAGTTAATTTTAACTATCTCAGATGGTACTATTATAGAGTCTATTGCTGGTAAATACTTTTTAAAGTCCGGAAGAAGTTGTTTTATGACAACTTGTAATTCGTGAATATGAGCAAATAATTCACATTCTCTACTTGCTTTAGAAATAGAAACCCCGATTGGAATTGCAACTACAGTGTTTGCATAAATAACATCGTATCCATTATTTGCAAGGCTCGATATAAAAACTTCCTTTTTGTTTTTCTGTTTATATAAATGAAACTTTTTTAAAATACGTTCTATTATCGATAGAGAATTGGTTTTTGTTTCTAGCGAATAATTATAATAATTGGAACAATTTTCCTCAAACGCTCCCTCCATATTTCCACCACGTAATGCCAAAACATCTACTTCAACCTGAGGCTGTTCTTTTCGTAACCAACGTAAAAAATGAAGCAACACCATAGGCGCACCTGTTCTTGTGGTATCGTGGGTTATAAAAAGGATTTTCATTTAAGCAGTTTAAATTTTATTAAAGTAAATGTTTTTAGAATCTTCAGTTTAATGAGTTGTGCTAGTCTACCTTCCCTTTTGTATAATTTAATTAAAACGCTATAAACATTAATATACTTTTTAAGTATTGTTTTTTTATAAAGTGGCTCACTTAAAAGATTTTTCTCAATAATAGATGTAAACATAAGGTGCTGCTCATAAGCCTTTATTAAACCCTTATCGCTTTTTTGAAAAGCTCCATGAATTCCTCCTTCATGTACCCTATACACACCCATTTCATCTCTCAACACCATACCTTTTTTATTATAAACTTTAAGAACACTTAATATCACACCTAAATCACCAAATGGCAATAAAGCAAACCAACTAGGTATTCCCTCTTTCAACACATCTGCTCTAAATAGTATAGAACAAGTAGCTGTTTTATTATTTAAAACATAATCATAAACAGTAAAAATCTGATCTGTTTTTACCCCGGGTATAACATTTCTACTTTTAGTAAATATATTGCTTTCAACTACATTATGAAAGCATATACCAAACTCTAGATTCCCTTCCAAAAAATCTACTTGCTTTTGTAATTTTAAAGGGTCTGTCCAATAGTCATCACCTTCGCAAAGTGCAATATATTTTCCAGAGCAAGCTTTTAAGTTTTCTATAAAATTATAACGTCCTGTAGCATTACCATTAATATAGATCACATCTTTACGACTACGTAAAAATAATCTTATTTTATCGGGATGTTTTTTCGCATAAGCTTTACAAATATCTCTAGTCCCATCACTACTTTCATCTTCGCCCAAGATTATCTCATAAGGAAAGGTGGTTTGTTGCATTAAAATACCATCTAAACATTCTCGTATATAAGATTCTTGATTATATGTTTGGACACATACACTTACCAAAGGACTATTTTTACTACTCATTTTAAATATCTTTCTAAAGAGGTTCCTTTTAAGTCATTATATACATAATCGATGATATGTATTGGTAATTTCTTCCATGCTGTATCTCCTCCTTTTATTTTATATACTGCATAAGAATCTGAGATATTTTTACTAGTACTTTCTTCTAAAAAATTAACTGTTTGTTGATTAAACACTAAGCTAGTAAAATTAAATAGTTTCTCTACTGTACTTATAGGTTTATGCAAGAGCTTAGAGTATTCAATCACAAGTACTTTATCTGGATAATTCTTTTGTAATTCTAAAAATAAAAAACTGGATTCCTTCCACTTTTCATAACCATTATATTCTTCAGGTAAATTAAGGTTTTTAGACGGTGCATACTGCCATTCATTGCTAAACACCCATCCTTGATCTGCACGAAATTCTTTTGGGGCATTTTTCCAGCTATATAATACAGCCAAAGGGTTTCTTATCAAAAAAATAAATTTAACACCATCACTTTTTTCAACCATATTCTTGACTATGTGATGATATCGGACTTCTTTATAGCAAATATGAGTAATTTTTTTTGCTTTTTTAAAATTAGGAACCAATCCCTTTTTGACACTTTCAAATTGGTCAATAAACCCATCTTCTGTCTTTGATATTTCTTCAAAAAATGAATTTATCTTTTCTTTATTTGAATTTGTGTTAAGATAATTTTTAAAAGCATAAGAAAATAATGGTTGGTACTTAAAAACCACATTAGGGTGACTATTAAAAATATTCCCTAACCAGGTTGAGCCGCTTCGTGGCACACTATGAATTGCTATTTTATACATTACCCTATTAACGAATATTTTTTTAATAATAAATGAATATCTTCTATAGAGTTAAACATCATAACATCTATAATTGAAAGGTTTGGCACAAAATTATTAGAATATTGAGTATAACTTACTTCTTCTAATTTAATAAAATGGAGAGTAACTCCATTTTTTATAAAATCATTCTTTTCGTACAACTTCTCTCCTCCTATTGTGTTGATATAGGTATTACACCCTAAGGAGTTTGCAATATGTAACAACCTCTCTGTTCTACCCATATTTAAAGAGTTTGTAAAATGATTTGAACTATAATACCACTGTTTATTTATACCTAAATATTTGCAAACTTCTTTAATACTTTTAGATGCTAAGCAATCAATAGTAGCATATTCTTCATTTGAAAAAACACGTTCAATCACAGGCAACACTTCGTTATAATAAGGTGCTTTTGAATAAGACAGCTTTATGGTTTTAAAGAATTTACGCTTCCAATTATCAAATATTATTGAATTAATTTCAACCTTATTTATAGATTTAAAAGAACTCGCCTTTAATAAAGGGATAGTAAACAAATTATCTGTATGATTGACTAAAAGCCTATTACGATGAATCCAACCACCTTTAATAAAATTCACATCATCATAAAACACAAAACTATCTACAGCTTCTATTAGTTGAAAATAACCAATATACGGAAAGGTGTAAGGTTGCATCACTGCTAATCTCATTATAAAGCAGTTTTAATTAAATGCACAATACGCTCAATAACTGTAGCTTCCATTTCAAAATATAAAGGTAAACATAGGATTCTAGATGCAATATCATTAGATAATTCTGTTTGACCCGTATTAAGATATGGTAAGTTATCTAAACTTGGATAAAAATATCTCCTTGGTATAATATTATTATTAACAAGTACTTTTTGTACTTTTAAAAGTATTTTTTCAGTAGGGAATATTACGGGGAAATAAGAGTAATTCCATTCGGTGTTAGCTCTTATTTTTAAA
>JBLWYD010000134.1:0-5873 GCA_048267165.1 Bacteroidota bacterium
TAATATATACTATTCCGGATATGAGATTGGGTTGAAATACACTACCGATAAAGGTAAATTATGGCAGAATTTTAGTAATTCACTTGATAGTGTTGATAAATCAGCAAGTAGATTTGCAAAAAAAGGAAAATATGCTATTGGTAGTAATTATATCTCATATCCGCTTTACACTACTAAAAATTTAACTGATTGGGAAGTTGTAGAGAGTAATTTATTTGGAGCTATTGCAAATGTTGGAATTATTGACAGTGTTTTTTACATATCTACAGACAAAGGGTTATACTTTAATTCCTCAAAATCTTCAACTTGGGAAAAAGTTGAAAACCTAAAAGATGAAAAAAATTATAATATCCCTATTCAATCTATATTAGATGTTGGAAATACTCTATTTGTCGGAACTGCTGGTGAAGGTATTCATAGAACAGAAGACATAGGGGAAACTTGGTTAAAAGAAAAATCAAATAATGAAATCTTTGAAAATTCTGCAGTTACTATATTGTCAAATGATAAAGATAAAATACGTGCTATTTTGAAAGTATTTTCAAATGAACAACATATTTTCGAGTATTCTAATGAAAATAATTCTTGGATTGCGATTGGATTACTTGGAAAAATACAAATTAAAAAGATGAAATTTATTGGAGACAATATTTTCTTTACAACAAATCAAGGGATGAGTTATACTAATGACTTTGGTAAAACAATAACGCTCGTTAATGAGGGATTAAAAGAATCAGACCTTTTGTATATGAATAATTTCACATTCTTTGATAATTATATTTATATGGTGAATAGTAATGGTATGTATCGTCGCTCTTTGTCTGAATTTGGTATAACCTCCGTAGAATCAGAAATAGAACGCAATTATCTATACACATATCCGCCTTATCCTAACCCTGCAAAATCAGAGGTCAAAGTCCTATTCTATTGGGATATAAACTTACCAATGACAACAGATGACATAAGCATATATGATATAACTGGTAAGAAGATAGATGCAGTCGGTAAACTGAGCTTAGTTAAGCAAGAAAGCCACTATGGCAACTTAATATGGGATTGCTCTTCAGTACAACCCGGTATATACATAATCAACATTAAGCACGGTACAGAAGAAAAGGCAGTAAAAGTGGTGGTAGAGTAAATACGAATATAAATCTATACAAAGGAGCTACGGCTCCTTTTTCATTTTTCACCCACCTACATAACCGAGCTTGCATCTACGTTTATGTTTATTCGCAAATCGCCGTGTCCGCCTTGCTTGGTGTAGTAATCAACGCAGCCCCACACATATTTGCGCATTACTTTGCCATTTGGGTCTAGTTGTTTGCTGTTTTTAATCACTATTATCTTTCTGTATTTCTTGCGTACTTTCTTTATAACTGGGTCTGTCGGTGGTAGGACATCTAGCTCACTTTTATCAGTGGGGAAAGTCTTATAGAGTGCCATCGCCTGCCTTTCTAGCTGTGCATAGTCAGATGATATCATCTCTATCACCACTAATCTAGAAAATGGGGGATAGCTCAGGTCTTCTCTGTGTTGCAGCTCCTCCCCGAGGAAATCCAAGTTCAATGTCTGCTTGATAGATTTGATCGCATAATTATCAGGTACAGTCGTTTGTAGTATAACTTTGCTCTCAGCATTCTTGCTTCTGCCGGCTCTTCCAGCCACCTGATTTATCAGCTGATAGGTCTTTTCCGCGGCTCTTATATCACTCATAAACAAGTCCACATCGGCATTCAATATACCCACCAACCCAATAGTAGAAAAATCCAATCCCTTGGCTATCATTTGCGTACCGACTAGAATATCTATCCCACCATCGGTGAACTTCTGTAGTATTTGCCTTTGCTTATTCTTGTTAGTCACAGTATCCGAATCATATCGCACTACGGTAACTTTGTCACCCAATATCTCATTTATCTCGTCTTCCACTTGTTGAGTGCCGAGCCCGATTTTTATAACATCATCAGCACCGCAGCCTTTGCAATGCTCCGTGTATTCTTCTTTTTGACCGCAATAGTGGCATATCATCACGTTACTGTGGCTGTGATAAGTCATAGCTATATCACAATCGTCGCATAGGGGAATATGTGCACAGCTCTGACATTGGACAAAACTCGAATGACCACGCCTATTTTGGAAGAGCATAACTTTTCTACCTTCCGCAAGCGTAGATTTTATCTGCTCTATTAGTCCATAAGAGAACGAGCCGTGCATTCCACCAGATTTACGTGCATTGAGCAAGTCAACTAGCTCTATTGCTGGTAGCTTATGCGAATCCGCTCTTTCGGTCATCTGGAAGTAGCCGTACTTACCCTGCTTGGCATTATAATATGTCTCTAGCGAAGGAGTCGCCGACCCGAATATCACAGGGCAATCTAGTATATGCCCTCTTACAGTAGCCAAATCCCTTGCATTATAATGAGGAGCGGGGGAGTCTTGCTTGTAACTCTGGTCGTGTTCCTCATCAACTATTATCAGCCCTATATTTTTCATTGGTGAGAAAATAGTCGAGCGTGGGCCAATTACTATGTCATATTCACCGTTTGCTATCTGTTGCCATAGTTCATAGCGTTCATTTTTGTTTAGCTTACTGTGTATAGTGCAGACTCGCCCAGGGAACGAGAGCTTGAATCTATCCGTCAGCTGTGGTGTTAGCGATATTTCTGGCAAGAGCATAACCACTTGCTTTCCAGCACTAATTACATCTCTGATTAAGTGCATATATATCAGGGTTTTCCCACTACCAGTTATCCCGTGGATTAGTATGTTTTTCTTACCAGTGGCTATTTCTTCTCTGATATTGCTGAGTAATTCTTTTTGGAAGTCGGCTAACTCTAACTGCAATTCAACTTTGGTGCTTAGCTCTGATAATTCTTCCGTAACTCGGCTAACTTCTATATCAACTTTCTCGATTAATCCTTTCTTTTCTAAGGCAGTAATAGCCGCTGCAGTTAGGTTATAATCATTGATTAGTAATTGCTGTAAAATCGGCTCACCAGTCTCTATATAGTGGTTACAGATAGTGTCGAATGCCTCCAACTGCTTTGCCGAGCGCGAAAAATACTCTTTTCCGATTCGGTGTATGTACTTATCATCTATGTCTTCGGTTTTGGTAGGTTTGACTGCTACCATCATTTTCGGCTTGTGTTCTTCTTTCATCTCATAGCTAATCTCTATAAATCCCGAATCTCTGAATTCCAGATACTGCTTATAGCTATAAGTGAAGGCGTACTTGTTTTTCAAAGTGCTGAGGGCTATATAATCATCTGCATCAGTCAGCAAGTTAATTAGCTCTTCTCTTTTTTTAGAACTCTGCTTAAACTTTGTTAATTCATTTTCGTTATATATGTCAGACAGTTTGACAAAAACTTCTTCTTGCGGAAAAGTCTTCGGTGGGAATGCCGCCATGAATACTTCACCCAGCGAGCAGAGATAATAGTCGGCAGTCCATTGACATAATTTCAAGAAACCTATATCAGCAATCGGTTCTTTGTCAACTACATCTGATATTTCTTTCAACTTAATATCTGGTATATCGCTAGTTACATTGACTACCAACCCAGTTATTATTTTGTTGGAGAAATTTACAATCACACGCTTTCCTATCATATCCGAGCCGAAACGCTCTGGTATGAGGTAAGAATAAATTTGGTTCACTCGCAATGGTACAGATACTTCTGCTACTAAAGGCATAATCGAATTTTTGTAATTGTAAAAGGTTTCAAATGTAATATAATCTAATTAGAATAAAGAGTGGAAAATATGAAAAAACAATATCTAATCTTACTAGCAAGTGTAATTATGCTTTTTGCTACTAACGGCGAAAGTATAGCTCAAAATGATATAGCTAACTCTAGAAAGAACGCTATAACCCGTGCTATAGAGAAAGCTAGCCCTGCAATCGTAGGTATAAACGTAACTGAAGTTAGGCAGGTGCTATATCGTAATCCTTATGGGGGTTCACTGTTCGAACGATTCTTCGGTAAGCAAAGAGATAGAGTTCGAGAATACGAGGTCAAAGGTCTTGGTTCTGGATTTATAATCTCTCCCGATGGATATATACTGACTAACAATCACGTAGCTGGTAATGCTAAGAAAGTAGTTATAACTACTACTGATGGCAAGAGATACGATGCTGAAATAATAGGTACCGACCCAGCTACGGACATTGCATTACTTAAGATAAAATCAGATGAAAAGCTGCCGTATATACAATTCGCTAATTCTGATGATTTGATAATTGGTGAATGGGCGATTGCACTTGGTAATCCATTCGGATTATTTGACTTGAATGCAAAGCCGACAGTTACAGTTGGAGTTATTTCTAACAAAGGCGTGAACTTCCTAGAAGAGCAGGACAAACGATTAACTGTGTACAAAGATATGATACAGACCGATGCTGCTATTAGCTCGGGTAACTCTGGTGGACCATTGGTGAATGCAGAAGGAAAGGCAATCGGTATGAATACTATGATATTCTCTACCGCTCAATCGCAATCTGGCTCAGGGAGTATTGGTATAGGGTTTTCTATTCCTATCAACCGAGTTAGCCAAATAGTTGAGTTAATAAAATCGAAGAAGGTTATTAATCGTAATGTATTCCTAGGACTAGACATACAAGAAATAGACGACAAAGTAATCAATTATCTAAACCTACCTGACATAAGGGGAGTAGTTATTTATTCTACGCAGAATAGTGGCCCTGCGAACAAAGCAGGCCTAGAACCGGGTGATGTTATACTCTCGATTAATGGAAGAAAGGTAATGAGAGAAGATGATTTCTACATAGAAGTTTACGATAGTATGGTCGGTGAAACAATGGAATTTCAAATCCTGCGTGGAGATAAGGAAAAAACTATTAAATTGCAGTTAGAAGAACCCCAACAAAACAGAAGATATAGGTAGTGGAAGAAAGTAAATCAGTACTATCAGCACAAGGACTAATTAAAATCTATGGCAAACGCACAGTTGTCAAAGGGATAGACGTAGAGGTAAAGCAAGGCGAAATAGTCGGGTTGCTAGGGCCGAACGGTGCTGGTAAAACTACTACTTTCTATATGATAGTGGGTATGGTTCGCCCCAATAAGGGGATTGTACGTATAGATGATAAAAAGATAACCCGCAAGGCGATGTACCAACGTGCTAGAATGGGAATAAGCTATCTGCCACAAGAGCCATCAGTATTCCGTAAGCTATCAGTTGAAAATAACATAAAAGCGGTCCTACAGCTCCAAAAAGGGCTTAGAAGAAAGCAAATAAATGAAAAACTAGAACAGCTATTAGAAGATTTCAAAATCACTCATATCCGCAAGAGCAAGGGATATATGCTATCAGGAGGGGAGAGACGCCGTTGCGAGATAGCCCGTACGCTTGCCTCTGACCCCAAGTTTATTCTACTCGATGAACCTTTCGCAGGGATTGACCCTATAGCAGTAGAGGATATTATGGATATTATCTTTGCTCTTAAAAACAAGGGCATAGGCGTACTAATAACTGACCACAACGTACACGAAACTCTATCAATCACCGATAGAGCATATATACTAATAGACGGCTCACTATTCACTAGCGGTAAAGCAGAGGATGTAGCTGCTAATGCCGAAGTGAGAAAACGCTATCTCGGTGAGTCTTTCCGCCTAGAAAGATACGTACCAAAAGACCTGTAAGCAACAAGTTAATGCCCCCCTTTTTCCTGATTTGTTACTAATTAAAACGCTTCTAACTCTAGTTGTAACATTTAGATGCCGCTTTTGAAAAAAAACAATAAAATTAAATCTATTTATAATATATTTGTAATAAGAATATATCATTATATTAAACAGAAGAATATTATGAAATACTTATTAATTCTTATAGCTATAAGTACTAGC
>JBLWYD010000135.1:0-5865 GCA_048267165.1 Bacteroidota bacterium
ATCGTTAAAGATGCTAACTTTGTTGAGGTGTACATAAATACTAGCGTTGAAGAGTGTGAAAGACGTGATGTAAAAGGTCTTTATAAAAAAGCTAGATCTGGTGAAATTAAAAATATGACTGGAATCTCTGCTCCTTATGAAGCCCCAGAAAATCCAGATATAGAAATTAAAACGGAAAACGAATCTATAGAAGAGGCAGTCCAAAAAATTCTAAACTATATTAAACCTATATTAAATATATAAATTATGAAAAAAGGACTTTTTATTTTATTACTAGCTATTGCAGTTATGGCTTGTAAATCTGATAAAAAGGAGGTGAGTGAGACCTCCAATAAAGAAGATGAATTAGTTGAGTCTACAATAAAAACTAACTCTTTTGAAGATAAATTATTAGATTTAAGGGATGTGAATCTTCAATTTAACGAAAATTATAAGGTTGAAAAATTTGGGATTCAAAAGATGAACGATAGTTTAATTGGTTTTGTTTTTGAACTTGATAAGGCTACCGCTGCAGAAACAGTAAAAGCGTATAGCGTAGGTATTCGTGTGTTTGATGCTACACTTAAAGAGTCCATTAACTTTTCATTTAGTCCGGATATTGAAGAAATTGAAGGACGTAAATATATTATAGGAAAAAAACACCTAAATAATATGACTTATTTTGATAGTTTGAGTGTCTACATCTATAAAAGAAAAGATTGGAAGGGGTCAGGTAGATTAGGAGGGTTTAAACTTCGTGATATATTATTTGAAGATAAAAAATAACAGATGAGTAAATATTATTTAAATTACTTAGACGAATTAGAAAGTGAAGCAATTTTTGTTTTACGCGAGGTATGGGCGCAATTTGAAAATCCAGTAATATTATTTTCTGGGGGAAAAGATTCTATTTTATTAACGCATTTAGCAAAAAAAGCATTTTACCCTTCAAAAATCCCGTTTCCATTAATGCATGTAGATACTGGTCATAACTTTCCAGAAACTATAAAATTTAGGGACAATATTATCAAAAAATTAGGCGTACAACTAATAGTGGGGTCTGTTCAAGAATCTATTGACGATGGTCGTGTAGCTGAAGAAAAAGGAAAAAACGCTACAAGAAACGCTTTGCAAACAACTACCTTATTAGATGCAATTGAAGCTAATAACATTGATTGTGCTATAGGTGGCGGACGTCGAGATGAAGAAAAAGCACGTGCTAAAGAACGCTTTTTTTCCCATCGAGATGATTTTGGACAATGGGATCCTAAAAATCAACGTCCAGAATTATGGAATATCTTTAATGGAAAACATTTTCAAGGTGAACATTTTAGAGCTTTTCCAATTAGTAATTGGACAGAAATGGATGTTTGGAATTATATCAAGCGTGAAAACATAGAAATACCATCCTTATATTTTGCACACGAAAGAGAAGTAGTTTGGAGACAAAATACATGGATCCCTAATTCAGAATTCCTAGTCTTAGAAGACCATGAAGAAGTAGTAGTAAAAAAAATACGTTTTAGAACCTTAGGCGATATTACTATTACTGGTGGAGAAGAATCGGAAGCAGATACTTTAGAGAAAATTGTAGCTGAAGTTGCTGGGTTGCGTAATACAGAACGTGGCAATAGGAGTGACGATAAACGCTCAGAGTCTGCTATGGAAGACCGTAAGCGTCAAGGATATTTTTAAAAACTACAATTAATATTGAAAAAGTACCTTTGGTGAAGTTCTAAAGGTTCTTTTTTTACAATTTCACAATACAAAAATGATAGACAATAATCAATTATTGCGTTTTACAACAGCAGGAAGTGTTGATGATGGAAAAAGTACTTTAATAGGTCGTTTGCTATATGATTCAAAATCTATTTTTGAAGACCAATTACAAGCTATTACAAATACAAGCAAAAAGAAAGGTCACGATGGTGTTGATTTAGCTATGTTTACTGATGGTTTACGTGATGAGCGAGAACAGGGTATTACAATTGATGTTGCTTATAGATATTTTACAACCCCAAAACGTAAATTCATAATAGCGGATACACCAGGGCATATTCAATATACCCGTAATATGGTTACAGGAGCTTCAACTGCCAATGTAGCAACTATTTTAATAGATGCTAGACACGGTGTTATTGAGCAAACCAAAAGACATGCTTTCATAGCTTCATTATTAAATATTCCACATATTATTGTTTGTATCAATAAAATGGATCTGGTTGATTTTTCAGAAGAAGTTTTTAATAAAATCGTAACTGAGTTCGAAGAAATAGCTTCAAAGATGCTTGTTACAGATGTGCGTTTTATACCTATGTCTGCTTTATTAGGAGATAATGTTGTAAATAAGTCTGAAAATATGCCTTGGTATCAAGGAGCACCTATGTTGCATACCTTAGAAACTATGCATATAGGTAGTGATATTAATAAAATAGACACTCGTTTTCCTGTTCAAACCGTTTTAAGACCACAAAGAGAAGGTTTTATAGATTATAGGGGGTATGCTGGACGTTTAGCAAGTGGGATTCTTAGAAAAGGAGATGAGGTTACCGTGTTACCTTCAGGATTTACATCTAAAATTAAAAGTATAAATTTAAACGATAAAGAATTTGATGAGGTTTATGCCCCAATGTCAGTATCTGTTACACTTGAAGACGATATTGATGTTAGTAGAGGAGATATGATTGTAAGATCAAATAATAAGCCATCCTCATCTCAAGACTTAGAGGTTATGTTATGCTGGTTAAATGATAGTTCTTCAAAACCACGTGCTAAGTACTCTATTAGGCATACAACTAATGAACAAACTGCAATGATTAAAGAGGTTATTTATAAGTATGACATTAATACTTTAGACCGTATTTCGGGTGATTCTGAAATTAAAATGAATGATATTTGTAAAGTAAGAATTAGAACAACGAAGCCTTTAATGGTGGATACTTATAGAGAAAACAGAGCAACAGGTAGTGTTATTTTAGTGGATAATGCAACAAATGAAACGGTTGCTGCTGGAATGATAGTTTGATAAATAGTTTAAAAATGAAAAAAATTATAGCGCAATTATTTGCCATTAGTTGTTTTGTTTCTTGTGGAAATAAAGTTGATTCAAATAAATCTAGCTCAGCTACACCTATTTTAAACGAATACAATTCATTAGGTAATTATCTTTTTTATGAGAATTTTGATAGTCTACCTCTAGACAAAAGTATTAGATATAATAGTAGAGGTACAGTAACTGAAAATGGCAAATATTATATTAATAAAGAACATGTAGATCTAGAAGCTAACAATATGGGGGCTTTAGCTACAGTATTACAATCTAATTTTGGAAAAAAGGCTAATAGAGCCGAAATTGAAGTTGACATAGATAAACATGTAGATAAAAATAATATAAGTAATTTGAGTTTTGATTTTTTTGTGCCAAAAACCTATGAGCTAGATTTAGTAAATGAGGGACGAGAAGTAATGATTTTTCAAATTCATTTTCAACCAGAAGATGGAGAAAACTGGGACGATTATAGAGAGAATATTCAGTTTAATAGGCCTTCTGTAGCTGTCTATTTTGGAATAAAAGATAATGTACATTATTTAACTTTGCGATATGGTTTAAATGGGAAGCCCAATTTAGATTTTGATAATTATAAATGGTTTTTGGCTGGTATTAAAGAAGTACAACTAGGTACGTGGAACACAATCAAATTATCGACAAAATTTAGTATTACAAATACTGGTTACATTCAAGCTTGGTTAAATAACGAGTCATTTTCTGCTTTTAATGGAAAAGACAATAAAATATACGGAGCTAACATGCATAATAATGCATTACCTTATTTAAAAATGGGATTGTATAGGTATTGGGCAGATTCGCATAGTCATGAAGTGTATTACGACAATTTAAGAATCACCTCTACAATTGAAGAGTTGTTAAGCGAAGAAGAAAAAAAATACTTAAATAAATATCCCCATGTCAACTCACACCTTTAAACTGTAACAAGTAAATGAGATTAAAAGGGATATTAGAAAATAATGATTATTCAGAAGTATTAAAAAAGGGGTTTATTGCACTTGTAATAAGGGTTTTAGGTTTTTTGTTTGGTTATCTGTTTATTTACTTTACAGTTAAACTTTTTGGCGCTGAAACTCAGGGAAGACTTTCTTTAAGTTTTTCCTTTATGATTATAGGATCTTTATTTTGTAGATTAGGAATAGATGTAAATTTTGTAAAGATATTTTCAACACCAAACAATTTTAATAATGCAAAAGGAATTTACTTTAAAACAGTTCCACTTGTATTTGGATTAACACTCATTGTAGCATCTTCGGTTTTTCTTTTTTCAGATGTAATTAGCACAAAAATATTCCATGATAAAGAACTAAGCTTGTTTTTAAAATGGACATCACCTTGTATTGTTTTGTTCACATTTATATTACTGAATGCTTCCGTTCTTCGAGGCTTAAGAAAGAATGCTATTTATTCTTTTCTGTTTAACGGTGGTAGATTTATTTTTTCAGTATTATTTTTAGGCTTTTTTCTACTACTGTTACCTAACAATCCAGTATATACTGTTATTTCACATACGTTAGCTATTTTAACATTATTTTTTATCTCCTTTTATTATTTAAAGAAACATTTGTTTCCGTTAGTTAAAACAACCACTTATCGATTAAAACCTTTTATTAAGGATTCTCTACCAATGTTGTTTTCTGCCTCAATGATTGTTTTTTTAGGCTGGTCAGATACAATTGTGTTAGGTATTTATGAAAGTTCTGAAACAGTAGGGTTCTACAGTGTTGTGTTGAAAATCGCTGCAGTTACAAGCTTTTCATTTCAAGCTATTGATTCTATATTAGCACCAAAGCTTTCAAACTCCTATCACAATGGTGATATTGTTTTATTTAAAAAACTTATAAAGTTTTCAACTATAGTAAATATTATTGTAGCAACAATTGTAGTAGCTTTAATCTTGATTTTTAGAGAATTTATATTAGGATTCTTTGGAGAAGACTTTATGAAGGTGAGCTTGGTTTTAGTTATATTATGTGTTGGACAAATGTTTAATGCAATTTGTGGTCCAGTTGGTTCTATTTTACAAATGACTGGGTATCAAAAGATATTTCAAAACATTTTATTTTTTGCTTTAATCATTAACATAGTATTAAATATTTCACTTGTAAAGTTATATGGGGTAGATGGTGTTGCTTTTGCAACGGCATTTAGTTTAGCTTTTTGGAATATAACAGCTTATGTTTATACAAAAAAAGTTATAAGGAATTAATAATCATAATGGAAAAGCAACAAACAATAAAAATTAATCTTGATAAATTTTTTCTTAATGCAATAGTTTTATTATTGGTTTTAAAGTTACTCTTCTCGTATCTTAACATTGAATTAGATTGGTGGCAGAGGCATTTAATACCAAATTTTGAAAAATTTAACTTCCTTAACCTTCCTAAAAATATAGGTAAAATTTTAGAGTTTTTTACATTCCCGCTTTTAGTCGCATATTTATTAAAAAATATAGGGCACTTAAAAAATATGTCTATAATCATATTTATATTGCTTATTATGGGTGGCTTTAATATTGCTACATCAACCTTTAACTCTATACCTGTATTAAAATCTTTAGAATATACAATTAAGTTGATGTCTCCTATGCTTTTGTTTATGGTATTAACTATCCATGTAAAAAAGTATGATTATGACCTTGGAAAACTAATGATTAGAATATTACTTTTTTGTGCTTTTTTGACATTGATAGGATATTTATTTTTTGATGTAAGTTTTAATCATAATCGAAACTGGCTTCCAATTTACTTTACAAGTCTTCATACTCATAGTTACGTTTTAGTAATTATCGCAATTGGACTGTCGTATAAAATGTATGA
>JBLWYD010000136.1:0-5815 GCA_048267165.1 Bacteroidota bacterium
AATAAAATCCAAAAATCAAATTTTAAACTAATGTTTTCAATTAAATTTTTCACAAAAAACAAAAGCATTGAAACAAAAAAAAGTATAAAAATTAATTTTATAGGCGGAAAAATTAATTTAGGATAAAAGATTTTTTTTATTTTTATGTTTTCTGTGGTTAAATTAGTGCTAACAATTGTATAAACACCCAAGGGAGTTTATTTTTATTATATATATATCCTTTTGAATATAGTTGGTTGGTTGTTTCTGTGTGTAATTTAATTAAAATATTATTAAATGTGGGAATTTTCGAATGTAAATAGATTCTTTTAGATGGTTATGCCTTCGTATTTTACTTCTTCTATAATTGTTGGGGTGTTGCTGTTTATTTTTGGGCTAAAGAGGTCTTTGCTTACGGTGTAGGTACTTAGTTCTTGTTCTGGGTATTGGCTGTTTATGATTTCTTGGATTTGGTTTTGGGTTAGGTTGTCTTCTAGCCAGTTTTGTTGTGTGGTGTTTGTAAGGAGTATTGGTTGTCGGTTTTTTTTGTTATGGATTTTGGCAAATAGTGGTGAGGCTGGTTTGGTAAGTATTGTGAAGGTTAGTACTTCTTGGATACTGGTATAGATTCCGGCTAGTGCTAGTACCTCATCGTCTTTTCTTTTTATGTGGAATGGGTATTTTTTACTTTTATATTCGTGTGGTTCGAAAAAGCCTGTTACGGGTATGATGCATCTTTTTGAGTATGCTGCGTGTTTGTATATGAAGTGGTCGAATAGTTTTTCGGATTGTGCGTTTAGTCCGCCACCATACCGTACTGCTTCTTTGTAATATTCGGTTATTTGTGTTTCTTTTTTATTGTTTGGTATGATTCCCCATAGTCCTGGTGTTATTACGGATGGTTCTTCTTGTGGTATGATAAGCATTTTAGGGTGTGCGAATCCGTTGAGGTGATAACTAGGGACATCGAATGTTTCTCTGAGCTCTGGGTTGGTGAGGTTTACCTTAAATGTATTTTCTAATTTTTTTACTTTTTTGGTTTGTGAGGTGTGAAAGCACATGGTTGTAAGTTTTGTGCTATAAAGATAGGGATTATGCTTTTATTGTAATTACCTCGTTGATATTTGTGGAGTATCTTGGTGATAGTTGTTCTTGTTTCATTTTCCATTGTCGGCCTAAAGATTGTGATGCGAATTTTACTTTATTGTTTCCTATGGCGGTGTTTAGTTTGTCGACAATAGTCATAAGCTCTAAGTGTTTTGGGTTTTCTTGTGTGAACATGCTTAGCTGCTTTTGTTGTACAGGGGTTAGGTCCATAACGATTACTCCTGCTTTTTTAAAGTGGTATCCTTTTTTGTATAGTATATCTAGTGCTTTGTTTGTTAGTTTTACTAGGTCGATGCTAGAATTGGTTGGGTATTGGGTTTTTAATACGACGCGTTTTCCGAATTGCGGTAGGTCTTTTCGGAAGCGGTTGGTGTGTAGGAATACCATGATTGCGTTGCAGTGTGATTCTTGTTTTCGTAGTTTTTCGGCACAGGAAATGGCGTATGTTGCTAGTCGTTCTTTTAGGTCCTTATATTCGGTTATCATGGATTGGAAGGAGCGAGTAGTAGCTATCATTTTTTTGGATGTTGTAGCTTCTAGATCTAGTGTTGGTATACCTTGTAGGTCGTGTTTTAGTCGTAAGCCAACTACGGACATGTGTTTGCGTACCCATTGGTCTGAAAGTTGGGTGAATTGGTATGCGTTATGTATGTTGATAGCTTTTAGTCGTTTGGCGTGTTTTCGTCCAATTCCCCAGACGTCTTCAATAGCGAGCCATTTGAGAGCTTTGATTCGTTTTTCCTCTGTATCTATTACATATACGCTATTGGTTTTTTGTGCGTATTTTTTAGCTATACGGTTTGCTACTTTTGCTAGTGCTTTGGTAGGAGCGAAACCGACGCTGATAGGTATTCCTGTTCCTTTTCCGACTTTTTTGGTCATTTGTAGTCCGATGTCGTTAAGGTTATGGTATTTGAAGTTTTCGAATTTCAGGAAGGATTCGTCTATGCTATATACTTCAACTTCTGGTGAGAAATCTGCTAGGAGTGTCATTACTCTGTTGCTCATATCTCCGTATAGTGCGTAGTTGGAAGAGAATACGTGTATGTTGTTTTTTATGAAGGTGTTTTTGTATTCGAAAGCAGGTGCTCCCATGGGTATTCCTAGAGCTTTAGCTTCGTTAGAGCGTGCGATAACACAGCCGTCATTATTGGACAAGACTACTACTGGCTTGTTGTTTAATGCGGGATTGAATACGCGCTCGCAGGAGGCGTAAAAGTTATTACAATCTACTAATGCAAACATGTGTACAAAGTTATTTTATATTTTAATGGTATGGTGTTTTTGGTTGGATTTTTATGAACAGATGTAATATTTGTGGATATCTCTGAAGTATATGGTTTAAACTGTTATATTAGAGGTTGTATAACAAGTTGTGTGTAAGCTAAAAAAACTACCGCCTAACAAAAAAAATATTTTTACAAAGACTAAAAAACAGAAAAAGTATCTTTGCAATGAAAGATGGACAATAGACAAACTTACATATCAATAATAACTAAAAGACTTACATATCTTCAAAAAGAAATAGAGAACTTTAATTCTTTAAATCTTACGGATATAAATATTTTTGCTGAAAATTTTTATAGAGACTTATTCAACTTGATTGGATTTAAATTTGATAATACAAATTTTGAAAGTAATAATTTTGCTCACATAGACCTGATTGATACTAAAAATAAACAAGCTATTCAGGTTACTTCTCAGAACGACAACAACAAAATTAAAGAAGCTATTGATGGTTTTTACGCAAAACCTGATAATCAGAAATATAAATTACAAATATTACTCATTTCAAAAGATGCAAAAAACTATAGAACAAAGTTTGGAAAAAACTTTAATCATAAGGAAGACGTACTGGACATAAAAAGACTTCTTGCAATCATTAATGACATCAAAAAAATAGATAAGATTAAAGATATAGCAGACTTTTTAAATAAGAACATATTAACAGAAAGGCAAAAATCAGAATGTTCGGAAGTTGAAACCATAATGGAGCTCATTAATTATCTTAGTTTAAATAAAAACCGAATAATTATAGATAAAACTATAAATGTTGACCCCGAAAATAAAATAGAGAATAGGTTTAGTGAACATTCAGATTACCTAAAACATCAATACGTAAGTTTATATAGCAAGTATAATGGACCGTTAATTGAAGCAAAATCAGCAATTGATACAGTGGAAGCTGAAATAATTTCAGATTTTTTAAAAGATGAGAGTGATATTATTTTAACTAAAGAAAAAAATAACCCTAAACTAGCGCTTCATTCACTTGTTGAGTTATTTTATGGAAAACTTTCTTCTAATGGAATGAAGTTTGATAAGCAGGCCATTAAATTTTATTTACTTGATGAACTAATCAATTGCAATGTGTTTCCAAACAAATAATATATGTTAGTAACTAAAGACGAAAATATAAAAACCTCATCCATATATGTTGCATCTCTTATTCTTAAACAAATTCAGAAAAAGAAGGTGGATAAAATTTCAATATTCGAAGTTTCCAAAGAACTAAAAAAGCATAATATAACTCGTTATAGACACTTGTTTTTTGGTCTTGCATTTTTGTATTCTTCTGGCATAATTGATTTTCAAGAACCTTTTATTTACATCAAAAACAAGAATGATTAAGATTAATAGATTATATAGCGAACCTGAAATTTTCTCACCAATATCTTTTGATTTTGGAGTCAATATAATAATGGGCGAGAAATCAGAAAATACGAATAAAAAAATTGGCGTTGGAAAATCAGTATGTATTGAGTTTATTAATTTTTGCCTATTAAAAAGAATATCAGATAGCCGTCTAAACTTGATCCCCAAAAAAAATGCTGATATTATTGAAAGCCAAATTAAATTAGACTTTGATTTTAATAATAGAAGGGTCATAATTTCACGTTCTATAAGTAACCCAGAACAGGTCTCAATTCAAATTGAAAACGAAAACATTTATTTTGAAAAGTTAGATGATGCTTCTGAATATCTTGGAAATCTATACTTTGAGAATTACCCAGCACAGACCACTCGATTAAGCTTCAGAAATCTACTACAACCAATTATAAGAGATGAACGCTCTGAATTTAAGGATTTAATAAAATGTTTTGACACAAATAAATCTGTTCCACCTGATTATAGTCCTCATCTTTTCTTTTTAAATGTTGGTCTTGAAAAATATAAAGAGATAAAAAACACAAACAATGCACTAAAAAAGAAAAGAGCTTTTTACTCTGAAATTAAAAAACTAGTAACAAACAACAACGAAATAAAAATTCAAGATGCCAAAGCTCAACTAAACGAATTAGAAAGTGAAGTTGAAAAAGTTAATAAAGCAATTGAAAAATTAAAAACGTATGAGTCTTTTGAATTAATTCAGGAAGATTTGGTTCAGTTGGAGACAAAAATGGCTAATTTAAGAACTAAACAACAAGCTATAAAATACGAAATTAAGCAAATAAATACATTCCCGAAGCCTGAAAGCATAAATGAAAATGAAGTTCAAATAATTTTTAATCAATTTAGGCAAGGACTTGGAGACTTAGTTGAAAAATCTTTAAAAGATTTGAAACAATTTAAGAATAAGATTGACGGCTTTAGAAACTCAATCGTAAATGAACGTTTGATAAACTTAAAAACTGAACTAACTGAACTTAACTCAATTGTTAGAAAGCTAGATGAAGAGTATTCTGAAAAAATATCATTATTAGATAATGGAGAAGTTTTAAAAGATTTAAAGACATCTATTAGTATTTTCAATGAAAAGAATCGAGAGTTAAATAATTTACGCTCTTTAATTCAAAAGTATGATAAATCCGAGCGAGCCAAGAAAAAATTAGATGCAGATAAAGCAGTTTTAATATCCGAATTAGAAGAGGAATTATATAAAAATGAAAAAATATTAAAGAGTTTTAAAGAATCAATACTAAACATTCACGAAAGAATAATGGGAAATCGAGAGGCACATTTTGAGATTAAAACAACCAAAAATCAAAATGTGGTCGAATTTATAATGAGAACTGATGATGACGGTAGCCATTCAACAGAAAGAATGAAAGTATTTATATATGATATTGCATTAATGTTAAATAAATATACTCGAATAAATCACCCAGGATTCTTAATTCACGACAACATTTTTGAAGATGATGATTCAATTGAAAAAAGCCTAAATTTTTTGTTTGAACACAATAAAAAAACACCAAATGAATTTCAGTATATAGTTACACTTAATAGAGATTTGATTGAATCTGCTTCAAGAAATAAAAAGCTATTATTTAAACCAGACGATTTAAAACGAGCAGGATTCACTAAGGCTAACCGATTTTTAAATATTAAGTACAATGAAACTAAATAGAAAAGTAAGCCTGCTCACAACAAAGTGCTGTGGTAAAAAACAGTTGTCTTTTAAAAATACGTTATCATAAATATTTAATCACATTTATAACAATTCCCCAGATAATAAAGTCGTTGTCTTCTGTTACTTTTATGGGTTTATAGTCTTTGTTTTCTGCAATTAGCCAGACAATATTTTTTTCTATTTTGATTCGTTTTACGGTGAATTCTCCGTCAATAAAACATACTGCAATTTTGTTGTTAGTAGGGTCTAGGCTTTTGTCTATAATAAGTAAATCGCCATCATGTATTCCTGCATCTATCATGGAGTTTCCTCTTACTTTTCCATAAAAGGTTGTAGAAGGGTTTTTGATGAGGTGCTTGTTTAGGTCTATATTGA
>JBLWYD010000137.1:0-5810 GCA_048267165.1 Bacteroidota bacterium
GAACTTGATTTAATGTTGGAATGTTACTAACATCTAATTGGGTTATTTGGTTATCTGCACAATGTAATCGTGTTAAATTAGTGTTATTACTAACGTCTAAAGATGTTAGGCTATTTGAATACACCTCTAAAATGGTAATATTTATAAAGGCTTCAATTCCTGTTAAATCTGTAATTCCAAGTCCTGTTGCCGATATAGTTCCTGTAAAAGCCTGTGCTTCAGCTACAGAAATTTCTGAGTCGTTATTGGTGTTAATGGCTGCGTCTGCTAATAAATAGCTTTTAAAATTTGCATCTGGAATGTTCACGTTTTGGGCCATCGCCGAAAACAAACCTAAACACAAGTAGGTGGAAAATAAGAGTAATTTTTTTTTCATTGTAGTTGAGATTAATATTCAACAACAAAATAACTTCATTTTTAAAGGTTTTCAATGTGCTTTTTTCTGAATAGGTCTAATTTCTTTCTGAATAAATAATAAAGATTATTCTTACTTTTTAAATCAAATAAAAAAGCCTGCTTAAATAAGCAGACTTTAAAAATTATGATTAATAGCGTATATTAATTATTCGCAGTTCATTTTTTGTCCGTAAGGCATTTGTCCGTGAATAACACCTCCAAATTGTGAACTGCCATAACCACTTCCATTGTACTGTTGCTTGATTAAAAAACCTTGTAAATAGCAGTCGTTATTTTTATTTTTCTCCGTAAAAGCCCCTTTAATCCAACGGTATAAAATACGACCTGTATACTTGTTTTTTACAATACTCCAGTCGTTAGATTCTATGTTTAGTTTTAGAAGTTTTGCACCATCTTTTGCAATGGTTTTAGATACATTTTCTTTAGCAAAACTCACTAATGAAGCATTACTATTCATGCTACCTGCTTTTGGCATCTTTATAGCATCCATGGTTGATTTTGCAGCAGCATCATAATTTGCTTTTAACGTGGCTTCAAATTCTTTTACAATTGGCTTCGCTTTTTCTAACCACTCTAAATGAAATTGTTGATCGCCTTTACCTATTACGTTTAGAATAGTAATATCTTTTTCATGCATATACGATGGTACGTTAAATGCATGTCCGCCTTGATGCGATGCGGCATAAATAACAAATATATCGTCTGCAATTAACATGCCTCTTACTAAAATTGGCATACCTGTACCAAGCCCTAAAGTTTGCGATCGGTCTGCTCCAAATTTGGTTGTAAACATTCCTGAAACCAACTCGTAACCTATGAAACCTTTTGGTGACATGGCGACTAGTTCTGGTGTTGTTAAAAAGCGTAACCATGAATATTCTGGATCCTGCGCTGGTAATATATCTACATTATCACCCCTGTCTGTCATCTGACGTCTTATTTTTACACGATCAACACCAACTGCACTCATACCTTTTGTCATTGCAAATGGATATGACATGTATAAAAACTCATCACTTACTGTATTAGCTGGTTTAGGCTTATTTGCTTCGGCTTCTTGTTGTTTTTTTTCAAGATACTTTTGATAGTATAAATCTTGCTTTGCCTGGTCGTTTGGATATTTTTTGGCTAATTCTGCTTTAAATTCTTCATCGGTATACTCTGTTTTTGATGCATCTTGATTTGATGTTGAAGAACTGCCAACCATTCCTGAAGCATTTTCAGATTTTGAAGATGAACTGCTACTTTCTTTTTTATCTAACTTCTTCTCTACCGCAGCTTTGGCTTTCTTCTTTAGCATTTTACCAAATTGGGCATTAGATGTATTGTAGCATAATGCTAAAACGAATAATAGAATTATTTTTTTCATAAGAATTGTGTTTATATAGACTTCAAAAGAAGTAATTCAACTACCATTCTTAATAGTGATTTTTCTAAAGCTGTAGATTTTTTTTCTGAATGAAAACCAAATTTTAAGCTAATATCACAAAAACGTTTCCCTAATGACTTCTAAAAACTGATCGCGTTTAGATTTTGAAATAGGTATTCTTTTTGTATTCGTCATCAATAGATAATCGCCATCATCTTTTACCAATTCGTCCACGTATTTTAGGTTGATTAAATAGGAACGATGACATTTAAAGAACATGGTGTTGTGCTCAAGTTGCTCTACAAAATGCTTTAAGGGTTTACAAATGGTTTTTTGTTTGCCATCAATAAGTTGCACGTTGGTATACATACCATCAGCTTCAAAATAGACGATATTATTATGCGATGCGAACATAATTCCTTTAGGAATTTCTAAAGCAATTTTATCCATGGATAGTTGCTTTAACGAGTCGCGTAACTTGTTAAGTTGGTCGTTTAAATTGTTGGCTTTTATGGCTTCTTCAGCTTTTGTTACTGCTTCTTTTAACTCATTTGTATCTACTGGTTTTAACAAATAATCTACTGCTGATAATTTGAAAGCTTCAATCGCATATTGGTTGTATGCCGTAACGAAAATGATTTTAAAATCAATCTGATTTGGAAAGTATTCTAAAATGTCTAATCCAGACTGATTTGGCATTTCAATATCTAAAAAGACAACATCAGGTTTACTGGTTTTAATCAAATCGACACCAGATGCTAAATCTTGCGCTTCTTCAATGCTAGTAATACTTGCGCAATGTTCGGTTAGCAAGTTTGATAGTAAATGTCTAGCGCGTTTTTCGTCGTCTATAATTATCGCTTTCATATCTTAATGTATTGGCATGGTGATGACCACTTTTGTACCTGCAGGGACGTCGTTCTCGTCATACAAATCGGTTGTAGTTATGGCTATATCACGTTTTAATTTGTTTTTATAAAGATGCACACGTTCTTCATTAGCTTTAGTAGCAAACGGTTTGTGTTGTTGGTTTGGTCGTTTTAATTTTTCGGATTGTGCGCGACCAATTCCGTTATCTTCAACCGTAATTTCTAATTTATTTTGTTGAATAATTTTCGCTTCAATATGTAATTTTCGGTCGTTTAATTTGTGTAATAATCCGTGTTTTAAAGCATTTTCAACATAAGGCTGAATAAATAACGACGGTACTTTTATCTGTTTTGTCTTCAATTGATTATCAACCGAAATAGTATATTCCAATTCGTCTTCAAAACGCACTTTTTCTAATTCTAAATATAGTTTTAAAGCGTTTAATTCCTCTTCTAAAGTAATTTCGTTTTGCTGACTGTAATCTAAATACATGCGGATTAATCGGCTAAACTTTACTAAATACGAGCTTGCTAATACCTTTTCATTCGATACAATATAATCTTGAATGGAATTTAAAGCATTGAATATAAAATGCGGATTCATTTGCGAACGTAGATTTTCCAATCTTAAGTTCGTGATTTTTTTATCCATTAAAATTTTATCAATTTCTGTAATACGTTGAGCTTCTTTTTGTTGCAATCTCCATCTAAAGTACAGCCAAATTAACCCAAAAATTGTGAGTACAACTAAACCATAAAACCAGTAGGTTTCCCAAAATGGTTTTGCAATACTAAAGGTAATTGGTGCGGCATACACCGGATTTTTAGCACTGATATTTTGCGCCTTAAGTTCTAATGTGTATGTGCCACTAGCTAAACTATTGAAATTAATAAAGTGCGTATTTAATGGTATACTTTGCCAATTGGAATCGATCTGCTTTACACGGTAGCGATAATTGACATGTCGGTTAGATTGAAAACCATTAGAATTGAATGTCAGTCCTATTTTATTAAAATTATAAGGCAATTTATAATGGCTTTGCACTAAAGTATCCCGATCATTTATTGTAACCGACCCTATGCTAATATCTGATGTTTTATAGGTTTTAAATAAATTTTTCGACTTAGGAAGCAAATAAATTAATTTGGGTAGCGTAACTACAACTTGATCTTCTAGTATCAAAAAATCGTTTACTGCTAGATTTAATCCATCTTGAGCACTAAGTAGTTTAAGAGACTTGTCTGTTAATTGATATTGAAATAAGCCTCCATCTGTAGAAATCCATAATATGTTACCATCGTGGTACATGTTGTTAATTTGAAGACCGTCTGGCAGATTTATTTCAAATTTTTCTAATTGATCGTTCTCAAATTTAAGTAAACCATTATGTTGTGTAGCGAACCAAACCGCAGATTCACTTTTGGTTATAGTATTTACTAATAGACTTTTGGATTTGTATTTTAATTCTAAGGAATCAAAATTATTAGTATCGTATACATATAACCCTTCTATATAAGAGACAAATAATTGCTTGCCTAAAACTGCTGAAGCTTTTACCCGACTTTCTTTTAATATCTTTTCTACAGGGTTATTAAAGGGATCTTTATATACTATACCTTGTCGATAATTACCATAAAACAGGGTACTATTATCTATTTTAGACAATGCTTTAGCGACTGAAAACCTATTGTCTACATGAGTGAATTGATAGGATTTTAAATCGACAATAATAGATCCTGAAGCATTAACACTCACTACTAATTGTGCTTTATTAGTATCATAAAAAAGTTTTCCAATAATGTTTTTACTCGGTAATTGTAGTGTTTTTTCGAGTTGATTTTTATTATAAAATAGTAATTTTCCATTATTAGTTCCTAGTACAAACCTATTACCATCTAATCCTATTGATGCTGTAACTTTAGCATTTATATAATCTAAATTTACTTGCCTAATATTAAGATTAGGCGAAACTAATACACCATTATTTAAGGTTGCGAACCAATAATTCTGATTAAAATCTTCCACTACATCTGTAATAGATTCCGACTTAAAAAATTGTTCTTTAAAATGTAATTGTCCCTCCTCATACTTATATACAAAGACACCAGCCGTTGTTAAAAACCAATACTCATTATTAAAACTTAAAAGATTATAAATGGTTTGGGACTTTAAGTGCTTGGGTGTGATTAGTTTCTTTAGGGAATCATCTGATTTATTTATTAGATATAATAAATTACGATTGTCTCTTTTATAAGTTAAAAACACATGGGTTTTAAAGGCAAATAACTTAGGAGATTGTATATATTCTAAACCCTCAATATTAAATAACAATTTAGTCTCAGTGCCATTAATTTTATAGACTCTGTGATTTGTAATTTGGTTCTCATTATTCACCACAAATACATAATCGCTGTCTTTACTATTAGCATTACTTATGCAAAAGCCATCAAACACTTTCGTAATTTTTTTAGTGCTTTTATGAATATCATAAATACCCTTAACGGTAAACAATCGGATATGATTTTTTAAAATTGTATAAGCAGCTAACTGTCCCTTTACTAAATCGCTTGCGTCATAAAACAACTTTAGTTTATTATTTTCCGCATAGAAAATTTGGCCATAGATGTTATTACACCATACGATGTTATCAACATCAAACTTTAATTGAAATAGAGAATTAGATTTTTGATCAGGGTGACTAAAACGTTGATATGATTTGCCGTTGTACCGGAACAAGCCTTTATCCGCCGCTAACCATATATAGTTATCCTTATCTTCGAGTATATCATAAAATTCTACATCGGGTAATGTGGACACCTCAGACATATTTTCATATACTGGATTTTGAGCATATACAATGCACTCCATTAAAAATAAAGCCATTGCAACTATATATGTTTTATAATGAGACATAAAGTGGTACAGGATTCACAAACTTAAATATTTAATCATTTTGTAGCCGTCATTTTTTCTGTAACAATGTAATTTTTTTCTAAAAAACAAAAAACGCCTACATTTCTGTAAGCGTTTTTCTTTGTCTCTTAAAAATTCTTTCCAAAAAGGACTTTACTAACTAATAAAATTAAGAGATAATGGATAGCTAGGTAATTCGCCATTACTCGCTTTTATAGCATTTACTATTGGCATTACAAGT
>JBLWYD010000138.1:0-5809 GCA_048267165.1 Bacteroidota bacterium
TTTAGTAGCTTAAAAGACTCATTATTAAAAAGTCAAATAATAACAAATCAAATTGTAATATATGATTCAACAATAAAAAGTAAACAAGTTAATATTGAATATGTTGATTCTACAATTGAAAATTATCCTTTTTTTATTAAATTCCCATCAAGTAAAAGTGATAAAATTATGGAACGACTACGAGGATTTTCTTTTAGCTTTATAAATAAAGATATTACTAATTCATTAGAATCCCGAGTAAAAAATAAGAGTATTATGTTTGGGGTAACTTTAAATTATATAAAATCATCTGATGTAACAGAAATAAATAGACTTCTAGGTTTCGACATAACAAAACATTCGATATTACCTACAAAAACTACTCTATCTTCACATCTATCATTTAGTGGGGCTAGTGGATTTTTAGAATGTTTTGAAACGGAAAAGTTAGATATTGACTCTATCAACTTAAATAGTATCTTAATAAAATATATAAAACAAGTTGAAACTGAAGAATATATCTCAATTTGGGAAAAAGATATTCAAAATGAATAAGTTCTCCAAATAAAATATATTTAGTGATAACTTGATTTAGAATCTAACTTAATTACTTTTGACTATACAAATTTGAAGGGTAAAAATGTAGAAGAATTGATCGATTTAATTGTATAAGATAGCCTAGTATTTTTGTATTCAGGGGATCAAGATGTTGTATCTAGTTTAATTATTACATTTGACAAAAAAGCAATGTTATTTATATATTTTGATAAAGATGAAAGCATAGATTTCTTTAGTGATGTAGATCTAGCTTTAGTTAGTCAAAATGAAATCAAACGAATTACTGTTTATAATGCCCTATCAGCTTCAGCTGAATTAATAGATATTGACTTCGAAAAGTGAATTTATAAGGAAAGCGTAATAGGCTTTCATGTACGGAATTAAAAATTACTAATATTCAACTACTCCGCAGTTGTTGTCGGGTTTCAATCAAAAATGGCTACTAATATTCTACTCCTAGCGGAGTTATCTAGACTTTTTGGACTTCCACACTTTGTGCTCTCAGTGTACTAAATTAAAAAATCGAATCATTGTGTATTTTGTGTTATAACAAAATATGATGTTAGGTTTATAAAAACTGAGATGGCATAAACATTAGGTATAAACCCCATCCTGAAAATCTTTGAATTCTGTAAATTCTGATTCAGATTAAGAGAGACAGCCACGTCCTTTCAGTCCTCGCTGTGACATACCTTTTTCCTGGACTCTTTATTCCACTTCGCAAGCTCAGTTTATTTCAGAGTGACGCAGGTCTGAAGCCCCTTGGCAAAGGGGCTTGTGGGATTTGAGACTTATGCACTTCGGCGCCTCTCTGTGTAAACAATACGTCTCTACTGTTTGAGATTAATATATTTTGGTATGTACAACAAAAAGGCCACCAATATTTTGGCAGCCTCTTTTTTCACCGACATTAACTGCCGACTAAAGTGATATAGAATAATGCGGATTTCATTCTATTACAACTATAATAACACATAACTCTAAAAAGGGTTTCAAAAAAGTAGATGAAATGTTAATTCTAAGAAATTAGATTGTATGCCAATTATCATTTCCTTAGTTTTGAATTAACCTTACAACCACAACTCAATAAAAGCGTTTAATGGAATCACTAAGTATTTGGTCTTCAGCAGTAATATTAATTTTCCTAATGGATCCATTGGGCAATATACCTGTGCTATTAACTGTGTTGAAAGGGATAGACCCGAAAAGACAAAGGGTAATAATAGCTCGCGAGTTACTTATCGCTCTTGGAATTCTACTAGTTTTCTTATTTATGGGAAAACCATTACTAAATTTCCTACATCTGCAACAAGAAGCCGTGACTATTTCTGGTGGTATTATATTGCTAATCATTGGTCTGCGAATGATATTCCCTACACCTGATGGACTGATGGGCCCTCAACCCGACGGAGAGCCATTCATTGTGCCATTAGCGATACCACTAATAGCTGGACCTTCAGTATTGGCTATGCTTATGCTTATGACCCAGAGCGGACCAGGAAAGATGACGCATTGGTTCTTTGCTCTTATAATTGCTTGGGCTATTACAGCGGCTATATTACTAGTAGCGCCAAAATTACTAAAAGTACTGCGCGAAAGAGGGCTTATAGCTCTGGAAAGATTAATGGGTATGATATTAGTGATGATGGCAGTGCAGATGCTAATAGATGGCGTTAAGATTCTCTAAACACAATTCATTGCGTATCTTCGTCTTGACTTTGTATATAACGAATCAAATCATTTTCAAATTCTAGAATATGTCCGAAAAACTAATTTGTAAGCACTGTAGCAGCGAATGCCCTGACGATACTATATCACTTGGTGAAAAAGTCTTTTGTTGTAGTGGCTGCAAAACTGTTTACGAGATTCTGCATGATAGCAACTTAGACGGTTTCTACAATATGGAAGATGGCAGTGGGGCATTGAAACCTGATACTGTCGATACAGACGAATTCGCCTTTCTTGATAACTCCGAAATAAACGAAAAGCTTAAAACATATAGCATTAATGGTAAATCGAAAGTCGTCTTTAATTTACCACAGATTCATTGCTCTGCGTGTATCTGGCTACTCGAAAATCTACCCAAACTAAAAGATGGGATACTCAAATCCGAAGTCAATTTCCCAAATAAGGAAATAGATGTAATTTACGACGAGACGATTATCTCTATTCGCTCTGTTGTGGAACTATTAGCCGCTCTCGGCTATAGACCAAAGCTAGACCTAACATCAATGGATGGAGCAAAAAGCAAGAACCCAAATCGCTCTTTGTATATCAAGTTAGGAGTTGCTGGCTTTTCGTTTGGTAATCTGATGATGCTAGCATTCCCAGAGTATTTATCGGGTGGTGAGGTAATAGAACCTGAGATTAAGTCACTAATAAATTGGCTTAATATACTGTTTATTATCCCTCTGCTTTATGCTGGTAGTGATTACCTAAAGTCAGCATACTATGGACTAAAAACTAAAATATTCAATATAGATATACCTATTTCAATCGGTATTATTGTACTCGCAATCCGCTCTACTGTTGACATAGTTACTAATACTGGTCACGGATATGTGGACTCATTGGGAGGGCTTCTTTTCTTTCTACTTATAGGGAAATTGTTCCAACAAAAGACATACAACCTACTGTCATTTGATAGGGATTACAAGTCTTATTTCCCACTTTCTGTAATAAGAAAAACAGAAGGCGAGAACGAGCATATTCCTCTGAAAGATATTAAAATAGGCGATGTCCTATTAATCAGGAATAATGAAATAATTCCGACTGATAGCTTGCTTGAATCGGATAAAGCGATGATGGATTATAGCTTCGTGACTGGCGAATCGTCTCCAGTAAGCATAACCCAACGTGAGAAAATATACGCTGGCGGAAGGGCAATTGGCAAGGCGATAGAAGTATTAGTAACCGAAGAGTTCGACCAGAGCTATTTGACAAAGCTATGGAACAATGACGCTTTCGATAAATTCTCGAAGAAAGGAATATCGAAAATGTCGAATATGATTGCTCGGAATTTCTCGATAGTAGTAATGGTTATAGGGATTGTGGCTTTCGCATTCTGGCTACCGCACAGTACTGCTAAGGCATTCGACGTACTTACAGCTATTCTAATTATAGCTTGTCCTTGTGCTTTGGCACTTACTCTGCCGTTCACTTATGGCTCCACTATGAGGGTATTTGGTAGGAATAATTTCTTCATAAAAACAGACGGAATAGTCGAGTTTTTATCTAATATTAACACATTTGTATTCGATAAAACGGGTACACTTACAAAGGCGTCTGATGGTGGAATAGTCTATAAAGGAAAGGATTATGAGGAGTATAAATCAATAGTAAAAGCAGCTGTTTCCAATAGTACTCATCCTATTAGCGCGCTTATTAGTAGCTCGATAGTGGGGGTAAGCAAAGTTGAAATTGGTGGATTCGAGGAATTAGCTGGGAAAGGGATAATAGCAACTCACAAAGATACGACTATACGAATCGGCTCTGCCAAGTGGATAGAACCAGACTCTGAAACGCAAGCCGAAAATGCCGCTGTTCTTGAGATAAACGGAAAAGTTTACGGAGCTTTTTATAACAAAAGCGAATTTCGTGAAAGTGCATTCGAAACCCTGAATGAACTAACTAAAAGTGGGTATGAAGTATCTATTATATCAGGTGATAACCAGAAAGATGAAAACAATATACTTGCGAATGCACCCAAAGGTACAAAGACACATTTCAATAAGCTACCTCATGAAAAGCTAGACTACATAGCTGAGCTACAAGAGAAGGGAGCAAATACAGCAATGGTTGGCGATGGACTGAACGACGCAGGAGCTTTAGCAAAGGCCAATGTTGGTATAGCGATAGCAGAAAAGTCGAACAACTTCACCCCCGGAAGTGACGCAATACTATTGGGCGACGAACTAGACAAGTTACCGAAGTTTATGCAAATGTCTAAGTCTGCAATTAGAGTAGCTTATGCAAGTATTGGCATTTCGTTTCTATACAATACAGTCGGTATATCTTTCGCGGCGAGTGGTAATCTATCTCCCGTTGTAGCTGCTATTCTAATGCCTATCAGTTCGATAAGTGTAATTGTATTCACCGTGTCTGCTGTTAATCTAATAGCCAAGAGAAAGGGTCTATAGCATAATGTTAGCTTAATGCTAATGTTATGAATTACTAATTATACCATTTGGTATAATACTGATTAGTATAAAATATGTTATACTAAAAGGTATAAACTAAAAGTACATACTTATCATTTTCAATTTATAAAATAAAGGCTTATAGATTAAGGTTTACCATCCGAATCAAGTTTTGCTTTTAGTGCTTCTGCATACCACATAAATTCTTTCAAGAATCTATCGAACCCTTTAGCAATATGTTCATTGTCCGTATTTCCGTCTTCATCGAAGTTCTTACCAACAGATGGAACAGGGAAAGTAGTCGGAACAGAAGGCATACCAAGCTCAGACGTAACAGCTCTTAGATGCATAGCAGCTCTTACACCACCGAACATACCAGCAGAATAAGTTGCTAGTCCAGATGGTTTGAAATGGAACTCACTTTGATAATGGTCGAGCATATTTTTCAAAGCAGGTGGTAGTCCATGATTATATTCCCCACTAACTATTATAAAACCATCAGAAGAATCGAATATATTATGAATATCTTCAATTTCCTTAGGTGCGTCGCCCTTATATTCCTTGTACATTTTATCTATGAAGGGTAGTTGGTGCTCCATAGCATCTACTAGTACATTGCCTATACCACGTTCGTTCAGCTGATTGACTATATACTTGGCTACTCTTATACCCTGGCGGCTTTGTCTAACTGATCCATATACAACTGCTATTTTCATATCTATTCCTTTAATTGATTATTGATAATAGTAGAACGGAAAAGGCATCTAGTTTATTTGCTAAATGCAATTATTAATTGCCAGAAGTGTCGGTATATTGACTTTAGAATGTATCTCATAATGAACTATGTGATGTTTTATATTATTGTTATTAGGTGGATGTGATAAAAATCCAGATATAATATATTCTGGCTACTTCTCAGTTGTGGTCGTATCATTAGCCATAAGTTAGCACTAATATGGAACTCCTTACGGAATTAATAAAATCTCTTAATGTGCTCCGCTGTTAGAGTTGGTCATGCCAAAGCTGTAAACGTAGGTGGACAAACTAATTGCTGATTGAGCATTCTAAGATAAATCCAAATATTTAATTAAATAATTTCACATATTGTCCCTCTCTTTTAGCAACAGCAAATA
>JBLWYD010000139.1:0-5768 GCA_048267165.1 Bacteroidota bacterium
TGATTTGGAATTTGGGATTTGTGATTTGGAATTTGGGATTTGTGATTTGGGATTTGGAATTTGGGATTTGTGATTTGGAATTTGGAATTTGGAATTTGGGATTTGGAATTTGTGATTTGGAATTTGGAATTTGGAATTTGGAATTTGGGATTTGTGATTTGGAATTTGGGATTTGTGATTTGGGATTTGTGACTTTGTAATTTATCCCTGTAGTGAGGATATTTTAGAAGAAAGCAAGGCCGGGCTTATAGAAATATTTGTTAAATTTGGTGAATAATGAATAGTGAATGGTGAATGGTGAATGGTGAATAGCGATGAGCGAAGAGTGAAATGTACGTCCCGTTTCACGTCTCACCCTTCACGTCTCACATCTCACGTCTCACGTCTCACGATAAAAAAAAGAGCCAAGAGACAAGAGCCAAGAGCGACGAGGTACGAATTGCGAAGTACGAAGTACGAGCGACGATTAACGACTCACGACTCACGAATCACGATAAAAATAAAAAGTAAATTTGAAAAAAGCTTATAGCCTACAGCTTACAGCCTAAAGCCTTTAAAAAACATGGAAACAAAAATACACCAAGGCCGCAACATAAAACGCTTTCGCGAGATGCTTGGCATAAAGCAAGAGGCGCTGGCCTATGAGCTGGGCGACGACTGGAACCAAAAGAAAATCTCTTTGCTGGAACAAAAAGAGGAAGTGGACACTCCCCTACTCGAGCAAATCTCCCAAGTGCTGCACATACCCGTTGAAGCCTTTAAGAATTTTGATGAGGAGCAGGCGATTAATATTATTTCAAATACTATTACTAATAATGATAATGCTGTAATGCATTCTTTGTACAGCAATAATGCCACTATAAATCCCATTGAAAAAATCATTGAATTACACGATGAAAAGATTGCCCTCTACGAACGTATGCTGAAAGAGAAAGATGAGATGATGGCAAGGTTGGAGAAGTTGATTCAAAATAAATCGTAGTATAAAAAATAAATGTCCTAATAAATCATATATTATTACTTCTCCCTCCTTTTATTTTACCAAAATTTATGAGGCTAACTTTAATATCGAAATTCTATTTTGCATAATATGTTGGAAGGTTATTCTTCTTTTGATATTGGAATACTAACTGGAACACGAATTTGAGCTAGTACGTTATTGTAAATATCAACTTCTGTCGATTCTGTTTCAATGGAAACTATTAAACTATAATCGACATTTGAGTTATATCTCTTTAGTTTTTTTCGATTTTTCCACCAGCCTCCTACTGGATAAATAGCAATCCTATTTCTCAATGCCAAATCTGCAGCTGAACCTTCCCATATGTCTTTATGAATACATCCTTTATCTCTAACTTGACTACCTAATAACCAATTTTCACTACCTTCTTGTACATAATCATCTTGTTCATCCTTAATAGATTTGCTAACACGAGCTTTAAACCTTTCTAAACCTTCATTTCTATCTATCATTTTAAATCTCAAACCATGTGATTTATATGATTGATCGCTTGCATATCTTCTATTTCCAGGATTAGGTTCGATAAAATATGACAATGTTATGATTAGTTTTACATTCATCTCTGCCAAATCAGTTAAAATGTCACTTGGCCAAGGCAAATCAAATAGATGAAACTCATTTGTTTTTGCCCTACTTTGTTCATATTTATAAGGCCGTAAAGACCTTTCCGCTATCAATGTTAGAGAATTTTCAGCACTATACTTTGCTTTGCTTAAATTTGGAATACCATATCCAATTTTAGATATAAGATTCCATTTTTCATCAAAACTTAAGTCACCAATATTTGAATTATTTAGAAATACGCTACTCCATTCAGCTGAATGTATTATTAAAGCCCGTATTGTCTCTGGTTTATAATTTGGATACATTTGGTATAATTCAGAAGCAAATTTTGAAGCTAGAGCCACAGATGCACTTGTATCTGAAAATGTGGTTAACCAAGATCTTCCCACACCGCCTACTCCTGTTGACAAAAGTTTTAAAGAATCATGATCTATAATGCCCGAATTAAATATTCCATCATTTCCACCTTCAAATACAACATCTGGCTTACGAGGCCATCTTTTATTCCATTTTAAAGAAGTAGAATTACAAGGCGACATTTGACCTCTTTGCGCTAATAACTCTGCTCCAGGGAATTCTTGAACATCTAACCTGTCCTTATCTGTAAATGAACCAACGGTAATTGCATTAAATGATTGAGCAGGATCTTCAACGGAAAAATCTTCATTGGATAATGGATAATTTAATCTATCATTTAAGGGTAAGTTACCTCCAGAAATTAAAACTAATGTATTATCATTTCTTTCATTTATAGAACCAAATAATTTTTGGTCAATAGCAGCTGACCAAGAGGACGGTCTACCAAGATATTCATTATTTGATGCTGTTACAGCTAAACAAACGATTCTTTTATATAATGGATTTATGATTTCAGCACTTGCAATAGCTTCCAAGGTAATTTTACCATACAATTCAGGGTCATTTGCTGTACTAGCATCTATTATTTTGATACTTTCTATATTATTCGTTACGTTAATGATTCCCGTATTACTTAAAGGTTCAGTTAAATCACCATATAAAATAATTCCTGCCATAGGAGTACCGTGCCCATGTCTATATGAATCAGCAGTTGTCCATTCTGGATTTATAGAATCTAAATTCCTTGCATGAATATAATCTTCCAATAGAGGATTAGTTCTATTAACACCAGTATCTAAAAGACATACAGCAACCTTACTTTGAGCTATTTCATTATTGATTCTAACTTTTAAATCTTCAATGAAATCACCTTCCCAGGTTTTATCCAAATTGGTAAAGAAATCTGAAGTTTCAATTGGTTTTCTTAATTCAGCTAAATTATCTTGATATAATAGAATATTAGCCAGTTGTTCAGGCGTACCTTTTACTAAACCAACAATATTTTCTGGAAACTCTAGTATTCTTTCATTAATTGCTAAGCCGCCATCCTTCAAATTATTTATAGATGATATAACTTCTTCTCTGCCTACATTACTAAACCAAATTTCCCACCAAATTTCTTCACCTGTTGTAGGGAATTCAATTTCTGGTTCTTGCCAAAAACTTTCAAGAGTTGCGGCTCTAATGCTTTCAATATTTGAAATTAAATTCTTATTACGTGGTTCTCCTCCTGCAGTATCTTCATTTAAATATTGCTCAACTTTAGTTAGGAAGTTAGAAACAGCTCTTTTGTTTAAATAAACTGCAATTTTATATACAACTTGTTCTTGACCATCTGCATTCGTTGAAAATATGGCTTTACATGAAGCAAGTCTAATATTATCTCCTGCATCTTCAAATCTGTCAAAAGTTAGTTCAAAATCAATTGCCGATTCAAACTCAATATACACAAATTCATAATCAGTATCCCCTTCAGAGAATTCAATTACTGCATCATTAAATTCTTGTTGTATTCTTGTTCCATGATGTTGTCTGTTCAATCTGTGTTTTAAATTGAAACCACCACCTCCATGTGTGCTATATGGAAAGGACGAAGTATAACCATTTAAAAAAATATGATTTAATTCAGACATTTATTAGAATGGCATTTTTCTAGAATTTATTATTTCAGTTAAAAATTCTATGTTGGATTTTTCCTCGCCATAAATAAGGGTATTCTTTAAAAAATCTTCGCAAACTCTTTTTAAATCAGAAAAATTAAGGCCTATAGATTTATTGGATAGATTTAGAAGTATAGTATCTGAATCAGATAATTTATAGTTTAATTCTTTTTTATAAAATTGATAAATTTGCTCTTCTGTAGGTAGAGGATAATTAATAATATCATCAAATCTTCTAAAAAGAGCCTCATCAAGATTTTCTGGCATATTTGTAGCAGCAATTATTAAACTATTTGACTCATCTTTTTCTATCTGTAGAAGGAAACTATTCAAAACTCTTTTTATTTCTCCTACATCATTTCCTTGATTTCTAGTTGTTCCTATACTATCAAATTCATCAAAAAGATAGACAGCTCTAAATTCTTTCATTGTATCAAAAACTAAACGAAGTTTAGCAATTGATTCTCCCATATACCTGCTTATTAGGCCATCAAGTCTAATAACAAATAATGGGATTCCAAGCTCATTAGATAACACCCTTGCAGTCATTGTTTTTCCACAACCCGGTGGTCCAGTAAGTAGTAATTTTTTTCTTGGAAATAAATTATGTTGCCTTAATTTTTCGATTTGTTTTTGTTCATCCAATATTCTTATAATGATTTTTTTCAATTTATCATTCAGGACGATATCTTTCAATTTATCGTCAGGTCTTGTAAATTCCAATAATTCGTTTAACTCTTTTTGAGCAGCATTGACAGGTAAGTTTTTTAGACTACCAACATCAAGTTTAGTCTTTTTTGAGTCTTTAATTAATTTTTTTAGTTCTTCAGCTAACTCTTGACGACCCTTTCTTGCTTCTGCAGCTGCTATTTGCATTGCAGTGGCATAGAATCGAGAATCATCTCCTTCACTAAAGGATTTAATTAAACTTTTGATTTGTTCTGCCGCTGCCATTATCTTATCAAACTATTTGCCGTAAAAATATACAAAAATTTTATCATTAATTGATGTAAAACTGTAATATCAAAATTATCTATAAATGAGTTAATTCAATACCCCGGAACGCGCGCCCATTTCGCCCGTGTCCTCCGTGTTTTTTAAATCCGCTCCTCATACATACTAGTAATCCTTAAATCTTTATCCCAAACCACATGTATCTTTAAATGATAAATAATCTCTTTGCCCTTGTTTTCTCTTAGTAGTTTATAAACCATATTGTAAGTTACGGAATAGCTATCATTAAGGGGCGTGACTTTAAAGGTGTCCCATTGTATGTTTGTACTTGTAAGTGGATGGCGTTTTATATATCTTTTGGTGTCTTCCTTAATTTCTGAAAATGTAAGATCAGAACGACTGTACCATTTATCTACGCTCGGGCTGATAAAATCTTCCAGGGCATCTATATTTCCAGATTGGATAGTTCTGTAATATTCGGCTGTTTTTTGTTTTAAGGTATCTTTTATGGAAGTATTAAAGGCATTGAACCACAAAATGGCTAACAAAACCAAACCAATCCCGGCGGAGGCCATTATTTTTCTATTCTTAAAAAATGGTATTGCAGTTTTTTTGACTGGTGGTTCTAGTTGTTGACCCTGCGCTTCGGGGGATTTTTTATTAAGTGTAGCCCGTTGTTTTGTTGGAAAATTTAAAGTTTGGTAATCTATCAGGCCCTTGTTAACATTAAACCGCTTTAAAAATGAAGGATAAAGATCTAAATAGCTTAATTCATCCAGAGGAATTAGACCTACGCTGTCTGGGTTCTCGGGACTTCCTCCATACCCAATGGCTATAAAAATGGGGATTCTTTCCTCCTTTTGGATACCCTTAAAACGCTCTATTTGGGTGTAGCTTATTACCTCAAGCTTGTTCTCTGCATTAAAGCGGGAACGGTATTTGGCTTCTACATAAAACTCTTGGCCTGTTTTTTTACATCTGAATTTAAAATCGGGCCGTAAGGTATCTTCTGCATACCTGTTTTTATTTTGATCATAGCTATTGGTTCTGGAAACCAGCACATAATCAGAGGCTTTGAACAATTCATCTTCAACAAATTTTTCAAATAGGTCGCCTTTTTTAAAAGATTCGGGTTGCATTAGCTATTTATTATGTCTATCGTTTTAAAATTAGTATTCTGTGCTTTACGTTGGCAAGATTTTAAAATGTTT
>JBLWYD010000140.1:0-5765 GCA_048267165.1 Bacteroidota bacterium
TGCAATGCCGTTATCGGTTACAGATTTTAATGTTGTAACTAATAGTGTGAAAGTATATCCAAACCCATCAAACGGAGTGTTTACTTTAAAGAAAACACAAAACATTCATTTAAGTTCTGCGAAAATTCATGATATAAACGGAAGAGTAATAAAAGAGTTTGATTTATCAAATATGCAAATGAAAAAGGATATGGATTTAACACATCTTTCATCCGGAATTTACTTTGTAACCATTACAAGCCCAGAAGCTAAAACAGTATTGAAGCTAGTGAAGCAATAATTTCAAATTTGTAAAAAGTAAAAAGCACAACTCTTAAGTTGTGCTTTTTTTTTAGTTATACATCAATTTTATATGAATGTGCTTATTGTATTAAAGCAAGAGGGGGTATGATAAACTCCGACTATTAATAAGAGGATTAGTTAGTTTGGGGAAGAGTTAAAAACATTATCGAGCTATGCAATGTTAAATATTTTAGTTTGGGAAGTTCTTTGAAGCTTGCTATAAACAAAAAAACGCAACCTAATTTGGTTGCGTTTTTGTTTAAAAAGATAAGCGTATATATTTAGATAACTTTTACGTTTATTGCGTTTAATCCTTTTTTTCCTTCTGTTAATTCGAACTCAACGTCATCGCCTTCACGAATTTCATCGATTAATCCCGAAATGTGTACAAAATGTTCTTTGTTTGAACCTTCTTCTGTGATAAAACCAAAACCTTTGGTATCGTTGAAGAACTTAACTGTTCCTTTACTCATTGTTAAAATATTAAATATTAATTATTTATGTTAGGGCAAATATAGTGCCAATAAATTAAATAAAACCATAATTACAGAAAATTATCTTAAAATAAGTTTTTTGATGAGGTCCTTTCCAAGATTTTCATTGAGCATTTTAATTATTTTTTCTTTACCATAGCTCAATTCTTCTCTTAAAACACTAGAACTTAGTTGTACGTAAAGGGTGTCGCGTTCTAATTGTATCGCTGTTGTGTAGTTGTTTACGCCGTTACCCATTAAGTTTGCCCAAGCTTCAGCTACATGAACTTTGTCTAAACCTTTTTCTAATTTATTCGTTTCTACAAATTCTTTTAATGCATCTGCAATGCTTAAGTTTTCATTATTACGTTTTGCCATAGGTGTTTTCCGCGAAAGCGAGAATCTTTTTATTTGTTACTATTTAATCTAAATCTAAGGGTTGGTAGCGTTTGTATAAATATACGTGCTTATTCTGGTTTACTATTTTTAACTGCTCTTTAGTTGCTAACAAAACAGTTTCCTTCCATTTAGAAAAAGGAGTAGTATAGTAAATATTTAAACTATCATTTTCTAAAACAAGCTTTATGTTTTCAACATCTTTAGAAGTTTCGAAAGTACCAGAAAAATTAGGTTTCAGCTTTTTTCTAAAGCCGTTTAAACTATCGTTTATTTCAAAATAATCAATAGTATCGTTATAGTTATAAGCTTTTTTTTCGCCATTATGTAGTGTGACTTCTTCAATTTCCCAATAACCATTTATATGTTCTATATAGGTTTTAGGATCTGCTGAGCAGCTAAATACTAGAAATGTGACTAAAATTAATGCGTAATGTTTCATAATTTAAAAATTTCGTAGGATTGATGTACTTGTTTTACGGCATTTTCGGTTCTATCAGCATGCGTGTCGCTAATAAAAAGCTGTCCGAAGTTTTCATCGTTTACCAACTTGATGATTTGCGCCACACGCTGCTCATCTAACTTATCAAAAATATCGTCTAAAAGTAAAATAGGATTCACGCCACTTTGTTTTTTGATAAAATCAAACTGTGCTAATTTTAAAGCTATTAAAAAAGATTTTTGTTGTCCTTGACTCCCAAATTTTTTTATAGGATGTTCCGAGATATTGAAAATTAAATCATCTTTATGTACACCAACACTTGTGTATTGTAAAGCCTTATCTTTATTGATGTTTTGCATTAGTAAGGTGTTGAGGTCTGTATCAAATAGATCGCTCTTATATACTAATTCTACCTCTTCATTATTATTACTAATTGCTTGGTATTGTAACTTAAATACCGGGATAAATTCTTCTAAAAATGCCTTTCGCTTTTCAAAAACTCTTGTCCCGTAATCTGTTAATTGTTGGTTATAAACTTCAACAGTATCTTGATTGTACGTGTTGTTTAACGCAAAGTACTTTAAAAGAGAATTTCGTTGAGCTAAAACCTTATTATATTTAATTACGTCGTCTAGGTAGTTTTTATCACTTTGAGAAATAACACTATCCATAAATTTTCTTCTAGTATCACTTCCTTCAGTAATTAAATCTCTATCTGCTGGCGAAATAATCACTAAAGGTAAAAAGCCAATATGGTCGCTAAATTTTTCGTAAATCTTATTATTTCGTTTAATAATCTTTTTTTGTCCCTTTTTTAGACTTACAACTATTTTTTCGGTATTGCTTTCTTTTTCATAATCTCCATTAATTACAAAAAAATCTTCGTCGTGTTTTATGTTTTGAGATGCTATTGGGTTGAAATAACTTTTACCAAACGAAAGGTGGTAAATGGCGTCTAGAACATTGGTTTTCCCTATACCGTTGTTACCAACAATACAGTTTATCTTTTCGTTAAACTGAAAAGATTTAGAGTCAAAATTTTTATAATTAAGTAAAGAAAGAGATTTTAAAATCATAAAATAGTTAGATAAAGATATACCTAGAAGTTGTTTTTTTAATGTTAGTTACAAATTATTGCAAAAATAACAAATAAATAGACCTTATATCTGAAGAAAAATTTTATTTTTGCACGCAATAATTATATATACATGGCAACTTACAAGAAAAGAGGTTATAAACCGAAAACGAAAGAGGAAGAAGTGCATGTTGAAGAAGAAAATTCAACAACTGCAGAAGTATTTAATACACTAGATGAATCGGCTTCTAAAACTGAAGACTGGGTTATTAAGAATCAAAAATACATTTTTGTTATCGTTGGAATTGTTGCAGCTGGAGTATTAGGTTACTTGGGTTACAATGAATTTGTAGCAAAACCTGCACAAACAGAAGCAATGAACGACATGTTCCAAGCGCAGAAATATTATAACGAAGCGATAACAGGAACAGAAAAAGATTCTTTATTTAACTTAGCCTTAAATGGAGGTGAAGGAAAATACGGTATGTTAGATATTATTTCTGAACATAGCGGAACTCCTGCTGCTAACCTTGCAACTTACTATGCAGGTATGGCTTATTTAAATATGAAAGACTACAAGAATGCAGTAACATATTTAGGTAAATATACAGGAAAAGACGAAGCTACTGGTCCTATTGCTAAAGGTGCTATTGGTGATGCATTTGTACAATTAAACCAAAAAGAAGATGCTTTAGGTTATTATGTACAAGCTGCTGAAATGCGTACAAACAACTTAACAACACCAATGTACTTATATAAAGCGGGAATTACTGCTTTAGATTTAGGAAAGGCTAATGAAGCTTTAAAATATTTCAATAAAATTAAAGAAGATTTTGCTACTGCTAAAGAAGCTACAAATATCGATGTATTTATAGGTAAAGCAGAAGTGTTGGCAAACAAATAAGAAGCACAACATGGCGACAAAAAATACAAATTTATCAGAGTATGATAAAGCTACAATCCCAAATGCAGAAGATTTTCGATTTGGGATTGTTGTTTCAGAATGGAATGATAATATTACAGAAGGACTATTTCAAGGTGCTTACGATACACTAATAGAAAATGGTGTAGATGCTGAAAATATCCTTAGATGGAATGTTCCTGGAAGTTACGAACTTATCTACGGAAGCAAAAAAATGCAGCAATACAATGTAGATGCTGTAATTGCAATAGGTAGTGTTATTCAAGGAGAAACAAAACATTTTGACTTTGTTTGCGAAGCTGTTGCTCAAGGTATTAAAGACCTAAATGTACAACATGATGTTCCGGTAATATTCTGTGTACTTACAGATATGAATATGCAACAAGCTATTGATCGTTCTGGAGGAAAACATGGAAACAAAGGGACAGAGGCTGCTGTAGCTGCAATTAAAATGGCATATCTAAATACTAGTCTTTAGTATTTGTTATAGATAGTAAATAATTATATAAAAAGCGACTAGAGTGATTTTTTAAAATCATTTTAGTCGCTTTTTCTTTTTTAGTATATAGCTTAAATCTTTCTGTAATATTTCAATTACAACTTATGTCATTCTGCCTGTTTTCGGTTTGTATGTTAACAATTTTTAGCACTAAATATCTGCTATATCCTACTAAATTGAGTAAATTTGAAGAGTAACTCACACTTTCAATTTTACAGTGAATTTATTTAATCAGAGAAAAAACAGAAAGTTTAACTTTCCATCTAAACAGAAGCGAGAAGAAGAACTTTCACAAAAAGAAAGTTTAGCATCCCAATGGGATGAGATTCGAAGTACTTCTAAAAGAAAAGGAAGTGTTTTCTCTAGTTTACCGGTAATGGTAATGTTTTTGATAGCAGTATTAATATTGCTATATGTTTTAGGTAGTTACGAATAAAGAAAGAGATTATGGGAATATTTAAAACACGAAAAAATAAGAAGTTTGGCTACGAACCTCGCTTTTATAAGGGCGAAGGAAATCCTTATGAAATTAAACATAAATTTGATGACCACAGACAAACGGTTGGTAATCAAGGTGGACTAAAATCGAAGCTAGTTTCTGCTTTAAACGACTATAAACACAACGAAGACAAGTCGGCAAATAAACGTGTTTTGATTATTCTAGCTATCCTCATCTTTGTATTTTTGCTTATTATAGATTTTGATTTATCTATATTCTTTTCAAAATAATTTATGTCAGATATTATTCAACTTTTACCAGATCATGTTGCTAACCAAATAGCGGCAGGCGAAGTCGTACAGCGTCCTGCTTCGGTAGTGAAAGAATTACTAGAAAACGCTATTGATGCTCATGCTACAAGCATTAAGCTAATTGTAAAAGATGCTGGTAAAACTTTAATTCAAGTTATAGACGATGGCGAAGGAATGAGTGCTACAGATGCTCGTTTAAGTTTTGAACGCCATGCAACTTCCAAAATTCGTACTGCAGATGATCTTTTTAAGTTAAATACAAAAGGTTTTCGTGGGGAAGCCTTGGCTAGTATTGCAGCGATTGCACATGTAGAATTAAAAACCAAGCAGGAAGAAGATGAAGTTGGAACAAGTATTATTATTGAAGGAAGTGAAGTAGTAGAGCAGGAGGTAGTGGTAACCCCTAAAGGAACTTCGATTGCTGTCAAGAATTTGTTTTTTAATATTCCAGCACGAAGAAATTTTTTAAAATCGAATACCGTAGAATTACGCCATATTGTAGATGAGTTTCACCGAGTAGCTTTAGCACATCCTAATATTGCTTTTGCTATGTATCATAACGGAAGTGAAGTTTTTATGCTTCCGGAAAGTAACTACAGACAGCGTATTGTTAATATCTTTGGAAACAAAACAAATGAAAAGTTAGTACCTGTTAATGAAGATACTGAAGTTATTAAGATTTCAGGATTTGTGGGAAAACCAGAATATGCCAAGAAATCTAGAGGAGAACAGTTTTTCTTTGTAAACAATAGGTTTATAAAGAGTGCATATTTAAATCATGCAATTGCTTCCGCTTTTGAAGGTTTATTGAAAGACGGAGCGCATGCGAGCTATTTCTTAAATTTAGAAGTGAATCCGCAAACCATAGATATAAATATTCACCCAACAAAAACCGAAATAAAATTTGATGATGAGCATACTTTATA
>JBLWYD010000141.1:0-5723 GCA_048267165.1 Bacteroidota bacterium
TCAAATCCCGTCTTTCGCTCTGAGACTTTCTTAAAACATACCAATGCTGAAGTGGTGGAATTGGTAGACACGTTGGACTTAAAATCCAATGTCCATTAGGACGTACGGGTTCAAGTCCCGTCTTCAGTACAAATTGCCTTGTTAATCGTTTGATTTTCAAGGCTTTTTCGTTTTATGTCCTTTTTTTTGTACGTCATTTGTACGTAGTTTGATTTTTAAGTTAAAAACCATCACTAAAATCTTTTGAATACTTGTCTAAACTTTGTCCAGTTTTAAAACTTCTAACTTCAAGTATAAAATTCTTTTTAGGAGTATATACAACCTCAACGAAAAACATATCTATTGCGTAAAGGTTTATCCTTTCTTTATCTGTAATGTAGTTATCTAAAAAAACGCCTTTTTGGTTCGTTACTTCCATTCGGGCGTTCATATCTAATTTATTAAATTCATATAAGGTCATTATATTTAGTGTTAAATTTAATATGTTTGTAAATTAGTTAATATCAATATTTTAAACCAAAAAAATGAAAAAAATTATTTTACTCGCACTTTCAGTAGTTTTTACAACTATCACATTCGGACAAGAAATACCTCAATTAAAATTAACGCCAGATGGGGTAGAGCCAATAGTTGTTGAGGTAGAGGGAATGTCTGCTTCAGAAATTTATCAAAAAGCATTAGACTGGGTTAAGGAGTCTTATAAAAATCCTGAAGAAGTATTAAAAGCAAAATTCAAGGGTCAGAAGATTAGGCTTAACGGTTATAAAAGTAGTGCTTGGTGGCATAAATCAGTAGGTTATACTCATTATATGAATATGGATTATACTTTAGAAATATCTTTTAAAGATGGTAGGTATAGGTTTGACTATATAATTGGTCAATTTTATCTTGATGGAGGGCAAAAAACATTGTACTCTTATGATGCTTTTTATAGGAAAAAAGATGGTAGTGTTAAGAGGTCTTACACAGATGCAGTACCAAGTTTGGAAAAAACAATGAATGATTTATCACTATCATTTTATAATTATGTTAGTGGTGTTGCTTTAGATACTGACGATGACTGGTAGTATTAATTGTAATAGATAATTATAATAAAAATCCCTTCTTAAATAGAGGGGTTTATTTTTTTAGAATAGTTGTCTGAAGTCTTTAATGCAATGTTGCTATATTGATTTATAACTTCATCTAATACTTTTAATTGTTGTATTGACAAATTGTTTTTACTCATATACTCTTTAGTTACTTGCATTCTAATTTGTTCAAGCATCTGTTTTTGTAGGTTCTCTTTTAATGAATTATTGAAAGGGAATAGTTCAACCTCAACTTGTCTTTTAAACTCGTTAAATGCTTTGCGTGTTGCATCTTTGCATATATTGTGAAGTAGTTCTATATTCATTAAAATAAGTAGTTGTAAAGAGTGTGTATGGCATAAACTATTATAAATATAACTATATAAAATAATGCTACTGAAAAATGCCCTTTATACATATTTGCAGTATTATCATAATAGTTATTATGCCTCTTGTCTTTTTTCTTGAATAAACACATAATGTATATTTGTTAATTTGAAAAAAGTTTGATTATTCAAAACTTATTACTCACTAATACTCACTATTTTTACTTGGTTTTGGCGAGTATTTTCGAGTGTAATCTTACTTTTTCTTACTAATATAAACTTTGCTTTAGGTGTTTAGGTTTCTTATAAAATTAATAAAAGATTAATTAATTAAATCAATACAAATCAATTATTAATAATCAGTATAAAATCAGTTAACTAATATATGGAAAATTGTAATTGCTATTAGTTATGTGTTTGTTATAGATAAAACTTATATACCGTCAATGTATTCTTGAAAAGTTTAGTTTTTTAACTATTATAATTTATACCAAACTTTTTGACAATTTCTATTATAGTGTGCGTTTATATGTAGATGTCTTTGTAAACTTCAAATAGTGGGTGTAGGGGGTGTTATTTAGGTTTCCCTTATCAGTTTACATAAAACTATAAGGTGTGCTTATTTAAACCTTATATAGTGTTAAAACGGCACACTTTTTAACTCGTCTAATTTCTTTATTATTAAGTTTGTTAATTCCTTTTTTAGATGTGTTTCACACGTGTCTAATGCATCGTTATACGCAGTTATATTTTTTCTAAAAGTATTTTTGCTCTTGTTAGTCAGTTTTCTCCAGTGTATTTGGCACAATCTTTTTTTGTGATGTTTTAACTTTATGTCACTTAATATAGGTTTGGCATTATCATCAATGATTAATATTTGCTCAAACTCTTTAATTAATACGTCTGCTAATTTATTGTATATTTCTTTGTTTAGTAGGTCGTTGAGGTTGTAAATGCCGAGATTGTTAATGTAGTTTTTGCGACAACTTTTTATTTCATAACGCAATGTATTTATATCAGTGTATTGTGGGTATTGTATGCCTTTTGCATAACACTTTAATACTTTGTAAAGGTTGATTTTTCCGTTTTGCCTTATGGTTGTACTTCTTCTTGAGAATGCGTGTGATTTATCAGGGTAAAATTCGTTTTGGTTGTGGTAAATCATTTGAGCAAGTAAGTCTTTGATGCAAATTATACTTTTAGGTATTATAACATTTATTCCAAACTCAATATTAACTATGTATAGGTCATACGGGTTTACTTGGAATGTATTAATAAACTCTTTTAGTATTCTTATACAGTTAATTATGTGGAAGTCATTTGCGTTATGTAGATTGTTGTTAAAGTAATAATGAGGTTTGAATTTTATGTATAATATTTTATTTTCTATATAAAAATAAATGCCTTTATATTGTTTTGTTGTTTGTGTGTGTATTGTTTCTTTGTCATTAAGTAGTGTTTCTTTTTCGGAGTAAAAGTATATGAGGGGGTGTGACCACAAGTGTTTTATTAGGTCATTATTAGTTACTTTTAATTTAAGGTAATCAATCACAAATATGCATAGGGGGTCTGGGTTGAGAATATGAGTTACCATATACCTCAACAATGAGAGATTAAAAAGAGGGTTTTTACGCCCTCTATTTAATTTTTAATGTTCTGTATTGATGTGTTTTAAAACGTGTCTTAAATCGTTTGTGTAGTAGTTCTGAAAGTAATATACATTCAGTGTTTCTCCGTTGTCAGAAAACTTAAAAAGTAATAAGTGTTTTTTTCTGTCTGCATCACCTTTATATACATTAGGAATTTTAGTTTTAAATAGTCCAGTAATGTAATCTGTCCATATTTTTTCCTCTTTTATCTTTAGCCAATAAGTTGGCATTGATAAAGCATAATTTCTATTTGCACTTATGTTAATATGCTTTGATAAGATAGGGTATTTGCTACATTCAAAAAGTTCAAAATGTCTTACAGTTTTGTATTTTCCAATATTAAACTCTTTGTAAACGTGTACTATCGGTGTTGGAATTTTCGTTTTCATATACAATTAGTTTTTAAGTTTAATAATTGCATTTTCAACGTCTGAACGTAGATAGAAGACACGCCCACCGATCTGGTATGCAGTGAGTATTCCTTTTGTCTTCCAATTATGGATAGTGGAAAGGTCAACAGAGAGCATTTCGGCAACCTCTTGGCGTGTTAAATACTCGTTTGGTTGCTTTGGTTGAAAGTGTTCTTTGAGTTCTTGTAATTGAGATTTTACGCCCTCAATAATTGCGTTTTGAAGTTGTTCAGGGGTTACCTGAATGAATTGAATGTGTTTGCTCATAATTAAAATGGTTTTTTATGAGCAGTACAGAGAAGTTACAGATTTTTATATCTGTTAAAAATGTAGAAATATTAGATTCAATTATATCTATTCTAATATTTATTATTACATTTGTATTACAACTATGTAAAAAACCCTTCGAAAAGTTTTAAAAGTTGATAACAGATATAAAAGAGTGTTACTTCAATGTAATGCTCTTTTGTTATTTATTTACTGATGCTAATTTACTATAATATAGTTTAAAACGAAAAAATAGTTGTCATTAGGTTATTATCAGATTTCCGTACTTCTTGATAATCAGTAAGTTATGTTTTTATCAACACTAAATATGTTAATTAGTTTTCATTAGATGCCCTCTTTACAACTGTAAGATTGCTTTCTTTTTGTTGCTTTTGTGCTTGTAGAGTATAGAAGTCTGCTATCTGTTGGGCGTAGTCTAAACCTTGTTTTCCAATATAATTTAAAAGCATTTTCTCGGTACTGTGTGCAGTTATACTCATTATTAAAGGTGTAGGTAGTGTTCCGTATAGATTAGATGCAAACGAACGTCTGCAAACGTGTGAGCCAATAAGTTTCCATTTTTTGTAGTTGCCCTCTATTTTTCTATTTTCTTTTTTGCCTTTTTCATTTTCTATAACTTTAATAATACTTCCTTTTATTACGTTATCTATTTTTGCTATTCTGCATACCTCTTTAATCTGTTTGTTAAATTTTTGAATTGATATTTTGTAAGGTAGTCCAGTTTCTAAAATTGCTTTTGTTGTTTCTAATACTGGTATAGTTACAAATTTGTCAGTTTTCTTTTGTTTGAGTTCGATTACGTCTAAACCGTTTCTATTGACAAAATTACTTTCATTTATGTTAAGTAAGTCACTTCCTCTTTGTCCAATATTGCACCCTAATAATAACCATTTTTTAGCATTGTTTAATGCTTCAGTAGGTAGTTCTGTTTTCTCTATTTGTTTTAACTCTGCTTCGTTTAAATAAATAATATTATTGTTAGTTGGTTTAGTGCTATCAATTTTTTTGAGTTGAAAGTGAACAGGAATTCCGTTGGTTTCTGCATCAAAGCAAACAGTTTTTAAATCTGCAATTTTTTTAGTGGCATAACTAATTTGATAACCTTTAGTCTGAAGTAGGTACTTTAGAAAGTCTTTAGCAAATTTTATATTAACGTCTTTGATTAGAAAACGTTCGTTTTTTTGATATTCAATTAAAATATTCTTTAGTGATATATAGGAATTAATTCTGCTTTTAGATAATCCTAAACTGCCTTTTGAGTTTTTTCTTGTATCTGCATTATCTATAATATATTGAATGGCATCTGTTATAAGTTCACTTTGTTTTTTATTTTCTTCGGTAGGTGTGTAATATTTGGCAACAGTATTTTTTAACCAATTCTTTTCTGTTGGTTGAGGTAATTCTTTTTCATACTTCTTTAATATGAAACTTTGAAGACTATCTAACTTTTTGTTAATCTCTATATTTTCGTTCTTTAACGATGCAGATAAATTTCTTTTCTTTTTACGGTCAATATTCCAATAAGTTTTAGAAGTATGTATTTGTGTACTTGCTTCAAATTGTTTGTTCTTATCATTTAACTGAAGTCTAACCTTTAGATTTGCTTTTTCTTTAATCGAACGATACACAAAATATACTACTGCCATAATTTTATAGTTTTAATAGGTAATTGAATACTCAAATTTAAGCATTAAAATCTATATTTGTACGTAATTTGTACGTAAAATATGTTTTGTTTTAAATTACGTTCAATTAGTTTAGATTTCTGTTAATCCTTTATATATGGCTAATGTTGTTTGTTTGTTTGGTTTTTGTAGATAATATGCATTTAAGTAAAATGAAATAAATAGTATGTTTCAAGTCCCGTCTTCAGTACTAAAGCCTTTATCGAAAGATAGAGGCTTTTTTTATTCTCATAATTTAAGTTACTAAACAATAACGCACAAAAAAAGCCTTCATATAATATGAAGGCTTTTTAAT
>JBLWYD010000142.1:0-5706 GCA_048267165.1 Bacteroidota bacterium
ACCCACGATAAATTTGCTCCACAATAAATAAACGAATCATTTGGTGAGAAAATGTCATTTTTGATAACGATAACTTTCCTTGTGCTTTTTTATATACAGCCTCAGAAAAACCATAAGGACCTCCAATAACCAACACCAATTGCTTAATACCAGAGTTCATCTTCTTTTGTAAATATTGTGAAAACTCTACGGAAGTATGTTGCTTTCCTTTATCATCTAATAAAACTAGTTGGTCGGTAGGTTGTAGTTTAGACAGAATTAACTCACCTTCCTTTTCTTTTTGTTGTGCCTCACTTAGGTTTTTAACGTTTTTAATATCTGGAATAATCTCCAACTCAAACTTTACGTAATGTTTTAAGCGGTTTTGGTATTCGTCAATTAATTGCTGTAACTGCTTATTGTCAGTTTTACCTATGGCGAGTAGTTTTATTTTCATAGGGCAAAATTACGAATGTTTTATAAACTCTTAAAGATAGGTTTCAGTGTGAAAACAAGTTTTTATTCATCTAGTTTATTTATTGATGTTGCTATTTTTTCTGTTTGTCCAATCTCGTGATTCCAAAAGTGAATTTCGTCAGTTAAAATTCCATCTCCGTTATGAGTCAAAATTATTAAATTTCCAAATTCATCAGAGCCGATTGCGATTCCATTTTTAGGAAACCCGTTCCATTCACGAGCATTTTTTGTTTCAATTCCAATATGATTACAAGTTCTACTTATTCTTTTTCGATCAGACTTATCAAAAAATGGATAGAGCACAAACTCAAATTCATCTGTGACTAACTCTCCACCATTTGATTTTATCATTCGTTTTTTAAATTAGGGTGGAAATTTTACGTTTAATTCAGATTTTGCTTCTTTAATATATTTTTCGTCTATTGGAAATGGCATTTTGTGCTTTGGTTAAATTATACAAAACGGTTTGGCAATATACTATGTCTCGAAAGTTATTGGGTATATGAGCTGTTTTTAATTAAGGTATGACTTTGGAATTAATGCATTACCATCGAAAAATTCTTCAACGATATGTATGTTTTCCAAATCTGAAATATCTTCTTTAGGTATATGTTCTAATACAATCATTTGAAAATTTCCATTGTTTTTTATCCTTGTTGATATATAAGCGTCTAATAACTCAAAAGCTTTTTTGATTTTATAATCATCACTTTCAGGATCATTTGTTTTTCTTTTCCCATTAGTGCCATAATAAGGCCTACTAGGTTGGTCTATAATTAGAAAGGGGGCAACAAAAGGAGATTTGTTTTCAAAAATAACCTCATGCATTGAAAGTGAAAAAAATAAATGTAAAAACATATGATTTGAGCTACTACCGACATTTTCGATATAAGGAGTTCTAGGTTTTCTTAAGAGTAGCGTTTTGTTTTTATAATCGAATCTTGGTAGATAAGTTGAATAATTAGCCAAGGCACCCTTAGTTTCTTTAATATAGTCGAGAATAATTTCTTCAATTAATTTTATTGTAAGCTCTCTTTTCTCTCCTGTATCAGTAACTATTAATTGATTGATTTGTTCTTTTAATTGGTTAATTTCATCTTCATATGACAACTTAGCATTTGCAGAATCTGATGAAAATATTTCAAGTTTTGATTTAACTTGACCTAAGAAGAAATACTTTTCCTTTTCATTTTGAAAGCTCTTATTTTTTTTTGGGAGTAAATCTAATTTCTCTTTGATCGTCTTCAGTTTAGTTTCTAAATCTTTTAAATTATCCTTAACCTGTTTGTCAATAGGGGTATTTGTACTATATGATTTACGAATCATATCTAAGTCTTTTGTAAATGAATTTACAAGTTCATCAAATATTGAAGTTTTAATTATTTCGGAATCTTTTTGTCTTAGAAATTCGATTGGTTTTAAGCTGTCGCTAAGATTTTTTATAGTCTTTTTGTATTTTTTATATTCAGAGGAAAATTGGTTTATGTTTCTTATTTTTCTTTGCAAAGCATAAAAAGAATATTCTAATTTTTCTCTTTCTGAATTCGATGTAGAATCAGATTGAATTCCAATTATAGCATTATTCAGCTCATCGAGAGCATCTGCTGAATTAGAGCTTTCTTTGATAACATTATACTCCTTTGCCTGTTGCAGTATCTTAACTTTTTCTTTATTAAAGTCGTCAGCTTTAGCTGAAATAGTTTTATTTTTTCTAACTAGCTTAGCTAATTGCTTTTCTAATTCAGATTTTTTTTCAGCTTTTAATATGTTTTCAACTGTTTCAATACCTAGTGCAAGGTCAAAAATGCGAGGTAATGCCTCTTTGTACCTAGTTTCATTTTGTTTATCGAAAAATATCCCTTCATCATTTTCAATAATATTACCTGATATTGTGTTAAACATTAAAAAGTATCTTAGAGATATTTTAGTCCCTGCCTTTATGTAGTTGCTTCCATAATTACTAGGGAATTTTGCATCTCTGTCTATTTTAAATTCTGTTTCAATTATTGATTTAATTGCACTTTCTGAATTATTTGCTTCAATATTTTCTGGAATTTCTCCAAAAGAAGAGAAATAGTATTCACCTGAAACTTTTCCTTCTACAAGAGACTTTCTTGCAATTGTATAAGTCTTATCATTAATTAAAAAAATCAAACCATACCATGAAACATTTTCATTAATCATGCTTTCCGATATTCTAGATTTACTAGAAAAGAAACAATAATCAACAATCTCAAGAACCGCACTTTTACCTGTATGGCTTCCGCCAGTAATTATATTTACTTTGTTTGGCTTAAATTCAATTTCTCTGACCTTTCCATTTTTGAGCCACAGGACTATTTTAATTATATGAAAATTCATAGTTCAATTCTTAAGTTTAAAAATAGATTTGCATCTTTTGTTGTGAGTATTGAAGAAATATTGTTAGCAGCTAGAAATATTTTATTAGCTCTATTCCCCATCATTTTATTATACTCCATAGGTTTAATATTTTTAAGTTTACCATCTTTAAATTGCACGTACCCCATTTCAGTAAGGTATTGAATGGAAGAAAATGTTACTTCTAATGAATCATAATAACGAGCATTGAAGTTTGAAAAAAAGCTTGTTTTTTCTGCTATGAGTTTTTCTATACTTTTAACAATTGTATTTGATTTAGCTAAATAGTTTAAACTTTCACTGTGTATAATAAAGGGTAAAATTAAAGATGCTTTAGCAACAGATAATTCATTACTTTTATTTAAAACTGAGGCAATAGCCAAAGTGCCAATACCAATATTGTTATAATCTACTTTCATTTTTTATGTTTTTCCCAATCTTTACGCCACCCAATTATTGGTTCATCTGAAAGGGCGTAGAATTTACCTTGACATAAATCAATATCCATTTTTTGACCACCTATTTCAAGGCTTTCATTCAATACTTTATTAAGAATCTCTAATCCTTTTGTGTTATATTCTTTTTCAGAAACAGTTCCTAAATATTTAAATCGAAATTCCGTTTTCCAGATGTTTAAAGAATTGTCTTTAAAAGTCTTTAATTCGCTATCGGTTATTTCTCCGCTTTGTTTCCAAGCAATCAGGTTAGTTAGTAGCTTTAGTTTAAAACGTGTCAGTTCGCTTATTAATTCAAAATCATCATTTCCAACATATCCAATTTCTGCAAGCTGTTTTATGAAAATTTGATTATTTAAACTAGATGGCATCAAGCCAGAGAATTCTTTAACAACTAAATTCCCATTTCTATATATGTCGAAGTACCGTCTGTACTTTAAATAGAAAGTATTAAAAGATATTTGAATTTTATCACCATCTTTTACTTTTAGAAAATTATCTGTATGAATAGCAGAATTAAGTTTCGCAAAAGCTTCGTCAATTTTATCTAAAGGCACCATTTTTGATTTAATAGCATCTTTACATTTATTAATTATATCAGAATCATCTAGATGAAAAAAGACGTTCAATAAGAAACCTTTTAAGACTTTAAGGTCTAAAGCCAAAACATTATCTATATATCCTTTTAAAGCCTCATTTTTAGAGGAGTCCCGTAGTTTTTCAAAGTAGTCTTTAACATCGTTTTCAGAATTTATTCCATTTTGGAGGTCATCTATGATAGATACTACTTTATTTGATTTGTTAGATGATTTATTACTTGCTAGAACAAATGAAGTTTTATTTAAATAGTTTAGTTGTGAAGAAACTTTTTCTCTAGAATCATTTTTGTCAGAAATTATTTTAGACCAATTAGAAAGGGTTTTCCACATATCTATGTCGGAAGTTGTCAGGTTTTTAGGAGAACCATCTGCATTTTTTTTAATTGTATGTTTAACTTGATATAATAATTGATGATCATTACTCAAGTCACAATGAACATCATCCTTAACTTCTAGTCCAACAGATTGACCTGGCAATAAAGATAAGACCTTCCATAGAAAAAAATAATATTGATAGTCAAAACCTATCGATGTTGTTTCTGCAGAAGTTGTTTCAGTATGTGTTTTATTGTTACCCATATTTTTTCATTGTTGTGGGTTTTTTGTTTAATAAACCTAACTCACTATACACCAAACTTCTTTTACTCCGATAAAAGCATGGGGTATCGTAAAGCTTAGCAATTTTTACATGCTACCAAATATATTAAAACGAATATTTTGTCTAATATAAAATTATCAACGATTTTTGATATCGCAATTTAGGTCGTTGATATCACGGGATGCTTTTGTTTTATCACTTATAAACATTGTTATAACTTGTTTCATTCTTTCAAAATAACATTGTGAACAGACTTTAGCAAGTTTCATTTGGTATTTTAGAGATATTAATCTATTCATCAATCTCTTATTTTTTCTAGTGGAATTATTTTTACTTCGTATTTTCCAATATCTGTATTTTTTGTATGAGTGTCAGAGATTAATAAATGGTCAGTTTTCTGTTCCATTTTATTCCATTTCGCTTCAAATACTGTTGGATATAAATATGGGTCTAAATCTCCTGTAAGAAACTTTACTTCTCCATAACTATCAAAATTGTCAAAGCTAATCATTACTTCAATTCTTTGATTTGTAATATTGTTTTTCGCTGTTTTTATACTCACTAAAGCATTGAAATGAATAATAGATACTCTATTTGTCAATTTGTGTAGTCTAACAAAATCTCTTAATTCACTACAATTAATATCTTTTTGTGTCATATGTTCTTCCAGTTTGAAAGTAACCCGTCATACCTCAAGATTTCAATTCACTTACCCAACAAAAGCAAGGAATATCATTAAGTTTTTAAAACAAGTTGTTGTTATTAATTAAACAATTCCTGCGAACCTAATACAAAGCGTTCATACATTCTTACGGAATCCCATAAGCTCAATTATTTAAGTAATAAAAGTAGTGTTACGTGTCACTAACGACTTTAGATGTAGTTGTCAAGGTCGCTAATATCACGGCATGCTCCGCAGACACCGCGGCACGGGTCGCTAATATCACGGCATGCTCCGTAGACACTACGGCACGGGTCGCTGATATCACGGCGTGCTCCGAAGACACCGCGGCATGGGTCGCTGATATCACGGCGTGCTCCGCAGACACTACGGCACGGGTCGCTAATATCACGGCATGCTCCGTTGACACCGCGGCACGGGTCGCTGATATCACGGCGTGCTCCGAAGACACCACGGCACGGGTCGCTAATATCACGGCATGCTCCGAAGACACCACGGCATGGGTCGCTGATATCACGGCATGCTCTCTGCTTTTAA
>JBLWYD010000143.1:0-5650 GCA_048267165.1 Bacteroidota bacterium
ACTAAATTAGTAATCAAAAAAACAAGGATTATAATATTAATTTATTATAACTCAATAAAAAAATGGCTAAAAAAAGAGCATCAAACAAGCAAAAAGAGAAAATTACATTTACTAAGAAGGCAATACGTACAATTACAGCTTCAGATCGCGGACATATTGCAGACTTAGCTGAGATATTGTACAACTTCTTGCCATTATCTACGCATAATAATAAGACGGAGACATTTACTTCAATTTTTAAGGAAAGTCAAATTCATTCCTATATACCAGCAAAGACAAATAAAAAAACAGCAATGGAAAAAGCTTTAATTAAGCTATTCCGATATCATGAAAGACTTCCCAAAAATATTTTTAGAAAAATTGTAGTTGCATCTATAAAGTATCGCAGATATTATCGTAAACCACTCATAAGAGAAGAGTTAGGTCAATTAGATAAACTATTACAACAGTTAGGACTTAATATGAGCAATGAGTTAGCTGCTGTTGAATTAGACCAAATAGTTTTACATGTAACAGTACCTCCAGGAGAGTTGGTAAAACGATTAGAAAACCATCCATTATGTGAACAGATTAAGTCAGAACCATTAGAGTTATTCAAAAATGGACATTTCAACGAATCAGTCCGAAAAGCCACAGAAAAGTTTGAAGCAGAAATACAAAGTAGAACAGGGTCTTCAGATATTGGAAAAACATTAATGAACAGAACGTTTAAATTAAATGGTCCAACTATTGCTCTCAACAGTCTTTCAAATGGAAATGAAACAAGTATCCAAGAAGGATATCAGCAACTTACTTCGGGGATGATGCAAGCTATGCGTAATATATTTAGTCATGGAGATGAAAACCAACGCTCTCCAGAAGAAACTTACGAAATGCTGTTGTTTATTAATTGGTTGTTTCGTCAACTACCTAATTAGACTATGAAACATCTACTTAATAAATATTGTGAACATGGTACGGGGCTATTTTTACTAAATCTTCCAACTGGTTTTGGTAAAACATATCAAGTTCTTAAATACATCTTAAATCATCATTCCAAAAACCGTCCGATTTATTTTGTAACAAACCTCAAGAAAAATTTACCTTTAGATGAACTACGTCAACTATTTAGAGAAGAAGGTATTGAAAAAACTTATGATGATTTAGTACTATTCATAGATGGTACAGCAGTTCAAGTAATCGAAAACATTACAAACCTACCAAACGTTCCTGAAGAAATTAAAAAATGGGAAGAATATAAAAAACTAAAACACAAAGCTCGCTTTGTAAGAAGTTACCAAAATAGTAAACAACCAGGTAAGACACAAGCAGAAGCAGCCAATATTATAGTAGAAGAAATACGTGTTGAATGGGAGCCAAAATTCAGAAATAAGCTTATAAAGTATATTGAGTTACAAGCAGGGGCTATGGAGAAATATGTCTCTACTAAAAGGAAATTAGCTTGGATTGAACAAAATGCTTCTTGGATTATATCACTATATCCTTCAGTAACTAGTATTCAAAAGAGAATATTTTTTATGAGCGTCGACAAATTCTTTGCTCGTAATGTAACCCTTATAGAGCCATCTTATTACTTCCATGAACATAAATCAATGGATAAGGCATTGGTGTTTTTAGATGAATTTGACGCTTCAAAAGCACCATTATTAAATATGATAATACGCAACGGACTTAATAAACGAATTGATCTTGTTGCACTTTTTCAACAAATATATACCTCATTCCAAACCCTACAATTTCCTTCTGGATTACGACAAGAATCTAATAGCCGTAAACAAGCCTTAGAGAAAAATATTAAACAACGTACAGTAGCAGATATAATCGATCATTTAAAAAGAGAATCTATTAAGATTACAGAACGCTTTCATCTAGATGCTCCTTTTAAAACTGTAAATCCAGATAACAGAAGAAATTTCATTTTTCATGATTTTCAATATCAATCCATTCTAAAAGAAGGATATAATTTTATTCGATTAGAGTATGACGAAAAACATCTAGTAAATAAAATTCATTTTGAGCAAAAACAAAAGAATAAAGAAGGAATAAGTCTACTACATATGCTAGCAGCTTTACGGGCTTATATACAATATTTCGCTAAGGGAGTCTGGATGATTGCAATGAATTATCAGAGCATTAAAGAAGAAAATGGCGAACAAGATTTCCCCCTTGAAAGTGCAATACGATCAGTATTTGATCTTTATAATTTAAGTTCATTACAAGTTAATTATCTGCTTGATAATATTGCTAATTATCAGATCAAGGTGGAAAATGAAGGACTTCCTAATTCTAATTATTTACGGGAGCATAGCTTTTATATGAATGGTTTTCGATACTACGACTTTGTAGATGGTGATACTCACGATCTTACTTCTCGAATATTTATGTGTTCATTTGATGTAACACCAGAAAAACTGTTACTTAAACTTGCTACAAAAGCGAATGTAATTGGAATTTCTGCAACAGCTACAATTCCTACACCTATAGGAAATTATGATTTAAACTTCTTAAAACAACGATTAAGAGATAACTACAGAGAAATTACAGAAGAAGAATACGACGATCTACAAAAACAATTTAACGAACTCACAAATGGATATAATCAATTAAATATTTATTCTCAATTAATACATAGTGATGCTAATCTTGATTCAGCAATAGGTGTTTTTGAAGATGAAAATTTCAGTAGAGAGTTATTAAATGAATTAGGAATTTCTAAACCTAACAGGCATTTCTTTATTCGAAGATATTTGAGAATTGCATGTGCTTATAAATACTTCCTTAATCAATCTCAACTTCATTCATTTTTATATTTAGGAAATGCTTTACCTAAAGGTTATAACAATCCTGATTTTGGAGAACACATTTTAGAAAAAATGTTCTCCTTTCTCATAAAAAAGACAGGAGTTAATGTTTGGTATGATAATTCTAACAAACCTTTTATAAGTATCGATAGTCAGCAATTCGACCAAAAAAAAGATCAATTGCTTCAAAACTTATCTGGAGGACATAAAATATTTATCATATCAACTTATCAAACACTAGGAGCAGGACAAAACATGCAATACGAAGTTCCTGAAAATCAAAAAGTAGTTCAAATAAACAATAGAATATTTAATAAAGAATTAAAAGATATTGATGGAATTTATTGTGAGCGTCCTACTAATTTATTAGTAAACAAATTTGGCAAGGTATTAGATGAAGAAAAACTTGTTGAGAATATTTTTCAAATTGAATTCCTAGCTGAAACAGGTGAATTATCTAATAGTCAATATCAGCATGAGATACGAGCAGGATTTGAACTTATTTCAGGAAGAAGAAGAAGGATTAATAAACATGATTTAAAAGAGGAAAACCTTTATTCTAAAGAAAGCTTCGCACAGCATATTAGTAAAGTAATTATTCAAGCCATTGGGCGTATGTCTCGAACCAATTTTAAAAGTCCTTCCATACATATACTAGCTCATAAAAAACTTGACGGATTAATACGTAAAGCACCCAAATCAAATCAAATTTACCTTCGAGAATATGAATCTTTGCTAAAAATATGTAAAGAGCCTACAAAAAAGCGAAGTATTGAAGAAGAACAGCTTTATAATATAGCAGCCCGAAATGATAAGAAAGCATATCATATTATTAAAGGGATGCTCAATAAGGAGTTTGAAGAAAACAATAAAAAATTCTGGATAAAACTTAGAGATTTTGTAATAAAACATCCTCGATTAGAAAGTAACAATCAAATACCACTTTCTTTTTTACCCTTTTATTTTAAACTTCCTGAAAATGCTATTACTTATCAATACAGTAAAATAAATAACCAATATAAAAGTGTTACAGAATCCTTTAAAGGAGTTTCTGATTATGATTGTCGTTTATATCAATTAATGAATAACCTAGAGTTAAAGAACTTCTTTCTACAAAATAATTTTTCAACAGAATTTGGCAATGGTCAATATATTCTAACACCTACTGCTTATAATAGTATTTATAAAGGGATGCTAGGAGAAACTGTAGGGAAATACATTCTTGAGAAATATGCATATATAGAATTAAATCAACTAAATATAAAGGAATATGAACAATTTGATTTTAAGACAGATAATAACGTTTATATTGATTTTAAGCATTGGTTTACACATGATTACACAGATACGGGTTTAGAATACGAAAACATTCAAAACAAATTAGAAAAAGTAGGGGCTGAAAAAGCATTAATTATAAACCTAATAGGATCAAATAATTACAAAGAAAAAAAGCAAAAAAGTATTCTTGAAATCCCTTATTTAATAGATGAATCAAGTAAACAAGTGTCCAATAATATGATTCAAAAAATTGTTGATTTTATATATAATTGATAATAATTGAACTGAGGATGAACTTACAGTTTGGAAGTATACAACATCTTCACTTTCTCCTTATAGGTTTGTCCAATAGGAATTTCAATAGCGCCAATTTCAATATCAAGGTTGGTATAGGCGGTTATTTTATCAATCGCTACAATATAAGACCTGTGTATCCTAATAAACTGTGAAGTTGGTAGTTGCTGTTCAATACTCCCAATATTTGATTTTACAACCAGTGTTTTTTCTTGGGTATGAATTTTAACGTAGTCTTTTAAACTTTCAACATAAAGAATGTTAGCTAACAACACTTTGTGTATTTTTTTATTAATGTTTACATGTATATACGCAGTGTTGTTGTGTTCAATAGAGAGAGGCGTATGAGCTATACTATCTGATTTTTGATAATACTTCTCTATGGCTTTAAAAAAGCGAGTAAAGGATATAGGCTTTAAGAGATAATCAACCACATCGTACTCATAACTTTCTACCGCATATTCTCTATATGCCGTGGTAAGGATAACTTTTGGGAGCTCTTTTTTTGTTTTTAAAAATTCTAAACCTGTAAGAACTGGCATTTGAATATCTAAAAAGATCAAATCAACTTTTTGAGTTGCTAGTATGCTAGAGGCTTCTATAGCACTATAACAAGTCCTTACAATTTCAACGTCAGGTAGCATACTAATGTGCTTTTTTAATAACTCAATTGCTGGTGGTTCGTCATCTATTAATAAACATCTTATAGCCATAGTTATCTTGTTTTTAGTTGAAGTTTTAGGTTGAAATCGTTAGTGGTATCTTCAATTGTTAATACGTGCTTATTTGGATATAACAAATTGAGTTGGCGCTTGATATTACTCAAACCAATTCCTTCTTTATAAGAATCGTTTAGGGCTCCTTGTAAATCGTTGTTTTTAGTGTTCCAAACATCAAAATAAATAGCTTCTTGATCGGTATGTATTGCAATTTTAATTGTTGGATTAGCTAAATTACCACTGGCTCCGTGTTTAAAAGCGTTTTCAACAATAGAAAGTAATAACAAAGGAGCTACTTGCTTATTTACGATTGCTTTGGGTTTGTGTAATTCAACATGTAGACGCTCCCCATAACGTATTTCTTCAAGGCTGATATAGTTTTCAATACATTTTATTTCTTCATTGATATCAATAAAACTTGCCTGACTCTTATAGAGTACGTAATCTAAAATTTCAGAAAGTTGTAAAATCATATCACCAGCTTTGGGCGAATTATTTATAACAAAAGAGTAGAGATTATTAAGCGTATTAAATAAGAAATGTGGATTCAATTGAGCC
>JBLWYD010000144.1:0-5606 GCA_048267165.1 Bacteroidota bacterium
TTGATCTACCGTAATCATACAAAATATTTTAAGCGGCGAAATTAGCAAAAATGGTGTATAAACTTGTGAAAAACTTTCACTTAGATAGTTTATTGATTTTGTTATATTTGAGACTCTAAAACAAAAAAAGCATGAAAATAAAGACCTTAATCTTCGCCTTACTACTTTCAAACATAGTTTTTGGTCAAAATGATACCTCTAAAAACAGCAATAAGTTACTTTCAGAAACAACTACTGAAGTTAATTCTTTATACACTCCTAATTACCCTGAAGGGATTTATACTTCTAAAAAAGATTTTATTAGTAAAAAGCCTAGTTCTTTTAAAACTGTTATAATGAAGAACTTTAATAAAAAAGTTATGGATAGTATTATTCACGATTGTTATTTCTATTTCCCTGATAATAATAAAAAGGTGAGAAATGTCTTTGCTATTTCCTATAAAGGGCATTTATACTTTCAAATTAAAGCTATTTTAAAAAACAGAAACAAAACTGATAGGGCTCAAAGCACCAACTATCATAACATGTTTGTCAGGACTATTATAGGCGGAGAAAATTACTTATATACCGAAGCAGAGTTAGTGAACCAATGGGCTATGGGAGCTGCTGTAAATTTTGGGGCTATTGGTGGTGCTATTGCTAATGACCTTATAAAAGGAAAAGGTATTGTTTGGGATTTTAAAAATAAGGAATTTAACATTTTTAAATCTTGTAAAGACTACAACAAATTTATTGAGGACAAACTACCAGAAGCTGTCCAGGAATGTAAAAAGCACCAACCTGACATGTTGGGAGTTAGAAAAGCTATAGAAAAAATAAAATAATATTACGACTGCTTACTCATACTACAACTAACAAAATTCTACTTTTAAGTATTGGTTGATAGCTTTTTCTTGACCTTTTTTAATGCTTATACCGAGAGCTTTTACGAAATCCGTAGAGATTTGAGGCTACGGCTTGCAACGTTGTCAGCTTTTTTACGAGTGCTATTAATTTATCTATTGCCTTAGTATTAGCGACCCATGCCGTGGTGTTAACGGAGCATGCCGCGGTGTCTGCGGAGCATGCCGTGATGTTAGCGACCCACGCAAGCTTTTATGATAGCTAAAACAACTTTTATTACCTAAATAATTCGTCTTACGGGATTCCGTAAGTATATGTGTGTGCTTTTTTTTAGGTTCGCTGGAATTGTAAGAACTACCAGTTCTTATAGTTAAGTTAATAAATAACTAGAACTCGTTGATAACTTTACTCCATATAAAAAACTGGTTTTGAAACACTTGACAACATATGAAAATTACTAAGCTTTATGATATTCCATGCTTTTACCGGGATAACAAAACTAAAGTTTGACATAAAACGAGTTACCTACAAGACGAAAAACAGAATTCAATAAAAAATGAAAATTGGAATATTACATTTAAGTGACTTACATATTCAAGATGACGATTTAACAAGCAGAATAGACAACCTTGTTAAATCAGTAGAATATGATGTAAAGCAGACATCTCATCTATATATAGTTTTATCAGGCGACATTGCTAATTTTGGTAGAAAAACCGAATTCGAAAATGCAAAAGCCTTTGTTGCTAAGCTGATAGAAAAATTGAAAGAGAAATGGAAAATGTTAAACATAAAAATAGTTTCAGTTCCAGGTAATCACGATTGTTGTTTTGATAATGAAAAGAAAACTCGAAAATCAATATTAAACGATTGCAAAATAGATATTCTTGAAGAAGAAGATTATTTTATTGACGCAATGGCTGTTCAATCAGATTTTTGGGATTTTACCAACGAAATAACAGATTTTAAAGATAGAAATAAAGTATCATACAAATACAAGATCATACCCCACATACAATTTAAGGTAACTTTTCACTGCTACAATACAAGTTGGCTGACAGAAATTAATGAAAAACAAGGTTCGCTTATAGTCCCTGAAAATAAGTTTATTGAAAACGAAAATGGTGAATACATAATTTCTGTCTTTCATCATCCACTTGATTGGCTTTCAGCAAATACAAAACGAAACAATAAACAACGGTTTGAGGAGCATTTAATAAACAGTTCTAACCTTGTCATTTACGGACACGAACACGATAACGGTAATCCTAAAGCAATTCTTCAGAAAAACAACAATGTAGTTTTCTGCGGTGGCAAAGCTTTTGACAAAAATGAGTTGAATGAAACAGGGTTTTCTTTATATGAAATAGACCTAACTGACAAGTCAATAAATATTAAAACATTCAATTTTGATGGAGATAAATATTCTGTTGAAACAGAAGATAAACATCAAATTATTGAAAAGGTTAAGCGGGAATTTATTTTAAAGCAAGAGTTTGAAACAAAAATTACAAATTTGAGCATTCCTTTAAAGCATTCTAAAAAGCCTAAATTAGTTTTGTCTGATGTTTTTGTTTACCCAGATTTAGAACCATTACTTGAAGATGATAGTAATGTTGTTCAATACCCGAACTCGTATGACTTAATTGATAAAGTTAAAAATGAAGAAAAAGTCAATGTGCTTATAGAAGGGGCTGACCAATCAGGTAAAACGGCTTTGCTTTATGTTCTTTATAAAAGATATTATGAAATGGGTCTGACTCCTATTTACTTGAGAGGTAAATATTGTAATGAAACAGATGTTAAAAAATTAGTAAAAAAGGCATTAAAGGAACAATATAATAATGAAAATGTTGATTTATTTTTCCAACTTGACAAAAAAATCCTTTTACTTGATAACTTTCATAAGTCAAGTCTCAATTCAAAATATAAAAAGCGACTAGTTGAGTCATTTAATAATAATTTTGAGTTAATAATTGTAACATCAGACGACACCTTCAGTTCAAAAAATATAACAGAGGAGGCTACAAGTTTTAAAGAGTACTTAAAATATAAACTTCTGCCACTTGGCCACGAAAAAAGAAGTGAACTAATCGAGCAATGGTTATTGATAGGCGAGAATAAACTAACAGTTCAAGAAGAGCAAATTTTAATTAATGTCAAACTGAGATTCAATGAGATAAACTCATTGATTGGTAATAGATTAATGCCATCTTATCCTATATTCATTTTAACACTTTTACAAAGTTTAGATGAAAATCTACAAAACTTTTCACAAACATCATATGCAAACATCTACTTAGTTTTAATCAAAGCAGGTCTAATTAAGGAAGGTATAAAAGACTCAGTTCTAACAAGCTTACTTAACATCCTTAAAGAACTTGCTTTTTATATGTATGATAAGAAGAAAAGTCCTTTTAACAAAGAAGATTTTGATAACTTCATATCTGAATATTCAAGTAAATATTTTAGACATAGATCATTAACTAATGATAAAATCATTAGCGTGCTGTGTAATTCCAATATTTTAAAATTTGATGATGAATATTACACTTTTTCATATAAGTACATTTACTACTTCCTCATTGCTCAAAAAATTTCAACCGACATTGAAAACTATCAAGAACTTATTTATGATTTATGTAATAACATTCATTTAGAGATAAATGCGAATATTTTAATTTTTCTTTCTCATCATACGAAAGCACAAATTCTAATTGACAATATCGTTTTCACAAGTGAAATTCCTTTTGAGAAATCTTCTCCACTGACATTAAATAAAGATGACGAATTTGTAAAATTTATTACAGAGTTTACAAATGAAATTAAAGATGAAATAATTGAAGATAGAAACCCTAAAGAAGAAATAAAAAAGGAACTAAAGAAAAAAGATGCTATAGAAAGAAATAATAGAAATGATGATGACAATGAAGAAGGTATTTTACCTACCGAAGCTATAGAAATGAATCAAGCCTTTAGAACTGTAAAAATCATTGGACAGATTGTTAAAAATCAAAGTGGTGATTTTGAAAAAGAAAAACTTATAAAATTAGTGGAAGCTGCCTATAATACAATTTTTCGCTTCCTTGGTTTTTATTCAGGAATGCTCGAGAAAGACAAAGAATTACTTATTGAAACAGTAGTTGAAGATATTAAGAAAAAGAATAAAAGACACGGAAACCTTGATGTTAAACTTATAGAAAAGACCATTAGAAATATCCTTCAATTTATTTCTTGGCGTATATGTGTGGACAATATGACTAATTTAATGTTTGCAGTTGGTACCAAAGGACAGAATGAATTATTCGATAGAGTAAATTCAAACATAGACTCTCCTGCATCCAAAATAGTAACATTTGCAATTAAAACTTTCTATGACAAGATTGATACAAGAGAATTAGAAAAATTATTTAATGATGTGAAAGATAACTATTTGGCAAAGTGTATATTGAGAGAGTATATTAAAAGATATTTATATACAAACATTGTAGAACGCAATAAACGCGACAGAATAATTCAAATAGCAGGTTTTAACAAACAAAGACTAATTGGTAAAATAAAAATGAATTAAAAACCAGCAGGTAACAATGTATATAAAAAACAAGCGAAATAGCAGTGAAATCAAGGCTTTTGGCTCGTATCAAAACTTGTACTTAGCCGAAAGTTTCGTGCTTCGAAAACGCCTACTTTTCTTATACTAAACTGTTAATGCAAAATCTTAAACAGTAATTCTTTTAAAATATCGGCATGGGTTTGGTTGGCTCCAACTCCTCTGCTTTTTACATCGGCATCACGTAGTAAGGCGATAATCTGCGATACTTTTCGCATCGGGTAGTTACGAGCAGCGTTTACATAGTCATCCACAAAATAAAGGTTTACTCCTAAATTTTTAGCAACTGAAGCTTTCGATTTGTCTTTTAATCCGTGATATTAAAATTCATATATAGAAAAACGAGTACTTACTCTGTTAATAAACTTTTTAAGAGTACTATGAATTAACAAGTAAATAGTTAACTTCATTAATTAATTTTAATAGGTACTTTAATTCTTTTAGGAGGAGAAGTTGTTTTATCAAAATTTGTAAACTTTAAAAAGATACTATCATTTAATAATAATTTTTGTGTCAATTCAGGTAGTTTATTTTTGAAGCTTTTAAAACTACTCAAATGTATTGAGTCATTATTTAAGTGTTTGTTTTGAAAGGCTGAAAGAATTTTATTAGAATCCGTCAAGTTATTGATAAAATGTTTTGAGTAAACGACATACTCTTTTTTTTGTTTTGGAAGTATCTCTTTTTTGAGCGTGCTACTCAGTTTTATTAAATCCTTATTATCATTCTCCTTATACAAAAAAGCGAAAGCACCTTCACTAGGTTTTTTATAGATATATTGATGAAAAGTAAGCTCTTCCTTTTGATTAGCCGATTTATTATTTATAGTTAAAACAAAGGGAAAGCTAATAGCCCAAATATCTTTCTGCTCTTTATCATACCAAACGATAACTTTGTGTTTATTAGACACCTTACTTGTAACAGTAATTTCTTTAGTTGTTGTACATAAAACTAGTAGAAGTGTAAGTATAATATTTAAATACTTTATTTTATTTAGAGAAAAAAAATACATTCAATAATTGTATTTACTTGTACTGTTTTTTTTATCCTCGTTGTTAAAGCTTAAAAAACTCTGTTACCATTTTGCAGGAACAGTAACATACTCACCTAACTTTCCATTATCTAAAAACCGAATTGAAATACTATCTACTTT
>JBLWYD010000145.1:0-5595 GCA_048267165.1 Bacteroidota bacterium
TTCTCTTTGACTTTTATTTATGTTTGATATTTTATAATGTTAATTAATCCTAATCAATTTTTCACGATAAGTTTTATCACCCTTAGTGATAACTACCCAATATATACCATTACTATATTTATTCAAATCTATTTTAGTATTTGAATTTGAGCTAGAAACTTCAAGGATATTACCAATATTGTCAAATACTTCATAAGTATAGTTAGATATATTCATAAATTGGATATTATAAACATTTGTGCTTGATTCGTATATACTAGCTATCTCAGTAATACTATTTGATACAGATCCAATAACATTTTCTATAATTACGCTAGACTCGTTTGTAGAATCAATTCCACATTTACCTTGAATCAAACATCTATAATTACCAGCATCATTTAATGAAAGATTACTCAAAGTAAGTGTTTTGTTATTTTGAGAAGGTAAGTTCTTACCATCTTTCTGCCATACATATTTTAGTTCAACTCCAATAGAATTAGTAGTTAATTCTAAAACTTCGCCTTTATTTTTTGTAACTTTATCAGTTATTGTCCCTGCTTTTGTATTAGGAGAAACATAAACTGCAATGGTAGATTTAGAATCTTCTGCAGGTGGACAATCATTCTTTATAGATACTTTATATGCACCTGAATTATCAGTAGTAGCATTGCTAATAGTAAATTCATTAGTTGTCGTTTTTCCTATTTCAACATTGTCTTTGAACCAAGTATATTGTACATTAACTCCGTTTGCAGTTGCTTTTAAAGTTATATCTTCTCCAATACAAATAGTATCAGGAGTTGATAATTGAAAATCAGCAAGAGTCGCTTTCTCATTAACTTCATAGTCCTTTATATTCTGTGCAAATATTCCAGAATTATGAGTCACTCTGATTTGTACATTCTTTTTACCTGATAACTCAGCTGGAACTTTCCAAAGATAAGATTCAGCCTTTAAACCTGATACAATAGACTCATATATATCATGATTATCATCGAAAGAATAACCTACAGAATAACCATCTTCAGCTTTTATAATATCTCCAGCCCAACTAATCAATACATCTGTACCAACACATAGACTCTGATTATTTTGAGGAGAAAGTAAATTCAAAGTACCAATAGCGTTTCTTAATAATACTATATCTTTTCCAGTTGATTTCTTATTTTGATTTGCATTAGATGAAACTGGAAAATCTGAAGATAAAGAGTAACCAGCTATCAAATAACTGTTATATTTATCAAAATCAAAAGAAACAGCAATGTCATCATCATTTCCGCCAAAAACTTTTGCATTATTTACTTCACCAGTACTTATTTCGACCTCAGTATATATAATATTATTCTTTGCTTTTAACTCTGATAGGTTAATTTGAGGAAATCTACCATCTGAAGTTAATAATGCTGAAAAAGAGTTTAAAGAAGGATGTTTTTTCATTTCAGATAATGTTTCACTTCCTAAAGAATTAATTAGTTTTGAGTAATTTCTAGTTTGTAATTTCGTACCAAAATTTTCTTCTAAGTCATTATACATTACAATAAATAAATCAGAATTCCCTTGAATTATAGAACTTCCAGTTGAGACTGGAAAAGGAACCCCTTTTGAATTATTATATGTTTCACCCATTATATAAATATTTTCATTCGCATCTTTATAAATCCCTCTACCAATATCATCTCCGTCTCCTCCTAAAAATCCAGATATAATGAAACTTTGAGCATTTTTAGTTAACACAATTTCAAAAGCATCTTTACCACCATTTGAAGTCTCATCATGTGGACCACCAAATCCAAATTTCTTTAATGGGTAAGTTGGAAAATCATTTGTTGCTGTACCTTTTGCAGAAGTTGTCCAACCAGTCATATAAATGTCTTCATTAGAAGGGTCTATGTAAATATCTGTAGGTACATCATCTAAAAACCCCCCAATATAACCAGACATATTAACCGCTTCTCTACTTGGAAGTACTGTAAACATAAGTATATCTATACCACCCTTATAATTACTATTTGGAGGTCCTGCTATTGTCTGGATATCATTAGAAGTAGTATGACAAGCGAATAAGAAATAATTATTTCTATCTTTACTAACTTCAACTACAATATCATCACCATTTCCACCATAGTATGATGATTTTAATAATTGACTACCATCTAAGCTTAAAGTAGTTATAAAAATATCCTTACCGCCACTTATCTTAGACATTATTGGACTTAATACTGGAAAGTCAGGTGATTCAGTAACACCAGTGACTAGTATATACTCGTTAGTTACTTCAAAATCAATTGCCTCATCATATTCTAATGAACCTAGAACTGTAGTGAACTCAGGAATATATTCACCATTAATTATACTTATTTTTGTTACAAATGCGTCAATTCTGTCAGCATACTCTTCGTCATAAGAACCTGGGGTTGTTCTAAAATCAGTTGATGTCGTATGTCCAACCAATAATATAGTTTTCTCATCTATATATTTTACTCTATTGGGGACATCATCTCCAGAAGAACCAAAATAAGATGAATAAATAACAGGGTCAATTATTAGCTCTTTTGTTCTATCATATTCACCAACTTTGAATGAAACCTTACCACCATTAAGTACAAATTTACATTCAACTTGTTTTTTAATTCCATTAATAATCTGATAAGCAAAAAGATTAGAATTTTCAACAACTACACTAGGAGTTATCAATTCTATTACATCATCATCTAATTCTATATTAGTTATACCAGAAAATTGTAATTCAATTTGTTCAATGCTTGCATGCGGTTCAACTATAAAATCATATCTAGGATTATTATTATCTATGTAGTAAACAAAATCAATTCCATCATAAACATCTTTAGCTATAAGTTTCTTATATGATTTGACATTAGAAACCCATTTAGAATGATCATTTCCTATAAAATAATTGAACTTTTCATTTAGTTGATCAGAGGCAGTAAAATTCAATAAATTAGAATTTAATAAATCAAGTTTCAAAACTTCACCATTAATAGAATTAGTTCCTTTCTGGTAGAAATCAAAGTAAATACCAGAATTAGTTACACTTGTAACAAGGCCATCTCTTTCAGATGTGAATTTTATATTACTATCCCATTGCCCTTTGTTCTCAATAAATTTCATCTGTGATGAAAATAAAGAACTAGTTATGACCAATGTAAAAGCAAAAAAGAGTAAAACAAACGACTTTTTCATATTTATCTCTATATAGTTATTTAATATTGATACTCAATTTACGAAAGTAAATTGAAAATATTTATAATTTGTGATAATCTTATTCTAATTATTAAGTGAGGTTTCTAGTATTGTAATAACATTTATCATATCTGTTGGAAGCTGTGATGTAAAATGCATAGTTTGATTGGTTATAGGGTGTATAAATTGTAGGTCTTTCGCATGTAATAATTGTCTATTCGAACGTGAAATTACATATTTGGCTAAGTTATTAAGATCTCCATTAGCACCCTTATAATTATTTACATTACCACCATACATTTCATCTCCAATTATAGGATGTTTATGATGAGTTAGATGTACTCTTATTTGGTGAGTTCGTCCTGTTTCTAGCTTAAGTTCTACAATTGAAGCAATTGAATATCGCTTTAAAACTTTGAAGTTTGTCTTAGCATATTTACCAGTCTTTGTTGACACAGCAAATTTTTTCCTGTCAATAGGGGAGCGGTCTATATTTCCAATAATAGAACCCTCATCTTCAAGTTTAGTTCCCCAAGTGATTGCATTGTAAGTTCTAGAGACTGTTCTATTGGCAAATTGTGCTTGTAATAAGCTAAGTACTTCTGTGTTCTTAGCAACTACTAATAAGCCACTCGTATCCTTATCTAATCTATGTACTATACCTGGCCTTACTTCATCAGAAGCATAAACTTTTCCTGGGTCATTTATTATTTCATCATCCGTATCATAATCATTAAATTCTATCTCGATGTCACTTGTAACACCTAAATGAAAGAGTATGGCATTGACTAATGTGTCATATCTATTCCCAACCCCAGGATGAACTACCATTCCAGCAGGTTTGTTAATTACTAGCAGATAACTATCTTCATAGACTATATCTAGTGGAATATCTTGTGGAATTAGTTTGACTGGTGGTCTGCGGAGCATAATACATTCTATAATATCATCACCAGTTATTTTATAACTAGCTTTTTTGATTAAAGTACCATTAACTTTAACCATTCCTTCGTCTAACGATTTACGAACTCTTGTTCTACTTGCATTTTTAATTAAGGTGGAAAGATAAGTGTCTATTCTTTCAGGTACTTTTCCAGAAGGAACATTGAGGGTAATTATGTCTTCTTCATAATCAGGGTAATGATTAAAAAAGTCGTTATTTGTTTCTTTACTACTCATCTATCTGAGTTATTACTTCGATGTTAGTTTTTCCTCTTAGCTCATCAAGTGTAGGAATATATTTATTATAAAATAATAATAGTACTATGCCTACCGAAACACAAGAGTCTGCAATATTGAAAACTGGAAAATAATCATAATACTTTCCCCAGATATTTATATCTGGAATATCAACTAAAATAAAATCAACGACTTTTCCATAGAAGAGTGGAGCATAATCGTATAGAACACCATAAAATACTCTATCAAACATATTACCCGTTGCACCTGCAAATATCAACATAACTGATATTCTATATCCAAGTGGTTTGTCACCAATAGTTCGTATGTATATTATTAGTAAAATAGATGCAATAACTGAAAATAAACTTAAGAATATCTTTCCAGCACCAAATTCAATACTGAATGCCATGCCTGGATTTTCAACAAAAGTAAATTGGATTGCTTTACCTATTACTTCTACTTTTTCACCATAGCCAAATCCCTCATGACTAAAACCAAGAAAACTAAATCCCTTTATAAGGAATTTAGTAACTTGATCAAATACGATTAAGAGGAATGATACTATAAATAGAAGAGTAGTATTCTTTTTCATTATGATTGGTCAGCTAGAATTATACGTTCCGTGCCTCTATTTTATCAATACCGTCGATAGGACATTCTTTTCTAATTTTAAAAGATGCAGAAAGAGTTGTGATTGGTACAGCAAGTAACCTCTGTTTAGCTATTAATATACCACAAACTCTACAAACACCATAAGTTTTCTCGTTGATTCTGCTTAAAGCATCATCTAATTTTTTTATATATTCATTTATTCTATGAATTTGAGCATAAGTTTTTTCTTTTTCTTGCGCCTCAGAGCCCTGGTCTCCCATGTGCATAGAATAAATCATGCTTTCTTCCGCACTGTCTGATTCATTCAAATCGTCTATTCTATCTTTTAACATAGATAATTCATCAAGAGCTTCATCTCTAGCATCAACTATTACAGCTTTGAATTCTTCTAATTCTTCATCTGAATAACGAATACTCGGGTCTTTGGGTGCAGGATTAGTTTCATTATAATTAGCGTAATCATAATTTTTTCTAACTTTAGCTTTTGTTTCTGTTTTCTTTGCCATATTTTTAAATCTCCAATGAGCAAAATCATTCTTACCAAATAATAAAAGGCAATTATAAACCTTTACTTATTAAAAAACAAAATAATTTACTCACATTTATATTTTTTCTATT
>JBLWYD010000146.1:0-5576 GCA_048267165.1 Bacteroidota bacterium
CTTACTATTTTTCATCAATTATACCCAACAAAAAATCTTCAGCAACTCCCTTTTAAAAAGTATAAAAAATGGGTAGCTGATGAAGATTCTTTTAACTTGTTAGTTCAGTTAGTAGAAAAGTATTAAGAGCTTATACTTACTATGATTAAATAAAACTGCTCTTTAGAAAACGGAACTATAATTAATAATTCAGCCTCATATTTATTGAACTCTATTTTTCAAACTAAGCTCTTTGTGTTTATTCAACCCTAGTAATATTTTACTGCATGCACCATTCAAGTACTGCCTTTGCACTGTGCATTTTATTCTCAGCTTGATTAAACACAATACTTTTTGTTCCATTAATTACCGACTCTTCTACTTCGTCTCCTATATGAGCAGGTAAATCATGCATAAAAATAGCTTCGGAATACTTATCCATAAGTTCTTGGCTAACTGTAAATGGTTCAAATGACTTTCGCCAGTTCGAATCTAACTTTTGAGTTCCTGTTGTTTGCCAACGTGTTGTGTATACTATATCAGCATGATTTGGAAGATATTTTAAGTCACTATACTCATTTATTACAGTATTTATTTTCTCTCCCAATTCTTTCGCATAGTTCAATGCAAGAGGATCTATTCCATAATTTGGCGGTGTAAAAAAACTAATCTTCATGTTAGGAATTTTAGCTATTGCCAAAGCAAGAGCTACAGCCGTATTATTTCCTTCTCCTAAATAAATTATTTCTAAACCAGATAATTCCCCAAAATAATGTTTCATTGTGGTCAAATCTGCTAACGCTTGAGTTGGGTGCTCATCTGAAGTCATAGCATTTATTACAGCCATTCTATCTTGATTCGAAAAAGTTCTAATCACTTCAGGGTTGCTTGCTGTTCTAGCGACTAACCCATCTAACATTCGAGAAAGAACATTCATTGTATCACTTACACTTTCTCCAGTATTTAACTGTAAATCATTGGGTCCGTATGTTACTATTTGTGCGCCTAAACGAAGAGCTGCCGTTGAAAAAGAAGTTCTTGTTCTTGTAGAAGTTTTGGTAAAATATATTCCAATAACTTTTCCTTTTAATTGGCTTCCAAGAGGCACCTCTCCATTTATATGTGACACCCCTCTGTTTATTATTTCTATAATTTCTTCTGGAGATAAATCTTTTAAAGAAACTATATGTTTTTTTGTCTTTTTGATTGTAATACTCATTATAACTTAATTTTATTCACTGCTAACAGAACAGTTTGCGTTTTTTATTTACATTTAGTTTTAAAATACTATTCATCTCTCAACGCTTCCACCGGATTCTTATACGCTGCTTGAATTGCTTGATAGCCAACTGTTAGAAGTGCTATAGTCATAGCTATAAAACCTGCCAATAAAAAGTATATTACATTTAAATCTACCCTGTATGCAAAACCAGTCAACCAATCTCTTGTTAAAAGATAAGCTATTGGTAAGCCTATAAGGATTGCTAACCCTACAAGTTTTGCAAACTCAGAAGTTAATAATAAAATTATTTGAGATTTTTTTTGGCCTAATGCTCTTCTAATCCCTACTTCTTTTTTTCTATTCTCAGATGTAAATATTGCTAAACCAAATAGTCCTAAACAAGAAATAAGTATGGCTAAACCTGCAAAATATTTTGATAAAGCGGCTATTCGCTGCTCTGATTTATATAAGGCATCAAAATCTTCATCAACAAACCTATACTCAAATGGAAACCCAGCATTATAATCTCTATAAAAACTTTCTATTTCTTTGATTGTTCCTTGAAGCTCTCCTGCTTTAATTTTAACCATTATAGTACTTGTTCTTTGGGTATTACATATAATAAACATGGGTTTTACTTGTTGTTGTAGCGACTCAGTATGAAAATCTTTAGCTATTCCTAATATTTCATATTTATCTCCCCAGAGATCTACAGTTTTACCAATTGGTTCCTCTATTCCAATTAAATCAATTGCTTTTTCATTGAAAATAATTTTAAGACTGTCTGCGCTAAAATTTCTTGAAAAAGATCTACCTTTCTTCATCTTAATACCTAATAACTCTAACATATCATAATTTACACGCATATACTGCATGTCAACAATCTTGTCAGGTTCTTTCCCTGGCCAAATTAAATCTCCTGTAGAGTTTGCTTTTCCTACAAATTCATTAAACATGCTTGAAGCATTTTTAACTCCAGGTATTCTATCTAATGCTAGCAAAAAGTCATCCAATTGTGTAATTGCTTTTCCTTCAGCTTTAAAGGCTATAACATTATCCTTATTATATCCTAAGTCTTTATTTTGAATAAATTTCATTTGTTGATAAACAACCATTACTGCAACAATTAAAATAACAGACAATGTAAACTGAAAGATTACCAATCCTTTACGCATTAATAATTCGCTAAAACTTGTGCTTAACTTTCCTTTTAAAACCTCTACCGCGTTTAATTTTGAAAGATAAATTGCTGGATAACTTCCTGCTAAAATACCAGTCAAAACAATCATACCAAGAAAGATTCCCAATAATGTAGTATTCAGTGAAAGAGTTATTTGTTTACCAGATATAGCATTAAACTGTGGAAGCAATAGAACAACAAGTAATAAAGCAATAATTCCTGCTATACATACAGTTAACATTGATTCTCCAAAGAACTGCATTCTTAATTCTTTAGTTTTAGCTCCCATAGATTTTTTTATACCTATTTCTCTCATTCTTCTAGATGCATTCGCTGTTGATAGGTTAATAAAATTAATGCAAGCTATGAGTAAAATAAAGAATACTATAATTCCGAATATTTTCACATAATCAACTCTCCCACCAACTTGCACTCCTTCCTCATATTTATCGTATAAATATTTACTTGAAAACGGTCGTAAGAATAGAGATGCTGTTTCATTATTTGAATTTTTGGCTATAATATTTTCTATTTTAGACGCTACTAACTCTGGAGAAACACCTTCATTAAGTTCAATATAAGTATATACATAACTGTTATTCCAATTTTTCTTTACTCTTGGAATATGTACATATAAAGACTCAAATGGCAATACATAATCAAATTGAACAGAGCTATTCAATCCAGTCATATCAAACACTCCTGAAATCTGTTTTACGTGTTCATTGTTAAACCTAACACTTTTTCCTAAGATTCCTTCGTCAGTTCCAAAGAGGTTAACGGCCATCTCTTTTGAGATAACAATGTTATTTATGTCTTTTAAAGCTGTTTGTGGATTACCTTGTGTAAGGTTGTATGAGAACATTTCAAAAAATTCATCTCCTACATATATTCCTTGAAGTTTAAAACCTGTATTTTCTACTGAAATTACATTTTTAGCAAAATCATAAATATAAGGTATTACATTTTTTACTTCTGGGATATCATTTTTAATGGCTTGCGGCAATACAGGAGGGGTGTTTTCATAAACAGACACTCCATTACTTTCTTTAGACCTTACCATTGCCTGGTATAATTCCTTTTCATTTTCATGAAATTTGTCTACAGTCCATTCTTCATAAATCCATAAACAAATGAATAATGCACATGCTAAACCAGCACTTAATCCTATAATATTAATTAGAGATACACTTTTATAACGTAATGCATTTCTAAAAAACAATTTTAAGTTATTGATTATCATAATTTTTCTTGATTGTTATAATTAATTTAACATCTCTGTCTTCATTTCAACTGGTTCATTCATAGTTTCTGAAACTATTTTTCCATCGAACAAATTAATTATTCGATGTGCAAACTGAGCATCATAATCGGAGTGTGTTACCATTACAATAGTAGCTCCTTCTTGACTAAGTTCTGATAGAAGATTCATTACCTCCTGTCCATTCTTCGAATCAAGATTTCCTGTTGGCTCATCTGCTAAAATAACTTTAGGACTTGTAACTACAGCTCTGGCTATGGCTACCCTTTGTTGTTGTCCTCCTGAAAGTTGTTGTGGATAATGTTTTGCTCGATGACCTATTTTCATTCTCTCCAACACAGCTTCTACTTTTTGTTTTCGCTCATGTTTTGGAACTTTCATGAACAATAGTGGTAGCTCTACATTTTCAAATACAGTTAGCGTATCAATTAAATTAAAGTTTTGAAAAATAAATCCTAAATTTCCTTTCCTTATTTGAGCACGTTGATCGTCTGAAAGCTTTGACACCTCATATCCTCCAAACATATATGAGCCTGAAGAAGGCTGATCTAAAAGCCCAAGAGTGTTTAACAATGTGGACTTTCCACATCCTGATGGTCCCATTATCGCTACAAACTCGTTTTCTCTAATATGTAATGAGACATCATTTATTGCTAAGGTTTCTACATTTTCAGTTCTAAAACTTCTTTTTAAATTTTTTAACTTTATCATGTTTTCTATTTGTTTTTTGGTTATTAATTAGTTATCACTATTTTTTCTGCATTTCCAAAACCATTATAACTCGATGTTATTATTTTTTCATTAGGTTTTAATCCTTCAATTACTTCAAAGTATTGTGAATTTTGTTTCCCTAAACGAATTGGTCTTTTAACTGCGTAAGCCTCTTCCTCATCCAAAACAAACACATACTGTCCTCCACTACTTTGATAAAATCCTCCCCTTGGTATTAATAATGCTTCGTTTGATTCTCCTAACTGTAACTTTAAGGTGTAATTTTGGCCTGTTCTTATTGTTTCTGGTTTTTTGTCCGTAAATACTAAATCTACACGAAACTTACCGTTTCTTACTTCTGGAAATATTTTTCGTAATCGAAGCGGATATGTCTTTCCATTTCGTTCAATAATAGCTTTAAGGTTTCTCTGTACACGATCTATATAATGTTCATCAATTGCTGCTTCAATTTTAAAATCAGTTAACACGTTAATTTGACCTATTCGCTCTCCTTCATCAATACTCTGGCCTATTTCTGCATCTAAGTAACCCAGTTGTCCATCGGCAGGAGCTCTTACATTTAAATGGTCTATTCGATCGTATACCATTGATAATGTTTTACGCATTCGAGCCAAATCAGAACTTAACTCACTCATCGTTGCTGTTCTCAGTTTATTATCTTGTTCAGTTTGCTTAAGCACAATTTGATTATTTCGTTTAGCTAACTCATATCCTTCTTTTGCTTTTAAATATTCCTCTTTTGCTATCAATTCTTCTTCAAATAAGGTTTTGTTCTGATTATATGCTCTCTTTTTTTGAATAAGCTCATAATCTGATTGTGCTAAACTTTTCTGTCCTTCAATTTGGCGAGCATCAAAATTTAATCTTGTACTTCTCAAATCATTTTGCTTTAAAGCTAAGTTATTCTCACTTGCGAGAATTCTTTCATATAAATTCTGATTCTCTAACCTTAAAATAATATCTCCTTTTTTAACCATCGCTCCTTCTTCTACTTTTTTTTCCACCACTCTTCCTCCTTCATAACCATCCATATAAATTGTAGTGATGGGAGCTACAGAACCACTTATAGATATATAATCATCGAACTCTCCTTGTTTTACTTTTGCAATACTTAAACGATTTTTATCTGTTTTAAAAGTAGCTTTACTGTATCCAAATAATAATTTCCATATTATAAAAAGAGCTGTGATTACACCAATTGC
>JBLWYD010000147.1:0-5536 GCA_048267165.1 Bacteroidota bacterium
AGGAAGCTTAGAAGAAGTTTGTAAATACGGAATGACTGACACTGTACGATTACTAATCAACTCTTCTCGTGGAATTATTTATGCTTCTAACGAAAGTGATTTTGCTGAAGCTGCCACTGCTAAAGCGAAGGAGTTACAACAACAAATGGAAAATATTCTAAAATAAAAAAAGCCAAGGTTAATGACTCCTTGGCTTAAAATTAATTCAAATAACTACATTAAATGAGAACAAAATTTAATGTAATTAGCTTCTTATTCACAACAAAGAAACTATCTTGGATTCTGAACCATATTAGGATTCGCATCTATTTCTTCTCTGGGAATTAACCACTCCCATCTGATATCTCCTACCGGTACCTGTAACACATTGCCTGCTAAAGCTGCACTATGATTAGCCCCAGTTCTATCTAAAGGTAAATTCAGTCTTTTTAAATCTAAAAATCTAAATCCTTCTCCCCAAAGTTCTACTCTCCTATGAATCATAATCTCATCAATTAAAGCTTGCCCAGTATTAGACGATAAAGTATAATTTGGATCTCTAGTTATAATCAAATCATACAAAGTTTGTGCTGCTAACCCATCTTGATTATCTCTGGCGAGTGCTTCTGCTTCTATTAAATACATTTCGGCTGCTCGCATATGTGGTACATCAACTCTACTATCTGAAGCGCTGACAGCTAAAAACTTTTGACTTGTGTAAGGATATCTTGCATGACTAGATGAAATTGAGTATCCTGACGGAAGGTCATTATGTTGACCTGTAGGATCCCATAATGTTTTTCTAACATCCGTACTAGAAATTTGATCATATAATAATGAATTAATAGACCTAGGATTTCCTCTTATTGCAGAGGAACTAAAGTTTCTTGACATATATCCACCAAAAGAACCAAATCTGTCATTTTGATCTTCAGCTATAATACTTGCCCACATGAATTCTGGGTTTGATGCAGCATTAATCTGAAAGCCATTTTTATAGGTATCAAAATCCATTAGAGTATAACCTTGTCTAGCTAAAGATGCCATATTTGCTGCTTCAGCCCACCTACCTTGTGTTAACAGTACTCTTGCCTTAATCCCTCTTGCTACTCCTTCCCCTAGATTAGATTTTTTATCTCCTCCATAGTTTAAACCATTAAGTAGGGCAATAGCATCATCTAAATCATTATTAATTTCTATATAAACTTCTTCTACAGTATTTCTAGGTAGCTTCTCTTCTAATTCGCTTTTCTTGTAAGGAACGCCTAACTGAGAATTACCTCCTCCTATTTTATACCTTTCTCCGTATACTTGAACCAATTGATAGTGTGCCCAAGCTCTATAAACCAAGGCCTGTCCTTTAATAGCTTTCTTATCTTCATTAGATCCTTGTGCATTATCTACTCCATTTATTAGAACATTTGCATTTGCAATAATTCTATAATAAGTTCTCCAAGGAAATTCACTGTAAAAATCTGTATCACTCCTTCCTGCTGTCCACTTATAAACTCTATTAAACCACTGTTCTCTATGCACAACTTGATCTTCACCCATACAATCTAAATGTATGTAGTGTCCACCTATTCCTGCATTACCTTGAATATCATTCCATCTCTGATATAAAGATCGATGAACCCCGTTTAAAACAGCATATGCATTGGTTGTTGTTTTTACTGCTTCAGAAGCTGCTACTTCATCTGTTGGAACAGTATCTAAAAAATCATTCTCACAAGATTGACTCGTAAAAACAAAAAATCCTAATATCAATATATAAATAAATTTTTTCATTTTTTTTTAAAGTTTTAAGTTTAAACCAAGAGTAATAATTCTAGATGGTGTATAAACATTAGAAGTATTACCATTAAACTGTTGTTGAACATTTAATCCTTTACGAGCATTTATTGAAAATAAGTTTTCAGCACTTACATACATTCTCAATCCTGCTAACCCTATGCGCTCAATTGCATCAGACTTAAAGTTATATGAAAGATTAACTTGTCTTAAATTTAAAAATGAAGCATCTGTTAACCATCTATCTGATGTTCCACTCCATTGACTAGATAATGCTGCATCCATTCTCGGTACATCTGTAACATCTCCTGGTTGCTGCCATCTATTTAAAATGTCAATACTTTTTGCTGTACCATAACCTCCAGACTCCATTATTCCTGCATAATTAAGATCTAATGACTTTCCTCCTATTTGATATGTAAATAACGTCGTTAAGCTAAACCCCTTATACTTAATATCGTTTGAAAAAGAACCTGTTAAGTCTGGAATAGCTGACCCTGCATAATGAAATCTTGCATTATTAGAAAAAGGAGTGACGGCTACACCGTTTATGGTTCTTACACCTGATGCTTCTGGATCTTCAGCTACAAATAACCCTGATCCATCTGAAGGATCAACCCCATACCAATCTCTAATCCAATAATCAAAAAGACCTTTTCCTACTTTTAACTTTTTAGTCCCATTAATAATTTCTTCTTGTGGCAATTTTGTAAACTCATTTTGAAGCGTTGCTGCATTAACATTGAACGTCCAAGTAAAATCTTTTTTCTTAAAAATATCATAAGATAAGCCTACTTCAACACCTCTATTAAATAAGGTCCCTATGTTCTCTTTCTTACTATCAGCTCCATCAGAAAAAGCTACTGGTACATCAAAAATTAAGTTTTGAGATTCTTTATTATAATATTCTACAGACCCTCTAAGTCTATTAAATAACTCAAACTCAATAGCTACATCAAAATTAGCACTAGTTTCCCAAAGTAAATCTGGGGCTCCTAAACTTGATCTAATAATTCCTGGTTCACCAAGATTATTATTATCCAATGCAAACAATGCTAAATGAGGATAGTACCCTATTCCTCTGTTATTCCCTAACTCACCATACGATGCTCTAATTTTCAACAAATTAACCCACTCTACATCAGACATAAAACTTTCTCTGTCTATACTCCATGATCCTCCTAACGACCAAAAAGTCCCCCATCTTTTATCTTGAGAAAATCTTGAAGATCCATCCCTTCTTACTGAAGAACTTAAGTAATACTTATTATTGTAATTATAATTAACTCTTCCAAAATAACTCTCATCATTATTCTCATCTCTTTCAGAGCTTAAGTCAGTAGTATTCACATAATTAATCAACTCAAAATTCCCTGCTGCAATTTGTTTTGTTCTTGTTCCACTAAAATCATCAATCGCCAAACTCTGACTTTCATGACCTGCTAAAAACTCAAAATTATGTTCTTCAAAAGATACATTATAATTTAAGAGTTGATTAAACCCTATTGTCGCTGTTCTAACATATTGTTTAAAACCTAAACCATCAGGAGCTCCATCTCCTATAATTTTATTCCAGAAAAAAGTATTATATCTGTCTTGTTCTTCATAACTTAAGTTAGTTCTAAAGTTCAATCCTTCAGCTAAACGAAAATCAGCATATGTTTTCAAATTAACTGCTGTAATTTCATCAAAATCTCTATCTAATTGCCTTTCTACAACAACATGTCTTCCTGTGCTTGCTCCACTTGGTCTGTTATCTTCAATATCAAAAACCTTATCTCCATTCTCATCTAATATAAATGCTCCAGTCACAGGGTCATGAGCATATACAGGATAAATTGGCCCCATGTTTCTAGTAAACCTAAAAGGGTTTCTAAAACTATTACTACCCCCTAAATTTGATTGATTTCCTTCCGTTAAAGCTCCTGATATATTTGCTCCTAACTTTAGCCAATCCTTCGCTTGATAATTTACATTTACTCTTGCTGTTATTCTCTGGTAATCTGAATTTATTAAATACCCTTCCTCGTTTAAGTACCCTAATGATGCATAAAAATCAGCCTTATCGGATTTTCCTTGATAACTTAAATCTATGTTTCTTCTTATACCTGTTCTAGTAACAGCTCCTTCCCAATCAAAATCATTGTATAATAAACTTGCATTGGGATTTAAGTTACCATCAACTCCAACTATATTATCATTAGGAACATTAAAAGGGTTGTAACCTAGAACTCCAAAAATATTATTTGTAGCTGACTGATTAGCCACTGTTAAATCTGCAGATGTGTCAACTCCTGGTATTGCCATTGAGTTCCTTAGAGATTCCCACATAATTGGATAATATTGTTGCGCGTTTATTCTATCATACTCAGGAATAGCCCTTTCTACAATACCTGTAGAAATACTTAAATTTATCTCACCTACTTGACTTCTTCCTGTCTTTGTAGTCACCATAACAACCCCATTTGTTGCTTTGTTTCCATATAATGCTGTTGATGAAGCATCCTTTAGTATTGTAATACTCTCAATATCGTTAGTATTTATATTACTTAAATCTCCATTAATAGGAATACCATCTACAACATAAAGCGGTGCATTTGAAGCTCCAAAAGAACCAAAACCTCTTATTCTAATACTTTGACCTGAACCTGGCTGACCACTAGCAGCTGTTGCAATAACCCCCGGGGTAGCTCCTTCAATAGCTGCAGACAAATTTGCTGTTGGTCTTGTCTCTAGAGATTCAGAACTAATTTTAGCTACTGACCCTGTCAATGCCTCTTTAGAACTTGTACCATAGGCTACAACTACTACTTCGTCTAACAAGTTAGTATCCTCTTCCATTTTAATATTTAAAACAGAAATAGCACCAATCGTTCTTTCAATAGTTTTGAGTCCCACAAAGCTAAAAACAAGTATATCTCCTCGATTTGCTTTTATGGAGTATTTACCATCAAAGTCTGTTTCGGTACCTCTATTAGTACCTTTAATAATCACACTAACTCCTGGTAATCCCCCAGTTTCATCAGTTACTGTTCCTGTAACCTTTTTTTCTTGTGCTAAAACTGAAATGCTTATTAGTATAAACATTAGCATTAGATAATTTTTTAATTTCATAAATTATTTTTTAAACTTAAAATTCTCATTACAAGAACCTTAAAATTGACATCTTATAAAAATAACAAAACACCAAGATAAATCTTAAAAAATATTTTTTTTAACAAAAAAACAATTAAAAAAACAACAAAAACACAAGAGAACAAGGTAAAAAAAACAAAAAAAGCACTTATTAAACAAAATAATGCATAAAAAAAAGTCAAGGTTAATGACTCCCTGACTTTATAATTAATTCAAATAATTACACCAATGAAAACAAAGTTGGTATAAGTTGGCACAAATGTATCAAGCTTAACTCTTTATTATTATAACTTTGATTTGAATTACCTTTTTTTTGAATTGAAAAACTATTACTTTAAGATGAAAAGGGCTGAGTTTTGTAAACTCAGCCCTTTCTTTTAGGGGAATGTCTATTCCTATAAGAAAATTGTTTTCCTAAAAGAATTAATTTATAAATGGATTGTTCTGAACTTCAGATTGTGGAATTTCTAGGGTAATTCTATTATCATTATACTTAATAGATTCACCTGCTAAATACACATGGTTTTCTCCTCTTGTTAATGTTTCTTTATTACGCTTTAAGGCTAAATAGCTTTTACCTTCTCCCCATAATTCTATACGAGTTTGTAAATAAATTTCATCTAAAAGGTCT
>JBLWYD010000148.1:0-5465 GCA_048267165.1 Bacteroidota bacterium
AGATTCTCTTTTTGGAAAACAACGGATTTTAAAAATAAAAAATTATGACAAAACTGTTCACGAAATAAATTTTGACCGAACAGCTTGGTGCAGAAATGAACGGATTGACAAACTGATTGAAAAAATAAAAACTGGGCACAACACCGTGTAACACGCATTGCTTCTGATTTCCCTTCGGAAAATCCTCGCAAGCGTGCAAGTTGGTGTTTTTTAGCTAAATTAGTACCTAAACCACGCAACGCCTGTTACACAAACCGTTATAGCCCATTTGAGAAAAACGAAATATGAGAATATTATTGACAGTTTTGGTCGGACTTTTAATCTTTAGTTGTAACACGACAACTGAAAAGACCAGTAATGAAACTAAAGTAGAGTTGGAGACAGAAAAAACAGTTGAGAAATCAAATTCAGAATCAACAGAATTTGAATTTTCAGACTTCAAGATAATGAATGGTCAATTAGGTCCAATAAAAATTGGAATGACAATTCAAGAAGCTGAAAGTCAGTTTAACGGATTGACAAAAAAGGAAGACGAAGCAGTAAATTTTGGTTTTGGTGGAGGAAGTCCAGCTTATTTGTATTATTCCGGTGACGAAATTTTGTTTGGACTCATACCAAGTCTTGGTACAGATACACTTTTATTCATAATTGCTGCTCATAAAAACCTGCAAACAACAAATGGACTAAACCCTAACTCAACTGTGAAAGAATTGCTTAAAAAATATCCTGACTTAATGGTAAATCAGGACTTAATGAACAGTTGGGAGTATTTTCAAGACACAACAAATGGTTGGGATTTCGTATTTATGACGGACGAACAAACCGAAATTGGAGAATATCCTGACCTTGAAAATCCATCAAAACCAAAAAGACTGACGACCAAAACAGATTGGATAACAATAAGATAAATAAAAAAACGGGCTATAACAGCGTATATAACTTATGGCGGGGAAAGTGATAAATTCAAGCTTTATGCTTTTAAGTATGTTTGTTGCAAGCCGACAAGAAAGTGCTTCGAAAACTGCCACAAGTCATATACGCAAAACGTTGTAACACATTTGAACGAACCGATGAAAAACATTTTAACACTCTTATTTTTGACATTATTTTTCTCTTGTTCTAATAACGAATTTGAAAAAATAAAAGCTAAAAATATAGAATTAGAAAAGCAGATTAAATCGCTGAACTCTGAGTTGGATTCATTAAAAAAACTACCAAGTGTTCAATTTGAGAGTATTATTTCCAAAGATATTTCATTTGACTCATTACGAATCAAATCTACAACTGATTATATTTTACCAATAAAACAAAACGAATTAAAAACTTCCGATTCTCTTCTGACTCAAGAATATCTGAATTTCTCAAAAAAATTTCCCGAATCTTATTTTTCTATGTATGCAATCGACAGAATTAGAAGTATTGGAGAAAAACAAAGAATATTAAAAATCAATCAAATTGTTGGAAAATGGAATTGGGAAGCTCAAACAAATACTATGTTACCTTTTAAAGGTCAAAAAAACGAACAAATAGAATTTGACAAAGACAAAAATGTTCGTTTTTACAAAAATGGAGATTTAGTTTCAGAAGAAAAATATGAGCTTTTAAGAAAAAGTTCCCCTAATCATCACATCAAATTTAGTAAAAAAGGAATCTATTCAATTTCAATTAGAGAAAATGGACTATTATCTTTGACAAAAGGACAAGGTTTATGTATTGATTGTGGAACTGTAGTTTATAAGAAAACTAAATAAAAAAACGTGTTACAACAACGTGTATAGCTCATTGCGGCTGAATTCCTAATCGGAATTCATTGCAATTTGCTATCTTCGTTTTACGGCGGAAAATCATAGCTGATTTTCCGCAACGAGCCATACACAAAACCGTTGGCAATAATTTGAGAAAACCGAAACCCGAATCTGAATTTAAAAGTATGACTGAAATTCCTTTACTGACTTTTGACAAATTATGTGACCTGATTGAGAAAAATCGATTTGCAAACGAATCTGACAAAAAGATTGCGGAAAAAATACTCGAAGCGGAATATGATTGGGGAGATTGGAAATCATCTGTCAAGAATTTAAATGAATTCATAAATGTATTGGAAAAAGAAGTTGGAGGAACCGTTACGAAAACAAGTTTGAACGAACTCTTAAAAAAATATAATCGGAATATTGCTCAAAACGCTTGGGAAGCTGAAAGTGTTTGCTCACTTTTAGAGGTTTTTGAATTCACTCAAGAAACTGACTTAAGAAAAATATTTAATGAGTTAATTGAAAAAACAAAAACGGAATAAAAAACTATTGCCAACACCGTATATAAAAAATTGCTAGTTTTAGCTAAACTAAAGTTAGTTGCTCGTTTGCTAGCTTCTGATTTTCCTTCGGAAAATCCTCGCTCACAAACACGCAACTTTCCATATACAAACACGTTAGCTGCAAGCTGAATAAAAAATAACTCAAAACTTAAACAAAATGGAAAACGAACATAACAGTAAAAAGAAATACGGGAAATTTTTTGCAATGATTGCGACTTCAATGATTGCAATGTTTTTTTTAATGTACACTCATTCTTATCAAATAATCGACCACTTTTGGTTTAGTGAAACTCGATTATTTATGACCATTATTATGGGTGGCTCAATGATAATCATTATGCTTCTCTATATGCTTAATATGTATAAGAGTAAAAAAGCTAACACTGCAATATTTGGATTGGGAGCTTTGATGATAATGGGAGCAATTTGGTTGGTAAGGAGTCAGGTAACTGTAACTGATACCGATTATATGGAAGGAATGATTCCACATCATTCAATTGCGATATTGACGAGCGAAAGAGCAAAAATAAAAGACGTTAGAGTTCGAAAACTTGCAGACGACATTATTAAAGCTCAACGCAAAGAAATTATGGAAATGGAATGGTTGATTAAAGACATTAAAGAGAACGGAATTGTCGAAACTGAGTTAGAGAAAGAAGAGAGACCAGTTCCAAATTTTAAAGGAAAGTTAGACCAAGAAACAAAAGATATTGAAATTGAATAAAAAAGCCAGCAGCTAACAATGTATATAAAAAATAGGCGAGACAGTAATAAACTCAAGGGCTTTGGCTCGTATCAAAGTTTGTGCGTAACTGAAAGGTTCGAGCTTCAAAAACGCCTACTTTTCATATACTAACCGTTGGCAAACAGTTATCCAGACCAACAAAAATTGAGCTAAAATTCAAACATTTAGTTATTTACGAATGAAAAACAAAACGGAATTTTAATCGGAAACTGAAAAACAAAACGTTGGAATTATTTACTCTTGCGGAAAAATTTCGCTGGAATTTTGGCTTGCCGAATGTTAGTTCTTTAAATCGAAAATTTAGCAAACTGGAAACTTTTGGCTGAATAACAGAAACGCAAAACGTTCGGAAAAAAAACAGAATGAAAAGCGGAAATTTTTTTGAGAATTTTAAGAAATAACAAACTTGAAATCTAAAATTAAAAAGCAACGTCTGAATTTATCACTCTTGCGGAAAATTGCGTCGGATTTTTGATTTGCCCAATTTCAGTTCTTTGCATCGAAAATTTAGCAATCCAAAAAGTTCTGGCTGAATAACAGAAACGCAAAACGTTCGGAAAATAAAACGGAATGAAAAGCGGAGATTTTTTTGAGAATTTTAAGAAAAAAAAGCTAAATTACGCTTGAGAAACAAAACGTCGGAATTTAACGATTGTGAAAAAAATAAAACCGATTTGCCAACACCGTGTATAATTAATTGCTTGGTTCGTGCTTACTTACGAAAATCCTCGCGGATTTTCTATTTGGTTATTATTTAGTAAGTTACTCGCTTAATCACGCAACTAATCATACACAAACACGTTACCCAACATTTGAACAAAACATTGAACATATTCCTTAAAAATATAAATTGGACTAAAAAAAGCGGAATTCTGATTATCGGAATTTGTTTAAGTGCAATGCTTTTAAAATATTTGGTTCAACCTTACAGAGGTACTTGGATTTACCAATATGGTAGTTTAATTTCTTTGTTTGTTTTCTATGGTGGAATATTATGGTCGTTGATTAACACAATACTTTTGATTTCAAAACACAAAACCGAATTGAAAAATAATCTGATTTGGATTTTTTTAAGTGCAATTCCTTTCTTGTATATCGGAATAATGATGACAATCGCAATGACTAAAACATACTGACCGAATGAAATATAAAAAACTAATTATTGGATTTTTGATTTCTTTCGTGCTATCTTCTTGTGATTGTTGGGTAACAATTGACGGAAAAGTTATTGACTCAAACTCAAAAGAACCGATTGAAAAAGCGTTCCTTGAATTTACAAACATAAAATGTACAGAAATGGTAAGAGCGACTGCTCAAAATGTTAAGACAAATTGTGTTTTTGCAACTGATTCGACAGGTGTGTTTTTTATGAATTCTGATAGTTATGGATTTTGTCCTGATAATCCAGTAAAAATTAAAATCCGAAAAGTTGGATATAAAACAAAGGAAATGGAATTAAATCAAGGACATTTAATTAGTAATTTGATTGTTGAATTAGAAAAAGAATAAAAACGTTGGGTAACACCGTATATAATTTATTGCTAGTTCTAGCCTACTTACGAAAATCCTTACGGATTTTCTATTCGGTTTTTATTTGCTAAATTAGGTGCTTAAACCACGCAACAAACCATATACAAACACGTTGTAAAACATTTGATGACGAAATCTGACATTAAAAAATATCACAAACTAATTGGATACTTAAATTTGATTTTAAGTTTACTCTACTTGATTTTTTCGAGAGAAAGTGAATTGACCGAAAGACTCTTCGCTGTATTAGCGATCAATGTTGGTTATCATATGGTCTATTATTTCTTTGCTGGAATTTACAAAGGAACTAAACGAATGCGGAGCCATAACGATTTCAACAATAGCATTGGAGGAATAATGATTGGAATGTTTTCGATATTCGGTTTTCTCGCTTCGATTTTTTTGATTTATATCTTTGTTTCTGAAGCCATAACATATAACGAATATTATAGATTATTTGCAATTTGTATTCCATTTGGAATTTTACTTGGCGCATATTCTTTGTGGATAGACGTTCGAGATGAGAAAACAAGTTTTTGAACTGAACTATGGATTGGATAAATATTCTTATCGGAACTTGTTTAATGATACTTGGATTACTTTGGCTAAATTATCAAATAGCTAAAACAAGAAAATACAAAAAAGATGAATCTTATAGTCTATTATCAACACAACCAAGTCAATATATTGGAATTCTGATTTTAATATTAGGTGGAATTTTAATGATATTAAGAGCTTTATGAATAATTAAAAAACGTTTTACAACACCGTGTATAATTAATTGCTTTTTATGTGCTTACTTGCGAAAATTCCTGCGGAATTTTCTCTGGTCCGTAAAAGTTTGCTAAATTAGCTACCGAACCACGCAACTAACCA
>JBLWYD010000149.1:0-5446 GCA_048267165.1 Bacteroidota bacterium
GGTCTGAATGGCATCCAAATTATACCCCGTATGGAAAGAATCGATCCAAGATTGCACAGGCAACATACCATACACCCATGAACCGTCTCTATTTTGCGCTTCTACGGCTGCTTTTATAGCTGTAGTAGCTGTATCTTTATAAAGCTCATTGTTGTTATAGCTATATAACTGACTTAAAACTTTTGCTCCTAATAAACTAGCATTGAAGACCGTATTATTTCCATTTAGCGGGGAATAAGAGAACAAAAATCCAGATTTATACTCTGTACGATTCAAGTCATTTAACACAAAATTACCTGCCGAAAGAGCGGTATCTAAATAACTTTGATTCTTTGTGATTTCGAAGGCATTTAATAATGCTGTGACGCAAAAAGAGGTAGCCACCACAGTAGGAGTATTAGCAGGAAACAAAAATAAACGTCTCGCTTGCCAATCAAAATTATACCCCCAACAAGCTCCGGAATACTCCTTATTTTGCATTTCTAAAAGTAGATTTGCTAATTCCTCAATTCTGTTTAAAATTTCCTCCTTAGTACCGAAACGAGTATCCCCTTTTTCAACCAGCTTGTATAAGTTACAATAGCCATTTAAAAATAGACCAATTCCCTTAGCATTATGCTGCTTTGGAACTAAAAACAACTTTCTAAAATTAATAGGACTACGTTTAAAACCTTGAATCCAAGCCAAACGAGCAATATCCCAATATTTTAAAGGTGTTGCCTTAAATATTTTGGAGTTCAATCCATCATAAGGATCCCAACCAGCAAAGTTTTCAGCTTCGCAATAGGTTTTTAATTTTAAAAAAGAGTTGACAATATCATTCATTAAATACAAATTCACCTACCTTGAAATTCATTTATACGATTATCTAAAATAACTCCTTTATCAATTATCAAAGAATTCTTCAATATTTCATTTATATCTCCAGAAATTAATCTATCAATATATGTACATACTATTTCACTTAAAGAGATAGAAATAGTTTTATAAAACAAAGAAGGTGTATGATCTACAGCATAATGTGTTACGCCATCAACTTCATAACAAGGTTCTTCAATAGTTGTAGGTACACAAGTTTCAATAGCACCATTTAAATCACAGCTAACATCAATAATTAAAGCTCCTTTTTTCATTTTTGAAAGATCAGATTTATAAATAACATGGTCTTTACGTTTCACATCCCAAAGGACACCATTCACAACTACATCGTATTTAGAAATCTCTTTTCTCAATAACTTTTCTGTCTTTCTATCATAAACTGTTACATCAGCTCCTAAAACAGTCAATATCTTAAGCGCCCCTCTTGCTATATTCCCTCTTCCAAGAATAGCTACCTTTGTATTATAAGGAAATACACCATGTAATGTATAAGCATGCATTATAGCAGCTTCTCCTGCTATTTCATTATTTCTATAAAAAGTATGCCTTCCATCTTCAAACATATCTTCCCATGCGTATGCGGTCAAGTTTCCATTTAACAAAGTGTCTGTAATTTCTTTGTTTTGAACAGCATGAACCCAACCAAAAATTATCTGATTATTTAGGCCTGATAAATAGTCTGCATCTCCAATTTTAGGATCACAAACAATATCTTTTTTCAACACCTCTTTTCTACTACAAATATTTGCTCCTGCCGATAAATAATCTTCATCGCTATACCCTAAAACATTCCCATAACCTGTTTCTAGGAAAATTAGGTTCTTATTTTTTACTTTTGATAAATGAGCTGGTATTAAAGCTCTTCTATTCTCATTTTCTTTTTTACTTATTGGAAAACCTACACTTTTCATTTTTTTATTTTTTGAATTAATCTTTTAAGCTTACCTGCTTTTGTTCTTTCTAAAGCATCTACGACTACAATATTTACATTTAACCTATCATTATAAGTTGTTTTTGAATCAATTACCAATTCTTGTATATCATTCTTGTTAAACTTAGTGTTTACAACAATTCTAAAATCCATAACTCCTTGTTTCTCTTGAAAAAACTGAAAAGCCAATACATTCTTCAAAGTATTGGGTCTAGTCAGTATCATACAGGGTAACATTTCACCATTTAAATCATAAACATATTCTTGTTTTCTTCCAATAATAGAAATCACCTCACCACTACTGTCTATTTCAACAAAATCCTCAGTACCGTAACGAACTAAAGGCATTGCGTCATTATTAAATCCTGTTGAAACTATTTCAAATACTTCCTTTCCTTTGTAGTGTTTATCTGCCCTTATAAACTCCGTATAACCATAACATTGATAAAATTTATAAGGTTCTAAATCTGATGAAATTGCAAATGCAACATGCTCATTTTGACCGTATAAATCTATTAATCGAATTCTAGGAAGCACTTTTTTTATATATACTTTATCAGCCATCGTTAAAACCTCCGAACTTGTTAATATCCCTTTTATATTTTGAAGCTTATGTAGCAGCTTTTTACTCTCTACCAGTTTTAAGAATATTAGTATTGAACTGGGATATGCGTGTATACAGTTAATAGAACAATCGTTAATAACCTTAATATATTCATCTATAGTATCTTCTGATAAATCATAGGATGACAAAATTAACGATTTACTTTTCTTGCTAGAAATTCCACGTGCAGGTGTATTACCTCTTAACCCTGCAAGTTTCAACTTGTCCCCTATTAAAGAAAAGGCGTGATCTACAAAAGCGAACTCTTTAACAATGTCTTTATAACTCTTAAAAATATTAAGAGACACGCCTGTCGTACCACCAGTTGATGATTTTTTCAATAAAAAATATGGATATTTTTTTGACACAAAAGCTTCTTCATTGCCAGATATATCACTCTTTCTTAAAATTGGAATGCTTTCAAATTTCATTTCTGAAAAGCGCTTATCTTTATAGAATTTTACATGCTTTTCAATATTTACTAAATGTTTTCTTAATAAGTTGTTTTCGCAGGTTTCTATATCGGATAATGTTTTCCTATATAAAGGCAAGTATCTTAATATTGTTTTCAAATCCATTATTTAAGTATAGATTTATATAAATTTTGTAATTCGCACTTTACACTTTCTGGTAAATAATTTGCTACTCTATTCAAACTCTCTTTACCTTTACTTTTAAAATCTTTAGGCTCATTTATAGCTAGAAAAATAGCATCTCTTAATTCTTGTTTATTACCTGGTTCAATTAAAACCCCATTTTTAGAATCAACAATTTCAGGTATCCCTCCTACTTTTGTAGATATTATTGGTAAACCATAAGACATTGCTTCTAAAATTGAAATTGGTAACCCCTCATTATAAGAAGGAAGTAAATATACATCAGCATTATTTAACAATTCTTGTTTAATGTTACCGGATACCCAACCCTCAAATTCAACTAATTCTAGTAATCCATAATCCTTAATTAATCTCTGTAGCTTATCTATTTTTCCATTACCTCCAATTTTAAAAACTGCTTTTCCTAATAGATACTGCTTATAATCTTTCAATATTTCTAAAAGTAACCATACGCCCTTATTAGAATCTATTAATCCTAAAAACAGAAAAGTAGTTTTTATATTATTTTGGATGACTTTAGTACTAAGTTTTGGTTGAGAAATAATATTAGGAACAACTACAACTTTATTTATGTTAAATTCTTTTTCAAAGTATTCTTTCCACTTTTGTGAAAGACATATAATACAATCAGCTTTTTCGATAAAATGTTGAATATTTTTTTTTAATTTTAAGGATGACTCTTCATAAAATATGTGAAATGAGCCACCATGAATATGGCAAACTATTTTTTTATTGAAAATTTTTGCAATGTTAAAAAAAACATATTTTCTTTTAAAACTACTATAGGAAGACACGTGAATATGAATGACCTTAATGTTTCGTTTTAAACCCAATAAAAAAATAAAACTTATCAATGCTTTGAAAACAACAAAAAATTTCAGAATCTTATTATCATTTGATGTTGATGTACTCAAAAAAAAAGCTTCTGGGAAAATTTTTTTATATTCACTCAATACGAAGGCAACACCACCTTTTGGCCTTTTCTCATAGGGACCTATAAATAAAACACTACTACTCATAACTTAAAGATTAAACTTCAAAGGGAATTCGGACTCTATATTTAACAATTTCAATAGAATACATGTTTTATTTTACATATGCTTGCCAAACGCCTACCATTTTGCATATATTCTCTGCAAAAGACCCATCATCATTAACACTAAACCTAGGAATTTGATATGGATTATACTTTTTAACAATATCAATATGTTTAGGCTCTGTTGTGAAAGCCAATTTAATGTTGTTATCTAATAAAATTGCTTCTTCTCTACCGTCATAATCTCCATTAGGATAAGCAAAGAAATCTATATCTTTAGAAATCCAACTTTTCAATATCTTAGAAGCTTCACTGATTTCATATCTCAACTCCTCCTTTTTACACTTTTTAGTGATAGGATGATTTACTGTATGGTTTCCTATAGTTATGTTTTCTAATTTAGAGATTCTTACAACATCATTTTTAGTCATAGCCTCACGAGTTAATGAAATCTGTTTTTTTAATTCATTAACAGTATCTACTCTTTTAGAATTAGAGAGTCTTTTACAATTCTCTAAAGAAACTTTTTTATTAGAAATTTCGTTATTCTTCGTAACATAGCTCCACCAAAAAGCTCCTGATTCTACAGGTTCTGTAGAAACAAAAATAGTTACTGGAATATTTAACTTTTCCGCATAGGGAATTATATTTTCTAAATTCCCTTTTTTACCATCATCTACGGTTATACAAACTGCTCCACTTTTCAAGCTCTTATTTTTAAATAAGACTTCGTATAAATCCTGCGTTGAAATAAAATAATAATTATTTTTAACTAACCAATTAACGCACTTTTCAAAAAGTTCCTTACTAGGGTTATGAAAATAAATAGAAGTTATAAGGTCTTGTGAATGAACATACTTGTTCTTTCTATTCACAAAACCAAATAGAATAAAAAACTGTGCTATTATTTGCCGAATAAATTTTCTCATAATATTTATTTTCTAAATATTTTTAATTTTTATATATTCATTACCCCATAGACTACAATGTGTTATTATCTTACTTTTTATAAAACCTGATCTTTCTTGAGATTTTCTAGCTGGAATATTTTCTTTCAAAACTAAAACAACAGCCTTTGTTTTATTAAGTTCCATAATTCTTTCTAAACAAAAAATATTCATAAAATTATGAAGACCTTGTCTCCTATACTCTGGATGAGTAATAATATCAAGCAGTAAAGCTTCGTCTTCTTCTAATTCTAAACCTAACGTATTTACAGAAATTTCTACGTCTTTCGTAGAAATCCAAGTTGAATAAATTAATTTATCGTTATCATAAACTCCAAATGCCTCATAAAATTTATCTTCAAACCTTTTTTTAAAAATTGCAAGTTTAAAATCATCAAATTGTAGACCTTTAGAAAACATATAGTCATTATA
>JBLWYD010000150.1:0-5379 GCA_048267165.1 Bacteroidota bacterium
AACTTCTTTTACGAAGTCTTCATAAGTTAATTCTTTCGTTTCGATATTAGCTTTTTCTTTATAGATATCTAATAATCTTTGGCTAATGATTTGCTCAGAAATTCTTCTAGCTTCGTCTTGATTAGAAAGTACACGTGCAGCAATATCTTCTAATTCTTTATCTGAAGGATTCATTTGACCAAATTGAGCCATTTGCATTTTGATCATGTTTTTAGCTTGACCTTTAATATCCTCTAGAGTAACTTGAATATTGTTATCTGTAATTAACTTTCCTTCGATTAACTGGTAACGTAAGCTTTTTTCAGACTTTTCGTACTCTTCTTTAGCTTGCTCTTCTGTTAATTGTTGCTCACCTGCAGTTTGCATCCATTTTTGTAAGAAAGCTGCTGGTAAATCAAATTTAGTATTGTCTACTAAATACTCTGTAATATCATTTAAAAGTTTTTGATCACCTTGTTGCACGAATTGCTTTTCAGCATCTTCTTTGATCTTGTCTTTTAATTCTGAAACAGAAGTTACGCTTCCGTCTGCAAATAACTTGTTAAATAACTCTTGGTCTAAATCTGCTAACTCACGTTTGTTGATTTCAGTTACTTCAAAAGTTACTTCGATATCTAAACCGTGTGCTTCATCATGTTGAATTTTTAATGCATGCATTAATTCATGATCGTCGTTATATAAACCTTTTGTTTTTAATGTAATTACATCTCCAACTTTAGCTCCAACAAATTTCTTTGCGTTTGCAGCTCCTTTAAATTTATCTAAAGTTAAAGTTACTGTATTTTCAATTTCTTTTTCTTCGTTTTTAAAAGTTCCAGTGATTTCACTGTCTTTTTCAATTGTAGATTGAGAAATTAATTTACCATATTGTTTTTGGATGTTTTCAACTTGATCGTCGATCATTTTGTCTCCAGCAACAATTTTATAATGTGTAATTGGTTTTTTACTTTTTAATTCTACTTCAAATTCTGGTGCTAAACCTAATTCAAATTCAAAAGAAAAATCACCAGCATCCCAATCTATTTCGTCTTGCGTTTTTGGTAATGGTTGTCCTAAAACATCTAACTTTTCTTCCGTTAAATATTTATTTAATCCTTCTTGTAAAAGTTTGTTTACTTCATCAACTAAAACGGCTTTACCATATTGTTTCTTAACCATTCCCATTGGTACGTGACCTTTTCTAAATCCAGGAATGTTAGCTGTTTTTCTGTAATCGCTTAAGATTTTTTCAATTTTATCGCTATAATCTTCTTTAGCGATGTCTACTTTTACTACAGCATTTAATGCATCAATGTTTTCTCTTGTAATATTCATTATAAATGATATAAAGTCCTTTATTGGACGTTAACACTAGTTATTTAATTTCCCGATTTTATAGGGAAAGACCTCTTAAAACAGAATGCTTAAAGCGTGCTTTAACACATTTTTCCATTCAAAAAGGAGTGCAAAAGTACTATTTTTTTAGACTACTACAAAGTTTTTAACGTATTGTAAACTAGCTAATTTCAAGTAAAGTTATTTATTAAACAAAATAATCAAACAACTTTACTTGAAAGCCAATTAAAAACCTATAGCTTTTAGGATGAATTAGTTATCCTTAACTAAGAAGGATTGTAATAAGGATTGAAGGATAGACAATAAGACAGAAAACAACATGGCTGTCCAAAAAGAACTCACCGAAAAACCGTCTACAAATTTATCTGCTAGAAGTACCAATCCGGCATTTATAACAAACATAAATAGTCCTAAGGTAATGATGGTAATTGGCAAGGTTAAAATCACCAATATTGGTTTTACAATAAGATTTAAAATAGAAAGTACTAAGGCTACAATAATTGCAGTTACGTAACTATCTACACCTACGCCATTTAAAATATTTGCTAGCACAAAAACGGCAATAGCATTTAGCAAAAGTCTTATTATTAAATACATATTTTATTTTTTTAAATTGATTATCTAGAAAGATACGAAATCTATTACAGATTGGTAAAAATCTTCTGGATTTTCGGCATGCAACCAATGTCCCGAATTGGAAATAGTAATAATTTTTGCTTCCGGAAAGTGTCTGCTAATAATAGCTTGATCTTGTTCACCAATATATTCGCTTTTATCACCACGAAGAAACAAAGTGTCTTTATCAAATTTAGCATGTATAGGAAGTGCCTCACCTACTTCGCCAATGTTTTCGATTAAAGCCTGTAAGTTTAAACGTAAGTCCAACCTTCCTTTTTCAACCCAGTATAAATTCTTCAATAAAAATTGACGAACCCCTAAATGAGTAATATATTGAGAAAGCATTTTATCTGCTTGTCCTCTAGATTTTATTTTATCGAAATCTAAACTATTCAGACCTTCTAAAATCACATCGTGATGAATTGGATATAATCTAGGAGAAATATCTGCAACTATTAGATTAGAAACCAATTCAGGATATTCTGAAGCAAATAGCATTGCTGTTTTCCCTCCCATGGAGTGACCTAACAAAACAATATCTTCTAGTTGATGCTCTTCACAATATCTTTTTAAATCTGAAACTAAAACTTCATAATTAAATGTAGCATCGTGAAAACTTCTACCATGATTACGTTGATCTACTAAATGCACTTGAAAACCTGCTTCGCTAAATTGCGTTCCTAGCGTTTTCCAGTTGTCTCCCATTCCTAAGAAACCATGAAGGATTACAAATGGTTTTCCTTCTCCTATTACTTTTGCGTATAATATTTCTTTTTCTTCCACCTATGCTTGATTTTAATTAATAAAATTACTTCAATCTTTGTAAATACATTTGAATAACATTTTCTACTCCAAGATAAAGACTTTCTGAAACTAGTGCATGACCAATAGAAACTTCTAATAAACCCGGAATATTTTCTTTGAAATAATGAATATTATCTAAAGATAAATCGTGACCAGCATTTACACCTAAGCCTAATTTGTTACTTAATTCCGCACATGCAACATACGGTTGAATGGCTTCTTTGTTTCCTAAGCCATATTGATGCGCAAATGCTTCGGTATATAATTCAATTCTATCTGTTCCTGTTTCTTTAGCGCCTTCCATTTGCTTTAAATCTGGATCTACAAAAATAGAAGTTCTAATTCCGTTTCGTTTAAATTCTTGAATAACCTCTACCAAGAAATCTTTATTCTTAATAGTATCCCAACCTGCATTACTTGTTAGTGCGTCTACACTATCTGGCACCAAAGTTACTTGTGTTGGTTTTATTTCTAGAACCATATCTACAAACTTCGGAATAGGATTTCCTTCAATATTATATTCTGTATAAACTTCCGGTTTTAAATCGTAAGCATCTTGATAACGTATATGTCTTTCGTCTGGTCTAGGATGAATAGTTACTCCTTCTGCTCCAAAACGCTGCACATCTTTTGCAAACTGTACTACATTAGGCAAATCTCCACCTCGAGAGTTTCTTAAAGTAGCTATCTTATTAATATTTACGCTTAATTTCGTCATTGTAAGAAATTTTATTAGTTCTGCAAAAATACAAAGTAGAACAGCCTTATTGTACTATTTTTTTGATTAATTTGCAAAAACAAATTAGAAGAAATGAATCTTTCAGATTACATAATTAACGACATAAAACCCCTCTCAATTAACGAGGATGTTACCGACTTAAAGTTGCTGTTTAACCAGCTGACCAACTCGCATATACCCATTAAAAACGAAGAGAATGTGTACTTAGGTTGTATTTCTGAAACAGATGCTCATTGTTTTGAAACGAACAAGTCTATTAAAGATATTTTATATGCTGCGGAAGGCTTTTTTGTAAGACAAGAAACCAATTGGTTAGATATATTAGAAGCTTTTGCACAGAATTCCACCAATATCATGCCTGTTTTAGATGCAAAAAACACCTATTTAGGCTATTACGAATTAAATGATATTATTCGATTATTTAACGAAACACCTTTTTTTGCTGAAGCGGGTGGCATCTTAATTGTTGAAAAAAGTTTGAACGATTATTCGTTTAGCGAGGTTAGTCAAATTGTAGAATCTAATAATGGGAAACTTCTAGGTGTTTTTATTTCAAAAATTGAAAACGATATAGCGCAACTAACCTTGAAAGTTGGAAACACTGGACTTAACGATATCATGCAGACATTTAGACGTTATGGGTACAATGTTGTTTCAGGACACGAAGAAGACTCTTATATGGAAAGCTTAAAAGAGCGATCTGATTATTTAAATAAATATTTAAACATATAATATGAAGATTGCTATTTACAGCCAATATTATACTAAGAAAACCTCGGAAGCTTTCGCTATTTTATTAGATGTTCTTTTAAGAGAGAAGATTTCGGTTTGTATTGAAAAAGAATTTCTAAAACAGTTAGACGAAAAAGTTAGAAACAACACAGAAATTCAATCTTTTACAGAATTAGACAAGAGTTTTAACTTACTAATTAGTATTGGTGGAGACGGTACCATCTTACGAACCATAACGTATGTTAAAGATTTAAACATCCCTATTGTTGGAATTAACACAGGTCGTTTAGGTTTTTTAGCAACCATTCAAACAGATGAAATTGAAGAAGCTTTTATCAGCATTTTAAATAAACAATATAAAATCTCTGAACGTAGTTTACTTAGTGTAGAAACCAGTCCGGAAAACAAAGATATTTTAGAAGCTAATTATGCGTTAAACGAAATTGCTGTAAGCAGAAAAAACACGACTTCGATGATTACCGTGGATACCTTATTAGACAACGAATATTTAACTTCTTATTGGAGTGACGGATTAATTGTTTCAACACCTACAGGTTCTACAGGGTACTCTTTAAGTTGTGGCGGACCAGTAATTACACCATCAACAAACAGTTTTGTATTAACACCTATTGCACCTCACAACCTAAGTGCAAGACCTTTGGTTATACCAGATTCTACAGAAATTGAATTAAAAGTAAACGGTAGAGAAAATCAGCATTTAGTATCACTTGACTCTAGAATTGCAACCTTAGACAACAATACGGTGATCAAAATTAAAAAGGCTCCGTTTACTATAAAAATGCTAGAATTACTAGACGAAAGCTTTTTAGATACGCTGAGAAAAAAATTACTTTGGGGAGAAGACAAACGCAATTAAAACAATAAATTAGCAGATAATTAGTTTAATCACATATCAATTTGTTTCAAATTGTTAAAGGCTAATCTTATTTATTATATTTGCAAACTTTTAATTATTTATGAGGTATTTTTTTATTATAGTATTGAGTCTTATCACCATACAGCTCTCGCATGCACAAACCTATGAGGTTGGTGTTTTTGCAGGAGGAAGTAATTTTATTGGTGATGTAGGTTCAACAAAACATATATCTCCTAATAAACCTGCAATAGGCGGGATTTTTAAATGGAATAGA
>JBLWYD010000151.1:0-5356 GCA_048267165.1 Bacteroidota bacterium
TGTAGTATTATCTCTTGTAAAATACATCGTCTTACCATCATTAGTAATGGCAACGGAAGCTTCATGATAATCGGTGTTTAAACCATCGGCATTAATTTCGGAAGGAGAGCCATAAGATTGAGAATTGTCATCTTCAGTGGTTACTTCTAACTGAAATATATCTAGAAAAGGTTCTTTGTTCCAATTGTATACTTTAGAATCACTAGCACTTGAGGAAGCAAAATACAATGTATTATTGAACATATAAGATCCGAAATCTGAGTTTTCAGTATTGAAAGATAAATTTTCAATTTGAACGATAAGATCGTCATTTTTAGAAGTTAATTTGTCAAAAATATCTACTTCATCAGGATTGTAACCTTTTAGTCTACTATCTCCATTTTGCGCTTCACTTAGTTTTTTAAACCAGACATCGGCTTCTTGATAATTTCCAATACTTCTAAGTGATTGAATATATTTATAGATATATTCAGCTTCAATATTTTTATGAGCCTCTAAGGCCTTGCCATACCAAAGGGCTGCTTTTTCAGAATCGGAATTATTGTAATATGCATCACCTAAACGTGTTAATACGTGAGCACTATTTGTTCCTTTTTCAACGGCTTTTTCGTATAGTTCAATGGCTTTTACATAGCCATAATTTTCAAAAAACTTATCTGCCAATTTCGTTTGGGCAAAAGAGAATGCGCTACTTAAAACTATAACAAACGCTAATATTTTGGTCTTCATAATTGGGTCTTTTTAGAAATATCTAGGCGATTTAATACGTTTACTCTTAAAGACTTCAAACATTAGTAATACCTCGTGAGTACCACTTGTGTATGGTCTTATATCTGAAATTGGATACTCGTAAGCATAACCAATTCTCAATTGTTTTGATATTTGGAAGTCAGCAATACCTCCAATAGCTGCAGCATTTTCATTAATTCTATAGGCACCACCTAACCATAATTTATCATGGAATAAGAAGTTTGCAGAAAGATCAAAAGATAAAGGCGCACCGTTTGTGGCTTTTAATAGTGCTGATGGCTTTAATTTTGTGTTTTCACTTAAATCAAAAACGTAACCACCAGTGAAGTAATAGCTAATACGTTCTAAAGCGACATAATCTACAGAACCACTACCGCCATTATTGTAATCTGTATTTAATATTCTAGGAGCAGAAAGTCCAAGATACCAACGTGTTGAGTGTAAGTATAATCCAGCACCAAAGTTTGGACTCCAACGATTAGATACATCATTAAAAAACTGGTCATTTACTACAGAAGGATCGTTTAATAACTCTTCATCTAAGCTATAGTGTGTAAGTCCACCTTTAACCCCAAATGCTAATTTTACGGTTTCCGTTGCTTTAATGGTATACGAGTAATCAGCATAAAGGTATGAGAAATTTTCATAACCTAATTTATCATTGATAAAAGATATACCTAATCCCATATTCTCATTACGTAATGGAGAATGTACCGATAGAGTTTGAGTTTCTGGACCACCATCTAAACCAACCCATTGACTTCTATGTAAACCTACAACACTTAGTGTCTCTCTACTACCAGCGTAAGCCGGATTTATAGAAATAGTGTTAAACATATACTGCGTAAATTGAGGTAACTGTTGAGCAAAAGCTGTAGAAACACTCAAAAATAGTATCGCAATACTTATAATTTTTGATAACTTCATTGGTTAAGTTTTTTGTTAATTTGTTGCTACGTAGATAGGACCTGCAATTGGCTCTAATCCACTATTTTTTAGGTTAATAATGTAATAATATGTACCAGTAGGAACTTTTCCAGAACTTCCTATAGAAGAACTGTGAGATTCACCTCTCCAGTCGTTTAAATAATTGTTAGATTTATAGATTTCAGCACCCCAACGATTAAATATTTGAAGCTCAATTACAAATCCACAATCTTCAATACCTGTTACATTAAATGTTTCGTTGTACGCATCTCCATTTGCGGTAACCGTTTTAGATATCACAACATCATCTTCACCACAAGCTAATACCACACAGTCGTCATCTAAAGTAATGTTAACTTCTATATCGGCAGGGCAAGATGCATCGTCAATTGAATACATGAATGTATATTCACCTACGTCTGCAGAAGCTGGGTCAAATAGACTACCGTTCACCGTAGCGTCACCCGAAACGACACTCCATGTTCCATTGGTGTCAAAGTCTCCGGATAATAAATCGAATAGATCAATTTCAGAATCTTCTATACATAGGTTGGCATCTGTAGCCTGCATTGTATTCGTCAATTCTACAGCAATAGTTTGAGTAAATATAGCTTCGTTACCACAATCATCAGTAACCGTCCATGTTCTCGTTATATTATAGTCTTCTGAGTTGTTTGTTTGTGTTGATTCTTCAGTGAAACTAACATCAATATCATTAGAGCAAGAATCTTCAAAAACTAAACTAGGGACTTCAGGTATGTTATCACATAAGACGTTTACCGTTTCTTCAAAGGCCGTAACTGATGTTGGTGCTGTATTATCTTGTACACTGATAAGTTGTGTGTGTACTGCTTCGTTTCCACAGTGGTCTGATGCTGTCCATGTTCGCTCAATGATGTATTCACCCATACAAGAGCCATTAGTAATGTTCTCTGAGAAAGTAACGTTTGCAGTGCCACAATTATCCGTAGCAGTTAAGGTTACAGCTTCTGGTACAGCATCACATTCTACTTCTAAATCCTCAGGGAGTGTTTCATTAAAAGAAGGTGCTGTGCTATCTTGAATTGTTATGGTTTGAACAAATGTTGTGGTATTATCACAGTCATCTGTTAGAGACCATGTTCTTGAAATAATAGATGATCCCGGACAAGTTCCGTCTGCAACGCTATCTGAATAAGTCGCATCTAAGTCTACTGCACAATTGTCTGATTCATCTGTAACATCTCCTGTTATGGTGATGTCTGAAATATCTTCATCACATTCTAAAGTGATATCAGCAGGTCCTGTGAAGGTTGGTGCAGTTGTATCTTGAATTGTAATGGTTTGTACGTGAGTTGTAGTATTATCGCAATCATCGGCTAATGTCCAAGTTCTTGTGATTACAGAGGCTCCAGGGCAAGTTCCGTCTTCAATACTATCTGTATACGTTGCCTCAAGACCTACAGCGCAATTATCCGCTTCATCAGTAACATCTCCTGTAATTGATACGTCTGTAATATCAACATCACATTCAAGGGTGATATCTGCAGGAACAGTAAAGGTAGGTGCTGTTGTATCTTGAATTGTTATGGTTTGAATAGCTGTTGTAGTATTATCACAGCCATCATTTAACGTCCACGTTCTTGTAATCACAGAAGCACCAGGACAACTACCATCTTCAACACTATCCGTGTATGTTGCTTCAAGATCCACAGCACAATTATCTACTTCATCAGTAACATCTCCTGTGATTGATAAATCAGTAACATCTATACCACATTCGACAGTAATATCTGCAGGACTAGTAAAAGTCGGTGCAGTCGTATCTTGTACTGTTATCGTTTGTACTTTTGTTATTGTGTTGTCACAATCATCAGATAAAGACCATGCTCTAGAAATAACATAAGAACCAGAACATGCACCTTCTGTAATTGTATCTGCAAAGGTAGCTTTAAGATCAATAGAGCAATTATCAGCTTCATCATCTACGTAACCTGTAATAAATAAGTTGGAAGAATCATAATCACATTCTACTGTAATATCATCTGGGACAGTGAATGTTGGAGCAATATCATCATTTATAAAAATAGACTGGTAACACTCTACACTATTTAAAATTGTGGTTTCATTTGTGTCACGGACGCCGTTCCCATTGGTATCTTCATAAGATATAATTGTATATGTTCTGGTAACATTTTGATTACATGTATTCTGATCTGGACTGTTCTGCGCTGTAATTTCAACAATGCCACATGCATTATCGCCTATCATGCCATCACCATTACCTAATGTTTCAAATTCATCTATAGAATAGGTTATTTGAGATGGTAGTTCACTATAACATGTCAGAGTAGTATTTGAAAACGTTGGACAACTTACGATAAACTCACAACATATTGCAGCTTCACCGGAAAGTGTAATAGTGTTACAAGAATTAGCATCTTGAATATCAACACTGTAAGGTTCGTTGGCTGAAATAGCATCAGAGGTCCAAGTATAAGTACCATCATTATTCGCTACCCATGTACCAGGCTGACCAATTCCAAGAGCTGTAAATGGTGCAGTTCCCGAAAAGGTTGCAACAATAGTATATGTTGTGTTATCCTCAGAACAAATTGTTTCTTCTTCTATTTCTAAAGATATATCTGCATTTAATGTAACAGTTACTGCTAAACGATCCAAGCTTTCACAACCTTCAGCTGAAGTTTGAGTCGCGTAATAGGTGTTTCCGTCAATTAAATTTTCCGTTGGGTCTAAAGCTTCTGTTTCGGTTGCACTAGCATACCAAAGAATAGTATCTCCAGTTGCGGTTAAGTCGGCAACGGTAGGCATACTAGAAGCACAAAATTCTTGATTAGTATTTCCGGTAGGAGCTGCTGTGGTATTTAGGCTCACTGTAATGGTAGCAGGCATTGATGGTGTGCCGATTATATCTGTAATAATATATTCTACTGATGTTCCTGTGAATTCTGGTACCGCTTCAAATGTAACAACACCTGAAGTACTTACAGTAAATGTACCTTGACCAGGAATGGTAACAGTAGTGGTTGCTGCAGATGATACTGGGTCAATAAATTGAACTCCTGTAATATCAATATCGTAGGTTCCTGCAGAATCATTATCTAAAACATTAATTTCAATAGCTGTATCGATGTCATCAGAAGTTGCACAAATAGAATCATCATCTGCCATTGGAATAATTAATTGTGAAGGACAACGTGCTCCATCACCTGGGTTTATGTCAATTAATTCTCCATGAATTGTGGCATTTAAATTCCCAGTATGTGGCAATGCAATTCTGTAAATAGTTCCAGAACTGTTGTTTGCTATGTACATGTTACCTAATGCATCCATGTAAGCTGTTCCGAATGCGTTAGTCGTTTCTGAACCTAAACCAGTGACAATTCCAAGATCATCAATCGTATTATTTCCAGTATTAAAACGTAATAATTTTCTGTTTGTAGTACTTGTTACCATGTAAATGTTACCATCTATAGGACTCACTACAATATCATTAATGGTAACATTGAAACTTAATAAGGTTGTTGATGTTAAATAGGCTGGACTCGAAGGGTTTAAATCAATAGCAACAAATTTATCTTCACCGTATAAGAATAGAATTCCATCATCGTTAATATCACCAGAACTATAATCACCAATAGTAAAAGGACCAACGATAGGAAGATACTCTACATTACCA
>JBLWYD010000152.1:0-5351 GCA_048267165.1 Bacteroidota bacterium
CATTGTTTTTAAAATAGGGTTTGTTGTATTTAGTAAAAAAGAATTCTTGCAATTCAATTTCCTTATTAAAAAAAGACATTCCTCTTTTTACTAATAATTTTCCTATTAATGACAATTGAACATCTTGCCACCTTCTATACCTCAGGAGTTTATCTTGATAATCTTTAGAAAAAAAATGTAAATTATTTTTCAATAAAGACTGATGCTTTACCTCATCTATTTTTGAATAAAAAATGTACACGCTCATTAAAAATTAAAATCAAAGTCTAATTCTTCTTGCTTACTACTTTCATTCAAAACCTCCTTTAAAACTGATATTTTTAAATTAGGTTCTTTTACTAAATGGTTTAATAGCTCTTTAAATAAATCAACAATAAAAAGAATAGTTGATTGTTCATACCTTCCTATATCATAAGATAAAGAAAGATTCAAGACTGAATTAACTTCAAAAAAGTTAAATAATAATGGTACTCTAACGTAATTCGTATCTGACGGTAAATACTTGAGCTTTATATCATCAATAGAAATCTCATCTTGATACGAAAAATCAGGGTTTTGGAAAGTAACAAGAACATCAAATAAATCTTCCTTTGTTACAGATGATGGGATATCTTGATATGTATCAAGTAAAATTAATTGTTCTTTAACTTGTTGAACCAATTGTGAAAAAGAAGCTTCTCCACTAAATTTTGTTCTAAGTGGTAATGTTTTCACAAACATTCCTATCATTGAAGCTATGCTTTCAATATTTCTTCCTGAATGTACTGTTCCAACTACAAGATCTTTATGATCACTTACTACATAACTAATAACATTTATTAAAGCAATTAATACATTGTAAGGAGTACTTTGATACTCTTTTGCTAGTTTTTTTATTGAGTTAGTTTCTTCTAAACTAAACCTTAATAAATAATGCCTTGCTTTAGAAGCTTTATCACCGGGATAAATAACATCTGGTATAATGCTTTCTTTAACCTCATAATCTTTTAAATAAGATTGGTAAAATTCAATTGCTTCTTTTGTTTCCATGTTATTAGATAGCCATTCTGAATAATCTTTAAACTGAATTTCTTTTGCATCGTTAATTATATTCTCAGTTTGATAGTTTTCAATTAATTGGTTTGTGAAAAATTCAAGAGAAATACCATCCATTATTATATGATGAGTACAAAATACAAGAGTGGATGTATTGGTACCTGTTTGAATTAATAACATCCTTAATAACAAATCATCCTCTAAATCAAAAGGCTTGTTTATATACTTTTCTATATAATATTCTACTTTATCTTCAGTAGTTTGTAATGTTGATAGAGTAAAATTAACTTCTTGAAGTTGTTTAACTTTTTGATAAACCTCTCCTCTTTTTTCAATAAAATTGGTTCTTAGAATCTCATTCTCAGAAATAAGCTTACTTACAGCGTTACTTAGTTTGTCTGTATGAAAGTTTCCAGCTACTTTAAAAGCTGCCACCATATTATATGCTATTAATTTATTTGGTGTTTGAGACGCCAACCATAATTTGTATTGAGATGGTGTTATATGATAGAACTCTTTTGAATTTGCTTGAGGAATCTGAATATTATATTCTTGATTATCATTTTCTAAAAAATTAGCTAAAGAGGCTATGGTAGGATGATCAAACATTGATTTTAAACCTATATTAACACCATACTTTTTATTAATCTGATGTGATAACTTTACAGCATTTAAAGAATGTCCTCCTAAAGCAAAGAAGTTTTCTTTTAAACTTATTTCATGTTTACATCCTAAAACTTTTTTCCACAATAAGGCTAAATCCTTTTGCAGTTCTGTTTTAGGAAATTCTTCAGACTTTGATACTACATTAATAATCTGTTCGGATAGCTTTTTTCTATCTATCTTTTTATTAGGTGTTAGTGGAAACTCCTCTATCTCAAATACTGCTCGAGGAATCATATACTCAGGCAACTCTTCTTCTAGAATAGAAATACTTTCTTGTATGTTATACTCTAAGTCTTTTTTCTGAATATAAGCCACTAAAAAAGCTTCTTGATTTTGTTGTTTTTTTACAACAACTACAGCCTTTTGAATTTGAGAAATCTGATTGAGTTTATCCTCAATATCTCCTAGCTCTATACGATATCCTCTTATTTTTACTTGGCTATCATTTCTCCCTAAAAAAATCAGTTCTCCTTGTCCATTCCACTTTACTAAATCGTTAGTATTGTATATAAGCCCTTCTCCATGAGGGTTTTTTATAAACCTTTCAGCAGTTTGGTCAGTGTCTTTGTAATATCCTTTCGCTAGTCCCTCTCCACCTATATACAAAACTCCATTACTTCCTATTGGTAGAAACTGTAAGTTGTTATCTAACACGTAAAACTGTGTATTGGCTATTGGGTTTCCAATATTAGAGGCTTCTTTTTTGGTTATTATTTTTTTTACTGACGACCATATTGTGGTTTCTGTTGGTCCATACATGTTCCATAACTCTGAGCAATTTGACAACAATTGAGTAGTTAAATCTTCGCTAAGTAAATCACCCCCACAAAACAATTTCACTCCTTTATTTCCTTCCCAACCTCCATTAATTAGTAATTGATAAAAACTTGGAGTTGCTTGAATGATTGTTGGTGAAACTCTTTTAATAGTTTCAATTGTTTTCGAATAATCATCTAAAGTTTCATTTGAAGTTACATACACACAAGCTCCTGAAATTAGCGGTACAAAAAATTCTAAAATTGATATATCAAAAGAATATGTTGTTACAGCAAATAAAACATCCTCTTGTTTTACTCCTGGTTTCTCCTTAATGCTTAATAAAAAATTTAATAAAGATCTATGCCCTATTTCTACTCCTTTAGGATTTCCTGTTGAGCCTGAAGTATAAATGATATATGCTGTATCGTTTGGTAAAACTATTGGTAGTATGAGTTCTTTCTCAGTTTCTACCTCACTTACTATACTTTCTAATGAAATTGAATTACAATTATCAAATATCAATGCCTTTTCTTGGTCTGAAATAATTGTTTTTAAATTACTGTGGTCTATAATATATTGTAATCTTTTTTTAGGAAAACTAGGATCTAAAGGAATATATGATTTTCCTGCTTTTAAAACCCCTAATAGAACTGCAATTGTATAAGACGAACGGTTTAATAACACTCCTATTAAATTTGTATCTTCTTTTAAAGACAATATATTATGTGCTATTGTAGTAGAAAGCTCTTGTAATTGCTCATATGATAATTCTGTAAAATCATCCTTTATAGCTATTTTATTAGGGTGTTGCTTTACTTTATCATTAAAAGCATCTAAAAATGTCTTATCTTTTTGAAGTATAATATTGGTATCGTTAAATAAATACTGTAACTGTTCTTTCTCTTTTCTTGGTATATATTCAAACTCGTAAAGCTTCTTATTGGGGTCATCAAGTATACTACTCAATAGTTCATTAAAATGCTTCGTAATTTGTGATACTTGCTCATCATTAAAATAGTTAAGATTATAATTAAAGTCTACTTTAACATCTTCCTTATCATCAAACTCCCTAATATATACTGCTAAAGCTACTCTTTCCGACTGATGAGAAAGTGGTATTACTGTAGTTTTAGTTTCTTTAAAATGATCAGCATAGTTCTGCTTTTCATAAGATAGTGTAATATTGAACAATCTTTCTATCTCTTGAAACCCGTTCAATCCCTGAATTAATTTACCTAAAGGAAAACGTTGGTGACGATAATCTTTTCTTAACTGATTTCTTATATCTTCTAAAAGCTTTTTAAAAGATGAATTAAAATCCATTTGGATTCTTAAAGGAGAAACTCCCATAAATAACCCCACAGTTCTTTTAAAAGTAGCCTTTCCTCTATTTAAAACAGGTAAACCAATAGCATAATCGTTATTTTGGTGTTTACGTCCGAAGTATAAAAACAAGGTTGCTAAAATAACATGAAAGGTACTTGAATTGAACTCTTTTGCTAGTGTATTAATTGAATTATACAGTCCTCTTTTTATATAAATAGATTTTTGAGCACTCTTACTTTCTTTATTCTGCTGATTTCTTTTTTCAAATAAACTCTCTGGTAATACAGAAAATTTATTTAACCAGTATAATTTATCTTCTTGATACTTTTTTGATTTTTCATACTCAATATCATCAACTATAAAATTTTGATAACTGTATTCATATTTTGATATTACCTCTTGATTTTCTAGCAGCTCATTGTAATTTTTCACTAATCGTTGGAACATAAGTGATGTTCCCCAACCATCGGTAATAATGTGGTGATATACTGAAAAAAGGTAATATTTTTGAGAAGCTACCCTAATTAAGATAAATTTATGCAAGAACTTCCCGTTTGTTATATCAAATGTTTTTACAAATTCATTTTGCATGAAAGTAATTGCTTCTTTCTCCGCGTTTTCTTTTTCAGAAAAATCCATAATTGGTAGTTCTTCTTCAAAATTTTCTAACACTAATGAGGTTATTTCCTCATTAGTATTTTTAAAAATAGTTCTATAACTATCATGCTGTTTTATAAGACTTTTGTAGGCTTTATTGAAAGTTTCAATATCTATAACACCTTCAATCAATATCTTGGCTCCTATATTATAAATTGGAGCATTAGGGTGCATAAGCTGTTCAAAATATATGTCTTGCTGTGGTAAAGTAAGTTTCATTTATTTCAAAAAATTAATGATTTGTTTAGTTTTAAGAATATTCAAGCAAATAATTACCATAAACTCTTTTCACTTAATACCTCTTCTTTGATTCTAATATCTTTTACTATTTGACCATAATCAAACTTTAATAATCGATCTGCTTGATGGAAATAAGCATCATCGTGAGTAACAGCAATAATTGTTTTTCCTTCTTGTTTAAATTTTGGTATTAACTCTTCGTAAAAGAATTTTCTGAAATACGGATCTTGATCAGCTGCCCATTCATCTAAGATTAGGATTGGTTTGTCTTCTAATAAGGCAAAAATTAAAGACATTCTTTTACTTTGCCCTTTTGAAAATTTTCTTCTTACCGAACTATCTTTATCATCTCCAACAACTTCTTCTAACTCCATTAATTTTAAGTACTCTTGGTATTCTGTATTATTTTCTAATTCATACTCTTCATAATTTTTAGAGAAAATATGATTGTCAGTAAATACTGCTGCTGCTAAGTTTTGAATCTTTTCCGTTACGTCTTCTACTTCTCCATCCAGTAATATTTGTCCTTTAGTTGGAGCATATAAACCTGTTATCGTATTGATAAAAGTACTTTTTCCTGAGCCATTTCCTCCTACTATAAAAACGGTTTCTCCTTTTTTAATTTCAAGATTAATTGGTCCCAACGCAAATGATGAATCTGGCTCTTC
>JBLWYD010000153.1:0-5305 GCA_048267165.1 Bacteroidota bacterium
AACACTATAAAAGAGTTACAGTTTAAGCAAAAATACTTGTTAGAGTATGTAAAAAATGGAGGAAATGTAATTGTACAGTACAATACAAACAGAAGAGTAGATGTACAAGCTCCATATGATTTACAGTTGTCTCGTGATAGAGTTACGGATGAAAATGCAAGCGTAACATTCTTAGCAAAAGATCATTCTATTTTAAATTATCCAAACAAAATTACGGAAGCTGATTTTGAAGGATGGGTACAAGAACGCGGATTATACTTTCCAAACAAATGGAGTAAAGAGTACACTCCAATATTATCAATGCATGATAAAGGAGAACCTGCTAGAGATGGAAGTTTGTTAGTTGCTAAATACGGAAAAGGAAACTATATCTATACCGGATTAAGTTTCTTTAGGGAGTTACCTGCTGGTGTTTCTGGAGCCTATAAGTTGTTTGCTAATTTATTATCTGTAAAAGAAAATACCGTGGAGAAATAGAAAAGGGTCATATAAATTAAAGAAAAGCGAGGTATAAACCTCGCTTTTTTACTTAAAAAGATTAATGAAAATAGATTTCTAAGTAAGTAAAACTAAACAAAAAGTAATCTTTTGTGATTGAGATAACTTTAATTACTTTTGACGCTGAATATTAAAAAAAATTATATGAAAAGACTACTACTTTTTACGCTAGTCCTTTTTGGCGTATGTGTATATGCACAAGAAATTTCTCAAAATGATAAAGATGCTTTAATAGCACTTTATAATGCTACAGATGGAGCAAATTGGACAAACAAATGGGATTTGAATGACTCTCCACAGAATTGGTATGGAGTAAAAACGAACGTGGTTTTTGGAGTATCAGGAGCTGAAAGACATGTTGATGAAATTAACTTACCTAATAACAATTTGGCAGGGAACTTACCAGCAGACTTAGGTAATTTAAAGAGCTTAAATGTATTAAACCTTTCAAATAATTCAATTTCAGGAGCAATCCCTGGAGAGTTAGGGAATGCCCAAGATCTTAATTATTTATATCTTCAAAATAATCAGTTAATGGGAGATATCCCTGTTGAGCTTTTTACCCTAAATGAAAGACACTTTGTTGAAATTAATTTAAGTTCAAACAGATTGACAGGACAATTACCAGTAGAAATAGGTAATGCAATTGCAAATGTGGGTGATGTTTATGTATCAAACAATTTGCTTACAAATTTACCAGATTATACAGCGAGTACTTTATTTAGAATAAAAACCTTAGATGTAAGTAATAACAATATTCCTTTCGCGGTGTTTGAAAGAACTCCTTCTTTATACAACATAGCTAAAGTATTAGAAGATAATGTAGCAACGCTTACTTATAGTCCACAGAACAAAATCAACGAGGAAGAAAACGTTGTTTTTGAGGAAGGAACAAATGTTAGTTTTTCGGTAACAGGCTTGTCAAGTACTAATAATACCTATCAATGGTTTAAAAATAGTGCTTCAATTACGGGGGCTACTAGTGCTACCTATCAAATAACTAATGCTAGTTTAGCAAATGCTGGTACGTATTATTGTGAAATACAAAATTCAAGTGTACCAAACTTAACTTTAAAAAGGAATAACATTGTTTACAGAACTGTAGAGTCTATTAATGATAAAAATGCTCTTATAGCATTGTACAATGCTACTAATGGGGTTAATTGGACAGATTCTTGGGATTTAAATGAAGACATAAGTACTTGGAAAGGTGTAACTGTAAATACTGCTGGTAGGGTAACAGAATTAAATCTAAGTAATAGAGGACTTAATGGAACATTGCCTGTAGAGATTGGTAATTTATCAGAATTAAAGAGGTTTTGGATTCAAGGAGGCTTATCGGATACATTAACAGGAAATATACCTTCTACTATATGTAATCTTCTTAAGCTAGAACATATAATCATTTCCAAAGTAGGCAATGGTATTATACCAAGTTGTCTTTTTACCATACCATCCTTAAAAATTATAAGCATAAGTGGTAAAGCAGGTAATTCGCCTACACTAGATATTCCTGATGACTTGTCGAGTCTTACAAATCTAACAAATCTATCTTTAAAATATGTAGACCTTTCTTCTGAAGGTGATTTTCCAACAAGCTTTTTTCAATTAACTAATTTAGAGAGGTTATCTCTTGATACTGTTAGTATAAAAGGAAGTTTTCCTGTAGGGTTAAGTAGCCTAACTAAATTAAGGTATTTAGATATTAGTGGGAATATAACAGGAAATATTCCAGATGAAATAGGGGAGCTTACTAACTTAAAAACTCTTAGTATTCGAAATACACCACTTACAGGATTGTTGCCTACCTCAATAGGGAATTTAACCAATTTACAAGGCTTAACAATAGTTGGAACAGCTATTGAAGGAGGAATACCAGCTTCTTTTTCAAATCTGACCTCTCTTACGACATTAAATCTTTCTAGAAATAAATTAACAGAACAGGTTCCTTCATTTATCAACACTTTTAGTGCTTTAAGTTTTCTAAGCCTTAGAGAGAATAATTTTTCTGGACTAATTCCAGATTTTACAGTTTTAAAAGGTTTACAAACTTTAGAAATACAAAATAATAACTTTGTTTTTAATGATTTTGAAAATGAGTTTACAACCTACAAAATATCTATACCTACAAGGTTTACATATAAACCACAATTTAAAATAGATATAAAACAAAATATTACTGTTGTAGAAGAAGAATCAATTACTTTAACAGCCGAATCAACCAACAGCGTTAATAATACATATCAATGGCGTAAAGATGGGGTTAATATAGCAGATGCTACTAGTCGTTCTTATGTAATAAATAGTACAGCTTTAACAGACGGTGGAGTATATGATTGTGTCATAAACAATACTATTATTACCGATTTAACATTGTATAAAAATACAATAATATTAAATGTAGAACCCAAAGACTCTGATAATGATGGAGTAGATAATGACAAAGATTTATGTCCAAATACACCAACAGGGGAGTCGGTAAATGCAGACGGATGTTCGGATAGTCAATTAGATGATGATAATGATGGAGTAAATAATGATAAAGATTTATGTCCAAATACACCAACAGGAGAATTAGTAAATGCAGACGGATGTTCGGAAAGTCAATTAGATAATGATAACGATGGAGTAAATAATGATAAAGATTTATGTCCAAATACACCAACAGGAGAATCAGTAAATGCAGACGGATGTTCGGAAAGTCAATTAGATGATGATAAGGATGGAGTAAATAATGATAAAGATCTATGTCCAAATACACCAACAGGAAAATTAGTAAATGCAGACGGGTGTTCGGAAAGTCAATTAGATGATGATAATGATGGAGTAAATAATGATAAAGATTTATGTCCAAATACACCAACAGGAGAATCAGTAAATGTAGACGGATGTTCGGATAGTCAATTAGATGATGATAACGATGGAGTAAATAATGCTATAGATTTATGTCTAAATACTCCAATAGGAGCGATTGTAAATGAAAAAGGATGTTCAGAAAATAATAGTGATAAAGAAGCACTTATAGCGCTTTATAATGCTACTGATGGAGTAAATTGGACAGAAACATGGGATCTTAATGCTCAAATGAGTACATGGAAAGGTGTTGTCTTAGATACTTATGGTAACGTTACAAAATTGGATTTATATTTTAATAATTTAAATGGGATGTTACCCTCTGAAATAGGTAATTTAACTAATTTGATATTTTTAAATATTTCTTGGAATAATAAGTTAATGGGAGAAATCCCACCACAAATAGGAAATCTTATTAAATTAAAAGAATTAAGTATTTCAAATAATCAACTATCTGGAGTAATACCTAAAGAGATTGGAAAATTAACCCTTTTAGAGAGGTTAAGTTTAGGTAGTAATCAACTTACAGGTGCTATACCAATTGAAGTAACTAATTTAACTAAATTAAGAGATCTCCATTTATCACAAAATCAATTGTCAGGAGAAATCCCACCAGAAATAGGTAATCTTACAAATTTAACAGGTCTAAGTATTGCTAATAATAAATTGGAAGGAGCTATTCCAAAAGGTATAGGGAATTTAATAAAATTACAAAACATTTTTATGGGAGGAAACCAATTTACTGGTGAGTTACCAGTAGAAATAGGTAATCTTATTAATTTAAGGTTTTTATATCTAGGGTCAGCGAACTTAACAGGAAATTTACCTTTAGAGTTAGGAAATCTTATAAGCTTAGAAACCTTATTATTAAATAATAATAAGTTAACAGGACTGATGCCATCAGAACTTGGTAATCTTATAAACTTAAAGAGGTTAGATTTAGGAAACAATACTTTAACAGGTGCAATACCACCAGAATTAGGAAACCTTATTAATATAGAAGATTTAAGGCTAGAGAAAAATAACCTAACAGGAGAAATACCATCTGAATTAGGAAACCTGTCAAGCTTGGCAGATTTATATCTCTATGAAAATAATTTAACAGGGGGGGTGCCAGTTGAGTTAGGGAATCTAAACAAATTAGAAAATTTATTCTTAAATAACAATCAATTATCAGGAAAAATACCTTCTACCATCAAAGACATGGATAGTCTTGATATTTTTGTTATAGAGAACAATAATTTTGTTTTTGAAGATTTGGAAGATGAATTCTCGCTAATTAAAAATAGGTTAAAGCACTATGTATATGATTCACAAGCGCACTTAGGTGTAGCAAAAGCAATAACAGTTAAACAAAATGAAAGTATAACCTTTAGTGTTGAAGGAACTTCAAGTCCAAATAATATTTATACTTGGCGTTTAAATGGAAAAAACATTCTAAATACTAAAGATAAAACGTTTACTATAAGTAAAGCTGACATTGATGATAATGGAGTATATGACTGTCTTATAACAAATAGTGTGGTTACGAATTTAACATTAATTAAAAAACCAATCACCTTAAATGTAGAAATTATAGATGCAGACAATGATGGAGTTAATGATGATATTGATCAATGCCCGAATACAGTTGAAGGTAGTGTCGTTGATGCTAATGGTTGTGCTCAATACCAATTAATTGATATAGCACCTAGTGATATTCAGGTTATGGTAAGCAGTACAACTTGTCCAGGTAAAAGTAACGGTATTGTAAACCTTTTATTTAAGAAAGATTATACTTATAAAGTAATTTTGGTAGGACAAGGTGTAATAAATAAAACTTTTGAAAATGTAAATTATACTTCTGGATTAGAAATTACAGAGTTACCTGTAGGAAGTTATGAAATATGTGTTACCGCGTCAGAGTTACCTAGTTTTAGCCAATGTTATAATGTAATGGTTAGCACTCCAGCAG
>JBLWYD010000154.1:0-5253 GCA_048267165.1 Bacteroidota bacterium
TGAAACAACAGTTAAATTTCTAAAAAGGGCTGATCCTAATTTGTTTTTAGGCAACATTCCTTTCACTGACTTTTCTACTAATCTGGTTGGGTCTTTCTCAAACATTTCAGTAGCCGTCAGACTTCTTTGTCCACCTGGATAACCTGTGTGACGGATGTAACTTTTTTCCGTCCATTTGTTACCAGTTAAGTTGATTTTTTCAGCATTAACAACAATTACATTGTCACCGCAATCAACGTGTGGCGTAAAATTAGGTTTGTGCTTACCTCTTAAAAGTATTGCTACTCTCGAAGCTAAGCGACCTAAAGTTTGTCCTTCAGCGTCAACTAAAACCCACTCCTTATTAACGGTAGCTTTGTTAGCTGAAACTGTTTTGTAGCTTAATGTATCCACACTAATTTGATTTATATTTACGCTTCACAGCGCAAAAAGATTAAACATTCCTCTTTAAAAAAGAGTTTGCAAATTTACGATAAACAATTGATTTACCAAACCTTGATGCATATATTTTTGCGCTGAAAATCAGCGTGTTTGAAAAAAGGCTTTTTTTGCTTAGTGTTTTGTAGCTCTAGTAAGTCGGTCGTTTATAGATTTTCCTAAACCGTAATCTGGAAATTCTTCAGCAATAATAATATCGAGATGCATCTTATCTAACTGATGAAGCACATCATATAAATTTGAAGCCGATTCAACTAAAACACCAGATGTTGATAGTGCTATTTGAACCTCAATATTAGGATGATCAATTTCAGACTGAAACGTTAATAGTCCAATACGTTTGTTTTTATGAAGATTTATTGATTCTAAAATATTAGTTGTTAAGATGGTTTTTGTTTTTGGTGCGTAGTGACGTTCTAACATGCCTGGTGCATCGGGAATAGCTTCCGTTTGACTTTTAACCGAATTTTTAATTTCAATCGTTCCAACTATGGCTTCAATATCTTCTAGTGATTTTGAACCGAGTCTATATATTATAGGTTCGTCATTTTCAAAACCAATAATAGTGGATTCGATACCACTTGTACACGCTCCACCATCTAAAACCATTTTAATAGCATCTTTAAAATAAGTTTCTACATGCTGCGCTGTAGTTGGGCTAATACTACTAAAAGGATTGGCACTTGGTGCTGCTAATGGAAAATCTAAGCGATTTAATAATTCTAACGTTGTTGGGTGATTAGGCACACGCACGGCAACGGTATCTTTTCCTCCCGTTATTAAATCTGGAATAATCCCTTTCTTTTTTAAAACCAGCGTTATTGGTCCTGGCCAAAAGGCTTCTGCTAATAATTGTGCTTTTGCTGGGATGTGTTCAACTATATTAGAAAGCTCGTCTATTGAAGGGATGTGAACAATGAGCGGATTAAAAAACGGACGCTTTTTGGTTTCAAAAATAGCTTTTATCGCTTTCTCGCTATAAATGTTTCCTGCTAAACCATAGACTGTTTCTGTTGGAATCGCAACAATGTCTTCAGCCGTTAAAAGTGCAACAGCTTTTGATATATCTTTTGAAATAATACTCATTATCTTTGTATATACGACTACAAAATTACTTCAAAATCTTATACCTCTAAGATTTAAGACGTTTATTTTTATTTTCTTGCTTTTGTTGATATAAGGCATATCCTAATACTGCCATTTCTAAACCTAAGATAGCGATTTTGGCTTTTTTACTTTTAGTTAATGCACTAGTTAATCCTAAGACTTTTGTGATAATCATAATGGTTCATATTTAAATTAATACTATGTTTTTAAAATTAGCTTTTAAGTCGTAGAGTGGTTAACGGAAATAGGATTAGAATTAACTGAAATAGGACCTTATACAATTTTCGTTATATGTATAAATAATGACGTTCCATTTAGTAGTTTTGCAACTTCAAAATTTCGATTATGATTTCAGTAGATAATTTGGCAGTAGAATTTAGTGGTCACACTTTGTTTAGCGATGTGTCGTTTACAATAAATGAAAATGACAAAATTGCTCTTATGGGTAAGAATGGTGCGGGAAAATCGACCATGATGAAAATTATTGCAGGTGTACAAAGTGCCACACGTGGTAATGTGAGATGCCCTAAAGATGCTGTTATCGCCTATTTGCCTCAACATTTGTTAACGGAAGATAATACCACTGTTTTTGATGAAGCTTCTAAAGCTTTTAGTCATGTATTCACCATGCGCGACGAAATGGAAGATCTAAATAAACAATTAGAAACTAGAACGGATTACGAATCTGACGACTACATGAAAATCATTGAGCGTGTGTCTGATTTGGGTGAGAAATATTACGCTTTGGAAGATGTTAACTATGATGCTGAAGTTGAAAAAGCATTGAAAGGTTTAGGGTTTAAACAAGACGATTTTACAAGGCAAACCAATGAATTTTCTGGAGGTTACCGTATGCGAATAGAATTGGCTAAGATTTTATTGCAAAAACCTGATTTGATTTTATTAGATGAGCCAACCAACCATATAGATATTGAATCGGTCATTTGGCTCGAAGATTTTTTACTGAATAAAGCGAATGCTGTTGTCGTCATTTCTCACGATCGCGCGTTTGTAGATAATATTACCAACAGAACGATTGAAGTGACTATGGGTCGTATTTACGATTATAAGGCTAATTATACGCATTACCTTCAATTGCGTGAAGACCGACGAGTACATCAAATAAAAGCGTATCAAGAGCAGCAGAAGTTTATTGCCGATAATATGGCGTTTATTGAACGCTTTAAAGGGACCTATTCTAAAACCAACCAAGTGTCTTCTAGAGAGCGCATGTTAGAAAAACTAGATATTATTGAAATAGACGAGATTGATACGTCTGCTTTAAAATTGCGTTTCCCACCGACACAGCGTTCTGGTGATTATCCGGTGACGGTAAAGGATGTTTCTAAATCTTATGATGACCATGTGGTATTTAAAGATGCTAACATGTCTATTGCAAGAGGTGAAAAAGTCTGTTTTGTGGGACGAAACGGTGAAGGAAAATCTACCATGATAAAAGCTATTTTAGGTGAAATTGATGTAGAAGGCACGTGCACTCTTGGTCATAACGTTAAGGTGGGTTATTTTGCCCAAAATCAAGCGGCTTTATTAGACGAAAGTTTAACTATTTTTCAAACCGTTGATGAAGTGGCGCAAGGTGATGTAAGAACTCAGATTAAAAGTATTTTGGGAGGTTTTATGTTTAGAGGAGATGATGTTGAAAAGAAAGTGAGCGTGTTATCTGGTGGAGAAAAAACCAGATTAGCCATGGTGAAACTCTTATTAGAACCTGTAAACTTATTGATTCTCGATGAGCCTACCAATCACTTAGATTTAAAATCGAAGGATGTTTTAAAAGAAGCACTTCAAAATTTTGATGGGACTTTAATTCTCGTGTCTCACGATAGGGATTTCTTACAAGGACTCTCAAATAAAGTCTTTGAGTTTAAAGAAAAACGCGTTGTTGAACATTTTGAAACGATTGATGATTTCTTAATTAGGAATCGTGTTGAGAGTTTGAAAGGGTTAGATTTATAACAGCCTTTTACAATTTTTCTAAAAGCACTTTTCTTTCTTTAGCTTTAAATACAGAATTCTTAGAGTTCAGTCTTTTTAATTGCGCTTTAGCATTATCATAATCTTCCGTTCTAATATAAATCAAGGCAGTGTACCAAATCGATTCGTCATTATAGTCAAAATTGAGTTGATTTAAGATTTGAAATTGCTCTAGTGCTAAATCATATTTTGACTGGTTGAGTAAAGACGATGCGAAATAATAACGGATATTAGGATTGTTATTTATTTCTAATAGTGTTTCAAATTCATTTTCAGCCAATTCATAGTTGCCGTTTTCATAAGCTATAAAAGCAGTATTATCCTTATCAGAATTATTTGATCGGGTTACAGGTTGATACGTGTTTGGTGAAATTTCAAAATGGTCTTCAAATAAATCGTTACCAGATGTTGTGTTGAAGATGTTATAGCATAGCCCAATAACTAATACACTTGCAATAGCTAAAGCGGCATATTTAACTGTTTTAAAATTCGATTTTTCTTTAGGAAGGGTGTTTTCTAATTGCTGAAAGTGTGTTTTTAGATGTTTGGCTTCAGCGATTTTAAAAACTTTGCGTCACGGCATCAATTTCCAATCGATTGTGAGCAAATAGATCGTATGAGCTACATGTTATTTAAGCATTTTAATCAAGATTCTGTAGCTATAAAGAAGGCCCGAATTTTAAATGATATTGCTTATAATGCATTTGTTGAAAACCATAAAGATTTAAATTTAAGTATTGGGAATAAACTGCTATACAATAGAATAATAGAATGCCGATTAGAACTCAATAAACACAATTTTAAACATAAAAAGGTATTTATTTCTAATCTTGAAAATATAAGTAATCGTCTGGCATGGCAAGAATTTAGCCAAAGTAGAGATGTGGTGAAATTACCGATTATTGATTCCTTAGAACACATTGAATTTCAAATTAGAAAACAAATCGTTCAGGCAAGGCAAGAGCGGAATCAAAAACAAGAAGATTCTTTGGCGCGGATTCTTCAGACTTATAAAGACCATGTTAATGCCAAATTTCCAACTATTTCAGATTTTACGCAGAATAATTTTGACATCGCCGCTTTTCAAAACTTGTTAGGTGACGATGACGTTGTTTTAAAATATTTGTTTTTTTACGATCAGTTTGTCATTTTTCAAATTACGAAAGATACCATTGAATGGGAATTAAAACCTTGGACAAAGGCTACAAAAGGTTTACTAAAATCCCATTTAGAGTATTTAAAAAACCCGAATAGCACGTTGGCGTTAAACCCAGAACTTACCAAGCTATTGCTTCCGGAAAAAGCCTTATCCTATACGTCTTTAACCATCATACTAGATACTCCTATTTACAGTTTGCCTTTTGAAACCTTAAGCTATAAGTCTCATTATTTAATACAAGAAAAGGCGGTTCATTATTCGTCGCACTTAAGGTTTGCTTTTTTTGAAGAAGATCGAGCCTCAGATAAGGAGGTGAAAGCCACGATTTTTGCACCAGCATATCCAAAAAGTAATAGGGCTGGAGCGAATAGAAATAGTGCCAAGTTTTTAGAAGGCGCTCAAAAGGAAGCTAAAGTTCTTGAAGCGCTTTTTCCATCAGAAGCGTTTATTGGCAGTAATGCTACAAAAGCGAATTTTATAACGCATAAATCTAAAGGCAATATCTTACACTTGGCTATGCATGCCTCTTTAGATGACGATGAACCTGTGTTTAG
>JBLWYD010000155.1:0-5244 GCA_048267165.1 Bacteroidota bacterium
TGACGGGTCGAGAGAATATCTTCTTGAACGGTGCTATTTTAGGAATGACCAAAAAGGAAATCGCTTCTAAAATTGATGAGATTATCGAATTCTCAGGATGTGAGCGCTATATTGATACCCCCGTTAAACGTTACAGTTCAGGAATGACCGTAAGACTCGCCTTTGCCGTAGCAGCCTTCTTAGAACCTGAAATATTGGTTATTGATGAGGTGCTAGCCGTTGGTGATGCGGAATTCCAGAAAAAAGCCATTGGTAAAATGCAAGACATAAGCCGCGGCGACGGACGAACAGTGATTTTTGTGAGTCATAATATGGCGGCTGTTAGAAATCTTTGTACTAACACTATAATGTTAAAGAATGGAACTGTTTCTATGATTGGGGAAACAGATGAAGTCATACAAGAGTATTTAAAAGAGTCGATGAGAAATACGAATGATAATGTGCTTAAATCGAAATTTATACAAAAAGTTGAGTTACAAAATAATAAGATTGGAATAGGAAAAGAATTTAAAATCAAAATCACTTTTAAAGGAAATTATAGTGAAAAGATTAATTACTGCTTTATAGGTGTAGAGAATGAAGATCAAAGACGAGTTTTTTCAATTGGCACACATTTAGATAATAGTTTCAATAAATCTTTTAATCCAAATGACAGTTTGACCTGTGTAATTAATTCTTTAAATATTATTAAAGGAAGTTACAAGGCTTTTATTGCTATTGGAACAAACATGCCTAGACAAAATATAGAAGTAATATATGATGCTGTATTTTTTGATGTAATAGATAACAATTATTTTAATAATGGTTTATCATTAAATAGAAAGCAAGGAGATGTTGTTTTTAATTCTAAATGGGCTTTAAATGAAGACTAAATTAGTTGTAATACCTTCAGACCCAATACAAGCCTATGAAGAAAAAGGGACCTCTTCATGGTTAGAAGAGTATTATAACCCCAATTCTTTTTTTGATGAAGTATATGTACTGTCACCTTTAGAAAAAGAATCAAGAGAAATTTACGGTTTAAAAATTATTCCAATTAAATCTGATAGACATTATAGAAGAATTTTAAAAAAAATTAAACCATTATGTGTGAGGGCTTATGGAGGGTATTGGGCTACAACTTATGCAAACTATAATAGAGTTGAAAACATCCCAGTGGTTTCAAGTATACATGATACCAATGTTAATTTACTTCATGAAAGTTTGAAGTTCTCCGATGAGATCTTTACTATGAGTAATGTTCTTAATGAAGTTTTGGTTAAAGAGTTAAATATTAAAAGTGCTAAAATCTTAGGTAATAGAGTTGACACTAGAAAATTTAATAAACTTAAAAAATTAAATACCTCATTAGTTGAACAATTTAAAAATAAGAAGGTAATACTTCATGTAGGAAGAAAATCTTTCGAAAAGAATATAGAAACTGTAGTTAAGTCATTGGCATTTTTAGAGGATGATTATGTATTGGTTTTAATAGGTAAAGGAGACGTACAGCCTTATTTAGATATTGCGAAAGTACACAATGTTGAAGATAGATTGCAAGTCATTGAAAAGGTTGAAAATGAAGTGCTTGTTAGCTGGTATAATATTGCCAAAGTATTGTGTGTGCCAAGTAGATGGGAAGGTTTTGGGTTAGTTTTTGCAGAAGCTGCTAGTTGTAAAACTAAAATTGTAACCTCAAACATAGCGCCGATGAACGAGTATTTACTAAATGATAAGGTTATGAATATTTTGGTCGATAAGTATGAAGACCCTGAAATGATTGCCTATGCAATTCTAGAATTAGATAACAGTAACCTTACTAATGATGACACAAGGAATTTGATTATTAAAAATTTTGATAAAAAAATTGTAGCACAACGAGAAGTAAATTATTATAAAAGAGTAAGATATCAGAAAAAGAATAAAAATATAGATTATAAAATCTGGTATATTAAATATTATTATAATAAAGATTTTATACATAAAATAAGAAGAGTCATTAAACTACCTAAAAGAATATGGAAGAAGCTCCTCTCGTATCTATAATTCTTCCGGTTTATAATGGAGAAAAATATCTTGGTCAAGCTATAGAGAGTTGTTTAAATCAAACCTATAGCAATATTGAGCTTATTATAGTTAACGATTGTTCAACCGATGCTACCTTAAAAATAGCAAACCAGTATTTAGCTATAGATAATAGAGTAAGAGTAATAAATAACGTCATAAACAAAAAATTACCTGCTAGCTTAAATATTGGACATGATCAAGCTAAAGGAACATTTGTTACTTGGACAAGTGATGATAATTATTATGATTTATCAGCAATTGAAACTATGGTAAATGTATTACTTCAAGAGAAAACAGATATTGTCTATGCTAATTATAACATGCTAAACGGTAATAATAGTACTGTTGTTAAATTATTAGATTATTATAATTTGTTACAATTAAATTGTATTGGAGCTTGTTTTTTGTATAATTATCAAGTTTATAAAAATTCAGAAAAGTATGACGAGTCTTTATTTTTAGTTGAAGATTATGATTTTTGGTTACAGTCATTAAAAAAGCATAAATTTTATCATTTAGACAAAGTGTTATATCATTATAGAGTGCATAATGCGTCATTAACTAAAAGTATTCAGGTTGATAGTGAGCGTAATCAGCTTTTTGTTAGGAATATAGAAGTTAGTTATAAAAAGTTTTTTTCAAGTTTTGATTTAGATGTAAATTATTGTGCAGAAATTTTTGCAAAATTACATGTTTCACCTTTTTCAATAAAAAGCGCAAAAGAGATATTAGCTATAAATAGAATAATAAATACATGCAGTAAAAAGCTTAATTTTTCTGCAAAACATAAAAGAGATTTATTAACAACAATAGCGCAATTACAACTGCGATTATTGAGAGCAATAAATAAAGACGTTAATTTTTATAGTTGTTTAAAATTTTTAAAAACAAACTATTCATTGCTAACCTTTAAAGACTATAAAGTTTGTGTTAAATTATGTTTTAGATTGAAATAATTTAATTAAAAGAAATAATAAAAGCTTTATATGAAATTTGATAATAAAAATGTGTTGTTAGTTCTTCAAGTTGGTACATTAGGTGGCGCTGAAAGACAAGCATTAGGCCTAGGTAAGTTTTTAGTAAATAATAAGAATTGCAATGTTGATATTTTGTTCGTAGTATCAGATAATAGAACAAAAGAGTTTGATGATTTTTTTAATACAACAGGAATAAAAAATACTTTTCATTTTGGTTTCCCTCATGACGTTCTTAGAAGAGAATTGACAATCAAAAATTTAAAACGTTTAAAATGGTCAGTACAATACTTTTTACTTTTAAAAAAGAAACTAAAAAAGAATAACTATGACATTGTAGTTCCATTCTTAAACACGCCATCAAAAATCTCATATTATTTATATAAATTATTACCAACCGTAAAATATACTTTTTGGCATCAGTTAGGCTTAGATTTTTTAAAAAAAGATATTTACGAAAGTATTGCTGTTAATAATATGCCTTGTATTATTGGTAATGCAGATAATTGCTTCGATATTTTTAAAAATGAGTATGAAGTAAAGAATAAAGTGTTTAATTTATTGCCTCAATATTTATCGCTAATAAAAGAAAATAGAGATTCTGATTTAATAAAAGAAAAATATAATATTAGTAAAGGAGATATTGTTTTTGGAATGATTGCACATTTTAGGTCGTTTAAATATCATGATTTAGCATTAAAAGTTTTTGCTAAGCTAGCTGGTGATATGGAAAACATTCACTTAGTTTTACTGGGCAATAAAGACAATGATGAGATTTGTTTAGAGATATATGATGACCTTAATGAAAGTATTAGTAAAATGAAACTCACTGATAAGGTAACATTGTTAAGTAATGAGGATGTTACAGATGTATTGAATGTTTTAGATATTGGTATTCTTTTATCACTTATTGAAGGTACACCAAATGTGGTTATGGAATATATGTTATACGCTCTTCCTGTTATAAGTTCAAACCATCCAGGTTGTGTTGGTTTGTTAGAAGATTCTAAGTTTTTAGTAAATAATACAGAAGAAGAGGTATATCAAGCAATGTATAAGTTGGCAAATAATGAAACACTAAGAAAAACAGAAGGGAATAAAAATGCACAACGCATACAAAAATATGACATAGAAACTTATGTGAACAAGTTAGAAACCATATTAACTAATAGCTTTGAATAATTATGGGTAATAATGATTTAGTGTCCATAGTTATACCAGTATATAATGGAGAGAAATATTTAGCAATGTCAATTGAGAGTTGCTTAAATCAAACCTATTCTAATATAGAATTGATAATTGTAAATGACTGTTCAACTGATAATTCTTTAGCTATTGCAACTGAGTTTCAAAAAAAGGATAATAGAATAGTAATTATTAATAATTTAAAAAACTTAAAACTTCCAGCAAGTTTAAACGTCGGACATTTTGCTGCCCAAGGAGATTTTATAACATGGACTAGTGACGATAATATATATAATTTAAATGCAATAGAATGTTTATTAATAAGCTTAAAAGAAAACCATGCTGATTTAGTTTATAGTGATATTTCAATAATTAATAAAGAAGGTGTTGTAACTAGAAAAGTTTCACATGTAAACTTTGAAAACAATTTATTTGGAAACTTTATAGCATCATGCTTTCTTTATAAAAAAGAAGTGTTTGAAAAAAACAATGGATATAATGAAGATTTGTTTTTAGTTGAAGATTATGACTTTTGGTTAAGAGCTTCTTTACATAGTAAATTCTATCAACTTAAAAAGGATCTTTATAATTATAGACATCATGGTGATAGTTTAACATATAGTATTGCTTTTGATGAGGGCAAAAAATCACTTTATAAAAAAAATGTCAAACTTATGTATGCTAATTTTGTTGATTCTATAATGAAGACCGGCAGTGATATTATAGTTGATTTCCAAGCAAATATTTTATTGCACAATAAAATTGAGTTTGCATGGCTTATAAATAACAAAAAAGTGATTTTTAGGTTTATAAAAAAAATCAACAAATATGAAAACTATGGTGATATTCAGGAGTTAAGAAAAGTGTTTAGAGATAAAATCGTCCATGTTTTAGTAATGAATTCAGAAAAGAAATATAATTTTCAAAGAGCATTGTTTATTATAATTAATTTTTATAATGTTATGAATATTAGCACATTAAAAACGTTAATTAAATATACTTTATTTAAAAAATAGAATATTAGAAGTAAGTAAAGAGT
>JBLWYD010000156.1:0-5209 GCA_048267165.1 Bacteroidota bacterium
TTTACGAAGTTAATGCTATTAAGGTACAAGTGTACCTTAATAGCATTAACTTCGTAAAGATGTTGTAAAATTGAATGTGATTGAATAGTAATAAGAGATAGCAATTTACTTTTACAAACAATTTTTATAGCTAACACTAAAATAGTTTTTTTTCGTTTTAACCCTCTGACTTTATGAGTTTTTTAACGTTTTTGGAAGATGAATAAGGGGACTGTATTAGAGTGCTAGTAAAGAATGTATATAAATTTATAAAATAGAAAAGTATTATTTTACTTGAGTTTTAGGGGTTAATTTGCCTTCTAAGGTTGAAATATTATTACTATGCTTGATTATATTCTTTCTTATTTCCTTACATAAGTTTTCATCAAAGATAACTTCTTCGCCTTTAACTTTGAAATATTCTTTTCCTTCTTCATTCTTCATTAGTACTGCATGAGCAAATTGATTTCGTATATTAATTATCTCTTTTTTAAAATCATCAATAAAGTTTTCAAATCCATTTTTATTAATTATTTCAGACATTATACTTGCTTTTTGTGATGAAGATAAAAGAAGTGGGTCTTTAAGGATGTTGTTAATATTATTGTTCTTTTTGCTCTTTTCTGACAGTTTTAACTTTCTTCCAAAAAAAGAAATAAGCTCATCATATAAATTTATTCTAACCTCATCATCATTTTCTAAAATATATTTTGAGACAATATCATAAGTTAAAGTATCAAGGTTACTGGTCTCATGCATTATCATTCCACGCATAGTTACAATATGTTGGAATTTAGAAATGGTTAAATTAATTAATTTGATAATTGAGTTGCCAAGTTCACGGTAAGCACTAGCCTCGTCCATTTTATGGAAAGTAATCCTATTACTATTAATGAGTGCTACATCATAAAGTTCACTATTAGCAGAATAAAAAAAGACTTCAGTTAATATGTGCTTTTCTTCTCTTACAAAATCTATTACTTGGTTTCCATGACTGTCATTAAGGTTAAGATCAGTAATTATTAAGTCAAATGTATTATTTACTTCATATTTTGACTTAAATTCATCAAAGTCTTCAGCCGTTTCTATTAATACATTAAAAAACTCATTTTTTAGGTGTTTTTCTATAGTTTTTCTAAGTCCTATAAAAGGCTTGTCTTCGATTTTATCTTCAACCCATATTATACTATAGTCTAATTTCATAACGGAATTTTTATTTGGAATTCTGTTCCTTTATTGTTTGGTATATATTCAATTTTCGAATTGTATTTTTCCAAGATGCTTTGTACATGATATAAGCCAATTCCGGAACCTTCTGTATTACTATATCTAAACTCAAATATTCTATCGGATACTTCTTTAGGAATACCATTTCCATTATCCTTAAAAGATAATATTAAAGTTGATTTTTCCTTTTTCCAGTCTAATGTTATTTCTGTTGATTTAGCTTTTCGACTATTAGAAAATAAATTATCAAGTACAACAGTAATTTCAAAAGGGCGAAATTTCATTACTTTTTTCAACTTAGTTTCTCCTATTGAAATATTTATAGGTCGTTTGCTATGAATAAAAGAATCTGCTGGTTGATAAATGTTTATAACATAATCATTAACAAAAGAAACTAAATCTTTTGTTATTTTTTCAGCTTGGGTGTTAAACCCAGCCATTGTAACAAACCTTGAAGCACTAACAATTCTTTGAACTTCAAGACTGATATCCTTTACATTTTCTATTAATTCTTCTTTAGGCTTATTGTTATTAATAGAGTCTATTAAAGAATCTAAATTCCAAGTTATATTTCCAGCAGTATGAATAATTTGATGTTGTAATGCGAGTAAGTCCTTTTTCTCTCTTCCTTCAACAGATTTGTCAAAAAGTTTTTCAGCAATTTCTCTATCTAGTTCTGTCTTTAATTCTTCATTTTCAATATGTTTTAAAAGAGCTTCTTCTTCTGCTTCTTCTTTTCTTGTTTTTAAATCATAGAGTTTCTTTTCAACATTTTTAATTGTCTTTTTAACTTCTTCTTTATCAAAGTTATAGGAGTCTATTTTTTCTGATAATTTTTTTAAAGTTCCTTGTGCTGATGTTTCGCTTTTAGAATCAAGTATTTTAAGAATATTGGGAGAAACTTCAAACTTCTTAACGGATTTTGAATTTGATATAGAGGAGATGAGCTGACTTAAGTTTTCATTTACATTAAAAACTCGTTCATTCTTAGTCCCTTCATTCTTAATAAATGATTCATTTATATTTATATAATCATCGTCTGAAAGAAAGTTACCCCAATCTGTTATATCAATAGTATATTTCTCTAGCTTTTTTAATGTTTCATAGAAGTGCTTCTCTAAATTGAAATATGAAGATGTTTTAATAAATCCATCACCTCTACTGGAGGTTTCCTTTAAGTTGTCACTTTCACTTTGAATAGAAATATATCCTAATACTTCGCGAGTTCCAAGGTTCCTAGCGTATCCTTGACTTTTTCTAACATCCATTTTAAAAGGGTCTTCACCTCTTTGACCATAAGGGTATACTCTAAGTCCATTTTTATAAACTAAAATATGACCATATTCAACTGGTTGAACTCCCATTCTTCTACTAAATGTAGATTTAGCGGACTGGTTCATAAAAAAGATTGAGTAATGAATGTCTTTTAGGCCTGTATATGGATTATCTTCTTCTATTTTATAAACTAGTTCTCCGCCTTCAAAAAGTGTTGTGATTATTTTGTTTTCTAATATATCTGATTCAATATAGCTAGTCTTCAGTTGTAAGGTTTCAAATATAGGGTTCTTAATTTCCCCGTTAATAATTCTGAAATAATCTACTTCAGATTTTTCTAAGTCACCTTTTTCAAACTTCTTTAGATTTTTCTTTTTTTGAAGAGAATCTCCTTCAACTTCATCATAGACTTTGAGAAATATTTTAAAAGAATCATTGGCTTGAATAGCAGAGGGGTTAATTAAGCGGGCAAGTGAATCTTTTAAATCCTCAAATTTTTTTCTATTCCACTCACTATGTAAGTTGGTTATTTCAAGAACTGTTCCTTGACTTAAATCATAAGAACTGCTTTTTAAAGTTTCGTGAAGAACACTAACATTAACGAACTCATTATTACTATCTTCTTCAAATTTATTCCAATCAGTAATAAGTGCCTCTACTTTTGCATTTTGTTCATCTTTTAAAGTTTCTAAATAAAGTTCACTACCAAGTCTGTCACAGGAAAATCTACCTATACCTTTGGCTCCGGCATAAGCTCTTTTTACCTTAATTTTATCTCTGTAATTTTTATAGCTATCTTCTTCATCACCTTCTTTCTTAGATGAACGAGCAACAAAAAGCCATTTATCAAGTAAATCTTGATAGCTCATACCTTTACCATTATCCTTAATAATTATTTTACTGTTATCTGAATAAATATTTTCAAAAATTACTTCAACTTGAGTAGCATGAGCGTCATATGAATTTTTAACTAACTCAAATACAGCAATAAAATCATCAGTAATTAAATCACGTCCAATGATGTTTTTTAATGCAGAACTTATTTTAAATTGTAGGGGCTTTTTCTGCATTAGGATATGATTTGTTTTAAAACTAAACCTGCTTGTTCACCAAATAGAGGAGGTATAGCATTTCCAATTTGTGAATATCTAGGTACTTCTTGAGTTCTTCTTTTTCCTCCGGTAGTATATTTACCTTTAAATTTATAAGTATCAGGAAAAGATTGAATACGAGCATACTCTCTAACTGTCATTATTCTTGGTTCACAGTAATGAATATAATCATCTGGTAGAGTTGTAATAGTAGGAGTAGGTTTATTTGCTTCTAATATTTTTGTGCTACTTTTTTTTAGGTTAAACCTTTCTTTGTATTCTTTGTTCGAAAGTTTTTCATTTATGGCTATTTGAAACCTATTTTTAACCGTTGTTGTGTGTTTGGCAAATCTATGACTATCTACTTTACTTGAAGATTTTAAAAACCTTCTACAATATCTTTGATAATTAGATAACTTAACACCATAAACCCCTTCTTTAAAATTTGGAGTGTCGGATGATTGTATTTCTCCGTTAGATTGCAGTAAGTCTGAAATAGCATTCTCTAAACTTGGGTTTATTGTAAGGTTTTTATTAACTAAAAAAGCTTCTTTGTTATTTTCAATCTCCTTAAAAAAACTATCTTTATTAATATTTGGTTTTTCTTCAATAAACTCCTTTTGTATACCAACTAAAATAAACCTTGTCCTTTTTTGTGGTATACCATAATTAGAAAAGTCAATTAACTTACCTCTTACTGTGTATCCTAGTTTTTCTAATTCTTCAACTACATATTTTGAGTAAGCTTTTCCTTTTTTATCATTCTTTTTAAATCCAAGAGTAAACCCTTTAACATTTTCAAAGAAAATTAACTTAGGTCTTACGTAATCTATAAACTTTATGTAAGAGTTAATTAAGTCGTTTCTAGAATCATTTTCTATTCTTCTCCCTGCCATAGAAAAACCTTGGCAAGGTGGGCCTCCAGCAACTAAATCAACTTTTCCCCTTAACTGAGTCAGGTTATCTGAATTTTTATCTAAAACATCATTAATATCGTGATTTTTTTGCTCCAACCAACTAGGCCAATCAAAATGCTTTTTTTTCTTAATAAGGTTATGCTCAAGAGTTTCAAAAGCATCTATACTTTTCTCAATAGCAAATATACCTTTCCAACCAGCATTATGGAGGCCTAATGAAAGTCCACCACAGCCAGAGAACAAATCTATGTATGTTTTAGAGTTATTCATTTTAAGCATTTTTTTTTGTTGAATATAGTAATTCACGAATATCAATATCTAGTGTGTTGGCAATATTTAATAAGTTTTCTAAAGAAGGTTGTCTAGCATTCGTACACCATTGTGAAATGGTAGACTCATCTTTATTTAATTTTTCAGCAAGCCACTTGTTTTTTCGTTTTGATTCAACAAGAGCAACTTTAATTCTATTTATTTCCACTGATGCTAATTAATTTGCGTTTTAAGCAAATATATTAACTTATGTATAATAATAACAATTATAAGGACTGTTTTGTCTTATGTGTTATATTAATTTAATTGGTAAATATATAAGTCCTTTTTTACTTATTATTACGGTTTTCCGCAACCCAAATTGCAGATATCCGCAAAACATACATTATTACACATATAATTACCATTTAATAACACAATAGTTGTTATTACTAATGATATTTTACTACT
>JBLWYD010000157.1:0-5155 GCA_048267165.1 Bacteroidota bacterium
TACCACAGTTGATCTGCATCCTACTGTACGATTATTAAAGGATAAAGATACTTGGAACGAATGGGGTTATTTAGACTACAGCATATTTAATAAGACTATAGATTCTTTGCATCAAGACTTTACAAAAGTTAGGACTTTGAAAAGGTTTGACTGTATTTATTCCGTTTCCGTTATTGAACACATGCCTAGGAGTATTCGATTAAAAATGCTTAAACGAGCTTCAAAATTATTAAAAAAAGGAGGGGAGTTGTTGTTAACTATTGATATAGTACCCGATACTAATGATATTTGGAATTATTCTGAAGGAAAACAAGTAGAAAGTCAGGAAGAGCATGGAACAATGGAAAGTTTTAAAAATGAATTGCTCGCATGTGGATTTAAAATAGTTTTTGACCATGTTCAAAGAGAGATTTTCGAGTCTAGAACAGATGTTTGGTTTGTAAAGTGTTTATTGCTTAAAAAATCATTCTTATGATATCACACAAACATAAATGTATTTTTATACATATTCCGAAAACTGCAGGCACTAGTATTAATAGTTATTTTCATCCTGGTGTTAAATTTCATTTTAAAAACCCAGATTACGAGCGTTTGTTTGGTTGGTGTCCAAAACGCCAATTACACATGCAGCACGCCACATCTAAACAATTATTAGAAACAGAATTGATTACGGATGAACAGTGGAAAACATATTTTAAGTTTACATTTGTTAGAAATCCTTGGGATAGAGCATATTCAGATTATCTATTTATTCAAGATTTTTCAGGTGTCAAAGGGAGTTTTAAAAGTTTTTTAAAAAAAGAAAATGAATTTTATGATATTTTAAATAATAATTCAAATTATCATTTCTTAGGAGATCATTTATTACCCCAAACAAACTTTTTTGATTTTGAAGGCTATTATAAGCCTGATTTTATTGGTCTTTTTGAGAATTTCTCAGATGACATTCAAAAAGTGCTGAGTCACTTAGGTTTAAAAAAAGGTTTTAATGAATATCAAAATAAGAGTAAAAGAAAAGGGGATTACTCTTTGTTTTATACTAACTCTAATAAAAATTTAGTTGCGGAAAACTACAGAAAGGATATTGAAAAATTAGGATATAGATTTGAAGATAATAGATCAGGCATACATTTATTAAAAAAAATATTTTAAAACCTTAGACTTTGAAATTTCGTAAGCTAAAAAATCGAATTAAACTGAAAATCAAGAATTTTTGTGAGAATCAAGTAGGAGATTTCTACTTCAAAAAAAAAGGTTTTTGTCCATGTTGTGAGCAAGATGTTCTATTTATTGCAAGAAATTCTTGGTTACGAGATCATTTTAAATGTAACAGCTGTAACTCTATTCCAAGGGAAAGAGCTTTGATGTACACAATAAAAAAAGAATACCCTAATTGGCAAGAATTGAAAATACACGAATCTTCTCCAGGTAACAGGGGACATAGTGTTTTGTTAAAGAACATAGCTAAAAATTATACGGTTACCCAATTCTTCATGAATGCAGATCTTGGTAGTAAGGTAAAAGGAGTTCAGAACGAAGATTTAGAGCGTCAAACCTTTCAAGATGCTAGTTTTGATTTGGTTGTGACTTCAGATGTTATGGAGCATATTTATGAGCCAGAAAAGGCTTTTAAAGAAATATATAGAACATTAAAGCCAGGTGGTGCACATATTTTTTCTGTTCCTATTATTAATAAGCATAAAGCAACACAAAGATGGGCAACTAAAAATGATGATGGGAGTCCAAATTTTTTATTCGAACCTGAATGGCATGGGAATCCTGTAGATAAAAAAGGTTCCCCTGTTACCTTTCATTGGGGTTATGATATTAAAGACTTTATTGAGAAACATACAGGTGCTTTATGTGAAATTATATATATTGATGATTTAAACTATGGTATTCGAGCTGAATATATTGAGATTGTTGTTATGAAAAAACCATTAAAATGAATTCGAAACTACGAGCTATAGCGTTTGTGTTACCTCAATACCACCCTATTCCTGAAAATGATACATGGTGGGGAAAAGGGTTTACTGAGTGGACTAATGTAACAAAAGCAAAACCTTTGTTTGAAGGACATTACCAGCCGCACTTACCAACAGAACTAGGTTTTTATGATTTGAGATTACCAGAAGCTAGAGCAGAGCAGGCGACTATGGCTCAAGAATACGGTATTCATGGCTTCTGTTATTATCATTATTGGTTTAATGGAAAACGTTTATTAAATCAGCCTATTGATGGTATTTTAAAGCAAAAAGATTTGGACATGCCGTTTATGTTATGCTGGGCAAATGAAAACTGGACACGTAGATGGGATGGAATGGATGAAGATGTTTTAATGGGGCAAAATTATAGTTTTGAAGATGACAAAGAACATATGCGATGGTTGTGTGAACAAGTGTTTTCTGATGATCGATATATAACAGTTGATGGAAAACCGGTTTTTGTAATCTATAGGTATAACTTGTTTCCTGATATAAAAAAGACCCTACAATTATGGCGAGATATAGCTGTACAGGAGTATGGTTTGAAGGGCTTATACTTATGCTTCACAGAAAGCTTTGGGGAACAAGCTATTCCAAGTAAAATTGGTTTTGATGCGGCTATAGAGTTTTCACCACATGCAGTTATAAAAAATAAAATTAAAGTAAAACCAAAGCAATCTGTATTAGGTAAGTTATTTAAAGCAGAAAAATCTTTAGACGTTGACTTTAGAGATTTTAAATTAGGGGTTGAAGATTGTATGAATCGTACTGTTCCAGAATATAAATTATATAGAGGAGTAACTCCGTCCTGGGATAATACAGCAAGGAAAAATGAAAATGGTATAGTGGCAAAGGGTAGTAGTCCAGAGCTCTATTATAAGTGGTTGAAGCATGTGGTAGATAATTTCAAACCTTATTCAAGCGAAGAGAACTTTGTGTTTATTAATGCGATGAATGAATGGGCGGAAGGTAATCATTTGGAACCTTGTATAAAGTATGGTAGAGCCTATTTGGAGACTACTAAAAAAGCATTAGAAGGTTGAATCCAAAAGTCTCTATTATCATCCCAAATTATAATCACAAGCTTTTTTTACAAGAGCGCTTAGATTCTGTTTTTAATCAAACTTTTCAAGATTTTGAGGTGATATTACTGGATGATGCTTCCACAGATGGAAGTGCTGAATTGCTGAAAAACTATCAGAATCATCCTAAGGTAAGCCACTTGATTATAAACACCATAAACTCTGGGAGTCCGTTTAAGCAGTGGCAAAAAGGAATTGCTTTAGCAAAAGGAGACTATGTTTGGATAGCTGAGAGTGATGATACAAATTCGTTCTATTTTTTAGAGAAGTGTTTGTCTGGAATTAAAGGTTCTTCAACTATTGGAATGATTACTACCTCTCTCTCTATTTTTGACCAGCATAATGCCGAAATATTTACACCTTTAAAAAACGGAATTCATAATGGCTTAAAATTAATTCCACACAAGATGTTAAAAGGTAATAATGTAAGAAATGCTAGTGGAGTGGTTTTTTTAAGAGAATCTGTAGATATTAAAATTTTAAATAAGATTACTGAATATCGAATTTGCGGTGACTGGTGGATATGGTTGCATGTTTTAAAGAATTATGAATTATATTTTATAGATAAACCTCTTACAAATTATAGAAAACATCCTGCTGCAACAACTGTTAATCTAAATGACAACCCTTTATTCTACATAGAAATTGAAAAACTACTAAAAGAGGTTATTAAATGGAAAGCTTTTAATTCATCCGTTCTTGATAAGTCTTTAGTTTTTTGGATTGAAAAAATCAATAGTTCTAGTATCGAAGATTTTCAAAAATCGATACTTATAAAAAAATACAGAAAACTGTTTTCGAATAAGAGAAAGCTAAACCTTTTAAAGGTAAAATTATATAAGTTCATTTCCAAATAACAGTTTAATATGGGTGGAATAAGTGTGATATTGTGTTGTTATAATAGTTCCAAAAGGTTACCTAAAACCTTAAAATATTTAGCTAATCAAAAAGTTTCCAAAAATTTAAATTGGGAACTTGTTTTAGTAAATAACAACTCTTCTGATAATACTTCTATAGTAGCACAAAAGCTATGGGAAAATTATGACACTGATGTACCATTAAATATAGTTGATGAGTCGAAAGCAGGTTTATCCTTTGCACGAGATAAAGGAATCAAAACAGCTAAGTTTGATATTTTATTATTTTGTGATGATGATAATTGGTTAGATAGTAATTATATTGATAATGTGTTCGATAAATTTAAGAAACACCCTAATTTAGGAGCTGTTGGAGGTTGGTGTGATGCAGTCTTTGAAGGTGAAAAGCCAGAATGGTTTGATTTATTTTCGGGGAATTTTGCAGTTGGAAGACCAATGGAGAAGTCAGGTTTTTTAGAGAAACCAAATTCTTATTTGTATGGAGCAGGAATGGCTTTGAGTCGTCAAGCTTATAAGCATTTAGTAAAAAAAGGATTTAAAAATATCCTTACAGATAGAAAGGGAAAACAATTATCAAGCGGTGGAGATGTTGAGCTTATTTACGCCTTAAGATTAATAGGTTATGATGTATATTTTGATGATGAATTACATTTTTATCATTATATGCCAGATCAGCGAATGTCTTGGGAGTATTTAAATAGATTAAGAGAGTCAATGTATTGGTCAAATTTTGTTTTAGGTATATACATTGATGTTCAAATGCATAATTCTTTGACGACAAAAAGATTATCGAAAAAAATAAAAAATGATACTTTATTTATAGTAAGGAAAACTAATGATCTTAAAAAGCTAGATAAGTTTAAAGTATTATTTTTAAAAAATCAGATTGAAGTCAGGAAGTTATTTTTAAAAAACATACTTTTTTATCTCAGGTCTAGAAAAAAAATTAAGCTATTAAGAAAAGAATAAAACTATAAATTTAAACTGAGGCTAGAATGAATAAAAGTGGGGTTTCAATTATAATATGCACCTATAATGGTAAGGCTAGGTTAGCAGAAACCTTAAGGCATTTGGCTATGCAAAAAAGTCGTTGCCCTGTCGAAATAGTGTTGGTAGATAATAATTCTTCAGACGGCACAAGAGATTTTGCAGATAATTGGTGGCGAGATAATGGTGTTTCAACGATAGAATACACTTCTTTCTGTCAGCC
>JBLWYD010000158.1:0-5147 GCA_048267165.1 Bacteroidota bacterium
TATGCCAACTTTTGTTCATTGGGTTAAAGGGAAGGTAGCTAAAAAACAAAATCATGAACTTAAAAATGGTATTGTTTATTTAAAAGGTGGTGATTTAGCAGAAGAACTACAGGATTACCCGAAGGCTACTATTTATAATATTTCTGATTTTTATTCAGAAGATTTTTTTGAAACCAAAAAGGTGGTACACTTACCATTAAAATATAAAGGATAATTTTAAAAAAAAAAGGCTTCTCTGTGAGAAGCCTTTTTTGTGTTAGATAGGTTATGATTTTGGAAGTAATATAGCTGTCCATTCTTTATCATTTTCTACACCGTAAGTATAAGTACCGCTTAAGGTGTTCCCTGTAAATGTTCCTGTAAAATGAAAGTCATTGTTGTCTTTTATATCAGATTCCAAATCGTATAGGAGTCTATCTCTAGTAATCATCCATGTGCCATAAATTAAATATGTGTCTGATGGTGATGTTGCATCATGATATACGGTAGTGCCGTCTATATTAAAAGTTACATCAGCATGCCATGTTTGATGTGGAGGATCGTGGTTAAAGTAGAAGTCCCACTTTGTCCCATCTAAGTTAGAAGTGCTAAATACTAATTCAGGGCCATAAACTGTTTCTGCCTTAGATGAAGCATACACTCTGAAATAATAAAGCGTATTTGGAGCTAATCCTCTTATTTTACTAGTGAACGTGTTGTTTGATTCCTCTACTTTGTTCTCATTAATAGTTGGATGCGGAGTTGTACCCCAACTTACCCCTCGTGATATAATTTCTTCTCTGACACTTGAAGTGATGTTTCCATTGATTTCAATTGATGTGAAGGTGATTTTCACATTCTTTTCCGTTGTATTACTTGTAATGTTTAACGCTAATTTTTCGTTATCATCTTCATTAGAACAGCTGATTGTGATAAAAGAAAACAAAAACAATGCAATACCTTTTAAGATAAAATTTTTCATGATTAAGGTGTTTTAAATGACACCTACTTCAAAATTTAGTTGGCTTTTCGGCTTATTCCCAACATAGCATTTGATAAAATATTCAACATAATTTTGTTGGTTTTAAGAATTAGTAATATTAGGTGAAGTCAACTTTTTTAGATTGGAACTAATCTTATTTTTTAAAAATTAGTTAATAAAGGGAGAGAAAATAAAGTTAGTGATTTTTATCTAGTTTATGTGTTAAAATATTGATAATAAACCTCTTGATGTTCTTTTTTCGAACTCTCCAATTAGCGTTGTAAACTTAAAAAGCCCTTAAAGTAATTTCTTTAAGGGCTTTTAAAAGTATGTTTATTTGTTTTAGAAAGAAGTTGCTAGGTTTAAGGTAACCCCTGTGTTTTTACTTACAGGTCTACAAACACCACCAACACAAATTAAACCACCTCTTTGTCTTCCGTAATTTAATGAAACTCTAGTTGCTCCTTTTGTGAAACTACCTCCTAAATTAAAGAAATGTATTTTTGAATTTTCTTCAATAGGACTATCTTCATAGTTATACGAGTCATTTAAATAAACTCCAAAATTAGAGTTGAAGAAGTACTCTACGGTACCTCCAAGCCAATTTCTAGCATCATCATCTGTAGATAGATGTTGTGCTTCTACTCTTAGAGATTTTCCTTTTCCAAATTTGTATGTTCCTTCTGCCACACCAATCCATGCATCTACTTTTGCTCCATTTGCTTCAACTAGGTAGTCAGAATTATAATGTAAGTCTATGAATGTAAAAATAGAGCTAAAGTTTTTAGTCCATTTTTTGTTTACTTCTAAATTAAATTCCGAATAAATTTTATTGTCAAAGTTTAAGAAATCACTTTCGTAAGTAAGGTTATTGCTACTAAAATATGGGATGCCATCTGGGTCTGAAATTTTTACATTTAGTGCAGCCCAATAAGCTAGGTTTGCTGAAACTTTTGTCCCGTATTTACCACCAAGTAAAGATCCTCTTTTGAATTTGTAAAATACATCTATTTGGTTTCCTATCTCTCCTGCTTTAGCTCGTGGAGACTCATAGTTTTCAATATATAAACCTGGTTGTGCTTGGTATATATAAATATTAGCAAGAGTATAGTCGTGTTGTTTTGTTAAAGCAGGTAAATAGTTTAGAGTTGCTCTATTAGTAGGATTATTAATTAAGTTTTTGTCTTCTCTTTGCGAGTAAAAACTCATGTTTTCTAACCTTCTAAAGGTGTAATTAACTCCGAATCCTCTAGCAGAATATCCTAAGTTGAATAATAAAGCGCTTCCGTCAAAAAGTTTATTTTCAGAAAAAGAAACTTTATTTGGTTGGATGTTATTTAGTCTAACATCTTTGTCCTTCATAACATATTCTACATTGGTATAAATGTCTTTAAAGCTAAGACCTAATCTTGCAGAGTATGCTCCTACATTTTTTGGAATTTCAATTTTTTCGGTATTCGTGCTAGTGCTTGTGAAATCCTCGTTTCGGTTTACATAGCTCAAACCTAAGCTTATTTGATCAAAGAAGTTAGATTTTACTATTTCATTTATGTTTAACTCTGCATTAAAAGCCATGATTTCTGAGTCTGATACATCAAAACCTCTTCTTTGGCTACCGTATAAACCTGTAACTTGTAAGAAACTAAAAGGTGTATACTTTATTTTACCACCTCTAATAGAGTTATTCATTCCTAGTGCTCTGTCTTCCCATGCACGAAGAATTAATCCGCTACCAAACTGCTCGTAAAAATGCCCTAGGGTAGCATCAACTTTGTCTGTTCTATAGTTAATATAATATTCGGCTAAGCCTACTTCTTTGTTTAGCTCCTTGTCGTAGTTTAATAGCGCTTGAGGAGCATAGCTTTCTACTTGCACACCTGCAGAGAAATTGTTTAAGAAGTAATAGTTTAGTTTTAAATAGCTGTTAGCTCTAAGGTGCTCATCTTCTTCAAATCTACCAGTTTCTTTATCGTTTAAATACCATTGTGCATTACTTTCAAAGCTTCCTGTTAGATTGTCCATGAACTTATTAAAAGTAGATGTTTCAGTCGCTGTTGAGTCTTGTTCTTCTTGACTAAATAAGAATGTAGGTAGAAGTAAGCAAGCTAGTACTAATTTAGTAGTGCTTTTCATTTTGGGAATTGTAATTTTTGGTTGGTTTTTGTGGTTTTTTTAGAGGCTTAGATATGCTTTTTTAGTTCTTCGTATAAAGCATCTTCTGCTCCAGGAGTATAGCCAGAATGTCTATATACTATTTCGCCATTTTTCACGATTAATGTTAAAGGCACTGTTGCAGTGTTTAAAGCTCTTTTTAAATCATTATTTGTATCTAGTAGTATGGTATAATCCCAATCCTTACCGTTTACTAATGGCTTAACTCTGTTTACTGTTCTTGAATCATCTATAGAAACAGCTACTAATTTTACATTTGTTTCATCTTGCCAGTCTTGGTAAACTTCATTAATGGCATCTAATTCGTTTTTACATGGTACGCACCAGGTTGCCCAAAGTGAAACAATTACTAAATCGTTTTTCGCAGTAAACTCGCTTAAACTTGTGGTTTCACCTTTTAAAGTTTTGATAGAAGTTTCTAAAGCTTGACTTTGTGAAAATGATAATGAGGTTATCATTAAGATAACAATTAGAGAGATTTTTTTCATAATTTTTAAGTATTGTAAAAGACTTTTATTTAATTGTGCTATATTCGGCAAAATAATCAAATTTAATAGCATAATGAAAACAAAAAGTCTTTTTAATTTATTCTTCATGTCATTCTTTGTAATGGCTCTTTCTTTAACTTCATGTGGCTCAGAGGATGACGGTTCTGATACTCCTGCAGATACTCCTGATGATGGACCTGCTGTAGCAACTTCTATTCTATTATCAGCTTCCGCTTCAAATATTACTTTAGGTGACTCAGTTACTTTTTTCGTAGTAGATGATCTTGGTAGAAACGTTTCAAATATGGCTACTTATATTGTGGATGGTGTAAGTGCTACTAATCCTTTTGTTTTTGATACTGCTGGTGGTGTATTTAGTGTTGAAGCTTCATATAATGGATTAGTGTCTAATGTTTTAGATATTACTGTTGCTGCCCCAAGTGCATATAGTGATGAATCAACTTTTGATGCAACAGGCGCATTAACAAATTTTACTAAAAAAGCTTTATTAGAAGATTTTACTGGTACTTGGTGTCCTAACTGTCCTCCGGCTTCAGCTGCTATTGATGCTGCTACAAATGCAAATGCTAATGTTTTTGGTGTTGGTTATCATGATGGAATGTCTAGTTACCCAGATCCAATGGAGATTCCTGAAACAGGGTATTGGTCATCTTATTATAATGTAACAGGTTTTCCAACAGTATATATAAATGGTCCTGATACTATATGGGACTTCCCTAACATGAGTCAGGTGAATGCAGAATTAGCTGAAACGGCAGATGTAGGTTTAGCTGTTGAAGCAAATATCGTAGGAGGTAAATTAGATTTAGAAGTAAAAGTAGGTTATGCACATGCTATTAATGAAGAAATCAAACTTATGATTTATTTAGTAGAAGATTATGTAACAACTTCTTCTCCACAAGCAGGATCTAGTTTAGGAGCAGGTTATGTTCATAGAGATGTTTTACGTGAAGTGTACACAGATCAGTTTGGAGATGTTATTCCTACTTCACATATTGGTGTTGGTGGTGTTTACACAAGAACCATTACAGGTTTAGATTTACCGGCAAATATTGATAACCAAAACCAATTAAAGGTTATTGCATTTGTTAGAAATACATATACAAAAACTTTTGTAGACTTTTTCGGAAATACGCATGTAGATTCTCCTCATTATGATATTTATAATGTACAAGAAGCTCATGTTGGCTCTAGTGTAGATTTTGACTAAATCATATTAGTATAAAAAGTAAAAGGCTTCTCATTGAGAAGCCTTTTTTATTGCCTTAATATTTTAACAGCGCTCCATGATCTATCTGGGTTTGTTCCAAACGTATAGGTACCGTTTATAGTTTTCCCTGAAAATGTTCCTGTAAAATGATAAGAAGTATTGGTTGATTACGATGCATCTAAATCATAACTTAAGGTGTTTCCAGATAAGGATCAAGTACCATAAGTTGGGAAAACACCAGGTTCAGATGGTTCGTCGTATACTGTTGTTCCATCTGCGTTAAATGTAACATCTG
>JBLWYD010000159.1:0-5135 GCA_048267165.1 Bacteroidota bacterium
GGAAAGTAATTACTACCCCTTTGGTTTAAAACATAAAGGATATAATAACGTAACTTCTTCGCTTGGAAACTCCGTTGCACAGAAATTCAAATATAATGGTATAGAGTATGAAGAATCATTAGGGTTAAATTTATATGAAATGGATGTTAGAAGCTATGACCCAGCAATTGCTAGATGGACAAGTATTGACCCAGTTACACACCATTCTTTTTCAACATATAGTGCTTTTGATAATAATCCAGTATATTGGTCTGACCCAAGTGGAGCAGATTCAATATATAATTTTGAAACTGGACAGTATGTGATAAATGGTAAAGAAGTAACTCAAGATGAGGCAATAGCTTATGCTAAAAATGGTGGTAATTCAGATGGAAGTAATAATAACAAAGTTGATGACCATGTTGTTAATCCAGATAAAAAAGAGTTACAAACGATTGTTACTGATTTAAATACTATATTTAAAAGAAAATTTGGAGAAACACCTTTTACTGTTGAGAAACAAGTAAGAAATCAAGGAAAAGAAGATGAATATACTACTTATGTAATAAAAGGTAGTGTTTCATTCGATTGGGAACAGCACCATTATACTAGAATGTTAAGAGATATATTAGAGTCATCTGAAGATGTTACTGTAGATATTATGGATGGAGCGAGAGGACGTGAATTGATGAATGTATATGGAGGAGGAGAAATAATGGGGCCTAACAGAGTTGAGCTATCTAATTTACTAATCCAAAAGAAACCTATAAAAAATGTAAAATTTTCATTTGGAGGTGTTACCTTACATGAATTATTAAGACATGTTCATATAGAAGGTGACGTAGATTCACCTAATGCTAACGTAATGAGAAGTTATTTTCTTATAAAAAGAGGAGGTAATTATCCTCATCCAAGAGGAGAAAAATATAACAGAAATATTAAAGGAACTGGATATACTATTCACGGAGGTCCAACAAGAAGTTATCTAGAATTTTTAGGAAAAAATAAAAAATAAAATAATGAAGAAAATTATAATATTAACATGTCTCTATTTTCTGATTGGCTGTAAAACAGAAAAGAATAATATATCTTGTAATGTTTTTGATGTTAAAGGATTAAACTCTGATATAGAAAATATAACTAAACAGGGGTTTAAACTTGTTCCTGATGATATAATAGTATATAAAAAAGAAGCTAATGATACTACTATATATTTAAATGTTCATGAAAAATTTAAAGATATTGAAGCCATTTCATGGGAGTTTAAATTAACTGATTTAAGTAAGTCAAATGTTTTAAACTTTATTAGAAGTAAGGGTTTTACAATGTTAACTCCTTTTACCGATAATAGTTTAGGCTATTTTTTTTCTGCTAATAGAAGGGAGAAAGACAATATCGTTTTTTATTTTGAAGCAATAAGGGAAGGAGAATCTGGCTCTTTGGTAGTTACATATTATAAACCAAGAATAAAATAAATTCTTAAAAGCGGTAGTGTAGTAAAAAGGTGCTTTTATAAAATGACAGAAATTTTATATTGATAATCAGTTAATTAAATAGACAATAAGCCTCTGTTTAGAGGCTTATTCACGTTCATTGAAATAGTAGAAGCCTCTTAAAACCCATTATTATTGAGTTCGTATCCGCTTAATGTAGTAAATTGGTGCTTAAAAAAGTTATGAATTGTAGCTACTGTACTTCTTCCAATGCTATTAAAAAAGGAAAGCGAAACAATAAACAACGATTTTACTGTAAAGAGTGTAATAAAAGTTTTCAATTAAATTATAGTTATCAAGCATATAAAGTTGAAACTAATAATTTTATTAGAAGCTTATTAAAAGAAAGCTGTGGAGTTAGAAGTATTGGACGAATACTGAGTATTTCTACTAAGACCGTTTTGTCAAGAATGTTAAATATTAGTAAGCAAATTCGAGTTCCATACTTTAACACCTTTGGATGTAAATTTGAAGTAGATGAACTATTTATAAAAATAGCGAATGGGAAATCACAAAACTGGTTAACCTACGCTATAGAACAACAAACCAAACAGGTAATTGGATTTATAATAGGTAGTAGAAATACAGAAACCCTTAAACAGGTTATTGACAAGGTTTTACTACTAAAGCCGAAAAGGATTTATACAGATAAATTGAATATCTATCTGAGTATCATTCCGAAAGAAATTCATAAACGATTTCAGTATTGTACCAATCGAATCGAGCGAATGAATTTAAACTTGCGAACGCATATAAAAAGATTAAGTAGAAAAACGATTTGTTATTCTAAAAAACTAGAGTATTTAGAGGCACATTTAAAGGTATATTTTTGGGGATAAGTGAGATTAATTTTTTATATTTAGAGTAGCTATGAAATATTCAGCCACATATCAAAATTTTTCATTTTTGGGGAACACTGCCCGAAAAAAAGCGACCGCAAAAAATTTTTTTCGTGTTAACTATAGGTACGACGCACTGAACAGAATCACAAGTGCCACCAGCGATGCAAGCGGAAATTACAACGTATCAGGAATCACTTACGACAAGAATGGTAATATCATAACACTTAATCGAAACGGTTGGCAAAACACTACTACATTTACCAATATGGATGTTTTAAGTTATAACTATGGTAACACTAATCAATTAAATTATGTTACTGATGGAGGTAATAATAATTACGGTTTTATAGACGGTAATAAGTCTGGTAATGATTATGAGTATGACGCCAATGGTAATATGATTATTGATAGAAATAAAGGTATTACCAACATTACTTACAATCATCTAAACTTACCCGTAAATGTAACCTTAGCAGGCGGTACAATTAACTATACCTATGATGCTTCGGGTAACAAACTAAGAAAAATAGCCAATAGTACAACTACCGAATACGCAGGAAACTATAAGTATGTAAATGGTACGTTAGAGTTCTTTAACCATGCGGAAGGGTATGTACAAAAAGACGGTAGTTCTTTTAGTTATGTATACCAATACAAAGACCATTTAGGAAATGTACGACTATCGTATATGGATAATAACAACGATGGTATTATTACCCCAAGTACTGAGATTATACAGGAAAAAAATTACTATCCTTTTGGATTAAGGCAAATTGGATATAACGGAGCAACCTCTTCTATAGGAAACGATTTAGCTCAAAAATGGGGTTATAATGGTAAAGAATATCAAGACGATTTAGTTGGAGGAAAAAACTTAAACTGGCACGATTTCGGAGCTAGAAATTATGACCCTGCTCTAGGTAGATGGATGAACTTAGACCCACTAGCTGAACAAATGCGTAGACACTCACCATATAATTATGCTTTTGACAATCCAGTTTATTTTATTGACCCTGATGGGATGGCTCCAATGGGTCCTGGTGATTGGTGGAGAAAAGTTAAACAGACAATTAAAAACGATATAGCGGCAGCCCCTAGACAATTCAAAAAAATGATGTCAGACCTTAATAGTTTATTTGGAAGTATTAATGTTCAAGGAAATCATAAAGATAAAATAGGATCTGGTGTTGTAATTGTTGGAAGTGGTCCTACTACTGATAGCAATACTGTATCAGAAAATCCGTCAGAAGATGTATATATCCCTGAAGATGCTTTAACAACTATGGCTAAATACGCTAAATTAGGACCTAAATCAACAAGTAAAGGAAAAAATTATGGACCTAATAAAGCAAAGGGTAAAAAGGGTAAAAATTTTGCTTCTCAAATGAAAAAAGGAATTAAAGATGCAAAAGCAAGAAAAAAGAAAATGGATGCAATTGGTAGTGGAATAGATTTAATGACTAGTGATGGGACAATAAATGCTTCTAACACAGCTGGTGAACCTAAGGTGAATACAGTTACTGTTAGGGCACCAGGGCAAGGTTACACAAAAACTTCAATAAATAAAGTCTCAGAATCACAATCTGTTCAGGACTCAATTAGAGAAGCTAAAAAAGGAAAATTTGTAAAAATTAATAGACCAGATAATGAGAACTAGTATTTTAATGATTGTCATAGTGTTATTTTGTTCATGTAAAAAAGAATTAAATACAAAAAAATATTTTTATCCTTCAGGAAATTTGAAGCAGATTAGCTTTTATAATAGTAATAATAGAATTGATAGTTTAAAATCTTATTACGATAGCATAGAGGAAGTAAACTATATAACATCTATTAGAAAAAAAGATTATGATAGTATAATTTTTTATTACAAAAATGGAAATGTTTTTAAAACAGGTAAACAAACGTTTGAAGGATTGAAGTTTGGTAATTGGAATAGATATACAAAAGAAAGTGTTAAAAGTGATGTAAGAGAATATTTTATTATAAAAGGGAAAAGTCTTATAAATAGACGCTTTTATTTAAATAAAGAGGGTGATACAACTTGGTATGGAAGAAAGTTTAATACTTATAATCAAATTGAATTTAAAAGTGATACAACTGAATCAAGAAATTCAATCATGATTCCATTTGATTTTTATCAAGGAGACACAATTAGCTTAGATGAGCCTTTTGCGGCTAGTGTTAGATGTAATAGTCCTTTAGGTCGTGAATTTAATTCTGAAATTATGATGTTTTTAGCTAAAGAAAATTCTAATTTTAATGATGATTTTTCTAATGAACATGAGGTGAAATTAGATACTTTTTTTAATTTGAATATTGATGAAGAAAATATTAAAAATTTTCCAGAAGGGACTAATAAAAATTATGTAGTAGTATTTGGGAGGTGGTTTAAAACACCTGGAGATAAAGTTTTGAGAGGTTATATGAAAGAATACTGGACTAAACTTGATGATGATAAAGATACTTTAGAGCTTGAACGTAAAGTGTACTTTGAAAAGAAGATTTATGTAAAAGATACTTTGAGGTAAATCTATTATGAAGTTTAAAAGAGTTTTCATTTTCTTAATTTTGTTTTTGACTTTAAATTCGGTAGTGTAGTAAAATAGTACTTATTGAAAATAAGTTTTGATTTCATTTAAAAATCAAGAAGTTAAATAAAGATGCCGTTCTAAAAAGGATGGCATCTTTTGTCATTTGAAATAGTAAAAATTCGTTAGAAACTATTAAATCTAAGTTTCTTTTCACTTCATGTAGTAAATTAGCACCTAAAAAAGCTATGAATTGTACAAAGTGTAATTCTTCCAACTCTATTAGGAAA
>JBLWYD010000160.1:0-5122 GCA_048267165.1 Bacteroidota bacterium
AATTGGTGGCAGGTTTGTACGGAGTAGATTTAGGAAACGGGGTGTTTTGTGGCGAGAGTATGTTTAGCAAAGTAAGTAATATGAGCAAAGTAGCGTTTATCCATTTAGCACAAAAGGGAGACTACAAACTCATCGATTGTCAAGTATACAACGACCATTTAGCAAGTTTAGGAGCCAGAGAAATTCCTAGAGAGGAGTTTTTGAGGTGGTTGTGAACGTGTTTGAAGTAACTAATTTAGCAAATACAAACCGAATAGAAAATCCGCTAGGATATTCGAAAGTGAGCCTTTAGTAGCAATGGATTATACACAGTGTTAGCTGCTGGTTTTTTCGTTAAATGTATATTTTCCAAGTCTTAAAATACAGAAAAAAACTAATGTTACAGCCTGTAAATTATAATCTGAGAATTGTAGAAATGAATGAGCAATATTATTTCTCAAGTTCTTTCCTTTTTGAGTAAATGTGAATTTAAAAAGTTCTATGTCCTTTTCCGTAAAATATTTTTTCGTTGTAGGGTTTTCCAAAAGTTCTTCAAGTAGTTGTTCCTTTATTTCTCCTCTTTTTGATGTTGATGTATTTCCTCCAGATAGTCTAATAAAATCTCTTAGCGCTCCTTCAAATTTTAATGTTAAAGAATCCATTGCTAAAATGAAGTTGTTGATTTTATTGGTATTCATTAATACCGAAAGTTCAAATTGGGCTATAAGATTATGAATTCCAGGTGCAAGCATTGTTAACCAATTTGAATTTTGGTCAATTTCATTATCGGTCATACCTCTTTTGAATTTAGTGCCGTACCAAGTTTGTGATTCAAAAAAGTCGTAGATTTTATAATAGTTCAGTTTACCAGTTAAAATTCCATCAACGAAAACTTTCAGAAAAAGACTAAAGCATTTAACCCCGTGAGAAATGGTATAGTTCTGAATAACTTCTTTATCAATTTTTTCTGAATCTTCTAAGTTCTTGAAGTTGCTGTTTATATCAAAGACACTTGTGCTAAATAGATTACGTATAGAGTTTTTAATCGTTTTCTCAGCGTTTTTTAGATTTTCTTCAGGGTCAACAAGAATATCTTCGTTAATAGAGAAGAATGCAAGTATTCCTTCTGTTGGCATATCTAATATGACTTTTGATTTCATATTAAGATACTTGTTGAACATTTCACTTTCCTTTTCCCCAAGTTGCCAACTTACTTTTCCAAGTTTTACGGTTTGCTTCAGTCTATTATACTCTTTAAGATTATCTTCAGCTTCCTCCAATTTGCCTGCCAGTCTTAAATATTTAGCTTTTGTTCCAATTGTTGTAAACTTGACAAAGTCTGTGTCTTCCTGATGTTGTTCTAGAATTAAATCTTCATTTTTTGCTAGTAGTTCATATAGTTGATTAAGTGGAAGTTCTAGTAACTTATAAAGTTGTATCCCAGCTTCTAACTTTTGCTTATTTGCAAAATATGAAACTGGGTTTTCATCTTCAACCCAGCTTGGTACTTTTAAAGCAATATCATTTAATTCTTCTTTTGAAAAAATGTTGTTTTCTAAGATAGAGTTTAAAATATTTGGCTTAAACCAATTTGGTAAATCATTAATGAGGGTAGTAGCTACTTCTTTTGCGACCTCTAACTTCTTCTTTGTTTTCTTTGAAATAAACAAAATTGCTGAAAGAATAATTGGTAATTCTCGAGATTCTTCTTCCTTAATTCTATTAATTGTAGCAATATAATTATCAATGGCAACTTCAGCATATTTATTATGCTTTATTTCTTGCCAGAGTAAATGAGAATATCTTGATTTTAGCCAAGAATTTTGAGTAAAGTCTAGTCGCTCTTTCAGATATTCAATGTCTTCCTTTTCTAAACCAATACTTGTTATTTGTCCTTGTGAATCTGTGACTTGCACATTCGTAAGTAACTCTCCTTTATTTAGATTGTAATTCAGTGATTTCCTTTCTACAATAACTTTCTTTTTCCAATCTCCTTCTATTTTAGCTGTTACTTTCAGTTCTCGATGAATATTCCATATGGTCAATGAATTCAGGTTTTCAATTGAGTCATAAAAGTCTTTTAATTTATCTGGAATTTGATTCATAGGTTTAGGTTAAACTTGCAGCTAACAGTTTTCTATAAGCACTTTTTCATCCAAATATAAAAAATAAAAAGAGTATAATAATACATTTAGGTTTAGGGGTAAGAAATTCCTAGGGAGGAGTTTTTGAAGTGGTTGTAATTGGTCTCTGCTATGAATAGTTAAGTAGTTTAGCAATTAATTTTATAGGATGTTACATACTGGCTTTTTTATTTCGCTTTTGTCAAAGCCATTTTTACAGCAAGTCCAGTTAATACTGAAGTCATAAACCACTTCTGTATTCTTAACCAAATTGGCTTTTTCGAGAACCAATTTGCCATTTTAGCAGCAGATATAACAATCAAAAAATTAACTAAAAAACTTATTAGTATTTGTGTAATTCCGAGTTGAAAACTTTGACCTAAGATAGAACCATGTTCAGGCTTTATAAATTGAGGAAAAAAAGAAAGATAAAATACTGCCATTTTTGGATTTAGGATATTTGTCAAAAGTCCAATATTAAATAGCTTAAGAGGTTTATCCGATTTCAAGTTTTGGTCAGCGTCAAAAATTTTATTTTTAGATTTAACGGTATTATAAGCTAAATATAATAAGTATCCTACTCCAAGAAACTTAACTACTACAAAAGCATAAGGGACAGCAAAAAATATTGCAGTAAGTCCAAAAGACACCATAAGTATATGGAATAAAAACCCACACATTACTCCCAAAAGAGAAACGATTCCAGCTTTTTTTCCTTGTGACAAAGACCTTGAGATTAAATAAATCATATTCGGTCCAGGTGAAAGTACCATTATTAATGCTGCTAATCCAAATAGTAATAAATCATTAAATGGTATCATATTTCTGTTTTAGTTTTATGTTTTACTTTGTTCCAATTAAGGATATTAACCCATCTGAAAGTGTTCCTCGCCAATTCAAGTAATTGTGTCCTCCTTTAAATTCATGATAATCTACTTCATAACCTTTTATTTCAAGGATATCTCGAAACTGTCTATTCATTCCTAGCATTGATGCACCAGCATCATATAAACCTATATCCATATAGAATTTAATAGGTAATCGTTTACTCTGTTTGTATAAATTGATTAGTTTTCCATTATTTTCTGGATATATCCAATGATTTTCATCTTTAGTTCCTTTAATCCAATAAGACCCTGATTGGGAAAGAACATTCCCTATTACATCTGAATATCTAAACGCGATATAACTAGCTGCAAAGCCACCACGACTTGAACCAGCTAAAATAACTTTGCTTGATTTAGGATGAATGTTGTATTCTGCACGTGCCCAAGGAATGAGTTCAGTTGCAATAAAGTCTCCAAATTTTTCGCTTACCAAATCTTTACTACGGCTACCCATTGACCATACTAAAACAGTGATAGTAGGTGAGATTTTTTTGTCCGCTATTAGATTGTCAATTATAGTTGGAGTAGGTATTCTTGACCTACGATTTGGTCTAGATCCGTATGATTCTCCGTCAAAAACTATTAATAAATTATGAGGCTTCTTTGAATCGTAATTAGCAGGTGTGTGAATAGATATTTTTCGTTCTTGATTTAAAATTTTACTTTTAATTAATGTTGGATACAATATTCCTCTGCTAATATTTTTTCTTTTTGAAATGTAAGTTTGTTCAGGGGCATTTGGCATTTCAATAGTTCCATCATAAGCGTGTTTAACACTTCTAGATTCAATTTCCTTGTTTGGACCATATTTATCTAAATTAAAATAATTGAAACCATAATTGAAGCGAGCATCATTAGGAACTTTTTGCGTAACAAAATGGAGTTTTGTGTTTGGTAATCGTTGAAATCGAAGTCCCAAAAAATCAGGGCCACCGCTCAACATTACATATTCTGTATTATTATCTGGCACACAGAAATAGGTGACTAACATATTTACATTATCACCTTCAATTGGTTCAATAATATGCCTTCTAGTATGACTGGCTACAAATTTATCAATAGCGTTCTTATCGTTAAGTGTAGATTCCCATAGCTTGTATAGTGTTTCTGTTGGAAGCTCCTTTTTGGTAATACGCTTAGTGTTTTCTGGAAAGCTCAAAATCTGTTCTACTTCTAAAGTGTAGTTACCTTTTTTAGCATCTTTATTGAGAGAATGAACTATAAACTTGTATAAACCAGATTGATTCGCAGTAAGGTCAATCGGTTCTTCTCCTTCTTTTCCGTTTGGACTGTCAACTTGATATAAAAGCTCACCTACAGGGGAATATACATCGATTACCAAATCTATCCCTTTTTGAACAACCTTTCCGGTGATTGCCATACCGTTTTTTAATTGAACAGCATAAGTGTGCTGCTCCTTAGTAGAAATGGTGTTCTCGATTAGATCATCGGTAGTTAGATTTTTAATGCTTTGATTCTGTGCAAAGACAGTATTGTTAAGATTCAATATTAAAAGTGTCAGGATTGACAAGGCAGGTTTCAAAAAGATCTTCATTAAGTTTTAATTCTATTTCGATTGGTTTGAATTGTACATAAGTTGTTTATATATACGTGCTATTTTATCCAAATATAAAGATAAAAGAGAAGAAGAATCTAAAAAAAGTGTTGAAGAAATACTAAATAAGCGTCTGTTTTAAAGACGCTTATTTAGAATTATAGGTTTTAAACAGCACTCACAGGACCAGCAAGTGGAGTTTGAGCAGGTTTGGCTATTCCGTAAACCACTACGACCCCAGAGCCACCACCCCAAGTAGAATAAGCAGGGTCAGGTTTTGCTTCCATCACCGTTTGAGGTAAGTTCCAGTTGTTGGCACACCAAAGGTTTCCTGCTTGGTCAACAACTACATCGGTCAGCATTTGTATACTACCCGAATGAATGGTGTGAATCACTTCTCCTGTAGTAAAATTTTCGGTACGTCCAGTTGGTGAAGCACCTGCCATAAACGATACGCCTCTTCCCATAAAATTGGCAACCCAAACATCATCGTTACCATCAATAGATACTCCCCAAGGAGCATTTAGTTCACCATCTCCGTAAGGTGTTAAATTTGATTTATGGGTAATTTTATCAAT
>JBLWYD010000161.1:0-5099 GCA_048267165.1 Bacteroidota bacterium
GCTCTCCCTCTTTAAATGGATGTGGAATAAAACGCTCTGTCGTTAAATCCGGACGATGTAAATATCCTCGTGACAATCCTGAACCTGATATGTATAACTCTCCTAAAACTCCTTCTGCTACTAAACTCAATGAGTCATCTAATACATAAACCTCTGTATTACCTATAGGCTTCCCGATTAATATCTTTTCTTCTAAATCTATAGTATCCCAAACTACACATCCAACAGTAGCCTCAGTAGGACCATATTCATTAATAATCTTTGCTTTGGGATAATACTTTCGTAAAATATTTATATGACGATTTGTTAAAGCCTCCCCTCCAACAATTATTAATTCTTTTTTCCCTGGATTAAACTCCATACTTCCCAATAAAATGATATGGGCAGGAGTTAGCTTAATACAAGGTATATCACTTTCAAAATAATACTTTAATGAATCGGAAACTATTTCGTTGCCTGAAAACACATTTAAAGTAGCTCCTGAAATTAATGGCAAAAACAAACTAGTTATAGTAAGATCAAATGACAATGATGTAAATAAACCAAAATCTGTTTTCTCCTTTAATTCTTTCAAATAATAACCTTGTCCCCATTCTAAATAATTTAACAGAGCCCCATGCTCTATCGTAACCCCTTTAGGTTTTCCTGTTGATCCTGAGGTATAAATAACGTAAGCTAAGTCTGTTGCTTGGGGTCTAAGAAATAGTTTTGATTCTGAAAAATTAGCTTTATTCTGATTAAATTCAACTAAAATAGCTCCATCAACACTTAGTTTACATTTACTATTGCTTTGAATATAATCTATTCTTGATTGAGGATAATTCGGATCTAAAGGAAGGTAAGCAGCTCCTATTTTTAAAATTCCTAAAATTACAACTATTGTATCTACACTTCTATCTATGTTTATTCCTACTAAATCTCCCCTTTTTATTTCATGATTATCAATTAAATAATGAGCAAACTTATTTGATAGAATATCTAACTTCCTATAATTTAATGATTTTCCATTAAAATCCTTTAAGGCTATGGCGTCTGAATTTTCATTAACTTGTTTGGTAAACAAATCAATTACTGATACACTTTCTGAAAAATAAGCTTGAGTATCGTTATATGATTCTAATAACCTAGTTTCTTCCTCCTCAGAAAGGTACTCTATATTTTCAATTTCAATTTCAGGTTGAGAAATAACTATATCTAAAACCTGCTTAAAATGCTTTATTAACTGAGGTATTAATTCATTTTTATAAACATCTTTGTTGTAATTAATTTGAAACCATAATTGACCTTTTCTTTCCTGAAAAAACATTTCTAAATCAAACTTTGATATAATTTCTTCAAAAACTTCTATAGTTTCACTTAATACTTCTTTCCCTCTTGTTTCTTCAATTTCACTAGTATTTTGTAATACTAGCATTACATCAAACACAGGACTTCTATCTAAGCTCTTTTCAACATTTAGCTCTTCTATTAACCTATCAAATGAATACATTTGATTTTCAAGAGCTTCTAATGTATTTTCATCCACTTGTTGAAAAATATCTTGATAGCTTTGTTTAGGATTAATATAATTTCGTAGTGCTATGGTGTTTACAAAAAAACCTATCTGATTCTTTAAATCTTCATGTCCTCTTCCTGCTACGGATGTTCCTATAACTATATCATTGTTACCTGAATATTTATGAAGGATTAAATTCCAAATACTTACTAATCCAACAAACAATGTACTTTGATTCTTTTGAACAAATTCTTTTATTTTTTTTGTTTGTTCTAAATTCAAAGCTCCTTGATAAGCACCACCATTGTATGTTTTAATTTTAGGTCTGTTTTTTTGATATGGTAAATCAAGTAATTGCAATTCTCCTTTTAGTTTTTCTAACCAATAGTCTCTGTACTTTTTGTAGTTTACTCTCCTTACTTGCTCTTGTTGCCACGACGCATAATCTTTATATTGGATTTTCAATGATGGTAAATTAAGCTCGCTAGCTTTAACCAAATTCTCGTAATATGCTAATACATCTCTTCTTAATATATCAATAGACCATCCATCACTAATTATGTGATGCATATTGTAATAAAAGACAGTTTTTTCATTAGAAAATTTAATAATACTTCCTCTAAAAAGAGGCCCAGAGCTTAAGTTAAATGGAGTATTCTTATCTTTTCTTATGAATTCTAAGAATTCTTCATAAGGGTTATCAAAAGAACTAAAATCTTTGTGTGTTACTTTAAATTCAAAATCATCTTTTTCAAGTATCTTTTGTACTACTTCTCCTTTAGAATTTGTTTTAAAAACTGTTCTTAAAATTTCGTGTCTCTCTAAAACTAATTGAATAGCTTTTTCAAATTTTGACACATCATAATCACTATCTAGTTCTAGATAAGACGCCATGTTATAAGCAACCGAACTCTCTTCAAATTGACTTAGAACCCATAATCTTTTCTGACCATCTGATACTGGATAAAACTCTTGCTGCTCTAATAGTTTTATTTCTGTAAAGTTATTTTTATCTGAAGCCTCAATCAATAAAGCCTGTTGTTCAAGAGTTGGATTTGCAAATATTTGCTTTAACTCTAATCTTACTTCAAACTCTTTATGAATGGCACTAATAAGCCTTGTTGCTTTTAAGCTATGCCCCCCTAGTTCGAAAAAATTATGTTCTATTCCAAATGACTCAGTATTCAGTACATTTTTCCAAATATTAAAAAGTTTTATTTGAACATCTGTAATTGGTTCTTTTATATCCTTTTCATTTTTTTCTATATTATCAAATGGACTTGGTAAATTTACTTTATCAATTTTCCCATTAGAGTTTATTGGAATTTGATCCATTTCAATAAAAAATGCAGGCACCATATATTCTGGTACTTTACTTCCTAAATGAAGTTTTAAACTATTAATGTTTTCATTTTTATCAAGAACTACATAAGCTGCTATTCCTTTGTCTCCATCAGAAAGTTCTACCAAGGTAATTGCACTCTCCTTAACTCCTTTGTATGAATCTATTTGTTTTTTTATTTCGTCTAACTCAATTCTATACCCTCTAATTTTAACTTGATCATCAATCCTACCCAAATATTCTAACTCTCCTGAAGGTAAAAACCTAGCTAAATCTCCAGTTCTATACATAGTACTGTATTCATCAAAAGGACAAGGTAAAAACTTCTCTTCTTGCTGATCTGGTCTATTTAAATATCCTCTCGCAACTCCGTTTCCTGAGACGTACAATTCACCAGGTCTTCCAAAAGGTACAATTTGCCCATCTTGATCAACAATATAGCTATTCGCAAAAGATAAAGGCTTACCAATGTTACTTGCCGCTTTATCCATATCATCGTTTGAAAGTTCTTTAAATGTAACATGTACAGTTGTTTCGGTTATTCCATACATATTTACTAAAGAAACTTCAGGATTTTCGTCCCTCCATTTTTTTAACTTGATAGGATGTAAAGCTTCCCCTCCAAAAACTACATAGCGTAAAGTTGGCACTTTATAGTTTAATGCAATAAAATTATAGAATGCTGATGGTGTTTGACTAAAAACCGTAGAATTGTACTTATTCATTAATTTTACAAAGACCTCATGGTCTCTTACCTCATCATTATTTAAAACCAGCACGTTTGCCCCAGTAAGTAACGCCCCAAATATTTCCCAAATAGAAAAATCAAAACAATAAGAATGGAAAAAAGTCCAAGTGTCATTTTCTGAAAATTCAAATTTCTCATAACAAGAAGTCAACAAACTCAAAACATTCTTATGTTCTATCATTACTCCTTTAGGTTTTCCAGTTGTTCCTGAAGTGTAAATGATATATGCTAAATTTGAAGAACTTATTTCAGCCTTTGATAAAACTATTGATTCTCGATTAATGTTCTCTTTAGTTTTATTAATAAAACTTTCATCTATTACCAATTTACATTCAGAATCTTCTATCATAAAATTCTTTCGCTCATCAGGGTAATTAATATCTATAGGGACATAAGCTGCACCAGTTTTTAAAACACCTATAATTGCAACTATTAGTTCAATAGATTTAGGAATCATAATTGCTACTCGATCTTCAGGTAGCACCCCACAACTATTAATCAAATAGTTCGCCAACTTCGTTGATTCATTATCTAAATCTTCATAGGTTACTTCTCCTAACGAACTACTAAGCGCTAACCTTGAACCAAACATTTTAACTTGTTTAGAAAATACATCTATTATTGAATCGGTTGAAACTTCCTGAATTGACGTACTTCCTACAGCCCTATTATATTCTTGTCCTGAAACAAGAGGTATTTCTTTTAAAATAACCTTATTATTTTTGACTATTCTATTTAGAATATCAATTGTTAGGTTTAGTAATGAATTTGCAGTTTCTTCTTGAAAATATAGTTCATTATATGTTAGCCCTAAATGAAAAAAATCATTTCTTTCTGTAACTAAAAGATTAAAATCATACTTACCAAAACCTTTATTTACTATACTTTCGGTAATAAGATTCCTTTCATAAGCTTCTTCTTTCTCATAGTTGAAAAATATATCAAACAAAGCTGTTCTACTCATATCTTTCTTAGGATTGAGCTCTAGAACCAATTTATCAAATGGCATTGTTTTATATTTTTCTGCTTCCTCTCTTCCTTCCTCGATTAAAAATAATAGCTCTTCTAAAGTTTTATTTTTATCAACTTTTGAACGTAAAACAACTAAGTTCTCTATAGGACCTACTAATTCTTTAATTTGGTCATTTCTCAAATCCATTAAAGTTCCTATAACAATATCATTCAATCCTGTTAATTTTGCCAATGCCATTTTATAAGCACTTAAAAACAACGTTTCTGTATTTAGATTATGATTATGAGCAAATTGAGATATATCTTGTCGATCTAGCAATCTTAAAGTTGACTTTGCTTTATAAATATGCACTTGTTCTCTTTCAAAATCTGTTGGATAATACAATACTTGTAAATCATTCAGTTTTGACCTCCAGTAAAATAACAGTGACTCTAAATCTTCCTCATTTAAGTTATTTTGCCAATTAGAAAAATGTTGGAATTGAATTTTATGATCATCTTCTGAAGTAGAATTCTCTAAGATTGATATCAACTGATTTTTA
>JBLWYD010000162.1:0-5037 GCA_048267165.1 Bacteroidota bacterium
TTCGACAAATTGGTCTAATTTTCAATATGGAAGTTATGGAGACTCTAAGTCTTATGGAGAACGATTCCATAAGTATATTATAAATTATAAGTGTCATTGTTATTAGTAAAACAAACATGAAACTCATACCAACTAATTCTTTAAAGAATCATTTAAAACGCTATGGCTTTTGATGTAAACTTTATTGGGTTTTTAGTGTGATCATTTTAACAAACAAGTTTAAATTATGAGGTATAGAAGTTATATTTATACAGGTGTTATATTTTTTATTGTAGTTTCTTCGGCTATTGCTTTTAATAGGATACATGTAGTTGCTGAAAATTTAATAGCACCACCGACCGTTAGTTTTTCATATAATAACAATGTTTGTTCTGGGGAAACGGTGTCTTTTAACTCTACTGTCACAGGAGATGGACCTTTTGAATATTTATGGGATTTTGGGGATGGTGCAACTTCTACAGAAGAAGATCCTGAGTATATTTATGAAGCCTTTGGTTGCGGGACTCAGACTTTTGATGTGACCCTTGAAGTTACAGATGATAATGGGGAAACAACAACTTTAACAGAGACTGTTACAGTTAATGAAGAACCTGATATTAATTTCATAGATGTTGATTCGCCATACAATCCTTTTGATAATTGTAATGCTGCTTCTGTAGATTATACTATAACAGTAGGTAATGATTCTAACTCAGATGGATGTATTACGACGTATTCGATTGATTGGGGAGATGGAAATGTACAAACTAATGTGCAGTTTCCTCTTTCTCATACTTATACAAGTATTGGTTCATTTGATATGGTGATTACTGCTTTAGGTGTAAATGGTTGTTTAAGTCAAGAAACATACCTTGTTAAAAACTCTAGTAATCCTGAAGGAGGTTTAAACTCACCTGGTAGTACTACACAATTATGTTTACCACTACAAGATCCTATTAATTTTACAATATCTAGTTGGGGAGGCAACCCAGCTGATACAGTTTACTATATTGACTATGGTGATGGTACTACGTTAACATTAACTCAAAATCAGTTAGAAACAGGAACTGATGCTGATGGTAATCTATACTATAATACTAGTAACCCTTCAGAATCTGCTCCTTTTCCAATTCCTTATACGTATACAACGTCTAATTGTCCACAGTCTCATTATACAGTGTTGTTAGATGTTGTTACATCATGTGGTGAAACTAACTTTTCTGTTGGACCTATAAAGATTCATGAAAAACCTGATGTTAGTTTCAATGTTTTAGATTCTTCTTGTATTAATGAAAGCATAGAAATTGAAAATACCTCTACCTCAGGATATAGTATAAATTGTACAGAAGCTGATTGGTTTTGGGATATGGGAGATGGCACAACCTATAATACTTTTGAGCCTTTTCATTCCTATACGGCACCTGGGGTTTATGTAATTTCATTATATGCCGCAAATTTTTGCGGTGAAACAGAAATAGTGACCCAAGAAATATGTATTGAAGCTCCTTTAAACCCAGAATTCACATCTACTACTAACGAGTCTTGTGCTCCTTTTACAACTGTTTTAAATAATACCACAGTTGTAACTGACCAATGTGGCGTTCCTGTTTTTGAATGGGATATTGATTATACTCCTAGTTATTGTGGTACAACAAGCGGATATAATTATATAAATGGTACGGATGCTAATTCTGAATCTCCGGAAATAGAATTTATAAATCCAGGTACTTATATAGTTAGCCTTAAAGGAACTAACTCTTGTGGAACTACATCTAGTGTACCGCAAGAAATAATTGTAACAGCACCACCCCAAGTTAGTATAAATAATATTGCAGACTTATGTGATGCTTCCTCTGTTATTATGCCTACTGCTGATGTTGCTAGTTGTGGACCGAGTAGTGGAACTTACACTTGGAGTATTAATACGGGAGCCTCCCCTACAGATTGGGAGTTTGTTAATGGTACAAATGCCAATTCTGAATTTCCAGAAATTAGTTTTTATACCTCTAATACTTATGTATTAAGTCTTGAAGTTTCTAATAGCTGTGGAACTAGTATAGATACAGAAGAGTTTCTAATATCATCTGTTCCAACTATAACCAATACAGATTTGACGCAAACCATCTGTTCTGGAGCAACAACAACTGAAATTGCTATTTTAGCAGATGATTCGAATGCTACATTTAACTGGTCGTCTAATAACCCATCAGGTCTTACAGGTTATATCCCTAATGGAACTTCTAGTACTATTCCCGCTCAAACTATAATCAATACATCTACTACTTCGGTAACACTTACTTATACGGTAACTGCAGCAATTGGAGAGTGTGATGGAACTCCTGTAGATTTTGAGATTATTGTGGAGCCTGCTCCACTAATTATTAGTCAACCTCAGTCAAATTCCGTTTGTGAAAACGGTGTGGCCGATGATTTATTTGTAGATATAGATGGTACTGGGACACCAAATTATCAATGGTATGAAAATAGTGTAGATAATACCAACTCTGGGACAGCTATCACAGGTGCTACTTCTTCCACTTTTACACCAACTACAGATACGGTAGGTACCACTTATTATTATGTAGTAATTACATTTTCAACTGGTGGCTGTAGTGAAATTATATCTGATACGGCTGAAATTATAGTCGCTAATGCCCCTCAAATTGAAACACAGCCATTAAGTATGCAAAATATTTGTGTTGGAGGTCAGTCAGAAGTACTTTCAGTGGAGGTATCAGGAGGTGCCGGAGTAGCTAGTTACCAATGGTATACTAATACAAGCAACAGTAATACCGGTGGAACATTAATTTCTGGAGCTACAGCTTCTACCTATACGCCTCCGGCTTTTACTAGTGTTGGTACGTTTTATTATTATGTTGTGGTTAGTTATGCTTCTAGTGGCTGTGGAAACCTTAGCAGTGCTGTGGCTGAAGTTGAGGTAGTAAATGATCCTATTATAACTTCAGAACCAATTGATTTTCAAAGTTTATGTCAGAATACTGCAGCTCAAGATTTAGAGGTTGCTGCTTCAGGCGGAATAGGTACCTTATCCTATCAATGGTATGAGAATACAGTAAACAATACTAACTCAGGAACTCCTATTACAGGGGCTACTTCAGCAAGTTTTACTCCACCAACATCCGATGTAGGTACTATGTATTATTACTGTGTAGTTTCACAAGATGTTTCAGGCTGTGAAGCAATTAGTGTAATAAGTGAGGTTGCAGTGAGTGCAGGAGCTCAATTTGTTTCGCAACCGGTTTCAGATGTACTATGCTTAGGGGAAACAACTTCAGATTTAACGGTTTCATACAGTAATGGAGCAGGAACTCCAACCTATCAATGGTATCAAAATACAGTAAATGAGACTACTTCAGGTACAGTAATTACAGGTGCAACTTCAGATAGTTACACCCCTGATGTATCCACGGTAGAAACATTTTATTATTATGTGATTATATCGTTTGATTCGGGTGGATGTTCTGAGATTATATCCGATACAGCAGAAATTGTTGTAAATGAAACACCAAGTGTAAGCGATACTTCCATCCTAATTTGTAGTGGTAACACCTTCGAATATTTACCTGATACTAGCAATGGAGATTCTGTGCCAGTATCTACTGAATATACATGGACAGCACCTGTGATTAATCCGGTAGGAAGTATTTCGGGAACATCCGAACAAGCATCACCTGTTTCGACTATTTCTCAATTTTTAGAAAATACAACTACCAATCCAGCTACTGTTACTTATAGCGTCACACCTATTTCTGGAAATTGCGTAGGTGATTCCTTTGAAGTAGTAGTTACTGTTAATCCGTCTATTAGTGTTGCATCCGTTATTAGTAACAACACATGTTTTGCGTCCAATAATGCCTCTATTGAAATCACAGTAACCGGGGGAGTGCCATTTACAGGAGCTTCGCCATATAGTATTACTTGGGAAGGACCAAACGGATTTAGTAGTACGGATGAGGATATATTTAATTTGGAAGCGGGTACTTACACACTTACTATTTTAGATGATGGAGGTTGTCCTTATTCAGAAACATTTACTATAGCAGAACCAGACGAATTAGCTTTTAGTAGTATTAATTTTGATCCAGAAACAATAAGTTGTTTTGAGGCTAATGACGGCTCTATAGATATAAATATAGTAGGAGGAACTTTACCATATTCTTATACTTGGACTCTAGATGGAATGCCATTTTCTACAGATGAAGATCTTGTGAATATAGGTCCAGGGGTATATGAGGTAACAGTAACAGATGCAAATAATTGCGGCCCCATTATGGAGAGTTTTACTGTTGTAGAACCACCATTGTTAGAAGCCACGCTAAACTTTTCTACTAATGTTTTATGTTATGGTGATGCTACAGGTGCTATAGATATTGATGTAGTAGGAGGTAGACCTGATTATACTTTTTTATGGACAGGTCCTGATGGTTTTACAAGTACTAGTCAGAATATAGATAATTTAATGGCTGGCACCTACACTGTTCAGGTAATGGATAGTTCAGGATGTGTTGATACAGAGGAGTTTATTATAAGTCAAAATGATGCAATTGTTATTGATTATGTTACTACAGAAATTGCTTGTTACGGAGATAATGATGCAACAATTACAATAAATGATATTTCGGGAGGGATACCACCATATAGTATTTCTTGGAGTAATTTTGCTACAGGAATGGAATTAACTGATTTGTCTGCCGGAATATATACTCTTACCGTAACCGATGCAGTGGATTGTGTTCAAGAGTTTCCTATTGAAATAGAAGAAGCTCCTCTGTTTTTAATTGAACCAGAGCTAACCCAAATGTCCTGTGCAGGTGAAAATGATGCAAGAATAGTTCTGAACTTTCAAGGAGGAATGGATCCTATTACCGTTGTATGGGATGATGATCCAACAGCAGGAGTAGAGCGAAACAATTTGGCGCCAGGAACCTACACTGTAACCATTACCGATGGAACCCCTTGTGTTATTCAAGAGAGTTTTACTATATATGATATTTTACCTTTACAGTTATCCGCTAATGTATCTCATGCCTTTGATTG